>JAJZRE010000030.1:0-20476 GCA_021802945.1 Pseudomonadota bacterium
ATGGGTTGTCGTACTAGTCGCGATCATGGTCGCCACGATCACGTTCCCTTCCCTTGCCTCTGTCCCTGCCATCGTGATCCCGGTACCGGATCTCCCCGGGGTAGCGATCCCTGGGCAGGTCCCGCCAGGGTCCCGTTCTCTCGTGCGAATAGCTCCAGCGCTGATTGTGGTAGTAGTAATAGAAGCCGTTGTGGAAGTAGTAGGGCTCCATCCCCAGCTCCACGACCACCGGCAGTGCGGGGGCCACCACCCATTCGGCGTCCCGGTCCGCGGGGGCCACGACGCAGCCTGTGAGCAGCAGCGCCGCAAGCAGCGCCGCATGGGGCATCCTGTGCATGTGCATTCTCCTGGTCAGGCATCGTGCATGCGATGCGTACTTTCCTTGCTTCGGATGAATTCATCGCGGCCGGCGAGGGGGGTCGATGCACGCGGCGAATCACACTGGAACATAGCGCATGCCGGTGCAACCGCAAGCGGCCGGTTGCATACGGTTCAACCCGTTACATCCTGATCGCCGGCGGCGGCATTCTGGCGGCATCGTCATTTGCGATGCCCGCCCCCGCAGGCTGTGAAACCCGGCACGGGCAAGCCGCCCATGCCGAGCGGGAAGCGCGTCGTGCCGCCCGCTCGTCCGGTCCGGAGCAAAAACGCAAGCTCACCCCCGCACAGGAGGCTGCATGGAATGCCTTTTCCAGCGCCGTCCCGCCTGGACCGCGCCATGCCTGGCGGACAGGCCGGGCTTCACATACCATTCCCGCAGCGAACAGCGACAGGGGAGCGGGAATGAAGGTTCACGAGAACGTTCTCGATGGCCGTGCTGCGGCCGCACACGCGACAGCGGAACGATGAGCCGGTCGACGAACGCCGTGCTGCTGTCCGCCCTGCTGGCGCCCGGCGCCGGCCATCTCTACCTGAAACAGTATCCGCGCGGCATCGCCTTGATCGTGGTCAGCCTCGCCTGCCTCTGGGTCGTTGTGGACCGGGCGATGCAGCAGGCGTCGCTCGTTCTCGAGCGATTGGCGTCCGAGGGCGGCGCGATCGATCCAGGCCGGATTTCCGACCTTGTCACGCAGGCGTCGAAGGGCCCGGACAGCCTCGCCGTTTCGGTCGCCACGGCGGTGCTGGCGATCTGCTGGGTGATCGGGGTTGTCGATGCGTATCGGCTCGGAAAAGACCAGCAGGGCCGGAACGCGAGTTGCCGCAACCCGGCAAAGTCATGACCCGCGCGCTGCGTCCCGTCCTGGCATCGCGGCCGGGACACGCAGCATCGTTTGCCGCGAAGCCGGGAGGCCGACGATCACGGCCGGCCGGTCACCGGGTTGTATGATGCCGCTTCACAACCCGGCGCAAGCCGACCGTCCTCGCCGCAGGCGTGGGCACGATTGCCTACCGGACCCGTTGATTTGTCAGTGAACGATGGAATCGTCACGAAAGGAATAACGATGACCACACCGGATATCCGCAACATCGCCGTATTCTGCGATTTCGAGAACGTGGCGATTGGAATCAAGGAAGCCAACTACCCCGACTTCCGGATTCGACCGGTGCTCGAGCGCCTGCTGCTCAAGGGCAGCATCGTGGTGAAGAAGGCCTACTGCGACTGGGACCGCTACAAGGAATACAAGCGGGACATGCACGAGGCGGCGTTCGAGCTGATCGAGATTCCGCACGTGCGGCAGTCGGGCAAGAACTCGGCGGACATCCGCATGGTGGTCGACGCGCTGGACCTTTGCTACACCAAGTCGCACATCGACGCCTTCGTGATCATCAGCGGGGATTCCGACTTTTCGCCGCTGATCTCCAAGCTGAAGGAGAACGGCAAGAGCGTGATCGGCATCGGCGTGCGCGGCTCGGCCTCGTCGCTGCTGATCGGCAACTGCGACGAGTTCATCTTTTACGAGGATCTGGTGCAGGTCAAGGCGCCGCACAAGGCGCCCGTCAAGAAACCGGTGGCAGCGCCGCCCGCCAGGGAGGCAGCTGGCGCTGCGCCGACGGCGGCGAGCCCGACCCGGCGGCGCGCGCGGCCGGCAACGGAAAAAACGGCAGCCGGCGATGCGGGCCAGGCCGCGGCCAAGACCGAACCGAGCCCCGATGAGAAGAAGAGCCAGGCGATTGAACTGGTGGTGGGCACGGTGGAGCAGCTGGTCGCGGAACGCGGCGGCGAAGGCTCGATTTCGGCGTCGCTGATCAAGAGCACCATCAAGCGGATCCGTCCGGGATTCAGCGAGTCGGAATACGGCTACGGCGCATTCGGCAAGATCCTCGACGATGCGCACAGGAAAGGCGCACTGGTCGTGGACAAGAAGGAGGGCGGCGCCGTCATCGTCAGCCTGCCGCCCTCGCGGGCCTGATGCATCCCGGGCCGCTTCGCGCCTGATCGCGCGGCGTGCATGACGTCTTGCCGGTGCCATTTGTATGAACAGACTCCTGCTGATTGCCGCGCTCGCGGCGGCCGCCAGTTTCGCACTTGCCCCGGGGCTTCGAACGCCTGGCAGCCAAGCGGCGTCAACCCGCCCCGGCGCGTCGCTGGAAACGCGCGACGGCAGCGATGCCATCCTTGAAAACGCGTTCGCGCAGCGCATCAGCAGGCTGCAGGTAACAGGGCAGGGTACGGTCGTGAAGGTGCTGCGGGACGACGGCAACGGCAGCCGGCATCAGCGTTTCATCGTGCGGCTGGATTCCGGGCGCACCGTGCTGCTGGCCCACAACATCGATCTGGCGCCGCGCATCGACGCGCTGCGCGCAGGCGACACGGTCGCCTTTCACGGCGAGTACGAGTGGAACCCGAAAGGCGGCGTGATCCACTGGACCCACCGCGATCCGCACGGGCGCCATCCCTCAGGCTGGATCAGGCACGACGGGCAGACCTATCAGTAGCGGGCTGGGGCCGGCCGGGCCAGGGGCTCGTTCAATAAACGGGACCCCAGCCGTTTTCGGCGTTACTTGTGGCGGATGCCCCATGTGGCCAGATAGCTTGCCATGCCGGATTCGATCCGGACGACTTGCCGTTGCTCCGCGCTGCAGGCCTGACGGAACGCCTCGGCAACCGAATGCGCGGCCGCTGCATGATGGGTGGGCGCGAGGAGCGGCAGGCTGACGCAGACCGCGAGCCGGAGGCGGACCCTGGCACGCAGCAGGCGCACCAGTTTCCCCCAGAATTCGAATGGCCGTTCGGGCAAGCGGATATCGGCGGTGCCGGGATGGATACAGCGGGGGTATTCCCGCGAGGTGTCGATGCAGCCGCCTTCCTGATAAACCCCCTTGGGGTCGCGCAGCCGCAGCATGCGCTGCATGATGCGCGCCACCTCTGCAGGATCGTTCTGCGTGGCGCGGACCCGCTCCTCGACGATGGCCTCGTCCATCTGCGGCTCGCCCTGGCCGTCGACGTAGGCGCCGTGCCGCCAGTGGTAGATCTCCAGGCATTTCGCCGTCAGGCTGAAGGGCTGGTCGCGTTTCCAGAAGTTGGTGAAGCGGCCGCTGCCGAGATAGAACACCCACGAGCCTTCGTAGCCGGTCACGTCGGCGGAGCGCTCGTCGGGGTTGCGGAACCAGAGGCGGTCGCCGGGGACGTAGTACGTCGGCGGCAGGGGCGCGTCCATCGAACCGTACTCGTGCAGGAAGACGTCGTGGAACTGGCCGGACATGATGGGCCGGTTCTCCCACTGGCGCTGCAGGCGCGCCAGCAATCCGGGATTGCTGGCCGCCAGTTCCTGGGCAAGGCCCAGCAGGATGACGTATTCGGTCGCCCGGTAGCAGGAAAAGGCGTAGAGCTGGCCGGACACCTCGGGCTGGGTGGCCTTCACCAGGCCTTCGATCAGCGAGCGGCCCGGGAGGAGGGTGAAGCCCTTGCCCTCGACGTAGGTCCAGTAGTCCTCGGGACGTTCGGCCTCGGTGGTGTGGAAGTCGAGCGCCGTCCGGCGCGCGGCCAGGACGATGTTGCGCCGGATGTGGATGGCCGAGCGGGCCTCGGCGTAACTGGGAAACTCGAAGGCCACCGGCCCCACCAGCATGGCCACCAGGATTTCCTTTTCCAGATCGGCGACGCTGGCCCCGGTGTCGAGCTTGAGCCGCTGGCACAGTTGGGTGGTGTCGAACTCGGGCGCCCATTCGCGGGCGACGTCCGCCTTTAGCCGGAAGCGGAGGGCGAGGCCTTCCTGGTGGGTCTCCGCCTGGCGATCAAGTTCAAGCGAGGCGAGGAGGGCGTGGAAATCACGGCGTGCGGCGGCGAGGCCGGCCTCGTCCTGCGCGTGGATCAGGATGCCGCCGCTGGCGGAAGGGTCGGTACGGGTCATGGCGAAAGTAGATTGGGTCGGTTTTACATGAAGCGGTCGAGCAGCCGGCGGCTGGTCCTGTCCAGGCTGGAGAGGTCGCGGATCAGGTACTGCACGCCGTGGCTGTCGCCGATGAGCAGGGTGGCGGCGCCCAGGCGGCGGATGTCTTCCTCGCCCTTGAGGATGAAGCGGGTCTCGCCGCGGTCGGTTTCGACGTCCCAGGTGCTGGGAATGGCGAAGGTGGAGACCTGGCGCAGGCGGCGGATTTCCGGCACGAATTCCCGGCTGGCGAGTTCGTCCTCGACCAGGGTGCGCGCGGCCTCGGGCAGATCGTCCAGGCGGTCGATCCAGGCCAGTTCGTGGCCGTCCGTACCCACCAGGGCAATGCCCTCGGCCGGCGCGGCGATGGGGAAGGCGCGCACGGGCACCACGCCTTCGTGCACGTCGCCATCGGCGGCGGTCAGCCGGAGCCGGCCATGGGGGTCACGGGCGAGCTGGAACGGGGCAGGCGTCATGGCGCGTTTTTCAAGGGGGGTTTGGCCTCGGCGCTGGCCGCGGGTTGCTCGTCCAGATCGGTGTCGACGTTGCGGGCCTGGGCCTGGTAGAGGCGGTAATAGTGGCCTTCGCGCGCCATCAGGTCGTCGTGATTGCCGACCTCGACGATCCGGCCGCGGTCCATGACGACCAGCCGGTCGGCGCGGCGCAGGGTGGACAGGCGGTGGGCGATGGCGAGCGTGGTGCGTCCGCGCACCAGGTTGTCGAGCGCCTTCTGGATTTCCTTTTCGGTCTCGGTATCCACCGAGGACGTCGCCTCGTCGAGGATGAGGATGCGCGGGTCGATCAGCAGCGCGCGGGCGATCGAGATGCGCTGGCGCTCGCCGCCGGACAGCCCCTGGCCGCGCTCGCCGACCAGCGAGTCGTAGCCCTGCGGCAGCCGCAGGATGAACTCGTGGGCATGCGCGGCGCGGGCGGCGGCGACGATCTCGGCGCGGCTGGCATCGGGCTTGCCGTAGGCGATGTTCTCGGCGATGGTGCCGAAGAACAGGAAGGGTTCCTGCAGGACGAGGCCGATGTGGCGCCGGTAGTCCGCCACCCGCAACGAGCGGATGTCGACGCCATCGACGCGGATCGTGCCTTCGGTGAGGTCATAGAATCGGCAGATGAGATTGACCAGGGTGCTCTTGCCCGAACCGCTGTGGCCGACCAGGCCGATCATCTCCCCCGGCTGGATGCTCAGGCTGACGCCGCGGATCACGCCGCGGTTGCCGTAGCGGAAGGCGGCGTCGCGGATTTCGATCCGGCCCTGCACCCGCTCAAGATGCTGCGGTTTGGCCGGCTCGGGCACGCTGGAGACATGGTCGAGGATGTCGAAGATGCGTTTGGCGCCGGCCGCGGCTTTCTGGGTCACCGAGACGATGCGGCTCATCGAGTCGAGGCGGCTGTAGAAGCGGCTGATGTAGGCGAGGAAGGCGGTCAGCACGCCGACCGTGATCTGGTCGTGCGCGACCTGCCAGATGCCGAAGGCCCACACCACCAGCAGCCCGATCTCGGTGAGCAGGGTGACCGAGGGCGAGAACAGCGACCACGTCCTGTTGATGCGGTCGTTGACCGCGAGGTTGTGGCGGTTGGCCTCGCGGAAGCGCTGCGCCTCGCGCGTTTCCTGGGCGAAGGCCTTCACCACGCGGATGCCGGGAATGGTGTCGGCCAGCACATTGGTGACCTCGGACCAGACGCGGTCGATCTTCTCGAAGCCGGTGCGCAGCCGGTCGCGCACCTGATGGATCATCCAGGCGATGAAGGGCAGCGGCAGCAGGGTGACCAGGGCCAGCGCGGGATTGATGGAAAACAGGATCGCCGCGGTCATGACGATCATCAGTACGTCGGTGAGGAAATCGAGCAGATGCAGCGACAGGAAGACGCAGATGCGGTCGGTTTCCGAGCCGATGCGCGCCATCAGGTCGCCGGTGCGCTTGCCGCCGAAGTATTCCAGCGAGAGCTGCAGCAGGTGCTCGTAGGTGGTGGTGCGCAGGTCGGCGCCGATGCGCTCGCTGACCAGGGCGAGGATGTAGGTGCGCGCCCAGCCGAGGCTCCAGGCCAGCAGGGCCGACGCCAGCAGGCCGGCAAGCAGCAGGGCCACGACCCCGGTATCGATCGGCTGACCGTTCTGGTAGGGGATCAGCACCTTGTCCATCAGGGGCATGGTCAGGTAGGGCGGCACCAGCGTGGCCCCGGTGGCAGCCAGGGTCAGCAGGAACCCGGCGAGGAGTTGGCCCCGGTAGGGCCGGGCAAAGCGCCACAGCCGGAACAGGGTCCAGGTGGACGGTGCCTCATGCAGTTCGCGGCCGCACAGCGGGCATTCCTCCTGGTCGGGTGGCAGCGGCGTCCTGCAGGTTGGGCAGAGCGTTTCATCCGGGGGCGGGACCGGCTGGCCGGAGAGACGGGCCGTCAGTTCCGCCGCAAAACGGTCGACCAGCCGCAGCGCCGCCACGTTATGGCCCAGGGTGAAGCGCCAGCAGGCCAGACGCGCGGTCGCATCGTGCAGTTCCAGCGTGCCCACCCCGGCGTGATCGTGATGCTGCAGGGACAGGCCCGGCCTCAATGGCCAGGCCGTCCAGTCCGTGTCGCCGGGCGGACGGGCCAGCAGGCGCCGGTTGGTCAGCACCACCTGTCCCGATGAAAAGACCAGATGCACGTCGAGATCGGTTTCCAGAACGGCAACGATCTGCTCGTCGGGCGCGAGTTGCAGGGGCGGTTCGGCCTGCCAGGCGTCGGGGACGTTCGCGAGTGAGCCGGGAAGGAGGGTGGGCGATCGGGTCATGGGTTGGCGGGCGGCCAGGCAGGGGCCTGAATGGCATCGTCCGGAGATTTGGGCCTGTTGCGGGCGCGGCTGTGGATTTTCATTGGAACGTGTGCAAGGGTATCCGGCCACTTCCCCGGCGAAGCGGGCTTTATTGTATGCTGCGCGCCGTGGTTTCGTGTAACCTGATCGCAACGTGTAACAATCTTTCCCGGCGAAGCCCCAGCGTCCTGATCCGCTTTCCCATGCCTGCCGCAATCCACTCCACCGTCTGGTCCGGGCGCGCCGCGTCGTGAGCGGAAAAACCATCGAATTCCTGCGCGTCACCCATCTGGACGGGCCGAATATCTGGACCTACCGGCCCGTGCTCGAAGCCTGGGTCGATATCGGCGACCTCGAGGATTCGCCTTCCAATACCCTTCCCGGCCTGTATGAGCGCCTGACCGGCTGGCTGCCCGGCCTGGTCGAGCACCGCTGCGGCGTCGGCGAGCGCGGCGGCTTTCTGCTGCGCCTGCGCGAGGGAACCTGGCCGGCCCATATCCTCGAACATCTCACGATCGAGCTGCAGAACCTGGCCGGCATGAAGGTCGGCTTCGGCAAGGCGCGCGCGACGGCCGAGCGCGGCATCTACAAGGTGGCGGTGCGCACGCGCAACGAGCAGGTCGGACGCGCCTGCCTGCAGGCGGGACGCGACCTGCTGATGGCCGCCATCGAAGACCGTCCCTTCGACGTGCAGGGCACCGTGTCGCGCCTGCGCGACCTGGCAGACCGGCTCTGCCTGGGCCCGAGCACGGCCTGTATCGTCGACGGGGCGGCCAGCCGGCATATTCCGTTCATCCGCCTGACCGAAGGCAATCTGGTGCAGCTCGGCTATGGCGCCCGCCAGCATCGCATCTGGACGGCGGAAACGGACCTGACCCCCGCGATCGCCGAAGGCATCGCGGGCGACAAGGATCTGACCAAGAGCCTGCTGAAATCCTGCGGGGTGCCGGTGCCGGACGGCCGCATCGCGGAAAGCCCGGAAGATGCCTGGGACGCGGCGGAAGAAATCGGCCTGCCGGTCGCGATCAAGCCGGTGGACGGCAACCATGGCCGCGGCGTCTCCCTCGATCTGGCCACGCGCGAAGACGTCGAGCGGGCCTATCAGCTGGCCTTGCCGGAAGGCAGCGAGGTCATCGTCGAGCGCTATGTGCCCGGCAACGAACACCGCCTGCTGGTGGTCGGCTCGCGTGTCGTCGCGGCGGCGCGCGGCGAGGCGGCCTGGGTGCGGGGCGATGGCCGCTCGACCCTCGCCGAACTGATCGATCGCCAGCTCAATACCGATCCGCGCCGCGGCACGACGGAAGACTATCCGCTCAACCGGATCCTGATCGACGAAGACCCCGCTGTCGGCCTCGAACTCGAGCGCCAGGGGGTTACGCCGGATGCGGTCCCGGCGGCGGGGCGGAAGGTCCTGATCCAGCGCAATGGCAACGTCGCCTTCGACGTGACCGACACCCTCCACCCCGATGTGGTGGAAGCGGCCGTGCTGGCCGCGCGGGTGGTGGGACTCGACGTGGCGGGGATCGACATGGTGGCGGAAGACATCGCCCGGCCGCTGGCGGCGCAGGGCGGCGCCATCGTCGAGGTGAACGCGGGACCGGGACTGCTCATGCACCTCAAGCCTGCCGAAGGCGCCCCGCGCCCGGTGGGTCGCGCCATCGTCGACCACCTGTTTCCCGACGGCGAGAGCGGCCGCATTCCCATCGTCGGCATCAGCGGTTCGCAGGGGACGACCGCCATTGCCCACCTGGTCGCCCAGCTGATTTCATGCACCGGCAAGCGCACGGGTCTGGCCTGCCGCGATGGCCTCTATCTGGGCCCGCGTCAGGTCAGGCCGGGGAACTGCGCAAGCTGGCGCTCGGGCCGGCAACTGCTGATGAACCGGGGGGTGGAAACCGCCATTTTCGAACACGATGCGAGATCGATCCTCGGCGAGGGCTATGCCTACGACCGTTGCCAGGTCGGCGTGGTGACCGACATGCAGATGGACGCGTCGCTCGCCGAGTACTACATCCGTGAACCTGAGCAGATGCACATGGTGATGCGCACCCAGGTGGATGTGGTCCTGTCCGACGGAATGGCGGTCCTGCATGCCGCCGACCCGGCGGTGGCGGAACTGGCCTCGCTGTGCGACGGCGGGGTCCTGTTCTACGCGCTCGATCCCGATCTGCCGGTGATCGCCGGACACCGCGCACGGGGGGGCAGGGCGGTGTTCCTGCGTGACAGGCAGGTGGTCATCGCGGGTGGGTCCGGCGAACGGCCGTTCTTCGACCTGGGCATCCTGCCCTCATCCATGGACGGGAGCCCTCTCCCGCACCCCCTGCATGTACTCGCCGCAATCGGAGTGGCGCTGGCGCTGGACATTCCGCCGGACCTGATCCGGGCCGGGATCGAAACCTGCGCGTCGCTCCACGCGCCTGCGCGCCAGGCCACCCATTCAGGATAGGTACCCGGCCGGCCCCATCGGGTGTTGGACCTCCTCCCACAGGAACAGGCGTTCATGGAAATATCACGTATCCGGGCACTGCGCGGCCCCAATCTCTGGAGCCGGCACATGGCCATCGAGGCCTTGGTGCGATGCGCGCCCGAAGAGACGATGATCGGCAAGATCAGCGGGTTCGAGACACGTTTGCGGGCGCGTTTCCCGGAAATAGGCTCGATGCGTTCGATCGGGTACGAGGACGATATTTCCGTGGCGCACGCGCTGGCGTTTGCCGCCCTCGGCCTGCAGGCGCGGGCTGGATGCCCGGTCAGCTTCTGCGTCACCTCGTCGACGGTCGAGACGGGCACCTATCAGGTCGTCTTCGAATATACCGAGGAAGCGGTGGGTCGGCTGGCGCTCGAACTGGCGGAGTCGCTGTGCCGTGCCGCGCGCGACGATGCGCCTTTCGATCTGGAAGGCGCCCTGGCGCGGCTGCGGGATCTGGACGAGGACGTTCGCCTCGGCCCCAGCACCGCTGCCATCGTCCAGGCTGCCGTTGCGCGCGGTATTCCCTATCGGCGCCTGACGACGAGCAGCCTCGTGCAGTTCGGCTGGGGAAGCCGTCAACGGCGCATCCAGGCGGCCGAGACCGACCGTACCCGCGCCATTTCCGAGGCGATCGCCCAGGACAAGGACCTCACCAAGCAGCTTCTGGATGCCGCGGGCGTCCCGGTGCCGCTCGGGCGGGTCGTGACCGATGCCGAGGACGGCTGGGCGGCCGCCTGCGAGATCGGACTGCCGGTGGTGGTCAAGCCGCGCGACGGCAACCAGGGCAAGGGGGTGACGGTCAACATCCTCACGCGGGAACACTTCATGGCGGTGTATGGCGCCGCGGCGGCGATCAGCGAGGACGTGCTGGTGGAGCGCTTCATTCCGGGCCATGATCATCGCCTGCTCGTGGTCGGCAATCGCCTGGTCGCCGCGGCCCGCCGCGAACCGCCGCACGTGATCGGCGATGGCGTGCATACCGTGCGCGAACTCGTCGCGCAGGTGAACAGCGACCCGCGCCGCGGCGAGGGCCACGCCACCTCGCTGACGCGGATACGCCTGGACGACATCGCCATGGCCCGGCTGGCCGTCCAGGGCTACGGCGCCGACACGATCCCCGCCATGGGCGAACGCGTCGTCCTGCGCAACAACGCCAACCTGAGCACGGGCGGCACGGCGACCGACGTGACCGACGATGTCCATCCGGACGTGGCGGCGCGGGCGGTGGAAGCGGCGCAGATGATCGGACTGGACATCTGCGGCGTCGACGTCGTCTGCCAGACCGTGCACAAGCCGCTGGAAGAACAGGGCGGCGGGGTCGTCGAGGTCAATGCGGCGCCGGGCCTGCGCATGCATCTCATGCCCTCCTATGGCAAGGGGCAGCCGGTGGGCGAGGCCATCGTCTCGGCCCTGTTCCCGCCGGGCGAGGACGGGCGCATTCCCGTGGTGGCGGTGACCGGCACCAACGGCAAGACCACGACCGTGCGCCTGATCGCCCACTTCCTGACGCTTGCCGGCAAGCGCGTCGGCATGACCGCAACCGATGGCGTCTATGTGCGGGGCCGGCGCATCGACACCGGCGACTGCAGCGGCCCGAAAAGCGCGCGCAATGTCCTGCTGCATCCGGATGTCGACGCGGCGGTGCTGGAGACCGCCCGCGGCGGGCTGTTGCGCGAAGGCCTGGCGTTCGACCGCTGCAAGGTCGCGGTGGTGACGAACATCGGCATGGGCGACCACCTCGGCCTCAACTTCATCACCACGGTGGAGGATCTCGCCGTGCTCAAGCAGGTGGTGGTGCAGAACGTCGCCCCGGACGGCGTCGCGGTCCTCAACGCCTGCGATCCCAGGACCGCCGAGATGGCGATCCATTGCCCGGGTTCGGTGACCTTCTTTGCCAGCGAGCCCCACCATCCGATCATTGCCGCCCATCGCGCCCAGGGGCATCGGGTGGTCTACCAGGACGGTGACTGCATCGTGGCGGCGCTGGGGGATGCCGAGCAGCGCCTGCCGCTGGCGGAGATCCCGCTCACGCGCGGCGGCGCCATCCGCTTCCAGATCGAGAATGCGATGGCGGCGGCCGCCGCCGCCTGGGCGCTGGAACTGGACTGGGACATCATCCGCAAGGGCCTGCGCAGCTTCGACAGCACGGCGCAGAGCACCCCGGGCCGCTTCAACCTGTTCGATTACCGCGGCGCCACGCTCATCGCCGACTATGGCCACAACCCGGATGCCATCCTCGCGCTCGTCAAGGCGGTGGAAGCCCTGCCCGCGCAACGCCGGATCGTCGTGATCAGCGGCGCGGGCGACCGGCGCGACGCGGACATCCGCGAACAGACCCGGATCCTGGGGGCGGCGTTCGACGAGGCGGTCCTCTATCAGGACCAGTGCCAGCGCGGCCGCGCCGAGGGCGAAGTGCTGGCGCTGCTGGAGGAGGGGCTGCGCGATGCGCCGCGCACGCGTGCCGTCGAAAAGATCACCGGCGAATTCCTTGCCATCGATACCGCGCTGTCGCATCTGCGGCCGGGCGACCTGTGCCTGATCCTGATCGACCAGGTCGAGGAAGCGCTGGCCCATATCGCCCGGCGCATCGCCGGGTCCTGAGCCGCCCCTCCGGCGCGCCCTTGCGTCCCGCCTGAACTAATGACGCGCTGCCCGTATCCAATGGGCTGCCCGCATGGGCGGGCAGCATCGCATGCCTCGAAACGAAGACTGCTCGTTCAGCCATGAATGAGGGAGACCGCATGAAAGCTTCATGGAAAGACAGCATCTACCTGCAACGGGAAGAGCTGGCGCGCATCCTGCGCGAGCCGCTGGGGCGGCTGGCCGAGCGGTGCGCCCCGGCGTGGGGTCAGCGCGACGCGCTGGACGCGATTCTCGCGGAGCATTTCTCCAGCATTCCGCATTGTTCGTTTCTGTATTGCATCGGAACCGATGGCATACAAATCTGCAACAACGTCGGCCCGCAGGGGATCGTGCCCGAACATCTCGGGCGCGACCGCTCGCAGCGCCCGTACATGAAGGAACCGGTCCCCGATTGGGGATTTCTGCTGTCGGACGCCTACATCAGCCTAAGAGGGCGCCGGCCCTCGCTCACGGCGCTGCAGGTGGTGCACCGGGATTCCCGGACCCTGGGTTATCTCGGCGCCGATTTCGACTTGCGCAATCTGCCTGTGACTTCCGAACTCTACGAGGAGCCAGGCTACTGGCGCCAGGTGAAAGGCGACCCGGCGATCCGCGGCACGGTGTTTCAGCAATGCCGGGTCGAAAGCCCGATGGACGGCAATCTGGAGCAGGCGCTGTCCATCCTCGAGGAACTGCTGACACAACGCGGCGTGTTCCAGTGCCAGATCCATTTTTCCAGCAGCCAGGCGACGATCTGGACCGTGGACGATCCATTCCGCTATCGCATTCTGGACCATGAGGCCTTGAGCGATCCGGACATCTGCCTGATCTATCCCCCCCGCGCCTATCCTGCCGATGCCGCGATTCCGCAACACCACATCGGACGGATCCTCAATACCATGCAGTCCTTGCGACTTTCCGATCCGACTTTTTATCTGCGCATGGCCTCGATCAATATTTTTAACGACATGGTGAGCGTGACGTTCTCCTGTGATGGCTCCCACTACATGCCGCATGTCGAATTTCTGCTGAAAGGCACGTCGTTCTGGTTCTGACGGCAGCGGCCGGTCACGTCGCCGGATCGAAAAGCCGCGCGAGGGGATGCGCAACGCAGCGTCAGGCGCGATAATCCCGTTTCAAGCGGGCGCTGCGCCCGGTTGTCTGCCATGTTGGGGAGGACGATCATGCGCTACATGAATTTGGTCTGGGCGATGGGCTGCGCGCTGGGGCTGGCGGGACCTGCCGCGGCGGCGGTGACGGATCCGGCCTCCGTGGAGCGACCGCTGGTGAAGGTCGATCCGCAGGCCCGCTACCGGGTGGTCTACGATATTCATTCCGGCGAGACGGCGGCGGGCATCAGCAAGGGCCTGTTCTATGCGCGCGGCCTGATCGAGGCCTTCGGCAAACAGGGCGTGAAGCCGGCGCAGCTCGACATCCACCTGGTGATGCATGGCGACGCCGCGAAGTACCTGTTGATCGACGAGACGTATCGCACGGCAGTCAAGGACCCCTTCGCGGTCAACCTCAACGCCAAGGTCACCCAGGATCTGCTGGAGCTGGGCGTGCATGTCGAAATCTGCCACAGCGTCATGAAATCGATGGGATGGACGGCGGACGACGTGCTGCCCGGCGTGACGATCGTGCACGACGGCTACACGCGTCTGATCAAGCTGCAGAACGACGGATACGCCTATATCGGCGGCTTCTGAGCGCCCAGCGTCCGCGTGTCATGGAGGCCGATTCATTGCATGCTTGATGTCGCCGTCACCTGCCCCGCCATCACGGCGCGGCGGGCGACACGCCGGGCCATCGCACGTCGGCCTGGAGATGCGGTGGGCGCGGCGCACGGATTGCGCGTGCAGGCGGCTCGCTGTTGCGTTCGATCGATTGTTCGGACGTCCCATGCGGGGCCGGCTGCCGCTGCTGCCGTGTGCCGGTGCGCGGTTTCCCTGGCCAACCCGATCGCAGTGACGGGCATCCTCACATCGGCAGACGCTGCCGTTTCCGGCTGAAGGCTTGTAGCGAAACGCGCGCAGGGCAGGGAGGGTACGGTACTATTGGGTCATGGCTTTGCCCCGTCCCCGATTCCCCTACGTCCAGAAACGCCACCGCGTCGGCCTGCTCTCGATGCGGCTGTGGTGGCGCCACATGCTGTTTTGGGGCGGTGCGGTCATCGTGGGGCTGGCGGCCACGGCGTTTGCGCTCAGCGGCGACTACGCGCACGCGGTGTTCCGCGCGGTGGTGGCGCGCTCCCCCTGGCTGCCCTTGCTGGTCACGCCCCTGGCGCTGGCGGGCGTGGCCGCGCTGACCCAGCGCTATTTCAAGGGGGCGGAAGGCAGCGGCATTCCGCAGACGATTGCTGCCATCCGCATGGCGGAAGACAGCAAGCGTGACGCGGTGCTGTCCTTGCGCCTGGCGGCCGCCAAGATGCTGCTGACCTGCGTCGGGCTGGCAGGCGGCGCCAGCGTGGGCCGCGAGGGACCCACCGTCCAGGTGGGCGCGGCGCTGCTGTACAACCTGCGCTGGCTGGTCCGTTTCCCGCGCCACCTGATGGAGCGCGGCCTGATCGTTGCCGGCGGCGGCGCCGGCGTGGCGGCGGCCTTCAATACGCCGCTCGCGGGGATCGTGTTTGCCATCGAGGAGATGGCCCGCTCGTTCGAGGAGCGCTCCAGCGGCACGCTGATTACGGCAGTCATCATTGCCGGCCTGGCCGCGGTCTACGTACAGGGCAACTACACCTATTTCGGCGCGACCAGCGCCACGCTCTCCGGCGCGTCGGGCTGGCTTGGCGTGTTGCTGTGTGGCATGGCAGGCGGCTTGCTGGGCGGCGGCTTCAGCCGTCTGGTGCTTGCTTTCTCGAAGCATGGCCTACCCGGCCGCGCAGGCATGTACATGCGCGCCCACCCGGTGGCGTTCGCAGGCGCCTGCGGCCTGGCGCTGGCCCTGATCGGTCTCGCGTCGGGCAGCGCCGTATACGGCAGCGGCTACACGGAAGCCAAGCAGCTGCTCGAAGGCTCTGGCGAGGTGTCGGCCGGATACGGCCTGTGGAAGATTCTCGCGACCTTCGTGTCGTTCATCAGCGGCATCCCCGGCGGGCTGTTCGCCCCCAGCCTGTCGGCCGGCGCGGGGATCGGCCAGACCGTGGCGGGCCTGCTTGACCAGGCGCACCCGGGCGCGCTGATCGTGGTCGGCATGGCAGCCTATTTTGCCGGCGTGGTCCAGGCGCCGATCACCGCGTTCGTCATCGTCATGGAAATGACCGACAACCACGCCATGGTGGTGCCCCTGATGCTGGCCACGCTGCTGGCCACGGCCGCGTCGCGCGTCGTTTGCCCCCGTCCGCTGTACAAGACCCTGGCGAACACCTATCTGGCGCGCGTGCAGCCCCCCGCGTAGCCGTTCATTGTGGGGAATCGCGACCGGACGATGACCCACGTTCGACCCGACCTTGCCCTGCCTGGAGTGCGTACATGAAGATCAAGACCGTTTTGATGCTGGGATTGCTGCTGACCATGCTCGGCTGCAGCAAGCTCACGCTGGAGAATTACAGCAAGATCACCGTGGGCATGCAGTACGACGAAGTCACCCGCCTGATCGGAACACCCGACAAATGCGACGATGTGATGGGCGTGCGCAGCTGCCAGTGGGGCGATGAAAAGCGCTCCATCCAGGTGAATTTTGTCGCCGGCAAGGCGCTGCTGTTCTCGTCCAGCAACCTGAAATGACCCGCTACCCCGACGCAGGCGGCCCGTTGGCCGTGCGCGCCAGGAAGCCGTTTGCGCAGGCACCCGGCGCCCGTTGTTTCACCGCTGCCGGACTGAGCGGGCACTCAAGGGACGGCAAGCGGCGCCGATACACCCCATAGAGCGCTCCGAATCATGGACGCGAGGGGAACATCCCTCGTTCCCGCCGGGTTTTGCGGCGGACCTGCTACATTGAATTCCTGTCGGAGCGCAGGGAGAGATGATGCCGCAGCAACCCGAAGGCCTGAACGACTGGATTGCTTTTCTGGGACGGGCCGACATTCCTGTGCTCGGGCAGACCGCACGGGAACTGGATCGCCTGCGCAGCGACGACAGCCAGCTCAATGCGCGCGGCGTTGCCGATGTGGTGACCGACGATCCGTTGATGACGGTCAAGCTGCTGCGTTATATGCAGACCCACAAGCACCGCAACCAGACCTATGAGCTGGTCGACGTGAAGCAGGCGCTGCTCATGATGGGGCTGGATACCTTCTTCCGCGAAGTGCCCGCGATGCCGCTTGCGGAAGCGCTGCTGAGCGAACAGGGGGCCGCGTTGACGCATTTGCTCCACACCGTCCGGCGTGCGCAGCGCGCGGCGTACTATGCATTCGACTGGGCATTGCGCCTGCACGACCTGCATGCGGAGGAGGTGCAGGTGTCCGCGCTGCTCGCCCATGTCTCCGAAATTCTGATGTGGTGCTTCAGCCCCGCGCGGATGCTCGAAATCCAGCGCTTGCAGGAAGCCGATCCCGCCCTGCGCAGCGCGGCGGCGCAGAAGCGGGTGCTGGGTTTCGCCGGAATGGAGCTGCAACGCCAACTCACCGCCGCATGGCGCCTGCCCGAACTGCTCGGAAACCTGACGGACCCGGCGCAGGCAGGTTCGGCCCGCGTGCGCAATGTCATGCTGGCGGTCAATCTGGCGCGGCATTCGGCCCATGGCTGGCATGGCGCGGCCCTGCCGGACGATTACGACGAGATCGCCGCGCTGCTGCGCATGGAGCCGAACAAGGTGATGGCACTGGTTCAGGCCGGCCCCGCGATCGATTGAGGCTGCCGGCGGGCGGGGCCTGCTTCCGCTAGGCCAGCCTCGGCATGACGACTTTTTCGAGGCGGGCGGCGAGTTCAGAGATGGCCTGTCCCGCCGGGCAGCCGGGGGACGCCTGCACCAGCAACTGCCGCCGCATCACCGCCTGGCGCACTTCGGGGTCGGCCGGAATGTCGCCCATGTGGGCCAGGCGGATGGGATGGCCGGGTTCGGTCGCGACGAAGCGATCGAGCACATGTTGCAGCTGGCGGGTGATCGGCAGCCCCGCGCCCGCGGAGGCGGTCTGGTTGACGACGATGCGCACGGTCTGACGCTGCTGCAGCCCGACCAATACCTTGATCGTGGCGTAGGCGTCGGTGAGCGAGGTCGGCTCGGGCGTGGCGACCATCAGCACCTCGGAAGCCAGCGAGACGGCAAACAGCACGACGTCTGAAATGCCTGCGCCGGTATCCAGCAGCACGATGTCGTAATGCGGCACCAGGCCGCTTACGACGCGCAGGAATTCGTTGCGCACCCCGGGAGTCAGGCGCGAATACTCGACCATGCCCGAACCCGCCAGCAGCACGGAAAAACCGCCCGGCGCCTGCAGGATGGCGTCCTCCAGCCGGGCCTTGCCGGTGAACACGTCGTGCAGCGTGATCTTGGGGTAGAGGTTCAGCACCACATCGAGGTTGGCGAGTCCGAGGTCGGCGTCGAGCACCAGCACCTTGTGGCCGCGCCTGGCCAGCGCGGCGGCCAGGTTGGCGGCGACGAAGGTCTTGCCGACGCCGCCCTTGCCGCTGGTGACCGCGATGACCTTGCCTAGCGGCTTCAGCGGAAGCGGAGGCGTGTCCTGCTTGTCGGAGACGGGGGAGACCAGATCGTTCACGCGCGCATCCGATAGGGGGGGATGCTCCCGGAGTCCGCGCCATCGGCCGGGGCGGCGTCGGACGTTGCGGAGGGCTCCGCGGCGAAATGGCCGAACAGCAGGCCCTTTTCCTCCGCGCTGACGGATATGTCGTGGGGCAGGTCGAGAAACACCTGGTTGCGCCCGTCGGTCTTGGCACGGTATAGCTGCAGGTCGGCACGCTCGATCCACAGGTCCGCGGTGGAGCGAACCCATTCCGGCGCGTAGGCGCCGCCTATGCTGATCGTGACCCGCAGGCTGGCCAGCGGGGCCACGTCGACGGACAGCGATTCGATCGCACGGCGGATGCGTTCGGCAACTGCCCGTCCGCACGCAGGCCGGCAGTTGGGCAGGACCATCGCGAATTCCTCGCCACCGTAGCGCACGACCGTGTCCATCGGCCGTACGCAACTGGCCAGGCACGCGGCGACCGCGCGCAGGACCTGGTCGCCGGCCAGATGGCCATGGGTGTCGTTGATGTTCTTGAAGTGATCGATATCGAGCAGCAGCAGCAGGATCGATTCGCCCGAGCGCGCCGCCACCTCGATCGCCCGTTCGAGCGTTGCGAGGAAATGCCGGCGGTTGCCGAGGCCGGTCAGGGGATCCTTGAGCGAGAGTTCGCACAAGCCATTGATCACGCGCTGAAGATAGTCGAGCGGTGGCTCGCCCTTTTCCTGGCCGCCGTTCTGCCCGGCATGCTCCAGCAGCGCACGCGCGTCGTCCAGCTGCATGGCCTGAAGGTCGACAAGTGAAGGGGAGGGCAGGTGGGCCACAGCGGAATTCGATACCTTGCGTCAGAACCGGGCAAGAGGGGAAATCCCCGCCGTTCATGGCCCGGAAGTATGTGGCCATTTGCAAATATGATCAAGCGCTTTGGGGGCGGTCTGGCGCGGTTTTCCGCCCTCGTGAAGCGGTCGCCGGCTTCTCGCCTCGGCGGGAACAACCTATTGAAACATTACAGCTAGGCCACGCTGCCGAAGCTCGGGTCGGTTGCGATGTACGGGGCTTTCAGTCCGGCGATGCGGCAACTCTGCGCGATGGGGCCGCCCGGGAACAGGGTATAGAGGTATTTCACGCCACCCTGCTGGTGGAAACGTTCGTCCAGGGCGTCGTGCAGGTCGCGAAGGTTGATGACGGTGTCGTCCGCATGCTGGGCGTAATAATGTTGCAAGGCGCGAATCACGCTCCAGTGGCTCTCGGTGAGCGTGAGGTTTTCCTCGTGTGCGATTTTCGTTGCATCATCCCGCGTCCAGCCCAGTGGGGCATCGGGAAAATCGGGATTGGTCCCGGATTGCCCGATCAGTTGGTTGATATCGACTGATTCGTGCAGCATGGTTTTCTCCTTCCAGGGCGTGCAGGGGATTCTTAAAACTAGGTCAGGCCCCCTCCTGATACAAGGACCGTTTTACGATTGGGCAGCGTCGTCGCGGCCAATGCGCGGGCAGGGAGCGCGCATGGCGGCGCCGAGCAAAAAACCGCGCCAGATCCGGCACGGTCCTGTGGCCGGGCCGTGTCGAGGGGTTCCGGAATGTGACAGTCTGTGACAGGCGCGCCGGACAGACTAAGCTGAAAGCGTTCGCATCCGGCAAGGAGCCCCGCCATGGCAAAACGCGCCTATCCGCTGTCCAGGGTCTACGGCCTGCTGGAACCCGGGCCGGTGGTGCTGGTGACGACCGCGCGCAAGGGGCGCGCCAACATCATGACGATGTCGTGGCACACCATGATGGAATTCGAGCCGCCGCTGATCGGCTGCGTGATCAGTGGCCGCAACGCCTCGTTCGACACGCTGCGGGCGACCAAGGCATGCGCGATCAACATTCCGACGCTGGACCTGGCGAAGCAGGTGGTGGGCGTCGGCAACTGCTCCGGACGCACGGTCGACAAGTTCGCGAAATTCGGCCTGACGCCGGTCGAGGCCTCGCAGGTGCAGGCGCCGCTGATCGCCGAGTGCTATGCCAGCCTGGAATGCCGGGTGGCGGATACGCGGCTGGTGAACCGCTACAACTTTTTCGTTCTCGAGGTGGTGCAGGCCTGGGTCGACACCGCGGTCAGGAAGCCGCAAACGCTGCACCATCGGGGCAACGGCGTGTTCGCGGTGGCCGGCGAGACGGTCAAGCTGCGTTCGGCGATGAAATAGCGCGGGTGCGGCTGATTTTCCGGTTGAATCCTGCCGCAGGTTGACAGGCTGAAATCACGGTCGGCTTGTTCAGCGGGAGGATGTCCTGCGCATTCAGGACGACGCCGATCTTCGTTCTGAAGTCAGCCGTTCCGCGGGCGATCTCCGCGGAGCCGTGCCCGTGCCGCGGCTGCCATGTGCATGGGCGGGCTGCGGCCGATGCCGTGATGGCGCGTGCCTCCCGCTTTCGGCTGCGCGGCGCTGGCCCCATAATGCGCGCTGCGTTTTGGCCGCGCGTGCGGCAGTCCGAGTTCATGCCCAATCTTCCCTACTGGCGTCTGTCCGGTTTCTATTTCTTCTACTTCGCCTTCGTCGGGGCGATGTCGCCGTTCTGGGGGCTGTATCTGCAGTCGCTGGCGTTCAACGCGTTCGAGATCGGCGTGCTGATGTCGCTCTTGCAGGTGATGCGGATCTTCGCGCCCAA
>JAJZRE010000030.1:20576-31212 GCA_021802945.1 Pseudomonadota bacterium
CTGGCGAGCTTCGCGCTGGCGGTGCTGCGCTTCCTGCTGATCGCCTGGGGCGTGGAGTCGGCCTGGCTGGTGTGGGGCGCGCAGACGCTGCACGCCTTCACCTTCGGCACCTACCACGCGGCGGCGGTGGCGCTGATCCACCAGCATTTCCGCGGCCGCCACCAGGCGCGCGGGCAGGCGCTCTACACCAGCCTGTCCTACGGCGTGGGCGGCACCATCGGCGGGCTGGCGAGCGGGCTGACCTGGGAGACGCTGGGGTCGGCCTGGACCTTCACCCTCGCCGCCGCGAGCGCGGCGCTGGCGTGGGGGGTCTATGCCCTGTGGGGGAATACAAAATCCGTGCCCGCACCCGGCAAGCTATGAAATAATCAGCGTTTTACGCGCCGTGTCGCCCTATTCCGCATGCCCGGTCAAACCTTATTCCAGAAATTGTGGGACGCCCACGTGGTTCACGTCGAAGCCGACGGCACCACGCTCTTGTATATCGATCGCCATCTGGTGCACGAAGTCACCAGCCCGCAGGCGTTCGAGGGGCTGAAACTCGCCCATCGCATCCCCCGCCGGGTTGACGCGGCGATCGCCGTGCCCGACCACAACGTGCCGACCACCGACCGTTCGCAGGGCATCGCCGACCCGATCTCGCGCCTGCAGGTGGAAACGCTCGACGCCAACTGCGCCGAGTTCGGCATCACCGAATTCGGGATGGACGACATCCGCCAGGGCATCGTCCACGTCATCGGCCCGGAAGAGGGGCTGACCCTGCCCGGCATGACCGTGGTGTGCGGCGACTCGCATACCTCGACGCATGGTGCTTTTGGGGCATTGGCCTTCGGCATCGGCACGTCCGAGGTCGAGCACGTGCTGGCCACGCAATGCCTGTGGCAGAAGCCGTCGAAGACCATGCTGGTGAAGGTCGATGGCACGCTGGGAAAAGGCGTGACGGCCAAGGACATCGCGCTCGCCGTCATCGGCGAGATCGGCACCGCCGGCGGCACCGGCTACGCGCTGGAGTTCGGCGGCTCGGCGATCCGCGCGCTGTCGATGGAAGGCCGCATGACCCTGTGCAACATGGCGATCGAGGCCGGCGCCCGCGCCGGCATGGTGGCGGTCGACCAGACCACGATCGACTACGTCAAGGGCCGCCCCTATTCGCCGAAGGGCGACGCATGGGACAAGGCGGTGGCGTGGTGGAACACGCTGCATTCGGACGCCGACGCGGCGTTCGACCGCGTGGTCGAGCTCGATGCCGCGCAGATCGCGCCGCAGGTCACCTGGGGGACCTCGCCCGAAATGGTGACGACCGTCGGCGGTCGTGTGCCCGACCCGGCCGACGCGCCGAGCGAGGTCAAGCGCCACGACTGGACGCGCGCGCTCGAATACATGGGCCTGGCGGCCGGCACGCCGATCGCCGAAATCCCGGTCGACAAGGTCTTCATCGGCTCCTGCACCAACTCCCGCATCGAGGATCTGCGCGAGGCCGCCGGCGTGGCGAAGGGCCGCAGGGTCGCGTCCAACGTCAGGCTGGCGATGGTGGTGCCGGGTTCCGGTCTGGTCAAGCAGCAGGCCGAGGCCGAAGGCCTCGACAGGATTTTTGTCGAGGCCGGCTTCGAATGGCGCGAACCCGGCTGTTCGATGTGCCTCGCGATGAACGCCGACCGTCTGGAGCCGGGCGAGCGCTGCGCCTCGACCTCGAACCGCAATTTCGAGGGACGGCAGGGGCAGGGCGGCCGGACGCATCTGGTCAGTCCGGCGATGGCCGCCGCGGCCGCGTGTGCCGGGCACTTTGTCGATGTGCGCAAACTGTAAGGAGAGACGTGATGAAGAACGGGGTCATCCTGCTCATGCTGGGGCTGGTCGCCAGCCAGCCGGCGTTTGCTGAAGAGAGCGTTGCGGAAAAGGTCGGGAACGGCATCAAGAAAGGCGGCGAGGCCGCCGGCCACGGAATCGAAAAGGGGGCCGACGCGACGGGGCGCGGTGTGAAGAAAGCGGTGGAAGCCACCAAGAAGGGGGTGAAGAAAGCCGCGGAAGCCACCGAAAAGGGCGTGAAGAAGGGCGCCGAGGCGACCGGCGAGGGCCTGCAGAAAGCGGGCGAGTGGATCGAGAAAAAAGTCGACTCGGGCGACAGGAAGTAGGACAAGGCGAGCAGGCAATGCATAAATTTACCGTGCTGGATGGATTGGTCGTGCCGCTGGATCGCGCCAACGTGGACACCGATGCGATCATCCCCAAGCAGTTCCTGAAGTCGATCAAGCGCGCCGGTTTCGGCCCCAACCTGTTCGACGAGTGGCGCTACCTCGACCATGGCGAGCCGGGCATGGACCCCGCCACGCGCAAGCCGAACCCCGAATTCGTGCTGAATTTCCCGCGCTATGCGGGGGGCAGCGTGCTGCTGGCGCGCGACAACTTCGGCTGCGGGTCGAGCCGCGAGCACGCGCCGTGGGCGCTGGAGGACTACGGCATCCGCGCCATCATCGCCCCGTCCTTTGCGGACATCTTCTACAACAACTGCTTCAAGAACGGCATCCTGCCCATCGTGCTCGATGCGGCGGCGGTCGGCCGGCTGTTCCGCGAATGCGAAACGGCGGAAGGCTACCGCCTCGCCATCGATCTCGACAGGCAGACGGTGACGACGCCCGGCGGCGAAGTGCTGGGGTTCGAAGTCGACGGCGGGCGCAAGCATCGCCTGCTGAACGGGCTCGACGATATTGGCCTGACCTTGCTGCAGGCCGACAGGATCAAGGCGTATGAAGAACGGCGCAAACTGGAAGCGCCCTGGCTGTTTAATTGATGGTGAGGGGTGAGGCGTGAGGGGTGAGG
The DNA here is from genome assembly GCA_021802945.1 of Pseudomonadota bacterium. Taxonomy (GTDB): domain Bacteria; phylum Pseudomonadota; class Gammaproteobacteria; order Burkholderiales; family Thiobacillaceae; genus Thiobacillus. The sequence goes on from JAJZRE010000030.1 coordinate 23,394, forward strand.
CGCAGTCGGCGCCCCGCCTCACGCCTTTCGCCTCACGCCTTACGGAGTTGATATGAAATTAGCGGTTCTCCCCGGCGACGGCATTGGTCCGGAAATCGTCGCGCAGGCGGTCAAGGTTCTGGAGGTCTTGAAGGCTGACGGCGCGAAAATCGAAATGGAGACCGCGCCCATCGGCGGCGCCGGCTACGACGCGGCGGGCGACCCATTGCCGGAGGCGACGCTGAAACTCGCGCGCGCGGCCGACGCCGTGCTGCTCGGCGCCGTCGGCGGGCCGCGGTACGACGCGCTCGACCGGCCGCTGCGTCCCGAGCGCGGCCTGCTGCGCATCCGCAAGGAACTCAACCTGTTCGCCAACCTGCGGCCCGCGATGCTGTATCCCGAGCTGGCGGGGGCATCCTCGCTGAAGCCCGAAGTCGTCTCCGGACTCGACCTCATGATCGTGCGCGAACTCACCGGCGACGTGTATTTCGGCCAGCCGCGCGGCATCGAGGTCAGGCCGAGCCCAACCGGGGGGAGCGAGCGCGTCGGCTTCAACACCATGCTGTATTCGGAATCCGAAGTGCGCCGCGTGGCGCACGTGGCGTTCGGCATCGCGATGAAGCGCGGCAGGAAGCTGTGCTCGGTGGAGAAGGCCAACGTGCTGGAATGCTCCGAACTGTGGAAGGAAGTGATGATCGAAGTGTCGAAGGACTACCCCGAGGTCGCGCTCTCCCACATGTACGTCGACAACGCGGCGATGCAGCTGATCCGCGCGCCCAGGCAGTTCGACACCATCGTCACCGGCAACATCTTCGGCGACATCCTGTCCGACGCGGCGTCGATGCTGTCGGGATCGATCGGCATGCTGCCGTCGGCCTCGCTCGACGAGCACAACAAGGGCATGTACGAGCCGATCCACGGCTCGGCGCCCGACATCGCCGGCAAAAACCTGGCGAATCCGCTGGCAACCATCCTGTCGGTGGCGATGATGTACCGCTACACCTTCGCCGACCTCGCCACCGCCGACCGTATCGAGAACGCGGTGAAGAAGGTGATCGGCCAGGGCTATCGCACCGGCGACATCTGGACCGAAGGCACGCGGAAGGTGTCGTGCAGCGAGATGGGCGATGCGGTGGTCGCGGCGCTTTAGGATTTAGGAACTAGGGACTAGGAGTTAGGGGAGGGGCGGGCTGCGCCCGCGCAATTTACTGGTAACGCGGCCGAAGGCCGCTCGTTCCCTAGCCCCTAACTCCTAGCCCCTGGCCCCTCACACACGGAGAGACGAACATGATGAAAGTAGGACTGATCGGCTGGCGCGGCATGGTGGGCTCCGTGCTGATGGGCCGCATGAAGGAAGAGCGCGATTTCGATCACATCGACCCGGTGTTCTTCACCACGTCGAACGTCGGCGGCAGGGGCCCCGACATCGGCCGCGGGGTGCCGCCGCTGAAGGATGCCAACAGCATCGACGAGCTGAAGGCCTGCGACACCATCATCACCTGCCAGGGCGGCGACTACACGAAGGAAATCTATCCGAAGCTGCGTGCCGCCGGCTGGAACGGCTACTGGATCGATGCCGCCTCGACGCTGAGGATGAAGGACGACGCCATCATCATCCTCGATCCGGTCAACAAGAACGTCATCCAGGACGGCATCGCCCACGGCGTCAAGACCTACGTCGGCGGCAACTGCACCGTGTCGCTGATGCTGATGGCGATGGGCGGCCTGTTCGACGCCGGGCTGGTCGAATGGGTGTCGCCGATGACCTACCAGGCGGCCTCCGGCGCCGGCGCCCGCAACATGCGCGAACTGATTGCCCAGATGGGCGCGGTGCATGCGGAAGTGATGGACCTGATCGCCGACCCGGCGTCCGCGATTCTCGAAATCGACCGCAAGGTGGCCGACTTCATCCGTTCCGACCGCTATCCGGTCGACGCCTGGCCGGTGCCGCTGGCCGGCAACCTGATTCCCTGGATCGATGTCGCGCTCGAATCCGGCCAGTCGAAGGAAGAATGGAAGGCGCAGGTCGAGGCCAACAAGATCATGCGCCGCGGCGACAAGCCGATCCCCATCGACGGCCTGTGCGTGCGCGTGGGCGCGATGCGCTGCCATTCGCAGGCGCTCACCATCAAGCTGACCAGGGACGTGCCGCTGGCCGACCTCCACAGCCTGATCGCCGCGCACAATCAATGGGTGAAGGTGGTGCCGAACGACCGCGAGATCACCATGCGCGAACTCACCCCGGCGGCGGTGACCGGGACGCTTACCGTGCCGATCGGCCGCATGCGCAAGCTCAACATGGGACCGCAGTACCTGACCGCGTTCACGGTGGGCGATCAACTGCTGTGGGGGGCGGCGGAACCGCTGCGCCGCATGCTGCGGATCCTGCTGGAAGCCTGAACGGACCCGGAACGAGAACGACGAATTCAAGGCTGGTGCGATTGTTGCACTAAAGATTGCGCCTGCCGAGCCGTCAATAGTGGCGTCAAGGATTCAACAGCCCCGTCCTGCGGGGCGAAGAGGGAGATACGGGATGAAATTGAAGCGCTTCACCACCCAACTGGTGGCTGCCGGTCTGATCGCCGTGCCGCTGATGGCGCATGCCGCCGGGTTGGGCAAGCTGTCGGTCACCTCGACGCTCGGCCAGCCGCTTTCGGCCGAAATCGAGCTGTTCGCGGCAGACAAGGCCGAGCTCGACAGCCTGTCGGCCAATCTGGCCTCGGACCAGGCGTTCCGCGACGCGCGTGTCGAATTCGCCCCGGTGTTGTCATCCCTGCGCTTTTCGGTCGAGAAGAAACCGGATGGCAGGGCGGTGCTGAAAGTCACCTCAAGCCGTCCGGTGAACGATCCCTTCATCGACATGCTGGTCGAACTGAACTGGGGCTCGGGAAGGCTGGTGCGCGAATACACCATGCTGCTCGACCCGCCGGGCATGCAGGCAAAACAAGCCGTGGCCCCGGTGACCGCGGTGGCGCCGTCGCAAGCGCCGGCGGCCAGGCCGGCAACCGCTTCCGCGACGCCGGCCCCCGCCTCGCCCGCAACGACGGCGCGCGCCCCGGCTGGCAAGTCTGCGCCGGTGGATCGTGTGGCAGTCAAGCCGGGTGACACCCTGGTGGGCATTGCCCACCGCGTGCAGCCGGAGGGCGTGAGCCTGGAGCAGACCCTGGTCGGCCTCTACCGGGAGAATACCCAGGCATTCGCCGGCAATATGAATCGTCTGAAGGCGGGCAAAACCCTCGACGTCCCGTCAGCCGAAAAAGCCGCTGCCATCCCGCAAAAGGAAGCGGTACGCGAAGTGCGGCTGCAGGCGGATGACTGGCGTGCCTATCGGCAGAAACTGGCCGGTGCCGTCAGCGAGGCTCCCGAGGCCAGGACTGCGCCCGGACAGGCCAGCAGCGGCAAGATCACCCCCAAGGTCGAAGACAAGGCCAAGCCGGCCCCCGAAGCGCAGAAGGATGTTCTGAAGCTGTCCAAGGTCACGCCGCCGTCCGCAACCGCGGGCAAGGCTGGCGAAACGCGCGCGCTGCAGGAAAAACTGCGTGCCCAGGAAGAGGACGCGACCGCGCGTGCAAAAGCGCTGCAGGAATCCGAACAGCGGGTGGCCACGCTGGAGAAGCAGGTCCAGGACATGCAGAAACTGGTCGCGATGAAGGAGAAAGCGCAGGAGGAAGCCGCGCCGGCGGCAGCGCCGCCCGCGCCAGCCCCGGCGGCGGCCAAGCCTGCGCCGACGCCGGTCGTGCCGGCCGTCAAGGCCCCGCCCGCCAGCCCCGAGCCGGCTCAAAACTGGTACGACCCCTTGCTCGCCGATCCGATGTACTGGGGCGGCGGCCTCGCGGCGCTGGGCCTGGGCGGCGTGCTGTGGTGGATGATGGCGGGGGGCGGTCGTCGCCGCAAGACCGGCGGGACCGCGCTGGAAGACAGCATCATGAGCGGTGGCGAAGTGCGTCCGAACACGGTCATCGGTGCCGCATCGGGCGGCAGCGTCAATACCGGCGACACCTCGTTCCTGACGGATTTCAGCCAGGCGGGCCTGGGCACCATCGACACCCACGACGTCGACCCCATCGCCGAAGCCGAGGTCTACATGGCCTATGGCCGCGATGCGCAGGCCGAGGAAATCCTCAAGGAAGCCATCGGCAAGAACCCCGACCGTCACGAAATCCGCGTCAAGCTGCTGGAAATCTATGCGGCGCGCCGCAACACCACGGCATTCGAGTCGGTCGCCGGCGAGCTGTATGCCGCCCTCGGCAGCAAGCAAAGCCCCCTGTGGGACAAGGCCTGCGAAATGGGCCGCAGCATTGATCCAACCAATCCGCTGTACGGCGGCATGCAGTCGGGCGGCGCGCCCGCCGCGGCGGCGGCAACGGTGGCCGCTACTGCTGCGGTCGCGGGCGGCGCGGTGGCGTTTGCCAGCGAGGAAGCCGAGGCGGCCGTCGAATCGGCGCCTGTTTCCCGGGCCGAGGCCGATTCCGGGCCGGAAACGGTGCCGGCAGCGCGCGCCGAACCGGCAATCGACAGTTCACCGCTGGAGTTCGAGTCGGCAGGGCGCGTCGCCGACTTCGGCACCCCGGCCAAGGCGGCCGGCGCCCCCGACGCGGGCTATGTGGAAATGGACACCCAGGGCCTCGCCTTCGACCTGCCGGATCTCGACCTGCCTGCGGCGGGCAGCGACGACACGTTGAAGCTGGACCTCGGCCTGGAAGACGATAACGGCCCGGACAGCAAGTTCGACTTCAGCGGACTCGACCTCGACCTGGGCGAGGCGGGCGGCAACGAACTCGAACTCGACGAAGTCGGCACCAAGCTCGATCTCGCCCGCGCCTATGTGGAGATGGGCGACAAGGAAGGCGCGCGCGAAATCCTCAACGAGGTGCTGGCCGAAGGCAACGACAAGCAGAAATCCGATGCGCAGGGCATGCTGAGTTCGCTTGGTTAGGGCGTGTTGACACGCCCTAACTGTCCGCACCCGGCTGCCCGCATCCTGCTGTGGTGCGGGTGGGCGGTGGCGGTGGAACGCGCCGCCCCGTCCCAGCTTCCTTTCCTGGCCGCCGCCCTCGCGACGGCCTTTCTGTTTGCGCCCGTCCGCCATGAAACCGGGCGCCTGCTGCGCCGCACCCGCTGGCTGATGGCCGTGCTGCTGCTCACCTACGCCTATACCTTGCCGGGAACGCCGCTATGGCCGCCGCTGGAATGGGCCAGCCCGACCCTGGAAGGACTCCGGCAAGGCGCGCTGCGCGTGGCGCGGCTGGCGCTGATGCTGGCCGGCCTGGCGGCGCTGCTCGCGTCCACGTCGCGCCCCCGCCTGATTTACGGGCTGTATGGGCTGGCCCGGCCGCTGACCGGGTTCGGCTTTGACCGCCGCGCCTTCGCGGTGCGGCTGGGGCTGACGCTCGACTATGTCGAGCATGCGCCCAAACCGGCCCGCTGGCTGGATGCGCTGCGCGCGCCGCTGGCGGATGACGCCCTGCCCGCGACCTACACGCTGCACGCCGAACGCTGGCAAGGCTGCGACAGCGCCGTCATACTTGCGGGCCTGCTTGGGGTGTGGATCGTGCTGGCGTGAGGCCGGGTGAGTATGCGTATCGTATTGGGTCTGGAATATTGCGGCGTCGGATTTTGCGGCTGGCAGTCGCAGCCGCGGGGCTGCGGCGTGCAGGATGCGCTGGAGGCGGCGGTGTCGGCAATCGCCGGCGCGAAGACCGTCGTCACCGCGGCCGGGCGCACCGATACGGGGGTGCATGCGGCATTCCAGGTCGCGCACTTCGACGTCGCCGTCGATCGCCCGCTCACGGCGTGGGTGCGCGGCGTCAACAGCCACCTGCCGGCCGGGGTCGCGGTGCTGTGGGCGCGCGAGGTAAGCGAGGATTTCCACGCGCGCTTCGCCGCGACGCAGCGCGGATACCGCTATGTGCTGCTGAATCACCCGGTGCGGCCCGGCCTCAGCCACGGCCTGATCGGCTGGCACCACCGGCCGCTCGATGCCGACGCGATGAACCGGGCGGCGGCGCACCTGATCGGGCAGCACGATTTTTCCGCGTTTCGCGCCGCCGAGTGCCAGGCGAAATCGCCGGTCAAGGAACTGCGACGCGCGCAGGTCGAACGGCGCGGCGACTATCTGCTGTGCGATTTCCAGGCCGACGGCTTTTTGCACCACATGGTGCGCAACCTGATGGGCTGCCTGATCCAGGTCGGCGCCGGCGTCCAGCCGCCAGAATGGGTGAACGGGATACTGAACAGCCGCGATCGCACGCTCGCCGCGCCCACCTTCGCCGCCGCCGGGCTGTATCTCACCCACATCCGGTATCCTGCGCACTTTGCCCTGCCGGAAAGCTCTGAACGATGGCTGTTCGCGTAAAAATCTGCGGCATCACCCGCTTGCAGGACCTGCATGCCGCCTGCGAGGCGGGAGCGGATGCGCTGGGTTTCGTTTTTTACGAAAGCAGCCCGCGCCATGTGTCGGTCGAGACCGCGGCTGCGCTGATGCGCGCATTGCCACCCTTCGTGCAGCCGGTCGGCCTGTTCGTCAACGCCGGGCCGGCCTTCATCGAACGCGTGCTGCGGGCCGCGCCGCTCGACCTGCTGCAGTTCCACGGCGACGAATCGCCGGCCGACTGCGTGCGCTACGGCCGGCCCTTTATCAAGGCGGTGCGGGTCAATCGGGACACGGATTTGCTAAAATGCGCGGCTGACTTCGATGCCGCGCGCGGCCTGCTGCTCGACGCCTTCGTGCCGGGCGTGCCCGGCGGCACGGGTGAGCGCTTCGACTGGGGCCTGATCCCGTCGGATTTCCCGGGGCCGATCATCCTGTCGGGCGGATTGACGCCCGACAACGTCGCCGAGGCGGTGCAGCGCGTGCGCCCGTGGGCGGTGGACGTGTCTTCCGGCGTCGAGGCATCGAAAGGCATCAAGGACGCGCAGAAGATTGCGCGATTCATTGCGAACGCGAAAGAAGCATCATGAAGCTGACTGATCTCCCCGATTCCCGTGGCCACTTCGGTCCCTACGGCGGCATCTTCGTCGCCGAAACCCTGATGGCGGCGCTGGAGGAACTGCGCGTCGAGTACGGGAAGGCGCGCAACGATCCGGCCTTCATGGCCGAATTCGAATACGAACTGAAGCACTACGTCGGCCGCCCCAGCCCGGTGTATCACGCCAAACGCCTGAGCGAGCAGTACGGCGGCGCGCAGATCTACCTCAAGCGCGAAGACCTCAACCACACCGGCGCGCACAAGATCAACAACACCATCGGCCAGGCGCTGCTGGCGCGCCGCATGGGCAAGAAGCGCGTCATCGCGGAAACCGGCGCCGGCCAGCACGGCGTCGCCTCGGCCACGGTGGCCGCGCGCTACGGCATGGAATGCGTGGTCTACATGGGTGCCGAAGACGTCGCCCGCCAGTCGCCCAACGTATTTCGCATGAAGCTCCTGGGCGCGACCGTGGTACCGGTGTCGTCGGGTTCCAAGACCCTGAAGGATGCGCTGAACGAGGCGATGCGCGACTGGGTCACCAACGTCGAATCGACCTTCTACATCCTCGGCACCGCCGCCGGCCCGCATCCGTATCCCATGCTGGTGCGCGACTTCCAGTGCGTGATCGGCCGCGAGTGCCTCGTCCAGATGCCGGAGATGACCGGCCGCCAGCCCGATTGCATCGTCGCCTGCGTCGGCGGCGGCTCCAACGCCATCGGCATCTTCCACCCCTACATCCCGTATGAAGGCGTGCGCCTGATCGGCGTCGAAGCGGGCGGCTCCGGCGTCGCCAGCGGCAAGCACGCCGCGCCGCTCACCGCCGGCACCCCGGGCGTGCTGCACGGCTTCCGCAGCTACCTGATGCAGGACGA
>JAJZRE010000031.1 GCA_021802945.1 Pseudomonadota bacterium
ACGACCTTCCATGGCACGGTCGCGGGGCTGTCGCCCGGCACCGGCAGCGTGTTCTCGCTGCTGCCGCCGCAGAACGCCAGCGGCAACTGGATCAAGATCGTGCAGCGCCTGCCGGTGCGCATCGCGCTCGATCCGAAGGAACTGGCCGGCCATCCCCTGCGGGTGGGCCTGTCGATGAAGGTCGAGGTGGAAACGGCTGCCGCCGGCAAGACTGAATCGCTGCCCGCGACCCGCTACGTCACCCCGGTGGAAGACGCGGCCGGCGCGGATGCGCTGATCCGCGCCATCCTGCGCGCCAACCAGGTGCGCCGGGCCGACCGGCCGAGCAGGGGCTGAGCCCGGAGCCATGGCCCACCCGCCGCTGCACGGCCCCACGCTGATCCTGCTGACGCTGGGCCTGAGCCTGGGCACCTTCATGCAGGTACTGGACACGTCCATCGCCAACGTCTCGCTGCCCGCGATCTCGGGCGACCTGGCCGTGAGCCCGAACCAGGGCACCTGGGTCATCACCTCCTTCGCCGTCAGCAACGCCATCGCCCTGCCGCTCACCGGCTGGCTGTCGCGCCGCTTCGGCGACGCCCGCCTGTTCGTGCTGTCCACCCTGCTGTTCACCCTGGCGTCCTGGCTGTGCGGCCTGGCGCCCAGCCTGCCCTCGCTGATCGCCGCGCGCGTCCTGCAGGGCGCGGTGGCGGGGCCGATGATCCCGCTCTCGCAGAGCCTGCTGCTGAACAACTACCCGCCGGAAAAGAAGGGGCTCGCCCTGGCGCTGTGGTCGATGACCGTCATCGTCGCGCCCATCCTCGGGCCGATCCTCGGCGGCTGGATCACCGACAACATCAACTGGCCGTGGATCTTCTACATCAACCTGCCGGTCGGCCTGCTGTCGGCCTTCCTGACCTGGACGATCCTCGGCAAGCGCTCCAGCGCGACCCAGGTCGTGCCGATCGACAAGGTGGGCCTGGTCCTGCTGGTGCTGGGCATAGGCGCGCTGCAAATCCTGCTGGACAAGGGCAACGAGCTGGACTGGTTCGAATCCGGCACCATCGTCGCCCTGGGCGTGGTCGCGGCGGTCGCGCTGAGCGTGCTGGTGGTCTGGGAACTGACCGACCGCCACCCGGTGGTGGATTTCCACCTGTTCGGCCAGCGCAACTTCCTGGTCGGCACGGTCATCCTGAGCTTCGGCTACCTGGTGTTCTTCGGCAACGTCGTGATCCTGCCGCTGTGGCTGCAGACCAACATGGGCTACACCGCGACCTGGGCCGGGATGGCCGCCGCGCCCATCGGCATCCTGCCGGTGTTCCTGTCCGCTTTCGTCGGCAAGAACATGCACAGGATCGACCTGCGCATCTGGGCCACCTTCAGCTTCGCTGTGTTCGCCGCGGTGGCGTTCTGGAACAGCCATTTCAACACCGACGTCACCTTCCAGCACATCGTCATCCCGCGCCTGCTGATGGGTTTCGGCGTCGCGACCTTCTTCGTGCCGCTGACCGCGCTGACCCTGTCGGACATTCCGCCCCACCTGATGCCCAGCGCCACCGGCCTGTCGAACTTCTCCCGCATCCTGGCCGGCAGTTTCGGCACCTCGCTCAGCATCACGCTGTGGGACCGGCGCGCCGCGTTCCATCACAGCATCCTGGCCGCGCACGTCTCGGCCTTCGACCCGACGGTTGCCGATGCCCTTGGCAATCTGGCCAATCCGGCGACGGATCCGGCCCTGCTGGACCGGATCATCAGCCAGCAGGCGGTGCTGCTCGCGACCAACGACATCTTCTGGCTGTCCGGCTGCTTCTTCGTCGCCCTGATGCTGCTGGTCTGGCTGGCCCGGCCGCCCCGGCAGGGCACCGCCGCGGTGGCCAGCGGCGCGCATTGAATGCTCGGCGGCATCGCGCGTCCTGGATACAATGAAGCCAGGGGCCAGCTGGAGCCTGCACACGGATGATTGACGACACCCCGAAGCGCCCCGCCAGCCCGCGATCGCTGGCGGCCCTGAAAGGCCTGTGGCCCTTCCTGCGGCCCTACCGCGCGCGCATTGCGCTGGCGTTCGTCCTGCTGTGCCTGGCTTCCGCCACCCTTCTGCTGGTGCCGCTGGCATTCCGCGACCTCATCGATTCCGGCTTCGGCAAACCGGCGCAGCCGAGTGGCGGGCTGCTCGGCGCCTTGAGCCTGAACGGGCATTTCATCGCCCTGTTCGGGCTGGCGGGCATCTGGGCGCTCACCGTGGCGGCGCGCTACTACACCGTCGCATGGATCGGCGAACGGGCGACGGCGGACCTGCGCAGCGCCGTCTATGCGCGCGTACTGTCGCAGTCGCCGCAGTTCTTCGAGACCCTGCGGACCGGCGAAGTGCTGTCGCGGCTGACCGGCGACACGACGCTGATCCAGACCGTGGTCGGCAGCTCGATTTCGATGGGCCTGCGCAGCCTGTTCCAGTTCGTCGGCGGCATGATCATGCTGGCCGTCACCAGCCTCCATCTGTTTTCCCTCAACCTGGGCCTGATGGCCCTGCTGACGCTGCCCATCCTCGCCATCGGCCGCAAGGTCAGGACGCTCTCGCGGGAATCGCAGGACCGGATCGCCGACGCCTCGGCCCTGGCGGGCGAAATCCTCAACGCCATGCCGACGGTGCAGGCCTATACCCAGGAACAGCAGGAAGCGCGGCGCTTCGCCGCGCGCACCGAGGCCAGCTTCGTCACCGCGATCCGGCGCACGCGCGTGCGCGCCGCGCTCACGGCCCTGATCATCACCGCCGTGATGGGAACGATCATCTTCGTGCTCTGGGTCGGCGCCCGCCAGGTGCACGACGGCACCCTGACCGGCGGCCAGCTGGCCTCCTTCGTCCTCTACGCGGCGCTGGTGGCCGGCGGCGTCGGCACCCTGTCGGAAGTGTGGGGCGACGTGATGCGCGCCGCCGGGGCGACGGAGCGGCTGCTCGACCTGCTGCACGCCGAACCGGCCATCCGCGAGGCGTCCAGGCCGCAAGCGCCGGCGCAGCCGGCCCGGGCGGCGATCCGCTTCGAGCACGTCGGTTTCCGCTATCCGGCCCGCCCGGACGCCCGCGCGCTCGACGACATCTGCCTGGACATCGCGCCGGGCGAAAGCGTCGCGCTGGTCGGCCCCTCCGGCGCCGGCAAGACCACGCTGTTCCAGCTGCTGCTGCGCTACTACGACGTGTCCGAAGGGGCAATCCGGCTCAACGGGCAGGACATCCGCCAACTGCGCCTGCGCGACCTGCGCACGGGCATCGCCATCGTGCCGCAGGACCCGGTGATCTTCTCGGCCAACGCCCTGGAGAACATCCGCTACGGCCGCGCCACCGCCAGCGACGAAGACGTCCTCCGCGCGGCCCGGGCCGCCCTGGTGGACGAATTCGTCGAGCGCCTGCCCGAAGGCTACCAGACCTTCCTCGGCGAACGCGGCACCCGCCTGTCCGGCGGCCAGCGCCAGCGCATCGCGATCGCCCGCGCCATCCTGAAGGGCGCGCCGCTGCTGCTGCTCGACGAGGCCACCAGCGCCCTCGACGCGGAATCGGAAGTCCTGGTGCAGCAAGGCCTCGGCGCCGCCATGCAGGGGCGCACCACGCTGGTCATCGCGCACCGGCTGGCCACGGTGCAGAAGGTCGACCGTATCGTGGTGATGGACGGCGGCCGCATCGTGGAGACCGGCACGCCGGAGGATCTGCGCAAGCGGGGCGGGCTCTACGCGCGGCTGGCCGCGCTGCAGCTCGACCCCTGACCGGCCGCATCACGGCCGGCGCATTCAGTAATTCACGCACGGGCCGATACCCCTATTAACAATGACGCCGATGCGAGACCTGCTTGAACGCTTCCACCGCCCCTGCCGCGAGCCCACGCTCCCGCGATCCGACTGACGCGCCGGCGGCGGAAGAAAGCCTGTCGGCGCACGCCAGGCGCGCGCTACGCACCCGGGTGCGTACCCGGGTGACGGCCGTGCTCGACGCCGGCATCGCCTTCCTGCAGCGGCTGCGCGAGAAAGCCGGCGGGGAGCAGGAGAAGGCCGACGACACCGATGACAGGCGCGGATCCAGGCCGGACAGATCGGAGGCGCGGCGCAGTGCGTCGGCCGCCCCGGTTGAGACGCCCGCCGAAGCCCCCAAGCCGAAACGCCGTCTGCGCGCACTCCTGATCCATGTCGGCGTGCTGCTCGCCGGCGGCATCGGCGGCGGCGCCCTCGCCTACACCCTGTTCCAGCAACAGCTCGACCGCGTGCTCAATGACAGCCTGCGCCGGGAAGCGGCGCTTTCGAAGCAAACCCGTCCCAGCGCCGAAATCCAGAAGGCGTTCGAAGACGAACAGGCCAGGCGCGCCGACGCGGAGAAGACGCTGGCAGCGTCCCTCGCCGCCTACTCGGCCTCCACCTCCGGTGCCCACACCCGCCTCGAAAGCCTGTTCGGCGAGCAGCTTGCGGAAAACCGGCGGCTGGAAACGGCGCTGGCGGAAAATGCCGGGGCCATTGCTGACACCCGGAAAGCGCTGGAGGCGGAGCAGGCCAGACGTACTGAGGCTGAGCAGAAACTCGCCGAGTCCGCGAAGTCCATAACCGAGAAACAGAAGCAGCTCGATGCGGCGGAGAAGCAGCTCGGTACCCTGCACCTCGCCGAAAGGGACGACGTGCAGCAGGTGGCACCGGCCAGCCGCGCCAGCGACAGCCGCAGGAGCCGCTCGCTCAAGTCAGGCAATTGCACCCTCGATGCAAAGAACGTCGATACGCTGAAAGGCTGCATCGAGCGCTTCAACCGGTAAATTATTGGCCATGATTTGGGTCGTCATTATCTTCTACCTGCTTGTATGGACGGCTGGCGTGTATCTCATCTGGAAAGCGTATCGATTAGGCATTAGGAAAGATTTAAGGCATGCTAAAAAATTAAATGGTGTGACCTATAAACACCCTCATAGATTTATACGAAAGTTGGCCATCATTGACTTGGCCATTGGGCTTGCAGTTATTGTTTTCGCAATCGCCATCCCGTTACTGAAAATTAAATTTCAAACATGGGGGGCATTTGTTGGGGGGTTTGGCTTAATCAGGCAAGGAATCCTGATGGGATTGGCAAGAAAAGATTATTGAGCCAAGGCCTCGCAAAATCTTCCAACACAACGGGGCGTTTTTAGTCATTTGCCCTGGTTATTCAACCACACCCGCCAGCCACCGAACTCAGTAATGTCCCGCGCATCGGCCACGCCGATGCCTTCGCAAATGAACCCGTTCACAATCGATCCATCGGCCAGTTCCACTTTGCCGATGCCGAGCGGCGCGGGGATGCCGGCAACGAAGGAACCGAACTGGCTGCCGGGCATTTCCCAGACTTCGCAGGCGATGGAGATGCCGCCATCTTGCACTTTGATGAGGCCGGGTCGCTTGCCGTCTGGCAGAGCGTAGAAGCGGTATTTAGGCGCGGTCTGCGTCGTGCTCACCCGGCGCGCGTTGCGTTCGGTGAGCTGATGATTGAGCGACAGGCCAGAGAGGTGGGCACCGACGACGGCGACGCGCACCTGGCCGTCCGGCAGCAGATTCAGCGACTCGGCAGGCGGTAACGCATGTGCGGTGGCCCCCAGTTTGCCGCCGAGCGCCTGCTGCATACGTGAAGCCAGGTGCAGCAGCGGACCGTCCTGATGCGGCGGCGCGATGATGGTGACGCCAAACGGCAGGCCGTTGTTCTGGAACCCGGCCGGCACGGCGGTGGCGGCGAGGTCGAGCAGGTTCATGAAGTTGGTGTAAGTGCCGAGACTGGAATTGAGGCGGATGGGATCGGCTTCCATTTCGTCCACGCGATAGATCGTGCCAGCGGTGGGGGTGAGCATCACGTCGATGTCGTTCCACACCGCATCGCACACGCGCTTGAACGCGCGCAGCCTGTAGCGATGGGCGAAGGTATCGGCGGCGCTGATGGCGCGGCCACCGGCGATGATGTCGCGCACCGGCGGAAACACCTTGTCCGGCTGCGCGTCGAAGAAGTCGCGAATGGCGAGGTAGCGCTCGGCGACCCAGGGGCCGCCGTAGAGCAGGCGCGCGGTTTCGAGGAAAGGGGCGAGGTCGACTGCGACCGGCGTACCGCCCAGTGTCTTCGTCCGTTCCACCGCCTCGCCAAACAGCCGCTCCGCCTCGGCGTTGCCGAAAAACGCCAGGTCCTTCTGCATCGGCACGCCGAAGCGGAAACCGGCCGCGCGGCCGAAGTCGAAGCCGTGCGGCCCCAGCGGGCGCGAGTATTCATCGGCGGCGTCGAAACCGGCGGCGACCGCCAGCACGCGCTCGGCATCCTCGGCGGTCAGCGCGAAGATCGACACCGCGTCGAGCGAGCGGCACGCGGGTACCACGCCACGGGTCGACAGCGCGCCGCAGCTGGGCTTGTGGCCGACGAGGTTATTGAACGCGGCGGGCACGCGGCCGGAGCCGGCGGTGTCGGTGCCGAGCGAAAAGCTCGCCAGGCCGAGCGCGACGGCGACGGCCGAGCCGGAGCTGGAGCCGCCGGAGATGAAGTCGGGGTCGAAGGCGTTGCGGCAGGCGCCGTAGGGCGAGCGGGTGCCGTTGAGTCCGGTGGCGAACTGGTCGAGGTTGGTCTTGCCGAGGGGAATCGCGCCGGCGTCGATGAGGCGCTGCACGACGGTGGCGCTGCGTTCCGGCGTGTAGGCAAACTCGGGGCAGGCGGCAGTGGTAGGCAGGCCGGCGAGGTCGATGTTGTCCTTGATGGCGAAGGGGATGCCGTAGAGCGGCAGGCTCGCGATGTCCTTGCCCTCCAGATTTCTGGCGTAGGCACGCAAGGCGTCGTCGCCGAGGCGGCTGATCCAGATGTGGTGCGTGTCCTCGCCGGCCATGCGGGCAAGAAGTTCCTCCACCAGAGCCAACGGAGTGAGGTCGCCGGACCGATACAGGCAGCGCAGGGCGGTGATGTCGAGGGAAATATTCATGCTGCGCACCTCACTCGCTCACCAGCACCAGCAGGTCCTGGCCCGCACTCACCTGGCCACCCTCGCGACAGAAAACTTTATGTATCCGGCCGTCGCACGGCGCCATCACCGCGAACTCCATCTTCATCGATTCGACGATGACCAGCGGATCGCCCTGTTTCACCGTGGCCCCCGCTTCCACTTCGACCTTCCACACATTGCCGGCGACATGGCTGGCGATGGCGCGGCCGTTCTCGGGCAAATCGAGCTCGCTGTCGGGGGCGGCTTCGGCGACGGTCAGATCGCTGGCGTACTCGGCCTGGCCGCTGGCGCGCCAGCGTTCGCGCTCGGCGTCGAACGAGGCCTGCTGCTGCGACTTGAAGGCGGTAATGGACGCGACGTTGTCGGCGAGGAAAGCGTTGTATTGCTTGAGGCTGAAGGTGGTTTCCTCGATCTTCAGCTGATAGCGGCCGAGCGGGAAATCCTCGCGGATCTTCAGCAGTTCGTCCGCGCTCACCGGGAAGAAGCGCACCTGGTCGAAGAAGCGCAGCAGCCACGGCTTGCCGTCGGTGAACTCGGCGGTCTGGCGCCAGCGGTTCCACATCTGCAGCGTGCGGCCGACGAACTGGTAGCCGCCGGGGCCTTCCATGCCGTACACGCATAGGTAGGCGCCACCGATGCCGACGGCGTTCTCCGGGGTCCAGGTGCGTGCGGGGTTGTACTTGGTGGTGACGAGGCGATGGCGCGGGTCGACCGGCGTCGCCACCGGCGCGCCGAGGTAGACGTCGCCCAGGCCCATCACCAGGTAGCTGGCGTCGAAGACGATGCGCTTCACCTCCTCGATGCTGTCGAGGCCGTTGATGCGGCGGATGAACTCGATGTTGCTCGGGCACCACGGCGCATCCTTGCGCACCGACTGCATGTATTTCTCGATCGCGAGCTTGGTGGCGGCGTCGTCCCACGACAGCGGGATGTGCACGATGCGGGTCGGCACCTGCATGTCCTCGATGGCGGGCAGCGCCTTTTCCGTGGCCAGCAGCAGGTCCATCAGTTTGGACAGCGGCAGCACGCGCGAGTCGTAGTGCACCTGCAGCGAGCGGATGCCCGGGGTGAGGTCGAGGATGCCCGGCACGGCATCGGCCTGCAGCGTCGTCATCAGCGCATGCACGCGGAAGCGCAGGTTGAGGTCGAGCACCAGCGGACCGTATTCGACCAGCAGGTACTTGTCGCCGGCGCGGCGGTAAACCACGGCGACGGGGTTGTCGGTTTCCGGCGTGCGATGCAGTACGGGTTCGGCGAGCGGAGCGCCATCGGCGATCAATTCAGGCGCAGCGAGACTGGCGATAGCTGCGTCCTGCGCCGCTTCCATGCGCTCTGCCTGCTGTTGCGACAGGCGCTTGAAGCGCACCGTGTCGCCCGGGCGCAACTGGCCCATCTTCCACAACTCGGCCTGCACGATGGTGGCCGGGCAGACAAAGCCGCCGAGGCTGGGGCCGTCGGGGCCGAGGATCACCGGCATGTCGCCGGTGAAGTCGACCGCGCCGATGGCGTAGGCGTTGTCGTGGATGTTTGACGGATGCAGGCCGGCTTCGCCGCCGTCCTTGCGCGCCCACTGCGGGCGCGGGCCGATCAATCTGACGCCGGTGCGGCTGGAGTTGTAATGCACTTCCCAGTCGGTGGAAAAGAACATCTCGATGTCGGCGTCGGTGAAGAAATCCGGTGCGCCGTGCGGGCCATAGAGCACGCCGATTTCCCAGGCGTGGCTGTAGACGGGGATCGCTGCGGCGGGCAGCGCGTGGTCTATGTTCGAGGATTCTGCCGCCTCGATATGCAGCACGTCGCCGACCCGCAGCGTGCGCCCGGCGTGGCCGCCGAACTGGCCGAGGGTGAAGGTCGATTTGCTGCCGAGATAATCCGGCACGTCGAAGCCGCCGCGCACCGCGAGATAGGCGCGGCAGCCGGTGTCCCTGATCGCGCCGAGCTTGAGGATGCTGCCTGCTTTGACCTCGTGCGCAGCCCAGTTGGCGAGCGGTTGCCCGTCCAACTCGGCGCCCATGTCGGCACCGGCCAGCGCGATCCGCGCGTCGCAGTTGAAGCGCAGCGTGGGACCGGCCACGGTCAGTTCCAGCGCGGCCGCGCCCTCTTCGTTGCCGGCGAGGCGGTTGGCGAGGCGCAGCGCCAGCGCATCCATCGGACCCGACGGCGGCACGCCGACGTCCCAGTAGCCGGTGCGGCCCGGCCAGTCCTGGATGCTGCTCTGCACGCCGGGCTCGATGACATCGAGGGTCGCCGGGTGGTAATGGAAGGCGTTGAGGTAGCGCGTGGTCTGGCGCCCTTCCCTGAACACCGCGTCGCGCACGATCTGGGCGAGATAGCCGAGGTTGGTCTCGATGCCGGCGACGCGGGTGTGGGCCAGCACCTGCTGCATCCTGGCCAGCGCCTCGGCGCGGTCGCGTCCCTTGACGATGAGCTTCGCCACCATGGGATCGTAGAACGGCGGCACGTCGCTACCGCGTTCGACCCAGGTTTCGATGCGCGCGTCCTGCGGAAATCTGACTTCGGTCAGCACGCCGGCGGCGGGCTGGAAGTCCTTGCCCGGGTCTTCGGCATAGAGGCGCACCTGCATCGAGGCGCCTTTGGGCTCGGCCCTGAAACCGGCGAGGTCCAGTTCGCCTGCCGCTTCCTTCACCATCCACTCGACCAGGTCGACGCCGGTGACTTCCTCGGTGACGCCGTGCTCGACCTGCAGGCGGGTGTTCACTTCGAGGAAATAGAACTCCCCGCTCAAGGTGTCGTAAACGAACTCGACCGTGCCGGCGGAACGGTAGCCGACCGCCTCGCCCAGACGCACCGCGGTGGCGAGCAGGCTCGACCGCTGAGACTCGGTGAGGCCGGGCGCCGGGGTCTCCTCGATGACCTTCTGGTTGCGCCGCTGCACCGAGCAGTCGCGCTCGCCCAGCGCGACGACGTGACCTTTGCCGTCACCGAAGATCTGCACTTCGATATGGCGCGCATGCTCGACATATTTTTCGAGGAAAATGCCGGCCTCCTTGAAGTTGGCGCGGGCGAGACGCTCCACCGACTGGAAGGCTTCCACCAGTTCGTCGCTGCTCCAGATCAGGCGCATGCCGATGCCGCCGCCGCCGGCGGTGCTCTTCAGCATCACCGGGTAGCCGATGCGCGCGGCTTCGGCCTGGGCGTGGCCGGCATCACTCAACAACCCGGAACCCGGAAGCAACGGCACCTTGTTGCGCTCGGCCAGATCACGCGCAGTGTGCTTGAGGCCGAAGGCGCGCATCTGGTCCGGGCCGGGGCCGATGAAGGCGATGCCGGCGGCGGCGCAGTCCTCGGCGAAGCCGGGGTTCTCGGAGAGGAAGCCGTAGCCGGGATGGATCGCCTGGGCGCCGGTGGCCTTCACGGCTTCCAGTATCTTCTCGGCACGCAGGTAACTCTGCGCCGCCGGCGCCGGGCCGATCTCGACCGCCTCGTCGGCGAGGCGCACGTGCAGGCTGTGGCGGTCCGCCTCGGAATGGACGGCCACCGACTTCACCCCCATGGTGCGCAGGGTGCGGATGATGCGGCAGGCGATGGCGCCGCGGTTGGCGATGAGGACCTTGTCGAACATGGTTTGCTTCCTTGCGGGTCGTCCCGCGTGCAGTCTCCGCGGCGGGCCGTCCCGCCGAGGATTGTTATTGGTTATTGGCTCGGCTTGTTATTGGGCGTCCGCGTCCCAGATCAATACCCGGATCGGGGTCGGGTTGTAGGCGTTGCACGGGTTGTTGAGCTGCGGGCAGTTGGAGATGAGGCACAGCACGTCCATCTCGGCGCGCATCTCGACGTACTTGCCCGGCGCCGACACGCCGTCGGCGAAGATGAGCCCGCCCTCGGGCGTCACCGGCACGTTCATGAAGAAGTTGATATTGCTGGTGATGTCGCGCTTGGTGAGCCCGCCGTCATAGTGCGCCAGCGCGTGCAGGAAGCTGTCGCGGCAGGAGTGCATCGGCCGCTTGTTCAGCGCGTAGCGCACGGTGTTGCTCTCGCACGAGCAGGCGCCGCCCAGCGTGTCGTGGCGGCCGCAGGTGTCGGCGGTGATCGTCAGCATCACCCGGCCTTCGGTCGACATCAGCTGGGTGCCGGCGGTGAGATACAAGGCGCCCTGCGCGCGCACGGTGTCGGCGGCGCTGTAGCGCTCCTCGGGGTCGCGCGCATTGAAGAACAGGGTGTCGACCGCCTGGTTGCCTTCGAGGTCGAGAATGCGGAAGACCTGGCCTTTTTTGATTTCATGCAGCCAGGGATCGCCGGCATCGACCACGGCATCGATCACGGCATTTTTCGGGTCAAGCGAGCTTTCGACGAGGTTGAAGGTGCTCATGTTGGTCTCAGCGATACAGAATTTCGGTTTGATAGAAGCCGCGCTGGTTTTCCGGGCACGAATTACGACAAGCGTCGTCCGCGCCCGGCGCGCCGGCCTTCCACGCAGTCAGCATGACGTCGCCCGGCGCGTAGTCGGGACGCGTGTCGAGCGGATGCGGCGCGGCGGACAGCACCACCAGCACGTTCATCTCGAAGCGTAGATCAAGGTAGGCGCCGGGGCGCGAGTTCGATTCATCGAAATGCAGCTTGCCAACCTCGTTGGCGGCCACCTTGCTGAAGAAGTTCACGTTCGGCACCACGTCGCGCTTGCCCAGCCCCCACTTGCCGAGCTCGACGAGCAGGCCGTCGCGGCCGTTGCGGTGCATGGCATTGCGATGGGTCTGATAGGTCGCCTCGCCATATTTCACCTTCACCATCTCGGCGTTGCTGACGCCGCACACGGGGTCATGCCAGCCGCAGGTATCGGCAATGACCGAGCACAGCACGTGACCCATGTCGGAATAGAGCGCATGCCCCGTCGTCAGGTGCGCGGTGTGCTGCGCCTTCAGGGTGTCGGGCATGTTGTAGCGCTCGAGCTTTTCCTCGGCGTTGTAGAACAGCGCCGCGACGTTGGCGCGGCCGGTCAGGTCGGTGAGCCTGAGTGCGCTGCCGCGGCGCAGGATGCCCGACCAGTGACAGCCGCCGGGCAAGGCTTCCTCCCACAGGAACAGCGCCGGGGGAATGGGGTTGAGATGTTGTGCCATGTGAAATCCAGTCGATAGATCAGGCGGCGGTACCTGGCGCATGCAACGGCGGGATCACCGCCGCCAGCAACTGCAGACGGCCGGTGATGACGCCGCGCTGGGCGATCATCTCATTGGCGATGGCCTGCAACTTGGCGGCCGGGCCCTGCACCAGCAGCACCTCCAGCATGCGGTCCTCGGTCAGGTGCACATGCAGCGAGCTGACCACTTCGTCGATGTATTGATATTGCAGATCCGCAAGCCGCCCCTGCAGGCCGCGCGTGGAACGGTTGTAGAGCAGAGTGAGGGCACCCGCCATGACCTCGTTGCCGAGCGCCCGCTTGTGCTCGGCCAGCTGGTAATGAACCATTTCGCCGATGGCCTGCGAGCGGCTGTCGTAGCCGCGGCTCTCCACCATCCGGTCCAGTTCGGACAACAGGTCGGGCGGCAGCGAGACGCTGATGCGGCTGACCAGGGCGACGGGCTTGTCCAGGGGGTTCGGCTTCATGGCTCAAAACATGTAGCTGTAGCGCTCGACTTCCCACTTGCTCACGCACAGATGGTAGGTCTCCCACTCTTCGGTCTTGTAGCGAATGAACTCGTCGCGCAGTTCCTTTCCGAGCGTGGCCTCGACCAGCGGGTCGGCGGCGAAGGCGGCGACCGCCTCCTGCAGGGTCTGGGGCAGGAACTCGATGCCGCGCGCGCGGCGTTCGTCGTCGCCGATGGCGTACAGGTTGTCCTCGTTCGGGTTGCCCGGATTCAGCCCTTCGCGGATGCCTTCCAAACCAGCGGCCAGAACCAGGGTGGTGGCCAGGTAGGGGTTGACCGCGCCGTCGGCGTTGCGCGATTCGCAGCGGCCGCCGCCGGCCGGGATGCGCACCGAGTTGGTGCGGTTGTTGGAGCCCCAGGAGTTGAACACCGGCGCCCACGAAAAGTAGCTCATGGCGCCGCGCCGGACCAGACGCTTGTAGCTGTTCACCGTCGGCGCGAACACGGCGCACAGGGCGCGGCCGTGCTTGAGGATGCCGGCCACGAAGCTGTAGCCGAGCGGGGTCAGGCCGATGCCGTGGGGGTCGTTCTCGGGTGCGCAGGCAAACAGGTTCCTGCCAGTCGCGAGGTCGTAGATCGACATGTTGAAGTGGGCGCCGTTGCCGGTCTTGTCGGCGAAAGGCTTGGGCATCATGGTGGCGAGCAGGCCCTCCTCCTTGGCGTAGTGCTTGGCCATGAAGCGGAAGAAGGTCAGGCGGTCGCAGGTGGTCAGCGCATCGGCGTAGTTGAAGTCGAACTCGAACTGGCCGTTGGCATCCTCGTGGTCGAAGGAATACAGGTCCCAGCCGAGATCGTTGATCGAGGTGGCCACCTTGTCCAGCCAGGAGAAGTTGTCGACGAAGCCGCGCACGTCGTAGCAGGGCTTGGTCAGCTTGTCGTCGGCGACGGGCACCGACAGGCTGCCGTCCTCGTTCTGCTTCAACAGGAAGATCTCGCACTCGATGCCGAGGTTCATGCCATAGCCGAGCTCGGCCGCCTCGGCCAGCTGGTTCTTCAGGGCGACGCGGGTATTCAGCGCATACGGTTTGCCCTGGAAATGGTTGTCGGCCGGGATCCAGGCGATCTTCGGTTCCCAGGGCAGCTGAATGGCGCGGTCGAGGTCCGGCACCGAGGTCAGCTCGTCGTCGTTGGGCGCCTGGCCGAGACCGTCCAGCGCGTAGCCGGTGTAGCGTTCGGAGCCCCGGGCCATCTGGCCGAGGTGGCCGATCGGCACGACCTTGGCCTTGGGCACGCCGTGGATGTCGACGTAGGCGCCGATGCAGTATTTCACGCCCTTGTCGATCAGCTCGCGCTGCAATTGGGCCGTCGCCTCGGACGAATGGTGCGTGGCGGTGTCCGGCTTGTCCAGCACGGCGGTGTCGTCGATCGTGTTCATGATGCGTCCTTGTCTATCGGGTAGTGGCGGGGACGGCGTCCCCGAAATAGGAATGAAGCAGCGGTGCGTCCTCGGCACAGCCTTTTGAAACCAGTTCAGCAAGATCCGCCACCAGCCAGTCGAACCAGCGCCGGCCTTTCTCCGCATTGGCGAGGCTGGGCGTGCCGGTGACGCCATTCAGGCTGGTGCGGTTGACCGGATGGGCGAAGATGCAGCCGCAGGTGCGGTCGGGGTCGTCGGCCTCCGCGAGCTTGTCCGGGCGTACGCCTTCGGGGGCGATGGCCAGCATGATCGAGGTCTCAGCGTCGTTGGCGTGCCAGTCGGCGGCATCGGCGGAATGGAACGCGCGCACCCGTTCGCTGAGGGTCGCGGTGTTGATCACCGCCACCATCAGGTCGTCGTGCTCGGCGCGCAGCATCTCCAGCGCGCAGCGCAGCGGCGCGGCATTGGTGACGTGGGCGTTGACGATGAACAGGCGACGCACGCCGCTGTGATACGCCCAGTCGCCGATCTGCTTGACCAGTTCGATGAGGGTGACGGGTTGCAGCGCGATCGTGCCCGGCCAGCGCCGGCTGTGACCGAGAGAACAGCCGTAGGGCAGCGTCGGCAGCATGGGCACGCCGGTCTGCGCGGCGACGGCGGCGCAGAGCTGCTCGGCGATCACGAAATCGACGCCGCAACCGAGGTGCGGCCCGTGCTGCTCGGTCGCGCCGACCGGCAGGATCGCGGCGTGGCCGCAGCGGGCCAGCACGTCGGGAATTTCGGACCAGGTGAGATTCGCCCAGATCATGGTGTCACTCCACGTTGTCGTGCACGTCGGTGAAGCGAATCATGTGCGGCTTCACGGCCTGCTCGTCTTCCGGCAACGGTTCCGGCGCCGGGTGGATGAGCGTCTCCAGCCGGGCCTTGGTGGCACGGAATTCGGGCGAGTTGAACTGGCCGGGCATACGCGGCCTCGGCACCGGCACCTCGATCACTTCCTGCACCTCGCCCGGATGCGCCTTCAGCACCAGGATGCGGTCGGCGAGATAAATTGCCTCGTCGAGGTCGTGGGTGATGAACAGCACCGTGACGTCGATGTTCTTCCAGATGTCGATCAGGTGCGACTGCATCTTGGCGCGGGTCTGCGCGTCGAGCGCGCCGAACGGCTCGTCCATCAGCAGGATGCGCGGCTGGTTGACGAGCGCGCGGGCGATCGCGACGCGCTGGCGCATGCCGCCGGAAAGCTGGTGCGGATAGGCGTCGGCGAATTTCTCCAGGCCGACCAGTTCGAGCCAGAGCTTGGCGTCGCGCTCGGCCTGGTCGTAGCCCTCGCCCTTCATGCGCGGGCCGAACATGACGTTCTTCTTGACCGTCAGCCAGGGGAACAGCGAGTAGCCCTGGAACACCATGCCGCGGTCCTGGCCGGGGCCGGTAATCGGCTTGCCGTCGAGCAGGGCCTCGCCCGAGGTGTGCCTGTCGAGGCCGGCCAGGATGCGGATCAGGGTCGACTTGCCGCAACCGGAGGGGCCGATGACGCAGACGAACTCGCGCCGGCGGACGCTGAAGTCGATGCCGCGCAGGGCCTCCACCTCGCCCTGGGGCGAGCGGTAGCGCTTGCCGAGCTTGCGCACTTCGAGGATCACCTCGCGGCTGCGGATGCGCTCGAAGCGCGCCCGCACCTCGTCGGACTGGTCGAGATAACTGGGCAGACAGGGGGCGATCAGGTTCATGCGCATGTCCTCACTGGCGGTCCTGGGTGCGGTCCCAGGGGAACAGCCGCCGGCCGAGCCGGGCCAGGACCAGGTCGCTGCCGAAGCCGATGAGGCCGATGGTCATGATGGCGGCGTAGACGTTGTCGAAATGCTGGTAGCGCGCCTGCTGGGTGATGAACCAGGTGATGCCCGAACTGGTGCCGATCAGTTCGGCCACGATCAGGTAGGTCCAGGCCCAGCCGAGCAGGATGCGCTGGTCGCGGTAGAGGTCCGGCAGGATGCCCGGCACCACCACCTTGGTCAGCAGCTTCAGATTCTTGCTGCCCAGGGTGCGGGCGGCCTCGATCAGGGTGGTCTCCAGCTTGCGGGTGGTGTTGGCGATGATCAGCACCTGCTGGAACAGGGTGCCGATGACGATGATCGCGATCTTGGGACCGTTGTAGATGCCCAGGATGGCCACCGCCAGCGCGCCGAAGGCCGGCGCCGGCAGGTAGCGGAAGAATTCGATGAAGGGCTCGTTCAGGCGGCCCAGGGTGGCATAGGTGCCGGACAGGATGCCGAGCGGCACGCCGATGACCGACGAGATCAGGAAACCCCAGAAGATGATCTGGATGCTGTGCCACAGGCTGGCCGGCATCGAGGGCACGTCGGTGTTCCTGGGCGGATTGACGAAACCGTTGTAGAAAGCCTTCGCCACTTCATCGGGCGCCGGCAGGTAAATCGGGTTGGACGGCCGGCCCTGCGGCAGGGCAAGGTGCGCCTGCTGCATGTTGGCGACCTCCTCCTTGAACATGGCCTTGTCCACCAGCATGTCGACCTGGAAATAATCCACGCCGCCCGGATCGGTGACGAGCACCTTGGGATGCCAGATGAACGGGGTATAGCTGATGAGGCACCAGGCCAGCAACGGCAGCAGAAACGAGCCGATTCCAAGCAGCGTGCGCTTGCGAGCATCGATGTCCGCAGCGCGACCGAATAGTCTGGAAATCATGCGTGTCTCTGCTCCGTTGTCAGGCTGGGCCGGTCAAGGAATTACTTGGCGTTGGTGAAGGACGGGTCGATATAGCTGTCGACGTCCTGGTGCGCCTTGTAGACGCCGTTGGCGACGTTGAAGTCGTCGGCCACCTTGGACGAACCGTAGAGCGAGCCGAAACCGGCAGCCTTGACGTAGACCTTCCTGCCGTCGGCCAGGCTCAGCAGATGCGTGCCCTTGAGCAGGGGCAGGTAGACTTGCGGCGTGACGCCGACCCGGGCCGCCATGATCTTGACGGCATCGGGCTGGGTCTTGGGATCGTTGATGTACTTCACGACCCTGTCCCACACCTTGACCACCTTCAGCCACTCGGCCTTGTGCTGCTTGGCGCTGGCCGGGCTGACCGCGAGCACGTCGTAGATCAGGCCGGGCTCGTTGGCCGAAGTGTAGACCGGACGCGAGCCGGGCACGGACTTCATGGCCTGGCCGGCGATCGGCTGCCAGGCGCCGATCGCGGCGACGTCGCCGGAGGCAAGGACCTGCGGCATCTCGTTGGTCTTGGCGTTGACCAGGGTGACGTCCGATTCCTTCATGCCGGCCTTCTTGAGGCCGTTGAGCAGCAGCAGGTGCTCGACCAGACCCTCTTCGACGGCGACCTTCTTGCCCTTGAGTTCCTTCAGCGACTTGATTCCGGGCTTGGCCACGATCATGTCGTTGCCGTTGGAATAGTCGGTCAGCATGATCATGACGCTCTTGCCACCGGCCGCGCCGGTGACCAGGGCATCGCCGTTGGTCATGGTCACGGCGTCGATCTTGCCGGCCGAGAACGCATCCATGGACGCGGAATAGTCGAACCACTCGAAGTCGACCGCGACGCCAGCCTCCTTGAACCAGCCCTTGTCGATGGCCACCTGCCAGGCCACCCAGCCCGGCCAGTCGCTGTAGCCGACCTTGAGCGGCTGGGCGGCATGGACCGAAATGGATATGGCCGCGGCGGCGGGAATCACCAACCGGGCAAACAGAGTCTTCAGGGTGCTTCTGATGTGCTTCACATTCATGGTGGGCTCCTTGATAGGCGGGTATTACTGAAGTGAATATTCGTAATATTCAATTACCTCTTAGCAACCCCCGTGCCATGGTTCACATGTCAATCTATCCTCATGAATAAAAAGGACTAATCAACACTTCACGCCAATTCTGCCGGCGTGAAGAAGGCTTTCTTTTAGTGCGCAAGCGCACCGTTTTGGCCTTAATAAAGGAAAGCGGCAGCGAACACATCAAAAATCTTGCCGGCTCATTGAGCAGCGCCATGAAAGTGCGACGATCGCCAATAAAAAGGGGCGCCCTGCGGGCGCCCCAAACTTCCGTCAAAGAAAGGAAGGCTTACATGCTGTAGGCGCGCTCGCCATGCTGGGTGGTATCCAGCCCTTCGCGCTCCTGCTCTTCCGGTACGCGCAGGCCGATGGTGATATCCACCAGCTTGTAGCAGACGAAGGCCACCACGCCCGACCAGACCAGCGCGGTCAGCACGGCCTGTGCCTGAATCCACAGCTGGGAAGCGATGCTGGTATTGACCACCGTGTTGTTCACGTAGTCGATGATGCCCGTGCCGCCGAGGCTCCAGTTGTTGAACACGCCCGTCAGCAGGGCGCCGAGGATACCGCCGATGCCGTGCACGCCGAACACGTCCAGCGCATCGTCGGCGCCGAGCAGCTTCTTCAGCCCGGTGACGCCCCACAGGCACGCCACACCTGCCAGCGCACCGATGGCCAGTGCGCCGCCGACGCCCACCCAGCCGCAGGCCGGGGTGATGGCGACCAGGCCGGCCACCGCGCCCGACGCCGCACCCAGCATGGAGGGCTTGCCCTTGAGCAGCCACTCGGCGAAGCTCCAGGTCAGGGCAGCCGCAGCGGTCGCATTCAGCGTGTTGATGAACGCCAGCGCAGCCGTGCCGCCCGCCTCCAGCGCAGAACCCGCGTTGAAACCGAACCAGCCCACCCACAGCAGCGAGGCGCCGATCATGGTCATGGTCAGGCTGTGCGGCGTCATCGATTCCTTGCCGTAGCCGATGCGCTTGCCCACCACGAACGCACCGACCAGACCCGCGATCGCGGCATTGATGTGCACGACCGTGCCGCCGGCGAAGTCGAGCGCGCCTTTCTGGAACAGCCAGCCTGCCTTGGCCGTTTCCGTGGCCAGGCTGGCGGCATCCGTAATCGCATCCGGACCGGTCCAGAACCACACCATGTGCGCCATCGGAATGTAGGAGAAGGTGAACCACAGCGCGGAGAACAGCAGCACCGCGGAGAATTTCATGCGCTCGGCAAACGAGCCGACGACCAGCGCAACCGTGATGGCCGCGAACGTGGCCTGGAAGGCGACAAAGGCAAACTCGGGAATCACCACGCCCTTGCTGAACGTTGCCGCGTTCGCCACGCTGCCGTCAGTCGAATTGAAGATGCCTTTCAGCAGCAAGCGGTCGAAACCGCCGAAGAAGGCATTGCCCTCGGTGAAGGCCAGTGAATAGCCATAGATCGCCCACAGCACCACGATGAGCGAGAAGATGGAAAACACCTGCATCAGCACCGACAGCATGTTCTTGCTGCGCACCAGGCCGCCGTAGAACAGGGCGAGTCCGGGGATCGACATCATGATGACCAGGACAGTCGACAGCAGCATCCAGGACGTGTCGCCCTTGTTGGGCGTCGGTGCGGCAGCAGGCGCCGGAGCGGCCTCTGCCGGCGCAGCGGCCGCAGGAACCGGCGCGGCCTGGCTTTCGGTCGCCTGCGCTGCGGGGGCAGCGGGGGCGTCCTCGGCCAGAACGAGATTGGGAGACAGCAGGGCAAACAGCAAACCCAACGAAGCGAATAGCTTTTTCATGTTCATGCTCCTCACAGGGCGTCGGGGCCGGATTCGCCCGTGCGGATGCGCACGACCTGCTCCAGGCTGGTGACGAAAATCTTGCCGTCGCCGATCTTGCCGGTGTTGGCCGCCTTCTCGATCGCCTCGATCACGCGTTCCAGCAACTCGGCCTTGATGGCCAGTTCGATCTTCACTTTGGGCAGGAAGTCGACCACGTATTCCGCGCCGCGATACAGCTCGGTGTGGCCCTTCTGCCGCCCAAATCCCTTTACTTCCGTAACCGTCAGGCCGGTGACGCCGATGGCGGACAACGCCTCGCGCACTTCGTCCAGCTTGAACGGCTTGATGATTGCCGTTACGAATTTCATGATGCCTCCCGAATTAGGGCAAGAGAAAAAATGGAGCAGTTTCTTGAACCGCCCCGGCTGGTCAGCACGTTAGAAAGCCTTGGAAACCCACACGGTGGTCGTGCCCTTGCCCAGATATTCGCCGGTGGCTGATTCAGTCCAGAAACCTTTATCGGCATTGGTATCGGTGTACGCCACGCCCAGGGTCATGCCGGACGTCAGCTTGCCCAGCTTGCCCATGTCATAGGCGGCGCTGACCTTCCAGTCGTCGTAGTCCGCCGCGCTCACGTTCTTGAAGTGGAACGTGCCCCAGTGCGCACCCAGCGTCACGCCGGTGTCTGCGACGGGCAGGCTGCCGGAAAGGTCCAGATAGTAGGAACCATTGGCGTTGGGACCGATGCCGAACACCGCATCGCTCAGGTAATAGGAGTATTTGGCCGTGAACCATTTCCAGCCCGCCGAAACGTAGGCCTCCGAGGTCCAGGCACCCAGAAGCGCGCTGGTGTCGGCATTCTTGCTGCCAGGATACATGTAGCGGATCGCCCCCACGTCATAGCTGACGGGGCCGATGGTGTTGCGGTAGCCGCCGTAGAGGTCGAGTTCCATGCTGCCGCTCTTGTAACCCTGGAATTCCGTCAGCCAACCCACATTGGAACCCCAGGTGCCGAGGTAGAAACCGCTGCTGTGCGAGTAGTCAAAGCCGCCCTGAATGGCAGGCTCGCCGCCCGTCTGGGAAATGCCACGGAAGACGTAGTTGCTGGTAAGGCTGACATTGGCGGTCAGGGTGTGCGGCGAAGCGGCCTCGTCAGCCATGGCGAAGGCGGGCGCGCCCACCAGACCGGTCAGAACCAAAGCGTGTACAAGTTTTTTCATGAATTTCTCCTGTATGAATGAGGGCGCGCAAAATCGCACTCCACGTTCAGCACAAGGCGTGCCAGATTTTTTCATTCGCAAATACAACAACTTAGTTACCACCATCGCCGGCATACACAATAGTTCGCACTTCCTTGGTGCGCCGTCCGATCGCCATGCACCCTCTTCGTGCCGCGCGCCGCAGCGGGCGCGCCTGACGCCATTCGGCTGCGTGCTTGCTACACTCTCCCCGTTATGGAGGCAGCCATGAACCCGAATCCGAAATTTCCCAACCCGTCATTCGTCAACGATCTGGTCGGCAAGCTGAGTGAAGTTCTGAAGCAATCGCCCGTCAGGGACATCGAGCAGAACCTGAAGGCCGGCGTCACCTCGATGCTCGGCAAGCTGGACATGGTGAGCCGCGAGGAATTCGACGTGCAGGCCGAGGTGCTGGCGCGCACCCGCGAGAAACTCGCGCAACTCGAAGCGCGCCTGGCCGAACTGGAAAAACAGCAGCGCGAAGAAGCGTAAGCAGGTGGCCGTCGCCGTCGTCAAAAGCCGGGCCTTGAACGGCATGAGCGCGCCCGAAGTGGTCGTCGAGGCGCATCTGGCCAATGGCCTGCCGGCCTTCACGCTGGTCGGCCTGCCCGAAACCGAAGTCAAGGAAGCGCGCGACCGCGTGCGTGCGGCGATCCAGAACGCGCGCTACGAGTTCCCGGCGCGCCGCATCACGGTCAACCTCGCGCCGGCCGACCTGCCCAAGGAATCCGGACGCTTCGACCTGCCGATCGCGCTGGCCATTCTTGCCGCCTCCGGGCAGGTTCCTCCCGATAAACTCAAGCACGCCGAGTTCGCCGGCGAACTGGCGCTGACCGGCGAGCTGCGCCCGGTACGCGGTGCGCTGGCGATGGCGCTGGCGACGCGCACCGCCGGCCGGCAACTGGTCCTGCCCGCCGCTTCGGCCAGCGAGGCGGCGCTCGCCCGCGGCGTCGAGACGCTGGGCGCGGCGAGCCTGCTCGACGTGTGCGCCTGGCTCGCGGGACAGACAGCCCTCACCGTTCCCGAAGCGGACGCCGTTCAGTCTGCGCCCGACTATCCCGACTTTGCCGACGTGAAAGGCCAGCATGCCGCGCGCCGCGCGCTCGAGGTCGCCGCCGCCGGCGGCCATTCGGTCCTGATGGCCGGGCCGCCCGGCACCGGCAAGTCGATGCTGGCCGCGCGCTTCCCCGGCATCCTGCCGCCGATGGAGGAGACCGAGGCGCTGGAAGCGGCGGCCGTCGCCTCGCTCAACGGCGGATTTCGGCATGAAAATTGGCAACGCCGTCCTTTCCGCTCGCCGCACCACACCGCCTCGGCGGTCGCGCTGGTCGGCGGCGGCGGCAACCCGCGGCCGGGCGAGATCTCGCTGGCGCACCACGGCGTGCTGTTCCTCGACGAGCTGCCGGAGTTCTCACGCCAGGTGCTGGAGGTGCTGCGCGAGCCGCTGGAAACCGGCCGCATCACGATTTCGCGCGCCGCGCGGCAGGCCGATTTCCCCGCGCGCTTCCAGCTCGTCGCCGCGATGAATCCCTGCCCCTGCGGCTATCTCGGCCACCCCACCCAGGCCTGCCGCGACACGCCGGATCAGATCGCGCGCTACCGCGCACGCATTTCAGGGCCGCTGCTCGACCGCATCGACATCCAGATCCATGTGCCGGCACTGACGCAGGACGAACTGATGCAGGCCGGCGCAGGCGAGCCCAGCGCGGCCATCCGCGACCGCGTGCAGGCGGCGCGCGCACGCCAGATGCAGCGGCAGGGCAAGCCCAATGCCGCGCTCGGCACCCGGGAGATCGAACAGTTCTGCCAGCCGGATGCGGCAGGGGAAACCCTGCTCAAGCAGGCGATCGCCCGCTTGAACCTGTCGGCGCGCGCCTATCATCGCGTGCTCAAGCTGGCACGCAGCGTGGCCGACCTGGCGGACAGTGACGTGATCATGCCGGCGCATCTCGCCGAAGCCATTCAATACCGGAGGCAGTCCGCATGAGCGATCCCTACGAATCCTGGCAGGAAGAAAAGCAGTCGGCCTGGCTCTACCGCGTGGTCGCGGAATGCGAGCGCGGCACCCCGCGCGAGGCGCTGTTCAACGAGCTGGCGCAGGCCGCCGACGATCAGGCGGAGATCTGGCTGGCCACCATCGCCCAGAAAGGCCGCACGCCGCCTGCCCCGTTCCAGCCCGACCTGCGCGCCCGCGTCGTCGCCCGGCTCACCCGCGTGTTCAAGCCACGCGCGATGCGCGGCGTGCTGGCGGCGATGAAGGTGCGCGGCATGGCGCTCTACATGCAGAATCCCCCGCACCCCATGCCGACCCGGCTCGACGACGTCGGCAAGCGCCACCAGAACGGCGCCGCCGGCAATGCCCTGCGCGCCGGCGTGTTCGGCGTCAACGACGGCCTGGTGTCGAATGCGGCGCTGATCTACGGCGTCGCCGGCGCCGCCCCGGAACCGTCGATCATCGTGCTGACCGGCGTGGCCGGGCTGCTGGCGGGCGCATTCTCGATGGCGTCGGGCGAGTATGTGTCGGTACGCTCGCAGCGCGAAATGTTCGAATACCAGATCGGCCTGGAACGCGACGAACTGGAAGAGTATCCGCAGGAAGAGGCGGCCGAACTGGCGCTGATCTACACCGCCAAGGGCATGGACGCGACCGAGGCGCGGCGGCTGGCCGATACCCTGATGCAGGACCCGCAACGCGCGCTCGACACCCTGGCGCGCGAGGAACTCGGATTGAATCCCGATGACCTCGGCTCGCCCTGGGTAGCGGCGATCTCGTCGTTTTCCGCCTTCACCGCGGGCGCGGCGCTGCCGCTGCTACCTTTCCTGTTCGGCTACGCCAACGCGCTCACCGCATCGATCGCGCTGACCACGCTCGGCCTGTTCGCCGTCGGCGCCAGCATGAGCCTGTTCACCGGGCGCCACGCCATCCTGTCCGGCCTGCGCATGCTGGGCATCGGTGGCGCCGCGGGGCTGGCAACCTATTTCATCGGCGCCTGGCTGGGCGTGAGGCTGGGCTGACCTTCCCGGTTACGTCTGTTCCCACGGCAGCCCCTCGAACCGCCAGCCGTTCTTTGTGCTGCGATGGCGTGATTCGTCCATGTCCCCCTCGAAGCCGTGCTTGACGTTGTACACCTCGGGAAAGCCGTATTTTTCGAGATAGCGCCCGGCCTCGACCGAGCGGCGGCCCGAGCGGCAGATCAGCACCACCGGGCGGTTGACCGACGCGGCCTTGCGCGCATGGCCGAGAAAGTCGGGGTTGACGTCCCAGTCGGGACCGTCCTGCCAGGCGATGTGGATCGCCCCGACGGGATGGCCGACGAACAGGTATTCGATTTCCGAGCGGCAGTCGATGAATACCGCTTCGGGACGCGCCTGCAAAAAGGGCAGGACTTCGGCAGGTTCGAGATGTTTCATGGCGGACACCGGGAAGACTCGATACCTGCACCATAGCACCACCGGCAGGCCGCGCGCCAACCGATATAATGCGCGATTGCCCTGCCGATTTACCGCCATGTCCCGCACCGACCTGCTGCATTCCCTGCTCGCCCAGCGCATCCTGATCCTCGACGGCGCGATGGGAACGATGATCCAGTCCTACAGGCTGGGCGAGGCGGATTATCGCGGCGAGCGCTTCGCCGATTTCGCGCACGACCTCAAGGGCAACAACGACCTGCTGTGCCTGACTGCGCCTGCCATCATCAAGGAAATCCACGCCAAATACCTGGCGGCGGGCGCCGACATCCTGGAGACCAACAGCTTCAACGCCACCTCGATCTCGATGTCGGACTACCACATGGAGCACCTGGTGCCGGAGCTCAACTTCGCCGCCGCGAAGCTCGCGCGCGAGGCGGCCGACGAGGCGACCGCGCAGAATCCGGCCAGGCCGCGCTTCGTCGCCGGCGTGCTCGGCCCGACCTCGCGCACCGCCACCATCTCACCCGACGTCAACGATCCCGGCTTCCGCAACGTCACCTTCGACCAGCTGCGCGTGGCCTATCTGGAAGCGATCGACGGCCTGGTCAAGGGCGGCGCCGACATCCTGATGGTCGAGACGATTTTCGACACGCTCAACGCCAAGGCGGCGCTGTTCGCCATCGAGGAATACTTCGAACAGAACAACATGCGGCTGCCGGTGATGATCTCCGGCACCATCACCGACGCCTCCGGCCGCACGCTCTCCGGCCAGACCGGCGAGGCGTTCTGGAATTCGGTGCGCCACGCGCGGCCTTTATCCATCGGCCTCAACTGCGCGCTCGGCCCGGATCTGCTGCGCCAGTACGTCGAGGAGCTGTCGAACAAGGCCGACGTGTTCGTCTCGGCCCACCCCAACGCCGGCCTGCCGAACGCCTTCGGCGAATACGACATGGGCGGCGACGAGATGGCGACGCACATCGGCGAATGGGCGCGCGCGGGCCTGCTGAACATCGTCGGCGGCTGCTGCGGCTCCACGCCGGTCCACATCGCCGCCATCGCCAGGGCGGTCGAGGGCGTCGCGCCGCGCGTGCCGCCGGTGCTGGAGCCGGCGATGCGCCTGTCGGGGCTGGAGCCGTTCAACGTCGGCAAGGACAGTCTGTTCGTCAACGTCGGCGAGCGCACCAACGTCACCGGCTCCAAGGCCTTCGCCCGGATGATCCTCGAAGGCCGCTACGACGACGCGCTGTCGGTGGCGCGCCAGCAGGTGGAGAACGGCGCCCAGATCATCGACATCAACATGGACGAGGGCATGCTCGACGCCGAGGCGGCGATGGTGCGCTTCCTCCACCTGATCGCCTCCGAGCCCGACATCGCGCGGGTGCCGATCATGATCGACTCGTCGAAGTGGAGCGTGATCGAGGCCGGCCTCAAGTGCATCCAGGGCAAGGGCATCGTCAACTCGATCTCGATGAAGGAAGGCGAAGCCGAATTCATCGAGCGCGCCAAGCTGTGCCGGCGCTACGGCGCGGCGGTGATCGTGATGGCCTTCGACGAGACCGGCCAGGCCGACACCTACGCGCGCAAGACCGAAATCTGCGCGCGCGCCTACAAGCTCCTGACCGAAACGGTCGGCTTCCCGGCCGAGGACATCATCTTCGACCCCAACATCTTCGCGGTCGCCACCGGCATCGAAGAGCACGCCAACTACGCGGTCGACTTCATCGAGGCCACCCGCTGGATCCGCCAGAACCTGCCGCACGCGCACATCTCGGGCGGGGTGTCGAACGTCAGCTTCTCGTTCCGCGGCAACGACGCGGTGCGCGAGGCGATCCACACCGCCTTCCTCTACCACGCGATCCAGGCCGGCATGGACATGGGCATCGTCAACGCCGGCCAGCTCGGCGTCTACGCCAATCTCGACCCCGAACTGAAGGAACGCGTCGAGGACGTGCTCTTGAACCGCCGCGCGGATTCGACCGAGCGGCTGGTCGCCTTCGCCGAAAACGTGAAAGGCGGCGCCAGGGAAAAGGTCGTCGACCTGGCCTGGCGCAGTCTGCCGGTGAACGAGCGCCTCTCGCATGCGCTGGTGCAGGGCATCACCGAATTCATCGTCGAGGACACCGAAGCCGCGCGGCTCGAATGCGAGCGCCCGCTGCACGTGATCGAAGGCCCGCTGATGGCCGGCATGAACGTCGTCGGCGACCTGTTCGGCGCCGGCAAGATGTTCCTGCCGCAGGTGGTGAAGTCCGCCCGGGTGATGAAGCAGGCGGTGGCGCACCTGCTGCCCTATATCGAGGCCGACAAGCAGGCCGGCGACGCGCAGAGCGCGGGCAAGATCATCATGGCCACGGTCAAGGGCGACGTCCACGACATCGGCAAGAACATCGTCGGCGTGGTGCTCGGCTGCAACGGCTACGACATCGTCGACCTGGGCGTGATGGTGCCGGCGCAGAAGATCCTCGACGCCGCGCGCGAGCACCAGGCCGACATCATCGGCCTGTCGGGCCTGATCACGCCCTCGCTGGAGGAAATGGCGCACGTGGCCAAGGAGATGCAGCGCCAGGGCTTCAGCATTCCGCTCCTGATCGGCGGCGCCACCACCTCGATGGCGCACACCGCGGTGAAGATCGAGCCGAACTACCAACACCCCGTCGTCTACGTGAAGGACGCCTCGCGCGCGGTCGGCGTCTGCACCCAGCTGCTGTCGAACGACCTGCGCGACGCCTTCGCCGCCGAGATCAAGGTGGACTATGCCCTCACGCGCGAACGCCACCTCAAGCACAAGTCCGACACCGTGCGGCTGAAGCTTGCCGAGGCGCGCGCCAACAAGTTCAGGATCGACTGGTCGAGCTACACGCCGCCGGTGCCGAAGCAGCCCGGGGTCCACGTTTTGCGCGCTTACGACCTGGCCAAGCTGGCCGAGATGATCGACTGGACGCCGTTCTTCGCGTCGTGGGAACTGCACGGAAAATTCCCGAAGATCCTCGACGACGAAGTGGTCGGCGCCGAAGCGACCAAGCTCTACCACGACGCCCAGGCGATGCTGAGGCAGATGATCGCGGAAAACTGGGTGGAGGCGCGCGCGGTGTTCGGCCTGTTCCCCGCCAACACGGTCAACGACGACGACATCGAGGTGTACGCCGACGAGGCGCGCGAGAAAGTCCTGATGACCTGGCACAACCTGCGCCAGCAGATGAAAAAGCCGGAAGGCCGCGCCAACCTGTGCGTCGCCGACTTCGTCGCGCCGAAAACCAGCGGCCTGAAGGACTATCTCGGCGCCTTCGTGGTGACCGCCGGCATCGGCGAAGACGAGCGCGCCAAGGCCTTCGAGGCCGCCCACGACGACTACTCGGCCATCCTCTTCAAGTCGCTGTGCGACCGCCTCGCCGAAGCCTTCGCCGAGCACCTGCATCTGCGGGTGCGCCGCGAGTTCTGGGGCTACGCGAGCGAGGAAGCGCTCGCAAACGACGACCTGATCGCGGAAAAATACCAGGGCATCCGCCCCGCGCCAGGCTACCCCGCCTGCCCCGAGCACAGCGAGAAGGCGCCGCTGTTCGAGGTGCTCGACGCGACGAACCGGATCGGCGTCATGCTCACCGAGAACTTCGCCATGTGGCCGGGCGCCGCGGTGTCGGGCTTCTACCTGTCGCACCCCGACAGCCAGTACTTCGCGGTGGCCAAGATCGAGCGCGACCAGGTCGAGGACTACGCGCGCCGCAAGGGCTGGACGCTGACGGAAGCGGAACGCTGGCTGGCGCCGAACCTGGCTTACTCGCCTACGTAAACCCCGGCCTCACCAGCCGCGGTCGAGCATCTTCTCCAACCAGAACAATCCGATCACGGTCTTGGTCTCGCAGATGCGACCGTCACGCACCCAGTCCATCGCCTCGCCGAACGGCAGGCGGAAGACTTCGAGAAATTCGTCGTGGTCACGGCCGTGGGTGCCGTCCTTGAGCCCCTTCGCCAGATAGAAGGCCAGCCGCTCGTCCGAGTAGCCGATGCAGGGATAGATGGTGGTGACTTCGCGCCATTCGGCGGCCGTGTAGCCGGTTTCCTCCTCCAGTTCGCGCCTGGCGCAGGTGAGGTCGTCCTCGCCGGGGTCGATCTTGCCGGCCGGCAGCTCGATGAAGTCGCGGTGCAGCGGGTAGCGGTGCTGGCGCTCCAGCAGCAGATCGCCGTTGTCGAACACCGGAATGACGACGACAGCGCCGGGATGGACGATGTATTCGCGCGTCGATTCGCGTCCATCGGGCAGGCGCACGCGGTCGCGTTTGACGTGCATCAGCCTGCCCTTGAAGACGGTTTCGCTCGCCAGTTCGGTTTCGGTGAGGTCAGGGATATCGTTTTTCATGTCCGCGATGATACCGAGCGCACCAAAAAAATGCCGGGTCCTTGCGAACCCGGCAGAGTTGAGGAGACATGTTCCTCATTGCGGAGAACTTCTGCTTGCAGCAAAACAGCAAGCCTGTTCATCCTAGGAAGCCGAACACGATCCGGCCATACAACTTTAGTTGTAGGCAATACTTAACGCATTGATCATAAATGGATTTATTTTCAAAATCCGCCAGGAAACAGGGCATTCCCTGGCCCGGACGCCCCTGAACGCCCGACTTCAATCCGCACTAGCACGTTCGGGCCGCACCGGTCAGATGGATTTGAGGGTCTCTCGCAGGGCGGAATACTGGCGCCGGCTCACCATCAGCCGTTCGTCCAGTCCGTCCAGGCGCAGGAAATGGCCGTCGTCCTCGCCGGGCAGCTTGCCGATTTCGCGAATGCGCGCGCGCGCCACCAGGCAATTGCGGTGGATGCGCAGGAAGGTATCGCCCCATTCGCTTTCCAGTCGGGTGAGCGATTCCTCGATGAGGAACTCGCGCGCCGCAGTGCGCACGGTGACGTATTTGAGTTCGGCCTTGAGGTAGAGGATATCGGTCACCGGAATCAGCACGATGCGGCCTTTTTCGTTGACCGACAGGTGGGTGCGCGCTTTCGGGTGCGCCTCGCGCAGGTGATCGAGCGCCGTCGCATTCAACCGGTGCGCGCGCGACAGGGCGCGCACCAGGCGGTCGGCCCGCACCGGCTTCAGCAGATAGTCGACAGCGTTGAGATCGAACGCCTGGCAGGCATAGGCATCGTAGGCGGTGCTGAAGATGATGGCGGGCGGCGCTGCCAGCCGGTTGAGGTGGGTGGCGCATTCGAGGCCGTCCATGCCGGGCATGCGGATATCGAGCAGGACCGCGTCGACCGGATGCTGCTGCACCTGATTCAGCGCATCCAGCCCGTTGTCCGCCTCGCCGACGATGTCGACCGGCAACTGGTCCGCGCAATCCGCCAGCACGTCGCGCAGGCGACGGCGCGCGGGGGCCTCGTCATCGACGATGAGGACGCGCAGGGGCGGGTTGGGTGCGTTCACGGGTGTAGGGGATGACAATATGCACCTGATAAACGGCCCCCAGCGGCTCCAACTTGAGCTGGGCGTCGAGGTCGAAGTGCAGCAGCAGGCGTTCGCGGATGTTGGCCAGCGCAATGCGATTGCCCTTGTGGTGGCCGGCATCGGTGGCAATCGGGTTGCGCACCACGATGTGCACCTTGTCGGCGCTGCGGTAGAGGTTGAGGCTGATCTCGCCGCCGTCCGGTAGCGGCTCGATACCGTGGTACACCGCGTTTTCCACCAGCGGCTGGATCACCAGCGGAGGGATCAGCGCGTCGCCCGGCATTTTGTTGATGTGCCAGGCCACCCGCAGGCGGTCGCCGAGGCGCAGCTGCTCCAGTTCCAGGTAGGCCCGGGTGAGCGCGACTTCGTCTTCCAGCGGCGCCAGCTGGCTGGCGTTGCCCATCAGCGCACGGAACAGGTCGGCCATGTTTTCCAGCGCATGCTCGGCGCGGCGCGGGTCGCTGCGCACCAGCGACAGCACGGCGTTGAGACTGTTGAACAGGAAATGCGGACGGATGCGCGCCTGCAGGGCCTGCAGCCGCGCCTCGGTGATGGCGGGCGACAGCGCGCGGGCGCGCAGGTTGAAATAGGCCAGCAACCCCGCGCCGAGCAGCAGCGCAAATACTCCCGCGCCCATCGGCGTAGCCAGCTGCGATCCGGTCAGCAGCGGGCCCAGCCAAAGCGTCGCCATCACCGGCGCCGCCATGCCGAGGAGCAGGGCGGACCCCACGCCCCACCGATACGGCAGGTTGCGCAACCAGCGCCCCGCCGCGCACAGCGCCAGCAGCGTCAGCAGCAGGGCTGGCTGGGCAAATGCCGACAGCGCGATGAACTCCGCCCAGAACGCCGGGACGTCCGGGACACGCGCCACCACACTGGCGACCAGCGCCGCTTCCACCGTCAATGCGATGCGCAGGTTCACCCCCAGGTGACAGAAGTTCGGCAATTCGACCTGCCGGTTGTTATGATTCTTTCTTTTCATTCCCCGTTTGCCCCATGAGCACGTCATCGACGCCGCCGGCCGGCGCATCCGCCGCCTGGTCCGGCCGCTTTTCCGAGCCGGTTTCCGAAATCGTCAAGCGCTACACCGCGTCGATTCCCTTCGATTATCGGCTGGCCGAGTTCGATATTCAGGGTTCGCTGGCCCACGCCGCCAT
>JAJZRE010000032.1:0-4044 GCA_021802945.1 Pseudomonadota bacterium
TGTCGTCGAGCGCCTTGAAGACGAAAAAGAACAGGCGATTGATGACGACCCGGTCCCGGGGCATGCCGGGGAGGCGCCGGGATATGCGGTCGATGCCAAGCTCAAAGAAGGAGAACTCGTGTTCCATGCCTCAGCCCGGAGTGAAAGGCTGAATATAGTAACAAATGTAATAATAAACAAACCAACGACATTTCCGGCAGACGCCCCCGCTCGGGGGCGCCCGGATACGGGCGGAACCGTAGCGGTTAGCGCTGCTGCGCCCGCGCGAGCCGTGCCTTCAGTTCCGGCATGGCGGCGGCGGCCGCTTTCTCGCCCTCGAGGATGGCCTGGTTGCGGTCCGCGAAATCGGTGCTGCTCACCGCGGACGTCCTGGGCCGGATCACGACGTCCGCATCCTCGAGTTCGTGACGGCTGATGGTGTGGCCCATGATGGCGAAGGTCTGCAGCAGCACGTCCAGCGTGCCCGTGAGCCTGTCCCGGCGGTTGACGCTGGAGATGTCCACGGCGATGACGAAGTCCGCCCCCATGCTGCGCGCGGCCTGGACCGGGACCGGCGAGGCGAGGCCGCCATCCACGTAGTCCCGGCCGCTGATCCCGACCGGCTGGAATACCCCCGGCACGGCACTGGAGGCGCGCACCGCCATCCCCGTGTCGCCCCGGCGGAACAGGACCATCTCGCCGCTTTGCAGGTCGGTGGCCACCACGCCCAGCGGCATCGGCAGTTTCTGGATGGGCAGGCTTCTGACCTTCTGGTTGATGAAATCCTGCAGCGCCTCGCCTTTCAGCACGCCCCGGTTGGGCAAGATCCAGTCCGCCACCATGTCCTCCTGCATTCCCAGGGCCGTTTGCTGCAGGTCGAAGCCTGTCATGCCCGAGGCGTAGAGCGCCCCGACCACGGACCCCGCGCTGGTGCCCACCACCATGCTGGGCACGATGCCCTGCGCCTCGAGTGCCTTGATCACCCCGATGTGGGCGAAGCCGCGCGCCGCGCCGCCGCCCAGAACCAGCGCGATCCTGAGCGGCGGCTTCGGCGTCGGAGGCGGGACGGGCGGCGTCGGGGGGGTGGCCGCACACGCGGAAAGCAGGGCGGCGAGCAGGAGCAGGGTGAGGCGGCGCATGGATAAACCGGATTTTCCGGGAAACCGGATTATGGGGGGAATCGCCTTTTCCAGCGCGCCCTTGGTCGCCGGGCGCGGGATCGGCAGCACGGTGTCGAACGCATACAGCGTGCGAACGCAGCGGTGGCGGCCGATGGGCGGACAGGGGCCGCCGTAGCCTGCGCGCTTCCAGTCGTTGAGGCCCTCACGCGTGCCGGCCGGCGCGCTCGGACCAGGAAGTCGCCAGCTATTTGAGCAGGAAGAGCAGTTTCTCGTCGCCCACCTCGATCACGTCATTGGGCGCCAGCGGTTGGGGGTGCAGGCCGATGGATTTGCCGTTGACGCGTGCCGGCTTCTTCCCTTCGACATGGGTGATGAAGTAGCCGTGCGGGCGGGCATTGATCACGGCAACCTGTTTTCCAGGGGTGCCGAAGGTATGCAGCACCCGGGACAATTCGATTTCCCTGCCGGGGCCGCCGCCGTTGAAGACGCGGACCAGGCCCATGCGGGCGCCCGCCCTGAAGCGGTGCTCCTTTTTTGCCGTCGCCAAGGCATAGGCGCCAACCGGTTGGGCCGCCGCGCCGCCATCCTGGACAGACGACGCCTTGATGACCATGGTGCGGTCGAAACTCGGGCCATCGATGGCCTTGTGGTTGCGGTAGCGAATCTGGACGTCGGCAATTTCGATGACATCGTCGTTCTGCAGGATGTGCCGGGTGACGGGCTGGCCATTCACCAACGTGCCATTGGTGCTGTCCAGGTCTTCCAGGATGTCATCGTTGCCGACGGAGGTGATGCGCGCGTGCGAACGGCTGACGCCCTGCATGGCAAGGCGCAGGTCATTGTCGGGCAGGCTGCCGATGGTGAAGCTGGGCGCGTCGAGGAAGCGGTTCTCGATGATCTCGCCGTTTTGACTCACGATCAGTTTTGCCATGCGGGTTCAGCGTCCGAAGAGCCAGGAGAAGAGGCCGTTTTTCCTCGCGCCAGGCGCGGCTTTCGCCCCGACCTTTGCCAGGATCACGGAAATATTGTCATCGCCGCCGTTGTCGTTGGCGATCATCACCAGCTGGCTGGCGGCAAGCGGCAAATTGGCCTGGAGCGAATTGAGCACCAGCTCGATATCGGTATTGTCGACCATGTCGTTCAGGCCATCCGAGCAGACCAGGTAGACATCGCCCGGCAGGGCCTCGCGCTCGTCCAGCGCCACCTCCACATCGGCTTGCAGGCCCAGCCCGCGCGTGACGAGGTGACGGTTGTGCGAGGTTGCCGCGGCCTCGGAATCGAGTATTCCCCGGTCGATCTGCTCCTGCAGCAGGGAATGGTCATGCGTCATCAATTCCAGCCGGTTCGCGCGCAGGCGATAGATTCGGGAATCGCCGACATGCGCCATCGTGACCTGATTGTTCCGGAACAGCAGAAGGGCCAGGGTTGAACCCATGGCCTGGCTCTGGCTGTTGTGAGCACGCTGCGCGCGCTGCTGGCTTTCCAGATGGATTGCCTGGTTGGCGCGCTTTACGACCTCTTCAACAATGCGAACAACGTCGCTGCTGCCGTTGTTGGATTGGCCCCGCAATTCCCTGGCCAGTCCTTCGACGATGATTTGAGTGGCGAGGCTGCTCGCCACATCGCCCGATTGGTAGCCGCCCATGCCGTCGGCCAGGACCAGCAGCCCCAGATCGCTGACTGTGGCAATGCTGTCCTCGTTCAGGCTTCGCAGCTTGCCCGGGTCGGTCTTGGCGGCGATTTCAAGCGGATGGGCGCT
Organism: Pseudomonadota bacterium; assembly: GCA_021802945.1. GTDB lineage: Bacteria > Pseudomonadota > Gammaproteobacteria > Burkholderiales > Thiobacillaceae > Thiobacillus. Next base: position 2,860 of record JAJZRE010000032.1, read on the forward strand.
GCCGTACGCAGGGTTTGTCAAAACGGTCGTCTCTTTGTGTTTGTTATACTTTCCTCTCGAGGATTCTCTCATTAGGAATTGCCCCATGGCAAGCCGCCCGGCCAGCCCACCGCATGCCCAGCCAGACAACTAAAATCGGTCGTTATGAAGTGGTGTCCGTGCTTGGACAGGGCGCGATGGGGACCGTCTACAAGGCGGCTGACCCGCTGATCGAGCGTCCGGTCGCCATCAAGACGATCAACCTCAACCTCTCGAAACAGGAACGCGCCGAGTTCGAGACGCGCTTTTACCGCGAGGCCAAGTCCGCCGGCTGCCTGAGCCATGCCAATATCGTCACCATCTACGATGTGGGCGAGACCGGCGACATGGCCTATATCGCGATGGAATACGTCGAAGGCAAATCGCTGCGCGAAATGCTCGATTCCGGCGTGGTGCTGCCGGTGGAGATGATCGGCAGAATCGTGGCCCGCATCGCGAGCGCGCTGAATTACGCACACGAGAATCACGTGGTGCATCGCGACATCAAGCCGGCAAACATCATGATCACGTCCGGCCGCGACGTCAAAATCATGGATTTCGGGATTGCCCAGATTCCTGCGGGTTCGCGCACGCAGCTCGGCACCGTCCTCGGCTCGCCCAAATACATGGCGCCGGAGCAGGTGGCGGGCCAGCCCACGGATGGCAGAACGGACATTTTCGCGCTGGGCGGGGTCCTCTACGAAATGCTGGCCGGGACGACACCGTTCAACGGCGACAACCTGAGCGCCATCATGTACAAGATCCTGCATGAGGAGCCCGCTCCGCCCAGCACGATCAACCGCCGCGTGCCGCCGGAATTCGATCGCATCGTCAGCCGCGCGCTGGCCAAGCGGCCTGAGGATCGCTACCAGACAGGTCGGGAGTTTGCCCGGGATCTGCGAAACCTGGATGCCGCTTCCTCCCAGGGCGCGCGCAGATCCGGCGCACGTCCCGGGCCGGCAGAGGTGGCGCCTGCGGACGAGCCCGACACCACCCTGTTCATGCAGCCCCGCAAAGCCCGCGCGCCAGCTGCGAGCCCACCCGCTGCCGGGCGGACAGGCGGCGGGAAGAAAATGGCGGCGCTATGGCTTGCGCTGCCGGCGCTTGCCGTGGCCGCGTGGATGATGGCGTCGCATGATCCGCGGACGCAGGGCGGCACCGCCTCCG
>JAJZRE010000032.1:4144-30410 GCA_021802945.1 Pseudomonadota bacterium
CCCGCTGCCGGGCGGACAGGCGGCGGGAAGAAAATGGCGGCGCTATGGCTTGCGCTGCCGGCGCTTGCCGTGGCCGCGTGGATGATGGCGTCGCATGATCCGCGGACGCAGGGCGGCACCGCCTCCGTCCCGGCGGTGCCGCCGCTCGAGGCGACGCCACGCGTGGCGCCGAAATCGGCCGGGGCACCGGCACCGGCACCGGCGGCTGCGGCCGTCTCGACGCCGCCCGCGGTTTCGGCCGCGCGCGCGCTGCCTGCCCGGAAAGCGGCGGTGGCGCCGGCGTCCGTGGAGCCGGCGACAGCCACGCTCTTGCTCGCCGTTTCGCCCTGGGGAGAAGTGTATGTGGACGGCAAGCGTGCCGGCGTCTCCCCGCCGCTCGCCACGCTTCGACTGGAGCCGGGCCGGCACAAGGTGGAAATACGCAATCGGGCGTTTTCCCCTTACCGTGATAACGTGAACCTTGAGCCTGGCGCATCGCTCAAGATCAGACACAAATTCGAATGAGGATATGGCCATGAAGCTGATGAGCGCGCTGCTCTGCGTTGCGCTGCTGATGAGCGCCTGTTCCGCGCCCATCGTTCGGGATGCGGGCCTGGACAAATTCGCGCCCCGCCGGGCGGAGCAGGACTTGTCGTCAGGCATTCGGGCCTACGAAAACGGCGACTACAGAAACTCCGCACGACTCCTGCAGAATGCGCTTTCGGAAGATCTGCTCCTGACCTCCGACAAGGTGCAGGCGCACAAGTATCTGGCGTTCATCCATTGTGCCGAGGCGCGGGAAAAATCATGCCGCGATGATTTTCGTCGGGCGCTGGCGCTCGACCCGACGCTTGAATTGACCCCCGCGGAATCGGGCCATCCTGCGTGGGGCCCCGTGTTCCGGTCGCTCAAGCAGTCGATGACGAAACGCCCGGGCTAGCCAGGGACGGGCTGGTTCGGCTTCCGGGCGGGGGCACGCCCGGCCGTGCCGCGACCTCGGACGCCAGCCGCGCCACCTTGGCCTTGGGCGCAGCGATCGGCGCGCGCATGGACAAGACGGAGCAGTCGATGAAACAATCGCTCGGCGAAGCCGCCGGCAGTCTGGCCGCGCTGGTCGGCGAGATGGACGGCAAGATCGATCGCGCGCTTGCGCGGAACGGCTGTTGAGCCGGCCTGACAATTCAAAGGAGGAAGCCATGAGCACCCGCGACGAATATGTCCGCAAGATGCATTCCCTGCTGGACAAGGGGAGCGCCGAAATCGACGCCCTGGAGGCCAGGGCGCAGCATGCCGAGGCCGGCGCGCGTGACGCGTACCAGAAGCAGATCGCCGCGCTGCGCGTCCGCCAGGATGAGGCCCGCGCCAGGCTCGAATCGTTGCGCAATGCCGGCGAGGGGGCCTGGCAGGATTTGAAGGCCGGCGTCGAACTGGCCTGGGAGGCCATCGGCGAGGCGATCGAATCGGCCAGAACCCACTTCAAGAAATAGCGTGTTGCATGCCGGGCCGGTTCGTGCGGCCAGACATGCGGCAACATGGCCGGGCCTTTGCCGGTCGCCGCGGAGCCGGACGCGCCGGGGCCCGGTTTATTTCGAAGCCGACGGCGGTCCCGAGGCCGCCAGCAGGGCGGACAGGAACGCCTGGTCGTCGAACAGCGTCTTCATGCCGTTCTCGAGCGCGCGCTCCAGTGCGATCCTGGCGTTGTTGCCGGACGCGAGCTGCGTGTTGGCTTCCTTGCCCTGCGCGACGATCTGCTTCGAGTACAGCAGGGTGCCGCTCTTCGATTTCACGGTGACCGACAGGTTCAGGTCGGCCACGGCGTCGCCGGAGAAGAAGCCCATCTTGTGGTCGTTGTAGAAGCGGGTCACGTCGGCGGCGACCTTGACGAGCGCCGAATCCGAAGCGAGCTGGAAGCCGCGCGCCTGCAATTCCTTCTCGATGGCCTTGCGGACGGTCACGGCCACGTCCTCGGACGCGGTGATGGGCGCCATCTCCATGCCGTAGCCGTTCTTCTTGCTGCTGACCTTGCTCTTGTCCAGGCGCTGGTCGGCGACCTGCACGTTCACCGAAACGTTCTCGGCGCCGGCGATTTTGGCGACGCCCGCCTGCTGGGTGTAATTGATCGCGATCTGCTCGGTGGTAAGCGCGCAGCCCGACAGGCCGGCCACGGCCGCGCAACACGCGATAGCCAGTGCTTGCATTCTCATTCTTTCCTTCTCCCTGGTGACAAACGACGCTGAAACCATTTTCAGCGCGGCTATTATGCTTGAGCGGTTTTCCCGTTAACAGGGGGGCGAGCACCCGTGTTCGGCGCGCACGTTCACCGCCGTCCGGGGGCGCCGCATAATGCGGCGGTCGACAGGAGTGGGGAATAGTTTCGCAGCGAGGGAATAAAGCGGGCGGTGCCGGTGTTTGCGTCCATGCAGGCTAGCTGCGATCCCTCAACTCTCGAAAAGGACCTCCCATGAAAACCCTGTTGACCTCCACCCTGGCAAGCCTTGCCCTGCTCGCCGCCTGTGCCACGCCCTACGCCGCCGCGCCGGTGAACGCGCAGTCGGGCATGCTGACCAGTCCCGACGGCATGACGCTGTACGTGTTCGACAAGGATGCCGCCGGCGCCGGCAAGAGCGCCTGCAACGGCGACTGCGCGATGAAATGGCCGCCGCTGACAGCCGCCGCGGGCGACAAGGCCGGCGGCGACTACAGCATCATCACCCGCGACGACGGCAGCCGGCAGTGGGCCTACAAGGGCAAGCCGCTGTATCGGTGGTTCAAGGATCAGAAGCCGGGCGACACCACCGGCGACGGCGTGAACAACGTGTGGCATACGGCCAGGCCCTGAGTGCGTAGCCGGCCGGACCTGATCGAGCATCTGCCCCGCCTGCGCCGCTATGCGCGGGCGCTGACGGGCGACGTCGCGCGCGCCGACGACCTGGTGCAGGACACGCTCGAACGGGCGCTGGCCAAGCTCGACCTGTGGCAGCCGGGCAGCGATCTGCGCGCCTGGCTGTTCACGCTGATGCACAATCTGTTCGTCAATCAGTTGCGGACCCGCCGCCCGCAGGACACGGCGCTCGACGAGGCGCTGGACATCCCGGTGAGCGGCGGGCAGATGGAGGCGCTGGCCGCGCGCGACATACACGCGGCGCTGGCGCGGCTGCCCGAGGAACAGCGGGAAGCGATCCTGCTGGTCGGGCTGGAGCAGTTTTCCTATGCCGAGGCGGCCCAGGTGCTGGGCGTGCCGGTCGGCACGGTCATGTCGCGCCTCGCCCGTGCGCGCGAGCGGATGCGGCAGATGCTGGCGGGCGAGCCCGCCGTACAGTTGAAGGTGGTGAAATGACGAACCCCGTGCGCGAGGACGATTTGCATGCCTATGTGGACGGCGCGCTGCCCGAGGCGCGCCGCCTCGAGGTCGAGGCCTGGCTGGCCGCCCATCCGGAAGACGCCGCGCGGGTGCGGGCGTGGGCCGCGCAGGACCAGGCGCTGCATGCCGCCTTCGACGCCGTGCTCAACGAACCCCTGCCGATCGACCTGGTGCGCGCCGCCCGCAGGAAGCCGGCGCGCATGCCGTACAAGGTCGTGGCGGCGGCGCTGGCCTTCGTCGCGAGCGGCCTCGTCGGCTACGGCATCGGCCTCAGGGCCGACCAGCCCGCGCCGGCGCCGCTGCATTTCGCCCGCGACGCGGCGATCGCGCATGCGGTGTTCAGCCCCGAGGTGCGGCACCCGGTCGAAGTCGATGCCACCCACGCCGCGCATCTGGTGAGCTGGCTTTCCAAGCGCATCGGCACGCAACTCAAGGCGCCGGATTTCGGCGCCCTCGGGTTCGAGCTGCTGGGCGGACGCCTGCTGGCGGGCGAGTCGGGACCGGTGGCGCAGTTCATGTACCAGGACGCGGGCGGGCGCCGCGTCACGCTCTACGTGCGGCGCGCGGTGGCGGGCAATCGCGAGACGGCGTTCCGCCACGCCACCGAAAACGGCGTCGAGGTGTTCTACTGGATCGACCACGATTTCGGCTATGCGCTGTCCGGCCAGATCGCGCGTGCGGACATGCAGCGGTTGGGTGACGCAGCCTACCTGCAGCTAACTGGCAAAGCAGCAGCGGCGAACTGAACGATTCAATCCCGGTGCGGTGCATTCTTGCCGTCCCGCGTTGCCTGCGAACCGTATAATCGCTCCATAATTCCTTAGCCCGGTTCCCGCCCGGTGGGTCATCGTTCCAGCCCGCCCGCCTTCAAACATGGCCCTGTCAGACGCCCTGATCCGCTTTGCCTACCGGCTGCAGGCCTCGTCGCGCTATGCCGGCATCAAGCGCTTCTTCCGCCGGCTCCTGACCGACCTGCGTTCCCACCAGCGTGCGGTGTTCGATGGCACCATGATCGTGCTGGTGCTGACCAGTGTGTTCCTGCTGATCTACGACGTGCGGCACGAGCTGGGATTCTGGGCGGACGTGTTCGAGGCCTTCGTGGTCGCGGTGTTCATCGTCGAATATCTGCTGCGCATGTGGTTGTACAGCGACAGCCACGCCATCGTGATCGAACACTGGGAGCATGCCGAACTGGCGGGAACGCGGTTTCGCCCGGCCCCGGCGCTATGGGCCGTGGCCAAACGCAAGCTGGCCTATATGGTGACGCCGATGGCGATCATCGACCTGCTGGCCATCCTGCCCGGCTACCGGCCGCTGCGCTTCCTGCGCATCTTCCTGCTGTTCCGCCTGCTCAAGCTGTTCCGCTATGCCCGCAACCTGACCGCCTTCGGCGAGGTCCTGCTGGAGAAGCGGTTCGAGCTCTACACGCTGTCGATCTTCGTCGGCTCCATGGTGCTGATCGCCGCGGTGGCCATGTATCTGTTCGAGGCGGAACAGCCGCATCCCCGGGTGTCCAGCCTGATGGATGCCCTGTACTGGGCGGTGATCACCATCACCACCGTGGGCTACGGCGACATCGTGCCGCAGACCACGGAAGGGCGCATCGTCGCCATGGTGCTGGTGTTCGCCGGCATCGCCGTGATTTCCTTCGCCACCTCCATCATCGTCATGGCCTTCCACGAAAAGATGGGCGAACTGCGCGACAACCGCGTGTTTTCCAGCGTGGAGCGGCTGTCCGGCGTGACCATCGTGTGCGGCTACGGCCGCATCGGGCAGGTGGTGGCGGAACGACTGGCTGCCGGCCGGGAGCCCTTCGTCGTCGTCGACCGCAATCCCGAAGCGGTGAGCCTGGCGCATCGCCACGGCTACCTGGCGGTGGCGGGCGACGCCACCAACAACGAGCTGCTGGCCAATCTTGGGCTGGGCCGCCAGGCCTCGCGCATCCTGTGCCTGACCCATGACGACGTCAGCAATGTCTACATCACGCTGACGGCGCGCCAGGTTTCGCGGGACATCCTGATTATCTCGCGCGCCAACAAGGCGGAAACGGGGCGCAAGCTCACCCAGGCGGGGGCCGACCACGTGGTTCGGCCCTACGAGGTGGTCGGCCACATGGCGGCGGAGTTCATCGGCCAGCCGGTGGCCTTCGATGCCTTGTACGACGTGATCACCCGCGCCAGGGGCATCCATCTCGAGCCGGTGCGTGTCACCCCGGGGTCCTGGCTGGAAACGCGCCGCGTCGGCGACATCGACTTCGCTGACCAGCACCTGATGCTGTTCGGCGTGATTCGCCCGCATGCCTCCCCGGAGGCGGCCGGTACGGATCGCTACGAACTGCGCGATGCCCACTTCTACTTCAATCCCAAGGCGGATTTCACGCTGCATGCCCACGACATCCTGATGGTCGTCGGCCACCAGGCCAGCCTGTTCCGGTTGAAGGAAGGCCTGGGGCAGCGTCGTCCCTTCTGGAAGCCGTCCCGATGAGACCCCGTTTCGCCCTGTTCGGCTGCAACCCGCTCGCCATCGAGGTGGCGCGGCGCCTGACCATGGCCCGCACGCCCTTCGTCATGCTGGACCGCGATGCGGCGCTGGTGGAGGCGGCCCAGAAGGAAGGCATGCTCGCCCGGCAAATCGACTATACGGACGACGACGCCCTGCGCGACGTAGGGATCGGCGGCCACATCGAGGGGGTGTTCTGCCTGTTTGCGGAAGATTCCGAGAACGTCTTCCTGGCCATCTCGGCCCGCGCGCTGGACCCGCAGCTGCGCATCGTCGCCGTGTGCCAGGCGCCGCAGGCGGCGCCCAAGCTGCTGGCCGCCGGCGCCGACAAGGTGGTCGACCCCTACGAGATCAGCGGCGCCCGGGTGCATGAACTGATCCAGCGCCCGGAAGTGGTCGAGCTTCTGGAGCAGACCGTGTTCGGGCAGCAGGACCTCAACATCGCCGAGATCACCATCCCGCATCATTCCTGGCTGCATGGCGTGCATCTTTCCAATCTGCGCAGGGTCATGCAGCAGAACGTCCTGCTGCTCGGGGTGGTGGACCTGGAGCGCGGCAAGGACCTCATCTTCAGCACCCGCGGCATCGACCACAGGCTGGACTACGACGACGTGCTGGTGGTGATCGGCGCCCGCGGCGAGATCGATGCCTTCCGCACCTTGATCGACCGGACGAAACCGCCTGCAGGCGCGTAAAACGGCTCCCGGCGATCCAGGCCGGGGCATGGAATAAACGCCTGATGCGGAGGGATGGTGGGTCGTCGTTCCGCTTGGTGTTGCGTGGATGAAAGCGATCAGGCGTACCGCAAACGCAGGCAGTGGTCTGCTCCTTGCTTGTGTGCAGGCATGTCAATTCGATGCCTCGCGCAAAAAACGACCCGATGAGCCACACCTCCATCCAGAAGAACGACGTATTCCTGCCTTACATGCGTGACGTTGTCCGCAGCGAGCAATCCCTGCGCGAGCTGAACCTGATGTGGCGCATGATCGAATCCTCGGCCAAGATGAATTATCTGGCCGAGACCCGATCGATCCTGCAGACCATGGCGGCCACGCGGGCCGGATTCGACCAGCTGGAACATGAACTGGTTTCGAGCCTGGTGCACGAAAAGTGTGCGAACGTGCTGACGGAAATCGGTACCAAGGCGCACTACGTGATCGATATCGTGGTGCGCAACCTGTATGAGCGGACGGCCGACGTCGGCTTTCTCGCCACCGACCGCGATCTCTGCGAGTTTGTCGCCGGCGTGCAGGATGACGTGGACGCGATCCATGGACGCCTGCTGGCCTATCGCAGCAAGTACACCGTGTACGACGAAATCATGCTGCTGGACCGGGACGGCAACGTGCTGGTGCAGATCGACGAGCATTCCGAAGTCGAAGGCAGCATCGACCCGCTGGTCGCACGAACCCTGGCCTCCGATGGCTATGTCGAAACCTTCCGTGCGACCGATCTGCGTCCATGCAAGGAAAAGGCTTTGATCTATTCGCAGCGGATGCTGCATCCGGAAACCGGCGAGGTGGTCGGCATCCTGTGTCTTTGCTTCGATTTCGAGCAGGAGATGCAGGGCATCTTCGAATCGCATCGCGACCCGGACGAGCGCTCGAACATGCTGTTGCTCGACAGTGATAACCGCGTCATCGCGAGTGCCGATGCGCTCTGGGTGCCTGTCGGGTCGGTCGTCCCGGTGAACCGGGACGGCAGCAACCGCCTGATGATGTTTGGCGGCCGCAAATATCTGGTGCAGACCTTCGTGGCTGACGGCTACCAGGGCTACATGGGGCCGCCGGGGTGGCAGGGACAGGTCATGGTACCGGTCGAGGTCGCGTTCACGGAAGGCAGCGAACACGCCCTGACGGCGCTCGATCCCGCCATCGCCGATGGCTTGCTGTCGCACGCCCAGACCTTTTCGCCGCCGCTCTACAAGATCATGCAGGCAGCGGAAACCATTCAGCGTGTCGTGTGGAACGGACAGGTCATGACCGCCGGCGATGGCGACAATCTGGTCCAGCTGAAATCGGTGTTGGAGCAGATCAGCGAAACCGGCAATCGCAGCAACGAACTGTTCTCGCAGTCCATCAGCAACCTGTACGAAACCGTGCTGAGCTCCAGTCTGCGCGGAACGGAATTCATGTCGCACCTGCTGGTCGACCTGCTCGACCGCAATCTGTATGAGCGTGCCAACGACTGCCGCTGGTGGGCACTGACACCGGCATTGCGCAGCGCGCTGGCTGTGCCGGTACGCGCCGATTCCGTGGTCAGGGACATCACCGGCATCCTGGGCTACATCAACAGTCTGTATACCGTCTACACCCGGATCTTCGTCTATGACAGAAGCGGCCGGGTCATCGCCGGAACCCGGCTGGCGCAGAAGGGGGAAGACCGGGCCATCGTCGGCACCACGATCGATCAGGACACGCTCGCGTCGGTGTTGTCGCTGGCGACCGAGCAGGACTATCACGTCAGCCCGTTTGCCGGGACGCCGTTGTACGACGGCTTGCCGACCTATGTCTACCATGCCGCGATTCGCCATCCCGACAATCCGAAAGCGGTCGTCGGCGGGATCGGCATCGTATTCGACGCGGCGCCGGAGTTTGCCGCGATGCTGCACGGCGGCCTGAATGGGAAAGCCGGCACCACGGCATTCTTCATCGACCGCAGCGCTCGCATCATTGCCAGCACTGACCCGTCACGTCCGGTGGGCAGCGTGCTCGATATCGATCCGGAGATCCTGCGTCAGAAAAACGGGCGCAGCACATCGACCATCACCGTCCACGACGGCCGCTATGCCAGTATGGGATGCACCGTATCGAACGGCTATCGCGAGTTCAAGGTCAGCGACGGCTATCGGGAAGATGTCATTGCCGTGGTGTTCGAGTCCTTTGGCGAGGTGCGCGAACGACGCGCATCGGGCAACCGGGCTGCCGCCATCATCGAGCCCGATTCACTGTCGAGCGGCGGCAGGCAGTTCGCAACCTGCTTCATCGACGGCGATTTGTATGCCCTGCCTGCCGAGCAGGTGGTGGAAGCCATGCCCGCCTCGGCCTTGCTGCCGATTTCGATGGGGGGCTTCACCGGACGTATCGGCATGCTTGCGCTGGAACACGAAGGCGAAGAGAAGCAATTCATCTGGGTATTCGACCTGGGCTACATGGTGCGCGGGCGACTGTCAGAAATCACCCACGCCTGCCAGGTCATTGTGGTCCGGCACGGACAGCAAAGCATCGGCTTGCTGGTCGACGAACTGCACGGTGTGCCGGAATTCCGGGACGAGCAGATCAGCCCGGCGCCCTTCGCCCTGGAAGCGGGCGAGACACTGGTCCCGTCGGTGATCAAGGCCAATCAGGCGGGGCTGCTGGTACAGGTACTCAATATCGATTACATCTTTCGTGCGCTGAAAGCCGGCGAAATGCCCTGCATGCCGCAAACCGAAATGGAAGCGGCCGCATAAGGCGCTGTGTGGCGTGGGGTGCGGGTAAGCCTTCGCGCCGGCGAAGTGGGCTTCCCGTCGAGTCCTGCGTGCTCAGAGTGAGATTCCCAGACTCCAGTCAAGAATCTTCCAGCGCCGCTCGTTGCGTCCTTCGACGGCGATCTGGTAGCCCAGGCGCTGGATGGCGCCGGGGCGACTGAAATACGTTGCTTCACGGAACGGCAGGGTGGAATATTCGATACGCCAGGGGCTGGGGCCTTTGCGGTAGCCGAAGCTGATTTCGACATCCAGCCAGTCCAGGATTTGCGCGCGCGTTGGCTGCGTCCTTGCGATGAGGCGCGAGAGATCGGTGGCCCTCGGCAGCGGATGGGTCCGTCCCCTCAGATACATGAAGCAGTCTCCGGCGACGAGCAGCCAGGTTGGGCGGGCCGGCTGCCTGCCGGCTTCCCACACGAGTTCGAGCGCGGCGGTACCGCCGCGGCTGTGCGGCAGGCGTTCCCACTTCTCCAGATAGTCGACCTCGACGCCGGTTTCGGTCAGGCGGTCGCCATCGAGGGCCATGCGGCCGATGTCGCGGCTGCCGTTGGCGGGCTGGAAGTCCATCTGGCGATGCCAGGTGCAGATATCGCCGTCGACCTGGGTGAGGCCGTAAAATCCCTGCTGGCGTGCCAGCCACGCGAGTTGGGCGTCGTCACATTGGCTAATGCGGCTGATGCCGGAAAAATCAGGCCGGCCGTCGGGGATGCGCAGGTCGGCATGCCAATGCGGCGTCTGCAGCCAGAAGACATGACTGCGTTCGTCGCGCGAAACCGGGGTTTCCAGCAGACGACGGCGCCACGCGCCAAGGTAGGACCCTGGTACGGGTGCGGGCATCGCGGCGATTTCCGGGGGGTCGGGGAAGGGCCCAATACGTCGCCGGGACAGATCCCGCAAGGCGTCGGCAAGGGCGAGATTGTTGCGGAGCAGGGTCATCCGGTCGTTCCTGATGGGGTTGCGCGGGCATTGCGCAACAGGGTTTCCATTTCGACTGCGGGAACGGGGCGGCTGAAGTAGTAGCCTTGCAGTTCGTCGCAGCCATGCTGGCGCAGGAATTCAAGATGAGCGTGGGTTTCCACGCCTTCGGCCACCACCTTGAGTCCCAGGGCATGCCCCAGCGTGATGATGGCGCGCACGATGGCGGCGTCGTCGGGATCGCTGTCGATGTCGCGCACGAAGCTCTTGTCGACCTTCAGGCGGTCGACGGGAAAGCGCTTGAGATAGCTCAGACTGGAATAGCCGGTGCCGAAGTCGTCCACGGCAATGTCGACGCCCAGCGCCTTCAGCGACTGCATGGCGACGTTGATGCGTTCGGCGTCGTGCATGACGAAGGATTCGGTCAGTTCCAGTTCCAGATGGGTTGGATCGAGCCCGGCCTGCGCCAGCGCGGCCGCCACCGACTGCACCAGCCCCGCATGGCGGAACTGGATCGGCGACAGGTTCACCGAGACATTGATGGGCGGCAGCCCGGCGCGTTGCCAGAGGCTGTTCTGGCGGCAGGCCTCGTGCAGGATCCATTGTCCGATCGGAATGATCAGACCGGTTTCCTCGGCAATCGAGATGAAGCTGTCCGGCGGGATGATGCCCTTGCCCGGACAATCCCAGCGGATCAGGGCTTCGGCGCCGATGATGCGGCCGCTGGAGACGTCGACGCGGGGCTGGTAATAGACGCGGAATTCCTCGCGCTCCAGCGCGTGGCGCAGGCTGTTCTCGAGTTCGAGGCGTTCGCTGATCGCCTGATTCAGTTCGGGCGTATAGAAATGGTAGGTGCTGCGCCCGGACGCCTTCGCCTTGTACATGGCGGCGTCGGCGCTGCGCAGCAGGCCATCGGGATCATCGCCGTCCCGCGGGTAGCAGCTGACGCCGACGCTGCAGCTGAGCCCGTATTCCTGGCCGTTGTCGATCCAGGGCTGAGAAATCGCTTCGAGCAGGCGGCTGACCACGGCGATGATCTCGTTCTCGTCGTTCTGCTCGGTGAGCACGATGACGAACTCGTCGCCGCCCTGGCGCGCGACGCTGTCGTGGCCGCGGACGCAGGCAATGAGGCGGTCCGAGACTTCCAGCAGCAGGCGGTCGCCGACGTGGTGGCCGAGGCTGTCGTTGATCAGCTTGAAATGGTCGAGATCGACGAACACCACCGCGACGAGATGGCCGTCGCGCCTCGCCTTGGCAATGGCCTGCTCGATGCAGTCGCGCAGCAGGGAACGGTTGGGCAGGCCGGTCAGGCTGTCGTGGCTGGCCTGGTATTCGAGCTTCTCATCGTGCAGCCTGCGCTCGGTGACGTCGACCACGGTGCCCTCGAAAAATTGCACGCTGCCGTCCGTGTCTTTGACCACGCGTGCGTTCTCCGAAATCCAGATGATGCTGCCGTCGCGCCGGTAGACCTGCGACTCGAAATTGTGCACCACCCCCTGTTCCTGCAGTAGACGCACAAATTCGGCGCGCCGCTCCGGCAGCACATACAGTTGGCGCGGAATATCCTGCAGGTAGGTGATCAGGTCGTCGGGCGAGGCGTGGCCGTAGATGCGCGCCAGCGCCGGGTTGGCATTGAGATAGCGCCCTTCCGGCGTGGTCTGGAAGATGCCCTCGGTGGCGTGCTCGAACAGGCTGCTGTAGCGGCGTACCGCTTCGTGCAGCATTTCGTTGGCCGCCATGCGCTGGGAAATGTCCTGGATGTAGCCCTCGATCCAGACCAGTCGGCCGGTTTCATCGCGTATTCCCACCCCGCGTTCCAGTACCCACAGAACCCGGCCGTCCGCCCGCTGGATGCGGTACTCGACTTCGAACGTTTCGTTCTGCTTCAGCGCGGCATCGATGGCTCGGCCGACGCGTTCGCGATCGTCCGGGAGGGTGATCTGCTCATAGGAAATCCGGTTGTTGAACACGATCTCGTCAGGCCGGTAACCGGTGAGCCTGAGGCAGCAGTCGCTGACGTATTCCATGGTCCAGCATGCGTCCACCCGGCAGCGGTAGATCATGCCGACCAGATTGGTGGTGATGGTGGTCAGCAGGCGCGTGATGTCGAGCGGGGCGTCATGCGTCCTGGCTGACTTGGCAGGCAGCGGCGGCGCCCACCTATTCATGGAATCTGGGAAAGCGTCGCAGCGTGCGCCGGAAGGCCAGGTCGAGCGCGTCGGCCACACGGAGCGGTGAATGGCCGATGGTGAGGCAGTGCTTCATGGTGGGCGCAGCATGGGCCCTGCCTGCCAGCGGGGCGCCGGCAGGCGGTGACGAGCAGGGTCTTCAGCAGGCTGATCAGGTGCATGGTGTTCTTCGTGCAGATTTCAGATTGACGCGTCCCGGGTTGTTGTCCCGCCGTGGCGCCCCGCCTGACGGCGCGACCGGCGGCACTCGTGTCCGCATCCCCTGCGGGACCGGAGCGCCAGCGCTCCTACGCGGCACATGCAGGGAACAAGGCGCCGCGCTTCCCCTCGAGCTTGCTTAAGCAACCGCTGTGCCAGCCGGCTGCCGGCCTTGATGACCCGCGGCCTGCCCCCGTCCCTGCTGGCCGCATCGGAATGTGGTCTGGATCGGAAAGGCTGGCGGCCCGCAGCGCGGCCATAGTTTGGTGCACGCGTTGGCCGACATGCACCGCGGCGGACCGCCAGCGGGGGGCGCCCTTTTTAATTGCATGGCTTTTCGGTAGGCTTCGCGCTAATCCCACGAAAACCGAGCCCATGCACTTCACCCCTGAGACCTTCCGCGCCTGGCCGACCAAGCGCATCACCCTGCTCGGCATGTCCGGCGTCGGCAAGACGCACATCTCCTCCATGCTGCGCGGCCACGACTGGTTCCATTTCTCCGGCGACTACCGCATCGGCACGCGCTACCTCGACGAACCCATCCTCGACCTGATCAAGCAGCAGGCGATGCAGGTGCCCTTCCTGCGCGATCTGTTGCGCAACGACTGGATCGACATCAAGAACAACATCAAGATCCACGACCTCGGGCCGGTGCTCACCTTCGTCGGCAAGCTCGGCGGGCCGGAGTGGGGCGGGCTCTCGCTCGACGCGTTCTCGCGCCGCCAGGCCGCCTACCGCGATGCCGAGATCGCCGCCATGCGCGACGTGCCGGCCTTCATCCGCAAGGGCCAGGAAATCTACGGCTACCCGCACTTCGTCAACGACGTCGGCGGCAGCCTGTGCGAGCTGGACGAGCCCGGCGTGGTCGAGCTGCTGGCCGAGCACACGCTGATCCTCTACATCCAGACCACCACGCGCGAGGAAGAGGACACGCTGATCAGGCGCGCGCAGTCCGATCCCAAGCCGCTGTATTTCCGGCCGGCCTTCCTCGCCGAGCACCTGCCGGTCTACCTGCGGGAAAAAGGCCTCGAGTTCGTCGCGGAAGTCGAACCCGACGATTTCGCGCGCTGGGTGTTCCCGCGCCTGTTCCACTCGCGCATTCCGCGCTACGAGGCGATCGCGAAGCCGCACGGCTACACGGTGACCTCGCAGGAAGTGGCGCAGGTGCGCGACGAGCGCGATTTCCTGGCGCTCGTCGAGGCCGCGGTGGCGCGCAAGGGAGGCTGAGATGCCGCTGGTCGCGCACAACGCCCTGCCCACCTTCGACCGCCTGCGTCGCGACGGCATCACGGTGCTGTCGACCGAGCGCGCGGCCAACCAGGAAATCCGCGAGCTGCACGTCGGCCTGCTGAACATGATGCCGGATGCGGCGCTGGAGGCGACCGAGCGGCAGTTCTACCGGCTGGTCGGCGAGTCCAACCCGATCGCCCAGTTCTACATGCATCCCTTCACCCTGCCGACGCTGCCGCGCGGCGAGTCGGCGCAGGCGCACATCGCGCAGTACTACGAAAGCTTCGACGCCATCCGCGAGAAGGGGCTCGACGCGCTCATCATCACCGGCGCCAACGTCAGCTACGCCAATCTCGCCGACGAGCCGTTCTGGCAGCCGCTGATCGAGGTGATCGACTGGGCCTGGGACCACGTCACCTCGACCCTGTGCTCGTGCCTCGCCACCCACGCGGTGATGCAGTTCCGTCACGGCCAGACGCGGGTGAAGCAGCCGCGGAAGATCTGGGGCGTGTTCGAGCATCGCGTCACCGACGGCCGGCACCCGCTGGTGGCCGACGTCAACACCCGCTTCGACGTGCCGCATTCTCGCTGGAACGACGTCGCGCGCGCGCAGTTCGAGGCCGCCGGCGTCAAGGTGCTGGTCGAAAGCGCCGAGGCAGGCGTGCACCTGGCGGTGAGCCGCGACGGCCTGCGCACCGTATTCTTCCAGGGCCACCCGGAATACGACACCGTGTCGCTCCTGAAGGAATACAAGCGCGACGTGCTGCTCGCCGCGGCCGGCACGCTGCCCGCGTTTCCGCCCTTCCCTGAGCGCTATTTCAGCCGCCAGGCGCAGGCGCTGCTGGCCGAATACGCCAGCCGCATGCAGGCTGGCGAGACGCTGGCCTTTCCCGAAGCGCAGGTGCTGCCGCTGCTCGACAACACCTGGCACGACACCGCCGAGGGGGTGGTCGGCAACTGGATCGGCTGCGTCTACCAGGTCACCCACCGCGAGCGCGGCCTGCCCTTCATGCCCGGCATCGATCCCGACAACCCGTTAGGGCTGGCGTGACGGAAGCGCGCGCGCACTTCGACGCAACCCGGGGCACGCTGATCGTCAGCGGCGCCTGGGACGCCGAAGCGGCATCGGCCCTGCCAACGCTCAGCGGCAAGCGCGTTCGCGCCATCGATGGCGCCGGCATTACCCGGCTCGACACCAATGGCGCCTGGCTGCTGCTGGCCGCCGCCCGTCCGCAGGCCGGCGACCCGATGCCCGAGCTGCAGGCCTTCCAGCCGCGGCACCTGGCCATATTCAATCTGGTCGGCCGGCACTGCGAAGCCTCGGCGGGTTGGCCCGAACCGCAGCGCGAAGGCGTGCTGGCGATCACCGGCCGTGGTGCCCAGGTGATGGTGCAGCATGCCGTCGGCCTGCTCGATTTCATCGGCCGCCTGTCCTTCGAACTGATGGCATTGCTGGGCAGGCCCCGCAACTGGCGCTGGCGCGAATTCGCCGCCCAGGTGCGCGCGGTGTTCGTCGGCGCGATCCCCATCGTGGCCGGCATGCTGTTCCTGCTGGGCGTGGTGTTCGCCTATCTGCTGGGCGACCAGGCCCAGCAATACGGCGCCAACATCTTCGTGGTCGACGGCCTGCTGCTGGCGATCCTGCGCGAGGTTTCGCCGGTCATCGTCGCCGTGCTCGTGGCCGGCCGCACCGGCGCCGCCATCACCGCGCAGCTCGGCACCATGAAGGTCACCGAGGAGATCGACGCCATCACCACGCTCGGCCTGTCGCCGCTCGCCGTGCTGGTGATCCCGCGCATACTGGCGCTGCTGCTCGCCATGCCGCTGCTGGTGTTCATCGGCGACATCGCAGGGATGGCCGGCGGCATGCTGGTGGCGCGGCAACAGCTGGATATTTCCTACTCCATGTTCATGGACCGGCTGGCCGACGTGATCCTGCTCAAGACCCTGGTGGTGGGGCTCGGCAAGGCGCCGGTATTCGCCATCTTCATCGCGCTGATCGCCTGCCGCATGGGCTTGTCGGCCACCCGCGACGCGCGCAGCGTCGGCGCCAACACGACGTCCACCGTGGTGCAGAGCCTGATCGCCATCATCATCCTCAACGCCCTGTTTGCCGTGACCTTCGTGCGGCTGGATATCTGATGACCGAGTCCGTGATCGACGTCCGCGACGTCTCCACCACGCTGGGCGGGCACAGCATCCATCGCGGCCTCAGCCTGTCGGTCGCGCGCGGCGAAGTCATCGCGCTGATCGGCGGCAGCGGCACCGGCAAGTCGGTGCTGCTGCGCGAAATCATCGGCCTGCTGCGGCCGCAGGCAGGCCGGATCGAGCTGTTCGGGCAGTCGATCCTGGCCAGCACGCCCGAGCAGATGAACGCGCTGCGACGCCGCTTCGGCGTGCTGTTCCAGGACGGCGCACTGTTTTCCTCGCTCTCGGTGGAGGACAACGTCGCCACCCCGCTGTTCGAGCATACCGGCCTGCCCCATGCGACCTGCCGCCAGCTGGCCCGGCTGAAGCTCGCGCTGGCCGGGCTGCCGCCGGACGTTGCCATCAAGCGCCCGAGCGAACTGTCGGGCGGCATGCGCAAGCGGGTGGCGCTGGCGCGCGCGCTGGCGCTCGATCCGGAATTGCTCTTTCTCGACGAGCCGACTTCCGGCCTCGATCCGATTTCCGCACGCGCCTTCGACGCGCTGATCCGCCTGCTGGCAGACAGCCTCGGCCTCACCGTATTCCTCGTCACCCACGACTTGGATACACTGTTTTCGATTATCGACCGCGTCATCGTGCTGTCGAACGGCCGCGTGCTCGGCAGCGGCACGGTGGCCGAACTGAAACACATCGACGATCCGTGGCTCAACGACTACTTTGCCGCGCGCGCGCCGGAGGAGGACATCCAGCATGGAAACTGAAGGCCGCTACACCCTGGTCGGCGCAATCGTGCTGCTGGTGGTTGCCTTGCTGACCCTGGCCATCGTATGGCTGACAGGGGCGGCCGACACCATCGCCTATCAGACCTACACGATCTATTTCAAGAACCAGTCGCTCGATGGGCTGGCCGTCGGCAGCCCCGTGAAAATGCGCGGCATCAAGGTCGGCGTGGTCGACGGCTACCGGTTCACCAACAAGCAGGACGATGCGGTCGCGGTGACCACCCGCATCGACGAGGGCGTGCCGGTTCACGCCGGTGCCGCGGCCTACATCAAGCGCAACCTGGTCACCGGCATCGCCGCCATCGAAATCAACAACGGCCCGAACGGCAACCCGCTTCTCAGCGAGGCGCCGGATGGCGAACGCTACCCCGTCATCGCCGAGGGCAGCTCCGACATCGACAAGGTTGCCACCGCGCTCTCGCGGCTGGCCGTGAACGGTGCGCAAGTGCTGGAAAAAATGAACACGCTGCTGTCGGACCAGAACCAGCGCGCCATCAGCCAGACGCTGGCCAACCTCAACGAGCTGTCCGGCCATCTGGCGGCCAACAAGCAGGACCTCACCGCGGCCGTGCAGAGCATTCGTGACGCCTCCGATGAATTCCGCCTCGCCGGCGCCAGCATCGGCCAGGCCGCCACCCGCGCGGAAGGCACCATCGTCAGCGTAGGCGATAATGCCGATATCGCGCTGAAGGAGGCCGCCGCCGCGATGGAGAAGCTGCAGCGCGATGCAAGCCTGATTTCCGAGCATGTCCAGCTGCTCAGCGAAACCGGCACGCTGGAGATGACCAGCATCAGCCGCGACGTGCGCACCAGCGCCGATGTGCTCACCACCGCGGGGCAGCGCCTGTCCAATCCCCGCGCCATCCTGTTCGGCCCCGACAAAAAGCAGCTCGGCCCCGGAGAGAAACTTCCATGAAGAACGGTCTTTCCCTGTTTGTCCTTGTTTTCGCGCTGGGCGGCTGCACAATTTTTGGCCAGAATTCCGACACGCCCGCCGTGGTGTATTACGTGTTGAACGACACCGGGCCCAGGGCTTCGCCCACGCCCACGCCGGCCGATGCCCGGACCCTGCTGGTGCTCGATACCGCCACCGGCGGTTTCTATGACACCGACCAGCTCGCCTTCAGCCGCAGTGCCGGTACCCGCGGCCAGTACCAGTTTGCCCGCTGGACCGAACGTCCCGGCAAGCGTTTTGCCGACCTCCTGCGCGCCCGGCTCGACCGGCTTGGCCGTTACCGCGTCGCCGGCGCCGGCAGCTATTTGCGAGGCGACCTGATGCTGGACACCCGGCTGATCGATTTCTATCACGACGCCGCCACCCGGCCGGGGCAGGTGAGGCTGGAACTGCGCGCCGAACTGGTTGACCTGAAGCGGCGCGCATTGCTGGGACGCCGCACGTTCGAGCAGCGGGTTCCGGTGGCCACCTACGACGCGGCCGGCGCCGCGCAAGCGTCCAGCCAGGCAGTCAGCCGCGTGCTGGACGACCTGAGCGCATGGCTGGCCAGCGTCCAGGAAGCGCCTAGAATTCAGACAGCAGCACCCACAACAAAAGGAGAGAGACCATGAAGCGCCTGCTTGCCGCCCTGTGCCTGTGTTCCGTCGCTGTCGTTGCCCACGCCGAAATCATGCAGAGATTCGGCCAGTTCGAAATCCATTACAACGCGATGACCACCGACGAGTTGTTGCCCGAAGTCGCGCGCGCCTACAAGATCGAGCGCAGCAAGACGCGCGGCCTGCTGACAATGTCGGTGCTGAAGAAGAACAAGGTCGGCGTGCCGAGCCCGGTGCCGGCCAGGATCAGCGTCTACGCCACGAATCTCACCCTGCAGCTGGCCAGCGTGCCCATGCGCGAAATCAAGGAGGGCACCGCGATCTACTACCTCGGCGAATTCCGCGTCGCGCCGCCGGATACGCTCAAGTTCACGGCGACCGTGGAAGTGCCCGGGGAACTCAAGCAGGAAATGACTTTCGATCAGAAGTTCTTCAAGTAGGCCGGCGTGATCCGCAGCCCTGACACGGGCTGTTTTCGGGGGCGCGGAAGCGAGGGGCTCAGGCGTGGAGAAGCACGCTATACCCCAGCCGCAGCAGCCCCCACACGCCAAAGCCCGCCACCAGCAGTCCTGCCGTCCGGCGCACCCACACCTGCTGCATGAACGGCTGGAGCTGGCGGGCGAACAGGCCCATGCCCAGCAGGTTGGGCAGCGTCCCGAGGCCGAACGCCAGCATCAGCGCCGCGCCCGAGGTGGCGCTGCCGGCCGCCAGCGCCGACACCAGCACCGAATACACCAGGCCGCACGGCAGCCAGCCCCACGCCATGCCGGCCAGCAGCGCCTGCGGCAGCGACTTCACCGGCAGCAGCTTCTGGAACAGCGGCTTCACCTTTTTCCACAGGGCGCCGCCAGCGCGCTCGAACACCAGCACCCACTGATTGAAGCCGGCCAGATACAGGCCGAGCAGGATCATCACGACCTGCGCCAGCCCATACAGCAGCTGCTGCACCGGCAGGAATGCCGCCAGCTTGAGCGAGGCGCCCAGCGCGCCGGCCAGCGCGCCGAACGCCACATACGACGACATCCGTCCCAGGTTGTAGGCCAGGTGCAGCCGGAACGGCGGCGTGCTGCCGTCGGCGCGAAAGGAAAACGCCGCGACGATGCCGCCGCACATGCCGACGCAATGCACCCCGCCGAGCAGGCCGGCGAGCAGGGCGGTCAGGAGGGAGAACTCGATCACGGCTTGTCCGCCTGCCGCCCCACCAGCCACACCAGCAGCAGCACCGGCACCCCGATCAGCGCCGTGCCGGTGAAGAAGGCCGCCCAGCCGTAGGCGTCGACGAATTCGCCGGAGAAGCCGGCGATGAACTTGGGCAGCAGCAGCATCACCGAGGTGAACAGCGCGTACTGCGTGGCCGAATAGGCCTGGTTCACCAGGCTCGAGAGATACGCCACGAAGGCGCTCGATGCGATGCCGGCGGAGAGGTTGTCGGCCGATACCGTGAACACCAGCGCGCCCATGTCGTGCCCGCGCCCGGCCAGCCAGACGAACAGCAGGTTGGTCGCCGCCGACAGCAGCGCGCCCAGGAACAGCGTGCGCATGACGCCGAGGCGCAGCGTCAGAATGCCGCCGAGCCCGGCGCCGGCGATGGTCATGATCACGCCGAACACCTTGGACACGGTGGCGACCTCGTCCTTGGTGAAGCCCATCTCCTGGTAGAAGGGGTTGCTCATCACCCCCATCACCACGTCGGAGATGCGGTACAGCGCGATCAGCGCCAGCATCAGCAGCGCCTGCCATTTGTAGCGCTGGATGAAGTCGATGAAGGGCGACAGCACCGCGTCGTAGAACCAGGCTGCCGCGTTCAGCGGCCCGTCCGCCAGGCCGAGGCCGGCGAACTTCTCGCGTGCGTGCAGTTCGCGTTCGCTGGTTTCGCGGGCGATGCGCCGTTCCGGCTCGCGGATGGCCAGCGTGGTGAAAATGCCGACGACCATCAGCGCCGCCATCGCCGTGTACGCCACCTGCCAGGGGTGGAAATCGTAGGCCGCCGGGCGCATGTCGACGCTCGCCGCGATCCACAGCGCGCCCGCGCCCGCCGTGATCATCGCGATGCGGTAGCCCGCCTGGTAGGTCG
The DNA here is from genome assembly GCA_021802945.1 of Pseudomonadota bacterium. Taxonomy (GTDB): domain Bacteria; phylum Pseudomonadota; class Gammaproteobacteria; order Burkholderiales; family Thiobacillaceae; genus Thiobacillus. The sequence goes on from JAJZRE010000032.1 coordinate 24,537, forward strand.
CCGCCATCGCGCCCTGTTTCTCGACCTCGACCGCCTCGATGCGGTAGGCGTCGAGCGCGATGTCCTGCGTCGCCGAGGCGAAGGCCACCGCCAGCGCGAAATACACCGTGTGCGCCAGGTTCAGCACCGGGTCGGTGTTCGCCATGCCGAGCAGCGCGGCGGCAATGCAGATCTGCGACAGCAGCAGCCATGCCCGCCGCCGCCCCAGCATGCGGGTCAGCAGCGGCAAGGGAAGCCGATCGACCAGCGGCGACCACAGGAACTTGAATCCGTACGCCAGCCCCACCCAGCTCAGATGTCCGATCGTCGCGCGCGCGATGCCCGCCTCCGACAGCCAGAACGACAGCGTGCCCAGCACCAGCAGCAGCGGCAGCCCGGCGGAAAAGCCGAGGAACAGCATGCCGACGACGCGCGGGTGGGTGTAGACCTTGAGGGCGGAGAGCCAGGGGTGGGACATGGAAGGTGATGAGCGTCAGGTGCGGGCTGGGGTTAGGCCGAAAGGCGTCCTCAAGGCTACCATGCATTCAAACGAATGAAGTACGAATAAATACTTTTACAAACAATGACATGTGTGCTTAATTACATTATTGCGTGTCACTGTGTAATATAATGTATCACCATGCGTAACTTATTGTCCAAATACTCTTTTTTGCCGGTTTACAACCCGTGGTGGGAACGGGGAGAGGATGCCTTCGACGGCCTGCCCGGTTTCCAGCGCGATCTTTACGCGGCGTTCTGCCAGGATGTGGCCCGCCTGCCGCAAATCATTTCCGTCACCGGCCCGCGTCGGGTGGGAAAAAGCACGCTGCTCAAGCAGTGCATCCAGAAGCTGATCCAGGACAACGGGGCGGAGCAGGCGGGACGACTCCTGTATTTTACCTTCGACGAACCCGCGCTCTATTTGCCGGGTTTCGATGCCGACCGGTTTTTCAACGACCTGGTCGGCGAATTCGCCGCGCTCGCCAAGGCCGGCCCGGTTTTCCTCTTCCTCGACGAGATCCAGAAATTCCCGCGCTGGGAGCTGTACCTCAAGAAATACCACGACCTCAACACGCCGGTGCGTTTCGTCATTTCCGGCTCGGCCTCGGCGCCGATCTTCCGCAAGTCGCTGGAGAGCCTGCTGGGGCGGATCAAGACTTACCGCATGCTGCCTTTCTCGTTTCGGGAGAGCTTGTGCTTGCAGGCGAACCTGGTTGAAATTGGACAAGCAGCCGGAAAGGTGGGTGAGGTGCTCAGAAAGGCTCTTACGCCATCTCAACTGGTGGGTATCTTGAATCGGGTTAGCTCAGACGATTTGAAGATCAGCCTTCCTTATGGAATGCTGGCTGAATTCCTCCAGAGCTATTTCTACGAAGGCGGCTTCCCCGAAGTCTGGGCCATGCCCGACCTGCTCGCCAAGCAGACCTACCTGTACCAGAACCAGGTCGAACGGGTGATCTTCGAGGATTTGCTCATCGCGGCGGAATTTCGCAAACCGGAATTGCTGCGGCGCTTTTATCTGGGGCTCCTGCAGCATCCAGGGATGGAAACCAACCTCACCCGTCTGTCGAAGGAAACCGAGATCAGCAAGGCCAGCATCGACAATTATTTTCCCCTGCTCGAAGCGACCGACTTGGTATGGCGGCTACAAAAATATTCCGGCGCCCGCAACTCGGCCAAGTCGGGCAACTTCAAGGCCTATCTCGTCGATCTGGCGGTGCGCAACGCCGTGCTGAAAATCACGCCGCAGGCCTTGGCGGAGGATGAAACCGAACTCGGCGCCTATGCCGAGAACATGATCGCCAACCACCTGCGTCTGTGGCCGGGTCTGGTCGAACTGGCCTATTTCCGCGAGCGCAACAACGAACTCGACTTCATCGTCGACCTCGGGCACACCCGCGTCGGCATCGAGGTCAAATATCGCAACCAGCCTGACTTGAAGGATGCCGAACGCTCGGCCCGGCTGGCGAAGGAACTCGGGTGCGAAGCCTTCATCCTGGTGAGCAAGGCCGCGCTGGACGAAAGCTGGAAAACCCGGCTGGCGAGCGTAAGCGGATTGCCCGTTGCCGTTATTCCGCTGGTGTATTTCGCCTGGCTGTTTTGAGCGTTCGCCGCGCAGGGCTTTTCTCTGCGGGCAGCAGCGACGTCAGCGCCTGGTAGCGCGCGAACAGGAACGCCACCCGCTCGGCGTCGGACTTGAAGCCGGTCTTGCCGTAGGCGCGGTCCACCGCGGCGTCGAGCTTCTGGTGCGCCTTCAGCAGCGCGGGCGGCATGGTCAGCGGGTCGTAGAGGTCGGCCAGCGTGGCGCCGGGGAAAGCGGCGCGGGCGTCGAGCACGGCCTGGGCGGCGGCTTCGATGCCACGTTCCATGACGGCGGCCTGCCGGCTTGTGTCGGCGGGGGCGTCGGTTCTCCCTGCGTTGCAGGAAGAACATAAAGGCCAGGGGAAGTTGTTGTAGACGATGCCGGCGGAGTAGCGGTAATCGCTTTTCAATCGGCCGCACACCGAACGCACCCAGGCCATGTGCATGGCCGAGGTCAGTACGCCGAAGTGGTAGAGGGTCGCGGTATCGGTCAATAAACAAGCATCACCAACTAATACTTTATGCGAGCCAAACCCAATAGGAAGAATGGGCCTTGTTTCGCTCGAGTGTCTGGGGAAAATCAGATATTCACCTTGTGGCATGTTCTCGACGTGAAAGCGCGTTGGCGTCTCGGCCAGCTTCTGCGTCGGCGGCGATTTGCTCGCCAGCCGGAACTGCCTGACGGCCTCCACGCGTTTCATCGCCTCCGGCATCCTGCGCAATTCGCCGGGCGGGCAGTCGCCCAGCCACAGGCACCAGCGCTGGGTGCCGTTGATGAATTCGTCGGCCCCCAGCCAGCGGCGGAACCACTTCTCGGCCTGCGGTTCGCGGCGCAGGAATTCTGCTTTCTCGTCATCGGTGAACAGGTAATGCCCGCCGTCGATGGGCTTGTTGCCGATGCCGATTTCCGGCACCGGGCAGATCGGCGTGCGGCGGTTCTCCAGCACCACGTCCGGCGCGTCCACCAGATAGGGATTGATGTTGGCGGCAGGCAGGGCGTGCGGCTCGCCCTTGATGTCGGCGTATTCGAAGATCGTCTTCTCCGCGACCTCGCCCAGCCCGAAGCCGACGATGACGCAGTGCACCGCGGCCTTGCCGCGCGCCTCGTTGCTCCACGAGAAGGTGCGATGGGCGAAGTGGATCTTCACGCCCTGCGCCAGCAGCCAGCCCCACAGCACGCCGACCTGCTCGCCCTGGCTGATGGAGTTGGTCGAGACGAAGGCGCAGCGGGGTGGTGAGTGGGCTTCGACGGGCTCAGCCCGAACGGAATCAAGGTAGCGGGCCGCCTTCACGTACCAGGCGGCGACGAAATCGAGCAGCCCGGCATTGTCGATGCCGGCGAACACGGCGCGCGCGTCGGCGCGCTGGGCGTCGTCCATGAACTTGGCGCCGACGAAGGGCGGGTTGCCCATGATGTAGCTCGCCCGCTCCGCCGGCAGCACGCTGTTCCAGTCCAGGGTCAGCGCGTTGCCGTGGACGATCCTGGGGCTGGTCTTGAGCGGGATGCGGGCGAAGTACATGCCGAATTCCTCGCTCACCCTGAGGTTCATCTGGTGGTCGGCCAGCCACAGCGCGACCTGGGCGATCTGGGCGGGGAATTCCTCGATCTCGATGCCGTGGAACTGGTCGACGTCGAGCTGGATGGCCTGGTGGATGTCGAGAAGGCGCGAGCCGGGGCCTTCGTGCGAGGCGCGCAGGATCTCCAGTTCCAGCAGGCGCAGTTCGCGGTAGGCGATGACGAGGAAATTGCCGCAGCCGCAGGCCGGGTCGAAGAAGGTGAGCCCGCGCAGCTTCTGGTGAAACTCGAACAGGCGGTTCCTGTTCTTCCTGACCTTGTCGAACTCGGCCCACAGCGCGTCGAGAAACAGCGGCTTGATGAGCTTGAGGATGTTTTCCTCGCTGGTGTAGTGCGCGCCGAGGTTGCGCCGCGCGGTCTTGTCCATGATCGACTGGAACAGCGCGCCGAAGATGGCCGGCGAGATCGCGCTCCAGTCGAGCGCGCAGGCGTCGAGCAGGGCCTCGCGCATGGCGGCGTCGAAATCGGCGATGGGGATGGCTTCCTCGAACAGGCGGCCGTTGACGTAGGGGAAGGCGGCGAGCTGGTCGTCCAGCGCCTTGCCGCGCCTGGCTTCGGGGGTGTTCAGCACCTGGAACAGTTGCGCGAGCAGGGGGCCGAGGTCGGAGCCGTCCTCGCGGGTGCGCTCCTCGATATAGGTGCGCAGGGCCTGCGCGGGCTGGAAGATGCCGGTGTCGTCGGCGAACAGGCAGAACAGCAGGCGCACCAGCAGCACTTCGAGCGCATGGCCCTCGAAACCGGCGGCTTTCAGCGCGTCGTGCAGCCGACCCATGCGCTCTGCGGCCTGGATGTTGACCGGGTTCTGCGGCTTGATGTCCTGCGTTTCGTAGCCGGCGATGAAGCCGAAGTGGCGGATGTGCTTGTGCAGGTCCTTCAGCGCGAATTCGCGGGTGTCGCCGGTTTCCAGGTCGTGGAGCCGGAAGCGGGCGAAATCGCACACCACGATGTGGCGCGGCAGGTCGCGTTCCCTGATGCCGGGGAAGTAATCCAGCGCCTGCGAGAAGGCGCGGTCGAGATTCCTGCCGCGCGACTTCTGCTCGACCAGCAATACGCCGGGCCAGAACAGGTCGACGTAGCCCTGGCCGCCGCCGAATTTCTTGACCGCGTGCTCGAAGGTGGCGACGCGCTTGTTGGTGATGCCGAAGATTTCGAAGAAAGCGATCCAGAACGGCTTGGCCTCGCTGTCCTCGTTGGCGGCGTCGGCCCATTCGCGGGAGAAGGCGAGGGCGCGGGACTTGATCTCGTTCCAGGAAAGCGGCATGGCGGTTATTTGTCTATTCCCTTGTCTTTGGACTTGCCACCCAGCAAACCGCCCGCATCGCGCTCATCCAGTTCCAGCCTGGGCGTGGCGGTCTTGACGCGTTTCTCCACGTCCTTGATGTGTTCGGCGGCGGGGATGTTCTCGGGGCGTTCGCCGCCAATGCGCTCGATGGCGGCGCGGACTTCTTTTCCGACCTGCTCGTGGGTACGGATGGCCTGCTGCTGGTCGCGGATGCCTTCGCGCGCCAGTTTGTCGCGGGTCTGCGTCATGCGGAATTGATTGGCGGCCAGCTCGGTGGCGTTCATCCGGTCCATCAGCTGCTCTTTGGCCGGGACGCCTTTCCTGACCTTGATTTGCTCGTTGCCCAGGCCGCCGTACAGGCCTTTGTAACCGGCGTCGTGAAAAATGCCGAACATGCGGTTCTGCACGCCGGCCTGCTGGGCGGCTCCCGAGAGTGCCTTGAATTCTTCCGAGGTCTGTTTGCGCAGTTCCAGGCGCTCGACATCCGCGGCGAGCTGCTCGGACAGTTCCTGACGCCGCGTCTGGATGGCAAAGTATTTCTGGGCCTGGGCGATTTCCGGCTTGCGCGGGTCGCCGTTCTGGGCGATGAGGTAACAGGCGAAGCGGGAGAGTTGGTAATCCTCTACTTCTCGCTGCCCCCCTTTACCCAACCCGATCATTTTGCCGGCGCCGGCAAAATGATAGGCAGGGTCGTTCCCCGACTGCTCACACGATATTTGGGCCCGCTTGATGGCATCTTCGAACCGCCGCCACTGGCTGTAGCCAAGCAGGGGCTGTAACTCACGGGCGCTCCAGTACTCGGCGCCGTGGTCGTTGACCTGCTTGAGATCCTCGAAGGATTGTCCGCCGATGCTGGGCAGTTCTTTTTTTGGCATGTCGTACCTCCGTCTCTCCCCCGTGGATTGTATTGATTGTTTCCTGCGTAGGGGCTTACGGCGCGCAATCGCAATCGATG
>JAJZRE010000033.1 GCA_021802945.1 Pseudomonadota bacterium
TTCGGCATCGGCGTCGTCGCCGGCATGCTCGGCGACAAGTGGAACCTCGGCTTCCTCGCCGAAACCGAACGCCAGGTCGAGGCGCATCTCGATGGGCATTTGCGGAAACTGCCGGAAGCCGATGCCAGGAGCCGCGCCGTCGTCGAGCAGATGAAGATCGACGAAGCCCAGCACGCGCAGACTGCCGTCGACCACGGCGGCGCGCCGCTGCCGCCGCCGGTGAAGCTGGCGATGCGTTTTGCGGCGGATGTGATGCGGCAGACGGCTAGCAGGATTTAATGGATTCGTACCGCGTAGAAATCTTTTAGATTCAGGATGCAGCGCCTAATTGATCGGAAATCGGTCTTTGGCACCGTTACCGAAAAGTCAGGCGCTTCATCTCCAAGATCGAGCAGTCCGCGCGGGGCCTTTGCTGTGGCGATTAGGTCGACGTAGCAACCGTAGTCAATGCCATACACATTAAACCGCATACCTGGTTCATCTTTCGCTGACATACCTTTTCGAAGAACGTGAATTACTCGTTCGTCATACAGGAAGTCGATAAGCGGATCTCGCGTTCCGGATTCCAGTAGGAAGGCCTTTGTTTGCCTCTCTTTGATAACCCTATCGATAATCCACAGCAGTAGGGCTTTAGCTTGTTCGTGAGCGCTGACGGCCGCGTCCTTTGAAGCTTGGTACCACTGTTGGGCGGCAGTGCGTACATCTCCGACGGATATGGTCTCACTGCCAGCGCGTTGTGCCGCATGACTAAGTATGTGAATTGCATCACGAGGTACGCCCTCGCAAGCTCGCACAGCTTCATCAAAGGCATTGCTCTGGGTGAACCCGTTGGAAATGAGTTCAACGCTGTCTTTGGGTAGTGGCAAGCCCTCAACTTCAAGGGCAGCTTGAACATGCTTTAAGACAAGTGCCTTGAAAAAATCTACGGCTTTTTTGTCGTCGTTATCGAACACCATGTAATCGTCAAGATTGACCGCAGTGGAGACGTCGGCACCGAGCTCAAGACCGATATTTCCTACGGTCATATCAGGGATAAGAAAACGACTGCGCTGTTCAATGGCAGCGATTTTTACTGTAATGCCCTGAATTGGCATTACTGCTCGACGAAGCAGATCCGCTAGTAGCGGCTGGATATCGAGTGGAATTTCGCTCCACTCGTCGATAAGTATCCAGAGCCTCTTTTTGGGCAGCGTCTCGACGACCTTTCTTAGGGCGCTGCCGACGTTTCCAAAGTTGACGCGAATTTGCTCGTGGCCAGTTACAGATTTTTTAGTTGCCACTGCATCATGCTCTTGCCCCGAGAAGCTGTTTTCCGCTTTGATTGACGGGAGGTGATCGGCTGTCGAAATTCCGAGGCTGAGTCCTGAGCTGAATGAGGTCTCTGCGGATGCGGAGGCTTCCAGCGTCGTCGAGCCAATTACCTTCACAGCGCTGTGGGCCGAAAACAAATCATCTAATGCGGGTCCCGCCACACCAAGGTTGACCAAGCCGTCATGTTCTATGGCTTGCTCGAAAAGGCCTGCATGTATTGCCGCGAGAACGTCAACAAGAAGCCTTGTTGCACGCTGTGTCAGTGGAATCGTTGAGTCAGCATAAATTCCACCCGCTGAGCCGAGGTTGCGCATGTCCATTTGGAGGGCCAGTTCGCCAGACAAGCGCTTGGTCTGTTTGAGGACGGTAAGCAAATGGGTTTTTCCAGTTCCGCGGCGCCCAAAAACTATCTGATGATCAATGGAAGAAAGGACTGCAAAAACAGATCCAAAATCAACGAAAGTCTTTTGCAGGATTGCGTCATCTTGGCGCTCGGCTCGCTTCGCGATCCGTAAGAACGCTAGATTTGTGGCTCTCATTCGTGATTTTCCTCCAATTATTTTCTTTTATCCGCATGAACATTGGGGTCAGGTTTTGCATTAACACACCTGGCTGTGTATCTGCGAGCGAACATAATTTCCCCTGATGTTATCTACTTGCTCAGTGTGCGGCCGAAGTCGCACTGAAAAATTACAGCATCCCTAAAAAGGATAACCTGTTTACAGCCCATGCAATTAATCCACCTATTCCCCCCGCATCGGCCTATGATCAGCCTGTGTCGTGCGTATAGGGGTTGAAAAACCCGTCCGACACTTCTGAAGCCCCTGCAAGGAGAATCACCATGGCAAAAGGCCAGTTACGTGGAAACAAGGAAGCCAAGAAACCCAAGAAGCCGAAACAGGTTGTCGTGCCGGTGGGATCGTTCATCACGCCGCCCAAGGCGGCCACGCCGGTAAAAACCCGGCATTGATTGCCGAGGGGCATCGAGAAAACGCCACCGTCGAGGTGGCGTTTTTGCTTCCGGGGTCCCTGTAGTAATGCTGACAAGTCCTTCGACAGGACGAACGGCATGGATGGAAAGGTTGAACCTCCCTATAGGCTGCGATTTAAGTGTGCGGGTTTTCCGGGACCCGCCGAATGGCGACAATAGCCGACATATGGTCACCGCCACCTTCCGATTTTACGAAGAACTGAACGACTTCCTGGCGCCGGATCGGCGCAAGCGGGAATTCACCGTGCCGTGCGCGCAGGCGGCGACGACCAAGCACATGATCGAGGCGCTGGGCGTGCCGCACACCGAGGTGGAGCTGATCATGGTGAATGGCGAATCGGCCGACTTCGCCCGGCAGCTCGAGGACGGCGACCGGGTGGCGGTGTATCCCCGCTTCGAGGCGCTGGACGTGACGCCGCGCTTGCGGGTGCGCGACTACCCGTTACGCGAGACGCGCTTCGTCGCCGACTCGCACCTGGGCGGGCTGGCCCACATGCTGCGCATGCTGGGATTCGACACGCTGTATGACAACCACTTCCACGACGACGCCATCGTGGCGATCTGCGCGCTGGACGGCCGCATCGTGCTGACGCGCGACCGCGAATTGTTGAAGCGGCGCGCGGTGACACACGGCTGTTATGTGCATGCGCTTGAATCGGAGGCGCAGCTGCGCGAAGTCGTCGAGCGGCTGGATCTCGCGCGAAGCGCCAAACCGTTTACGCTATGTCTGTATTGCAACGCGCCGCTGCGGCCGGTGGACAAGGCGAGCGTGCTGGATCGCCTGCCACCCAGGGTGCGCGAATGCTATGAGCACTTCAGCACCTGCGACGCGTGCGGGCGCGTGTACTGGGAGGGCTCGCACTGGCGCAACATGCGTCGGATACTCGACGGCCTGCTGCCAAACGGAGAAACTGGCGGAACTTAATGCGATGCGCGCCCTCTTTCCAGTCTCCCGCATGAAGAAAAGCCAATGAAGGCAATGAAATGGAAAATCTTCGCGACCCTGGTCGTCGGCCTCGGTCTGGCAGGGTGCGACGGCACGCCCTCGGCCGGGCAGGCCGACGCAGGCGAGGCCGTGGTCGAACGCAAGCTGGATCCCGCGCAGGTGGCGCGCGGCAAGGCCGTCTATGAACAATCCTGCCTGGAATGCCATGGCGCCGGCGGCAAGGGCCAGCCGGGCGACTGGCGCGTGCGCGATGCCGACGGCCACTTCCCGCCGCCGCCGCTGGACGACAGCGCGCACGCCTGGCATCACCCGACCGCGGTGCTGCTGGAAACGATCCGCGAGGGCAGCCCGCAGGGCCAGGGCAAGATGCCGGGCTGGAAGGGCAAGCTGACCGAGCAGGAGATGCAGGACGTGGTGGCCTACATCAAGTCGCTGTGGTCCGACCCGGTGTACCAGCTGTGGTGGAAGATGGAACAGCAATCGCTGGAACCCTGAGCGCACTGCGGCCCCTGTCACACGGGAGCAGGTAAAATGCCATTATTGAAATCACCCCAACCAGGAGCAACAACATGAGCGAATACGGATTCGACACCCAGATCAGCGGCCCCTTCGACGCAGCCGTGGAGAAGGTCACCGCCGCCCTCAAGACAGAAGGCTTCGGCGTGCTGACCGACATCGACGTGCAGGCCACCATGAAGGCCAAGCTCAACGTCGACGGCCGCCCCTACCGCATCCTCGGCGCCTGCAACCCGCCGCTGGCGCACCAGGCCATCACAGCCGAGCCCGACGTCGGTATGCTGCTGCCGTGCAACGTCGTGGTGCGCGAGGAAGCCGACGGCAAGGTCACCGTGTCCTTCCTCGACCCCGGCATCATGGTCAAGCTGGTTTCCAACACCGCCGTGCACGGCGTCGCGACCGAAGCGCGCGCGCGCCTGATGCGGGTGAAGGACAGCCTGGCTGCCTGAGCGGTTTGTGCCCACAAAAAAGCCCGCATTTGCGGGCTTTTTTGCTTCCGGAATCTGATAACTGGTTTTGATTTGTTTGAATCGGGGGGGGGGCTTGAAAGCATTTCAGGGTCGGATCTTGACCCTGCCCAGGGTGCCGGCTTGCGTCGGGAATGACGTCATCAGACCGTCTTGCGGCGACGCATGATCCCTAAACCGGCGAGTCCAATTCCTAAAAGCGCCAGTGAGGCCGGCTCCGGAACCGTGGCTTGCGTCGTGACACTCACGCGCAGGTTGTCCATTGCCCACGATTCGTCATCGAGACTTTGATTGCCCTCACCGAAAATGAAGAAGTCGATCGTCGCTGTAGAACCCGTGTGAGCGAAATTTGCGAAGCGGGGATCAGCGCCGAGGTTGTAGGCACTGTCTGTGTAGTAGCCGCCTGGACCAGAAAACCCGAGGTCGACGCGGCGTGCGAGTTCCACACCAGCAGGTGGAACGTAACTCTGTATCTGCGAGGGGTCAGCGTTGGCAAACGATTCGCTGAACAGGGTTGTGCCGTCGAACACGATTTTGAAGAAGTCGCCCGCCGGGAAAGTGCCGGTGCCGTCGAGCGAGTCGATCGCCGCGAAAAGGAATTCGAGGCTGATTGTGTCGTGCGCGGGCAGGCCTGTGAGGGACAGCGTCACAGTATTGCCGGTTGCACTGCGCAGGAAGTTGCCACCGAACTGGTTGCCTGCTGGCCCATAGCCGGCGTACCCCTGCACACCGGTCAGTGTGGCAGTGCCTGGAGCAATCTCGGCAGGCAACGCGCCATTGAAATCGGAGTAGAACACCTGAATCGGCGCGGCCTCAACGGCAGAGCCCATTGTGCTCAGGGCGAATGTAGTAGCTAGGATCAAGCGTTTTGGCATGACATTCCTTTCTGATTTATTTTTATAGAGTGCAGAACGATCGGCTGCTCAATTATTAAAACCACCATCGTTCCGTTTTCTTATGTCAAGCAGAAAACATGCCGCCAATCATTATTCATTTAAATCATAAGTTTGTGTTTGTTTGAATCATATGCCCGGCTACGGCTGTAAAAGATTCCGACAAATTTTAAAGAACAACGTCCCTGTCTCAAGGGGGATTCGAGAGGGTGTGCACTCAAAACCAGATGCCGGAACTTTTTTCACTCCGAATCCAGTTCCTTCAACACTTCCTGCACCAGCACCCAGGGCGCCACGACCACCGCCCAGAACATCGGCTGGCGCGCGTGCCAGTCCTCGGCATCGCCGAGTTCGGCGCGGGCGATGCGGCCGTCGGCCAGCCACGCCTGCACGGTGGCGGCGTAGTTCTCGGCGACGTGCAGGGCAGCGTCGACCAGGTCCATGCCCGGTGCGACCTTGATCACCACGCCGCGCGCGAAGTGGCGTTCGAGTTCGGGCCAGGCGAGTTGGGCGGTTTCGAGGTTGAGCTTGGCGCGGAGGATGTCGCTGGGGTTCATTTCAGGGATCAGGGATCAGGGATCAGGGATCAGGGATCAGGGATCAGGGATCAGGGATCAGGGATCAGGGCATCGTCAACGGACTTTGCCGCCGCCGCGGCGCTGGCTGAGCGGGTGCTTGGGCACTTGCGGGGGGCGACCGCGACTGGCTGGGGCGGGCTTGCCAGACGTCGGTTTGTCTGTGCCTGATCGGGTTTGAGCAGGCTTGCCCGACGCCGGTTTGCGCGTCCCCTGTCCCGTACCGGGTTTGCTGGAGGCGGGCTTGGCGCGGCCGCCTTCGGCACGCGGGGTGCGCGTGCCTTCCGGCTGCCTGCCGGTGCCGGCGGGCTGGAACAGCGGAATGAGATGCTTTTTGCTGTTGCCGATGAGGTCTTCGCGGCCCATTTCCTTCAGGGCTTCGCGCAAGAGCGGCCAGTTGTCGGGGTCGTGGTAGCGCAGGAAGGCCTTGTGCAGGCGCCGCGTGCGGCCCTGCTTGACGACGGACACCGCCTCGGCCTTGCCGCCGAGCACCTTCTTCAGCGGGTTCTTTTCGGTGTGGTACATGGCCGTCGCCAGCGCCATCGGTGTGGGAAGGAAGGTCTGCACCTGGTCGAGGCGGAAGTCGTGCTTCTTCAGCCACAGGGCCAGATTGAGCATGTCCTCGTCGGTGGTGCCGGGGTGCGCGGCGATGAAGTAGGGAATCAGGTACTGCTTCTTGCCGACCGCTTTCGACGCGGCTTCGAACATCTCCTTGAAGCGGTCGTAGGCGCCCATGCCGGGCTTCATCATCTTGGAGAGCGGCCCGGCCTCGGTGTGCTCGGGCGCGATTTTCAGATAGCCGCCGACGTGGTGCTGCACCAGTTCCTTCACGTACTCGGGCGAGCGCACCGCGAGGTCGTATCTGAGGCCCGAGCTGATGAGAATCTTCTTGATCCCCGGCAGCGCGCGGGCGCGGCGGTACATGTGGATCAGCGGCGTGTGGTCGGTATCGAGGTTGTCGCAGATGTCGGGGAACACGCAGCTCAGGCGCCGGCAGGCGTGCTCGATCTGCTTCGACTTGCACGCCATGCGGTACATGTTGGCGGTGGGCCCGCCGAGGTCGGAGATGACGCCGGTGAAGCCGGGCGTCTTGTCGCGGATGGCCTCGATTTCCTTGATGACCGAATCCTCGGAACGGCTCTGGATGATGCGGCCCTCGTGCTCGGTGATCGAGCAGAAGGTGCAGCCGCCGAAGCAGCCGCGCATGATGTTGACCGAGAAGCGGATCATCTCCCACGCCGGAATCCTGGCGTCGCCGTAGCTCGGGTGCGGCGCGCGCGCGTAGGGCAGGTCGTAGACCGCGTCCATCTCCGGCGTGGTGAGCGGGATCGGCGGCGGGTTCAGCCACACGTCGCGCTCGCCGTGCGCCTGCCGCAGGGCGCGGGCGTTGCCGGGGTTGGATTCGAGGTGGAACACGCGCGAGGCGTGCGCGTACAGCACCGGGTTGTTCTTCACCTGGTCGTAGTCGGGCAGGCGGATCACGGTGCGTTCGCGCACTGCTTGCCTGGCGGCCAGCCGCTCCGCTTTCGGCACGATGCGCACCGGTGCCGTACCTTCGGGCGTCTGCGCGGTGGGGCCGGCGGGCGTCATCGCGTAGGGGTCGATGTGGGCGTCGATCGCGCCGGGTGTGTCGAGCTCGGTCGACAGGACCTCGATCCAGTTTGAGCCGCCTTCGATTCCCGCCTCCGGCGTGGGGGGCTTCCAGTCGCGCGCCACCATGAAGCCGGTGCCGCGCACGTCGCGGATGTCGCCGATCTTCTCGCCCCTGGCGAGGCGATGGCTGATTTCCAGCAGCGCGCGCTCGGCGTTGCCGAAGATCAATAAATCCGCTTTCGAATCCGGCAGCACCGAGCGGCGCACGGTGTCGGACCAGTAGTCGTAGTGCGCGATGCGGCGCAGCGAGGCTTCGATCGAGCCGATGATCACCGGCGTGCCGGGAAAGGCCTCGCGGCAGCGCTGCGCGTACACCGTGACGGCGCGGTCGGGGCGCTTGTTGGGTTCGGCGTTGGGGGTGTAGGCGTCGTCCGAGCGGATTTTCCGATCAGACGTATAGCGGTTGACCATCGAATCCATGTTGCCCGCGGTGACGCCGAAGTACAGCGTCGGCTGGCCGAGCGCGCGAAAAGGCTCGGCCGAATGCCAGTCGGGCTGGCTGATGATGCCGACCCGGTAGCCCTGCGCTTCCAGCAGCCGCCCGACCAGCGCCATGCCGAAGCTGGGGTGGTCGATGTAGGCGTCGCCCGTCACCAGGATGACGTCGCACGCGTCCCAGCCAAGCGCGGCCATCTCGGCGCGCGACATCGGCAGGAAGGGGGCGGTGCCGAAGCGTGCCGCCCAGTGCTTGCGGTGGGAGAACAGGGCGTGGGTCATGAAAATCTATCCGCGAAGGACGCGAAGGCACGCGAAGAGATTCTTCAAGGTTTTCCTTCGCGCCATTTCGCGTCCTTCGCGGACAAAAAGGGTTTAGTTGACGCCCAGCAGCTCGACTTCGAACACCAGCGTGGCGTTCGGAGGGATCACGCCGCCGGCGCCGCGCGCACCGTAGGCCAGTTCCGGCGGAATGGTGAGCTTGCGCTTGCCGCCGACCTGCATGCCGGCCACGCCCTGGTCCCAGCCGGGGATGACCTGGCCGCGTCCGAGGTTGAATTCGAAGGGGTCGTTGCGGTCGACGCTGGAGTCGAATTTCTGGCCGTTGGTGAGCCAGCCGGTGTAGTGCACCGACACGTACTGGCCGGCGTTCGCGGTGTCGCCGCTGCCGACGACGAGATCTTCGATGATGAGTCCGCTCATGGATTCAGTCCTGGAAAGTGAGGTTGCGAGGGGTGCGCATGGGACGGCGATGCGCAGAGCCGGTCATTTTCTCACGTTTCCGGGTCAGCGCCACTCGGCGGGCAGGAAGCCGGTGTCAGGGTCGACATCCAGGGGGATTTCCCTGACGCTGCTGGCGTCGACCGGCGCGTCGCGCAGCACGACCTGCGGCAGGCCCAGCACCACGGCGACCATGATCAGCTGGATGACGAGGAAGGGGATCGCGCCCCGGTAGATGTCGCCGGTGCGGATGGATTTGGGGGCGACGCTCTTCAGGTAGAACAGGGCGAAACCGAAGGGCGGATGCATGAAGGCGGTCTGCATGTTGACCGCGAGCATCACGCCGAACCAGATCGGGTCGATGCCGAGCTTGTAGGCGATGGGCCCCACCAGCGGCACCACGATGAAGGCGATCTCGAAGAAGTCGAGGAAAAACGCCAGCGTGAACACCAGCAGGTTGACCGCGACGAGGAAGCCGATCACGCCGCCGGGCAGGTGAGCGAACAGGTGCTCGACCCAGACGTCGCCGTCGAGCCCGCGGAACACCAGGGTGAAAATGGTCGAGCCGATGAGGATGAAGATGACGAAGGTGGTGAGCTTGGTGGTGCTGTCCATCGCCTGCGTCAGCTGCAGGCGGGAGAGACGCCCGCGCGCCAGCGCCAGCAGCAGGGCGCCCGTCGCGCCCATCGCGCCGCCCTCGGTGGGGGTGGCGACGCCGAGGAAGATGGTGCCGAGCACCAGGAAGATCAGCACCAGCGGCGGCAGCAGCGTGGTGAGCACGCGCAGCAGCAGCGCCGAGCCGTGCAGGGTGCGCGCGCTGGCCGGCAGGGCGGGGGCGGCGTGAGGTTTGAGCAGCGTCACGCCGAGCACGTAGAGCAGATACAGCCCGACCAGCGCCAGGCCCGGGACGAGCGCGCCCTTGTACATGTCGCCGACCGAGGCGCCGAGCTGGTCGGCCAGTATGATGAGGACCAGCGAGGGCGGAATGATCTGCGCCAGCGTGCCCGAGGCGGCGATGACGCCGGCGGCCAGCCGCCTGTCGTAGCCATAGCGCAGCATCACCGGCATCGAGATCAATCCCATCGCGATGACGCTGGCGGCGACGACGCCGGTGGTGGCCGCGAGCAGCGCGCCGACCAGGATCACCGCGTAGGCCAGTCCGCCGCGCAAGGATCCGAACAGCTGGCCGATGGTGTCGAGCAGGTCCTCGGCCATGCCGGAGCGTTCGAGGATCAGGCCCATGAAGGCGAAGAAGGGGATGGCCAGGAGCGTGGGGTTGGCGACGATGCCGTAGACGCGCTCGGGCAGCGCGTGCAGCAGCGAGACGTCGAACAGCCCGGAAGTGATGCCGATGCCGGCGAACAGCAGGCCGTTGGCGGCGAGCGCGAAGGCCACCGGATAGCCCAGCAGCAGGAAGACCACCAGGCCGAGAAACATCAGCGGCGCCAGGAATTCCAGCATCAGACTTCCTCTTCCGGGGCTTCGCGCGGCAGCGTGAGATGCCCGGAAAGCACGCCGATCCGCTTGATGACCTCGGCCACTCCCTGCAGGGCGAGCAGGCCGAAGCCTGCCGGCAGCAGCAGCTTGACCGGCCAGCGCACGAGGCCGCCGGCGTCGGGCGAATGCTCCTGCGTGATCCAGGCCTCGTAAAACATCGGCCACGCAAGCCACGCGAGCAGCCCGGCCATCGGCAGCAAAAACAGCAGGCCGCCGGCGAGGTCGACCCAGGCCTGTCCGCGCGGGCCGAGGCGGTTGTAGAAGATGTCGATACGCACGTGGCCGTTGTGCTTGAGCGTGTAGCCCGCCGCCAGCAGGAACAGCGCGCCAAACAGGTACCACTGGATTTCCAGCCAGGCGTTTGAGCTTTCGCCCAGCAGATAGCGGGTGAACGCGTTGCCCGCCGAAATCAGGGTGGCGGCGAGCACCAGCCAGATCACCAGACGGCCGACGCGCTCGGTCAGCGCGTCGATCAGGCGGGCCAGGGCGAGCAGGGTTTTCATGCTGGAAAACTTTTATTTATCCGCGAAGGTTTTTCGGTTCACAGCGCCCCTGCTTCCCTGAGGAATTCGGCCAGTCGTTCGGCGACCATGCGATAGCCGGCGGCGTTGGCGTGGATGGGGTCGGACTTGAGGCTGTTGTCCTTCAGCACCTCGTTGAAGACGTCCTGCTCCAGCGGCAACTGCATATCCTCGGCGAGGCGGCTGTAGAAATCCGGCGTCCCGCCGAACAGCCTGGGCTCCGGCACGCCGATCAGCACCACCTCTGCGCCGCTGGCGCGGATGGTCTTCACCAGCAGGCGCAGGTTGTTCTCGGTGGCGGCCTCGGGTTGCTTTCGCAGCATGTCGTTGCCGCCCAGGCACAGCAGCACCAGGCGCGGCTTGTATTCGTCCAGCACCGCGGGTAGGCGTTGCAGGCCCGAGCTGGTGGTGTCGCCGGGCACGCCGGCGTTGATCACGGTGCGCCCGGTCAGCGCCGCCAGCACGGCAGGATAGGCGTCGCTGGCGCTGGCGCCGGTGCCGTGGGTGAGGCTGTCGCCGAAGGCGACGATGACGTCGTGCGAATCGAGCTTCGGCAGCGTCGGCGCGCGGTCGCACGCGGCGAGCAGGAGCAGGGCGCACAGCGCGACAATGAAGCGCCTTGGATCGGGGAGGCGGCTAACTTGCATGGAAAAGTTTGCGCGCGACAAGCGTGGGTTTTACCGGGGCTGGCTCAGGCTGCGACTTCGAGGTATTCGACGATGCTGACGGGGTGGGGGATGGCAAGACCGTCCTCGCGCAGTCCTTCGATATGAAATTGGATGGCGGCGCGGATTTCGTTTTCGACTTCCTCCACGGTCTGACCGGTCGCCACGCAGCCGGGCAAGTCCGGTACGTAGGCGGAATAGTTGTTCTCGGTTTTTTCGACGACGACAGCGTAGCGCATGGATTTACTCCTTCAAACCGGCCTGTTTCAGAATGCTGTTCAATGTGCCCGGAGCCAAATCATCGCTGGGCTTCCCGGCTACCGTCACGCGATCGTTTTTGTCCGGATGCTTGAACTGACGGTGGCTGCCTCGCGTGGAAACGAGCACCCAACCGTCGTTTCGCAGCATGTCAGAATATCGCTCAAATCTCGATATGAATAGAGTTGCTCACCACGCAAATCATTTGGTGCCAAGAAACTCATTTAACCGCTCACTAATCTGCTTGCGCCGATCAGCCAGAAACTCCTTGTAACGATCCAATTGCCATAAAGCGTCATCCATTGGAATGCACTGTTTCTTGAAAGCCGTGTCACCAGCCTTCTCGATAATGGATGGAAAGTAATTTGCTGGTGGTTTGTCGCTGATTGATCTGTTGGTCTTGCCGCCAATAAAGGCAAGGTTCGCGATATCGTCAGCTTCGCGTACAGTGTAGGTGCTCTTGAGTACAGCCTTAGGGAAAACATGATGGAACTGGAGCCGGTGCTGTGTTCCGGCATGATCCATCGAAATCGCGAGGTTGGAACGCCAGTCCTTCGCACCGGACTCACGGAATGCGAGAAACATGGTCTTGAAAAGCGCGCTACGCTGGTTGCGACCTTCGAGTTCATCCGCTGTGATATCCAGCCGGCCCACCTGTAACCGTAGACGATCAATCAGTTCAGTTGCGCCGCCTCCTTGTTTCAGCGTCGTCAGGTCTTGGTCCAGCAGCGTCTCGCTGGAGCCCCGCGAGTAGCGCCCCTTGGCATTGGCAAGCAGTGCCCAGAAGCGCAACTGGTCCGATTCTTCAGGGCTGATGTGGTAATCGCGCTTGTGGCCATAGTAGGCCAGCGTCACAAGGATAAATGGCGAGGAGAGCAACGCCGGGCTATCAATACCGGCATTGCTTTTCAGGAAATTCAGCGCAAATTCCATACCCTCACAGCTGGCCTTCCAAGCCGACTGCAAGGTATCCAGAGACAGGTTGCCGACTGTCAGAAACCGCGACTGTCCAGTGGCAAAGGCCACAAGATTTTTAAGATAGATGCCCAAGTCCAGCTCGAACCCAGCCTGCATGCACTGATGCTGGAAGGCCTGAAAGGTTTTGAGGGAGTTGCGCCATTTGGCGGTAATCTGGGCCAGGGCCAGGTCGGAACTGCGTAACTTGGCGCCCAGCGAGTTGACCCGGACAAATATCTCCGTCACTTCGTCATAAGACAGGCTGCGCTCAAGCACGTCCATGCGGTATATGTAATTGCGAATCCCACGCAGACGCGCCAGCCGCTGGCTGTATCGCTTGAACCGGGGATCGTTTACTTTCTCGATGCCCGCACGCTCTAGGAATGGCGCATCCTCGTCGGTGCTGAATACTTCCGACACTTTTACCCAATGCGGCAACTGTTCGAGCTTGCGGGTCGCCACAACAAAAGTCATTTTGTCGAAGCGGCGTTGCAGTTCGTCATCGGTCGAGTCGGCCTCATCCCCAGCCAGGTCTTCGTCATCGTTGGATTCCTCATCAACCTCGGTCACGAAGGCCAACTGGTCTGGGTGTTCAAGATTGAAAAGCAGCTCGATGGGTTTCAAACGCCCCCTCACGGAGACCGGTTCGCCGCGAATCACGGCCGATAGCGAGGTAAGTCGTTGCTGGCCGTCGAGCAACAGCCTCGTACTTTGATAGGGGTTATTCTGCTGGGGGACTGAAAACTCCTGCAACGGCACCGTCTCATCGGTTTCCCATAGCAGGATCGCGCCCGACGGATAGCCCCGATAGAGCGAGTCGAGCAAATCGCGGACACGCGTGGATTTCCATACATAGCGGCGCTGCATTTCCGGTAGGCGCAGCTCGCCACGCTCAATCATGCCCACCAGTTCCTGAACGGATGCCTCCGCTTTTGCCATATCGCTTGTCCCTTAATTTGTTGCAGCGAAGCGTTCCGCCAAACCCGACAAAGTGATGTTGGACGCAATCTCGTCATGCGGAATCAGCACGTAACGCCAAGCCTTGCCACCATTATTGGTGGCATGGTCCGAGGCATTCGCACACCAGTTGATAGCGGCCTGCTTTTTGGCGAGGATAACCGGGTCGTCCATCTCCTTGCGCATTTTGAATCTGGGAAACGGGAAATCTGGGAAACGGGACGCTACCCTTTATTGTCTCGAAATCTGGGAAACGGGACGCTACCCTTTATTGTTTCTACGTAAATGCTTTTCAGGCCGCGTGCAATTCCTCGCGCAGTACTTTACGCAAGGTGCCGATCGTCACGGGTGCGTTGTTTTCCGTCAGTGCAGCGCCCAAAGCCTCGTTAATCAGGGTTTGATAGCCCCGGCCTTCGGCCTCGGCGCGTTCCCGAAAAGCCGCAATAATCGCATCGTCCAGATAAATGGTGATCCTGGTTTTGCCGACGGGCGCGACCACCGCGCCGCGCTTGGCTTTCTTCATGTCATATTCAGCTTTCATACACTTTCCTTTCCGCCTGGGTGGATAACCGTGCTGAAATCAGGCGGATAGCCTGGCCGCGTTCGGTCCAGCACACTGTCAGAATCCGCCCCAGCGCATCCGTACCGACCGTTACAAAGCGCGCCTCGCCGCTTGCATACGCATCCTCACGCGTCAGTGCCTGATGGTCATAAAACACCGGCTCGGCATCCGCGAGCGAAACGCCATGCTTACGCAGATTGGTCGCCGCTTTTTTTGGGTCGAACTCAAATTCCATATATCATATATACATACAATATATGCATTAATCAACCAGGCATAGGAAATTCAGTCCGACGGAGGTTTCTGGTTATCCTAAAGGACCCCGACTTTCTATGGGCTGAAGCCCATGAAAGATCGTATGCCCTAATTCCCCGCCACCGTCATTCTGTCGATCAGGATCGAGCCCACCTGCTTGGACCCGCGCCGCTCGATGTCGCGGCCGATGGCGACGATGCCCTTGAACATCTCGGCGAGGTTGCCGGCGATGGTGATTTCCTCGACCGGGTACTGGATTTCGCCGCCTTCCACCCAGAAGCCGGCGGCGCCGCGCGAGTAGTCGCCGGTCACCATGTTGGCGCCGTGGCCGAGCAGTTCGGTGACGAGGAGGCCCGTGCCCATCTGCTTCAGCAGGCCGTCGAGGTCGTGCTCGCCGGGGGTGACGATGAGGTTGTGGCTGCCGCCGGCGTTGCCGGTGGATTTCATGCCGAGTTTCTTCGCCGAATAGGTCGACAGGAAGTAGCCCCGCAGCACGCCGTCCTTCACGACGTCGCGGTCGAGGCAGGCGACGCCTTCGCTGTCGAAGGGCGCGCTGCCGAGGCCGCCGGGGATGAAGGGCTGTTCGCGGATGGTGACCCGAGGGGCGAACACCTGGGTGCCCAGGCTGTCGAGCAGGAAGGACGACTTGCGGTAGAGGCTGCCGCCGGAGACCGCGGCGACGAAGTTGCCGATCAGCCCGGTGGCGATCGGCGCCTCGAAGATGACCGGGCAGGTGCGGGTGTCGAGCTTGCGGCCGTTCAGGCGGCGCACGGTGCGGGTGCCGGCGATGCGGCCCACGCTTTCGGCGGAGTCCAGGTCGTTGGCGTTGCGCGCGCTGGTGTACCAGTAGTCGCGCTGCATGCCGCCCTTGTCCTCGCCGATGACGGCGACCGACATGCCGTGGCGCGAGCCGGCGTAGCCGTTGCAGAAGCCGAGGCTGTTGGCGTAGATGAACTGCGAGGTGTGGAGATTGACGCCCGCGCCTTCGGAATTGGTGAGCCGCTTGTCGACCGCCAGCGCCGCCGCTTCGCACGCCTTGGCGCGCTCGGCGGCTTCTTCCACGCTGAGGTCCCAGGGGTGGTAGAGGTCGAGGTCGGGCACGTCCCGCGCCAGCCGGTCGGCGTCGGGCAGGCCGGCCGCTTCGTCCTCGGCGGTGTAGCGGGCGATGGTCAGCGCCTTCTCCACGGCGCTTTTCAGCGCCGCTTCCGACAGGTCCGAGGTCGAGGCATGGCCGCGTCGCTGCCCGATATAGACGGTGACGCCGGCGCCCTTGTCCTTGTTGTATTCGATGGTCTCGATTTCGCCCTGGCGCACGCTGACGCTCTGGCCGACGCCCTCGGAGATTTCGGTGTCGGCGGCGGTGGCGCCCTGGCGGGCGGCATGCTCGATGACGAGCCGGGAGAGGGCCATGAGCTGGTCGCGGGTATAGCTGAATTGGGAGCGTGACATATCGGCTTACGTAAGGAATTGGAGGCGCAATCAGGGTTGATTCAGCACGTTCAAGCGGCAGAAACTACAATGGCGATAATAACAGCAACCGAAAGCCCCACTGTGCGACTGATCGACCCCGATGCCGAGCTGGAATTCGACCCCGACGACGTCTACGACGGGCCCAGCAAGAGCCACAAGAAACGCGAAGTCGAAGCCCTGCAGGCGCTGGGCGAAGTCCTGGTCGAGCTCCCCGACGCGCAGTTCAAGCGCATCGAATTGCCGGAAGACCTGCGCGCGGCGGTGGCCGCCTGCCGCAAGATCACCCAGAACGGCGCGCTGCGCCGGCAGAAGCAATATATCGGCAAGCTGATGCGCTCGATCGACCCGGCGCCGATCCAGGCGCAGATCGATGCCTTCAACGGCGTGTCCGCGGCGGAAAACGCCAAATTGCACCAGGCCGAGAAATGGCGCGAGAAGCTCATCGCCGACAACGAGGCGCTGACGCTGTTCCTCAACGCCTATCCCGACAGCGACGCCACGCATCTGCGGCAGCTCATCCGCAATGCGCGCGACGAGGCGGCGCGCGGCAAGCCGCCGAAGGCCTTCCGTGAGATATTCAGGGTGATCCGCGAGGCCATGCAGGGAAAATAAGAAGGGAGAGGCAGCATGTGGGGACGCGTCGTCAAGATTGCACTGAGCCTGCCGTTCCTGATCGCCGCCGCGCTGTTCGGTCTCTATCTGGTCTTCGGGTTCTTCCTGGTCAACCCGCTGGCGCAGAAGCTGCTGCCTTGGATCGGCGAGAACAGGCTCGCCAGCCAGCTGAGCGTGCGGCAGGTCAGGTTCAACCCCCTCACGCTGGAGGCCACGGTGGACGGCCTCAAGCTGGCCGAGCGAAGCGGCGCACCGCTGGCGAGTTTCGAGCGGCTCTACGTCAACCTCGACACCGTCGGCCTGTTCCGCTGGGCCTGGCGCATCCGCGACATCGAGCTCGACCAGCCGTACGCGACCGTTGAAATCCGCCGCGGCGGCTCGCTCAACTGGGCGGCGCTGATCGCCAGGCTCAACGAGGACAAGAAACCGCCGTCCGACACGATCGCGCGGGTGCTGATCGACCACATCAGGGTCACGGACGGACACATCGTCTACACCGACGCCAACCGCGCGGGCAAGCCGTTCAATGCCGTGCTGGAACCGCTCGGCATCGAGCTCGACGGCCTCTCGACCCTGCCCGAGGATCGCGGCGATTATCAGATCGCGGCCAAGCTGCCTGAGCAGGGCGGCACCCTCAAATGGAAGGGCGACGTCGGGCTGAACCCCGTCGCGTCGAGCGGCGAACTCGGGCTGGAAGGCGTGCATCTGGCCAGGCTGCTGCGGGTGATCAGGAGCCCGCGCAATTTCGACCTGCCGTCCGGCACGCTGGCGGCCGGTCTGCGCTACCGCTTTGCCATGGTGCGCGACAAGGCGGGCGAGGACGCGCCCTGGGTGCGGGTCGACGGCGCCAACCTGATCGTGCGGGACCTGGCGCTGGCACCGCATGGCGGCGGCGCGCCCGTGCTGCAACTCACCGAGGCGCGCGTCGGCAACGCGAACGTCGATCTCGCCACGCATGCGGTCGATGTCGCGAGCGTGAGTCTCACCGGCGCCAAACTGGCTGCGACGCGCGACGTCAAGGGGATACTGGACTGGCAAACGCTGTTCGGCGCGGAAGCAGGGGCGACCCCGTCCCAGCCAGCCCCACCCAGGACAGCCGGGCCGATGGCGCCCTGGAAGATCGGCGTGCGCGAAATCAAGCTGGCCGACTGGTCGTCGCGTTTCACCGATCAGGGTTTTGCCACGCCGCTGGTCGTGACGGCCGAGGGCTTCGGCCTGACCGCGGCGCTGACAGGCGAAGTGGGCGTCAGGACCGCCCTCGACGTCGGTCCGGTGAACGCCGCGCTGGGCCCGGTCCGGGTGCAGTCGGGGTCGCAGCAGGTGGCGGCGTTGCAGCACGCGGCGCTGGTCAACGCGGGGATGCGGCTGGCGGAAAACCGGCTCGATATCGAGGCGCTGGAACTGAATGGCGCCAGGACCACCGTCACGCTGGACAAGAAAAGAAACCTCAATTGGGCCGATATTCTTAAAAAGGCGCCCGGCGCACCTGCCCCGGCCCCTGCCAGGACAGACACCGCAAACGTTTCGCCCATGGACGTGCAACTCGCGCGCTTCGGCCTCAACGACCTCGAAGTCGACATCGTCGACCAGTCGCCCGCCAAACCGGTCAGGCTCGATGTCGCCAAGGGTTTCGTTACCCTGAAGGACCTCAGCCTGGACCTGGACAAGCCGGTGCCGCTGGAGGCGGGCTTTGCGCTCAGGCAGGGCGGCCGTCTCGATGCCCGCGGCACGGTCGTCCCGCGCAAGGCGTCGGGCCGACTGGACGTCAGGCTCACGGGGCTGTCGCTGACACCCTTCGCGCCCTACGTCAACCAGTTCGCCCGGCTCGACCTGCGTTCGGGCACGGCATCGACGCGCGGCAAGCTGGCGTTTAAGCAGGCGAAGTCGGGCATGACGCTGGATTTCCGCGGCGGCTTTGCGGTGGACGATCTGGCCATCACGGAAGAGGACACCGGGGAGGCCTTCCTCGGCTGGAAGAAACTGTCGTCCGGCAGCCTCGATTTCAGGCTCGGCCCCAATCGCCTGCGCATGAACGAACTGGTGGCGCTGAACCCGTTCGGCAAGGTGATCGTTTTCGAGGACAAGTCGATCAACCTGAAGCGCATCCTGCGAACGTCGAAATCGGACAAGCCGGTTGTCGCAGCAGCGAGCAGGCCCAAGCCGGCTAGTCAGGCCGGCGCATTTCCGCTGTCCATCGGACGCCTGCGCATCGTGGGGGCGAATGCCGAGTTCGCCGATCTCTCGCTCACGCCGCAGTTCGGTACGCGCATGCACGACTTGGGTGGCGTCGTCACCGGCCTCTCCACCGACCCCGCGACCACCGCGCAGGTCGAACTCGACGGCAAGGTGGACGAGTTCGGGTCGGCGCGCATACGCGGTTCAATCCAGCCGTTCCGGGCAACCGACTTCACCGATCTGAAGCTCACCTTCCGCAACCTGGAAATGACCAGGCTGACGCCGTATTCGGGCAAGTTCGCCGGGCGCAGGATCGATTCCGGCAAGCTGTCGGTCGATCTCGAATACAAGGTCAAGGATCGCCAGCTCGCCGGCGAGAACAAGTTCATCGTCAACAAGCTCAAGCTCGGCGAACGCGTCGACAGTCCCGATGCACTCCATCTGCCGCTCGACCTTGCCATCGCCCTGCTGGAGGACAGCAACGGCGTCATCGACCTCGATCTGCCGGTGTCGGGCAGTCTCGACGACCCGCGGTTCAGCTACGGCAGGATCATCTGGAAGGCCATCGTCAATGTGCTGACCAAGCTGGTCACGGCCCCCTTCCGTGCGCTGGGCAAGCTCTTGGGAATCAGCTCGGAAAAGCTGGAAGCCATCAATTTCGATCCCGGCAGCAGCGTCCTGTTGCCGCCCGAGCAGGAGAAACTCAAGACGCTTGTCGAGGCCCTGGCCAAGCGTCCCGCCCTGACCGTCACCCTGGAGCCCGGCTACGATCCCGACGCCGACCGGCGTGTCCTGCAGGAACGGGCGATGCGCACGGAAGCCGTTGCTGTCGCCGGCATCAAGCTCGCCCCCGGCGAGGCGCCCGGCCCGGTCGACGTCAACAACTACAGGGTCCAGACCTGGCTCGAAGACCGCTACGCCGCAAGCGCCGGCAAGGCCGAATACCAGAAACTGCGCGCCAGCTTCCAGGACAGGAACGCGGGCGCCGCCGCGCGCGTGCTGGAAAGCGAACTGGTCGAGCGTCTCGCGCGCCGTTTCAAGACCCGCGACACCGGCCCCCTCTCGGCTTTCCACACCGAACTGCTGGAGCGGCTGACCCGGCAGGTGGAGGTCGACGATGCGGCTCTCGTCAAGCTTGCGCGGGCGCGCGGGCAGGCCATGCGCGATGCGCTGGTCAAACTGGGCCTCGATGCGGGTCGTGTGAGTATCGGTGCGCCGGCCAAGCAGACCGCCAAGGAAAAATGGGTGGGTAGCAAGATGAGCCTGGGCGCCGGCACAAAACCGGCGGCCGAAGCCGCGCCTGCTGCAGTCGCGCCTTGATGCCGATTCAAGCGGGGCGGCGATTCGTCGTTAAGGGTAGGTCTCCCTGTCCGCTCGCGCTGCCATGACGTTTCGCCGATTACGCATTCTCATCCTGCTGGGCGTGCTGGCCGCGGCGATAGGTCTGACCTGGCTGGAGCAGACCCTGGTGCGCGCCTGGGGGGCGCCGCTGGATGTGGCGGTGATTCCGATCAACGGCGACGGCTCGGTAGAAGCGACGGAGACGATACGTGCGCTGCGAGTCAGCGACTTCGACGACATCGGCGCCTTTCTGGAGCGCGAGACCGTGCGCTACGGCGTGAAGCTGTCGCCGGCCGTGCAGCTCACCGTGCTGCCGGAACTGCATGAACAGCCGCCGGTGCCGCCGCGCGACGGCAGCGTGCTGAAAACCGTGTGGTGGAGCCTGAAGCTGCGCTGGTGGGTGTATCGGCGATCGGGCGAGTGGTTGCCGCAACTCGGCAGGATCAAGCTGTTCGTGCTGTACCACGCGCCGCAGGACGGCGTCGCGCTGGCGCATTCGCTGGGCCTCCAGAAGGGCCTGATCGGCGTGGTGCATGCCTTTGCCGATGCCCGCCAGGCGAGCCAGAACAATATCGTCATCGCGCACGAGCTGCTGCATACGCTGGGGGCGACCGACAAGTACGATGCCGGGGGCAGGCCGATCTATCCGCAGGGCTACGCCGAACCGGAGTTGCCGCCGCAGATGCCGCGCCACGAGGCGGAGATCATGGCAGGCCGGCTGGTGAACGCGGCCGGCCGCCTGGTGATGCCACCCAGCCTCGGACAATGCGTGATCGGGCCCATGACGGCCCATGAGATCAATCTCGACGAAGGCTTCGAACGACGTTTTGCGTCAGGCGGCTGAGCACTTGCGCTGCCGGTCCAGGCGCGCCAGGCCGTAGTGGATGAACGCCAGCGCGGCGAATACCGGGCCCAGCAGATTCAGCAGGGGCACGAACTGCAGCAGGCCGGTCAGCACGCCCAGTCCCCACCAGCCGCCGCGCGCGTTCCTGAACAGCTCTGCCATTTCGGCGGGGCTCGCGTGTTCGGCGATCGCGTCGTAGCGGAACAGGCGCTGGTTCAGGTAGGCGGCGGCCACGAAGGGCACGATCACGCCGACGCCGAGCAGCCACAACGGCAGCGTGACGACCCACAGGGCAACAAACAGGACGAGGGCGATGGCCGCATTCCACAGGCTGCCGACGAGACTGCCGCCGTGCTCGCGCACGAGTTCCGGGTACGTGCGCTCGGCGACGATGCGGATCAGCGCGGTCGTGCCGAACAGCGCGGTGATGACGAGCGCGGTGAGATAGACCAGGGGCACGTAGAACAGCAGATGCAGCAGCGCCTGGATGCCGTTGGCGATCCAGGCCGGCTCGAGGCCGGTGAGCCAGGCCTGGACGCCGAGCTTGTCGAGGCCCAGCGCGATCCAGCCGGAAAACGTGGTCCAGAACACCGCGGCCAGCACCAGCCACAGCAGGCCGGCGGCCAGCATCGGCCACACGACCACCCACAGCACGCGCGGCTGGAACAGGTCGCGCAGGGCGCGCGCCAGGGCATCGAGCACGGCCGTCATACCGATATCCGCAATGCCGATTTGGGGCGGAATACGGCGACCGTGCCCGGGCGCGCGTCGAGGTATGGCCCGCCGATGAGGTCGATGCAGTAGGGCACGGCGGCGAAGACGCCGTCGAGCGTTTCCTTGATCGCCTTGGGCTGGCCCGGCAGGTTGAGGATCAGGCTGCCTCCGCGCGTGACGCCGACCTGGCGCGACAGGATCGCGGTCGGCACGTACTTCAGCGACACCGCGCGCATCGCCTCGCCGAAGCCGGGCAGCACCTTGTGCGCGACGGCGAGCGTGGCCTCGGGCGTGACGTCGCGCGGCGCGGGTCCGGTGCCGCCGGTGGTGAGGATGAGCGAGCATTTTTCCGTGTCGGCCAGCTCGATCAGCGTCGCCTCGATCAGCGCCTGCTCGTCGGGAATCAGCCGGGTGACGAATTCGGCGGGATTGGCCAGCACCTCGCCGAACCAGGCGACCAGCGCGGGCAGGCCCTTGTCTTCGTAAACGCCGCTGCTGGCGCGGTCGCTGATGGAAACCAGGCCGATGCGGACGGGATCGTGGGTCATGTGGTCAGAAAAGAGGGTTGCGCGAGTACCTGAATTTAGCAGAATGCAGGGAATGAAGATAAAGGAGAGTGGGATGATGCTGATCAGGATGGTGCTGGCGGCAGGCTGTTTATGGGCGACTGCGGTGCTGGCCGACCCGCCTCCGGGCTATCCGTTCGTCGGCTTCGACGCCGGCCTCAAGGCGGCGCGCGCGAGCGGCAAGCCGATTTTCCTGTATTTCGGGCGCTACGGCTGCGCCTGGTGCGAGCACACCAACAAGGTGACCTTTTCCGATCCGGCGCTGAAAAAACTGTACAGCGACAACTACGAACTGGTGTATGTCGACGCGGAATCGGGCAAGCGGGTGACGCTGCCCTCCGGCGAGCGCATCACCGAGGCCGAACTCGGCGCGCGGCTGCAGGCGTTCGCCACGCCGCTGTTCGTGTACCTGACGCCGCAGGGCGACAAGATCATGCAGATTCCCGGTTTCAAGACGGTGCAGGATTTCCGCGATTACGACCGCTACGTGCGCGGCGGCTATTACAAGCAGAAAACGCTGCTGCAGTTCCTGGACGGCAAGTCGTGAGGGCGGCGGCGTTGCTGCTGGCTGTGCTGGCGTGGCCGGCGCAGGCGGCGTGGCAGTGGAGCGAACCGCTCACCGTCAATTCGGTTCGCGGCGCGAAGGTCTTTCCCCACATGGAATCGGCCAATCGCCGCAACGTGGCGGTGTCGGGAACGACGGTCGGGGTGGTGTGGGAAGACAATCGCAGCGGCAGCACGCAGTGTTATCTGGCGACGAAGCCGGCGGCTGCGGCGGGTTTCCAGCCGGAAACCCGGCTGAGCCGGACCGAGTGCTACGAGCCGGCGGTGGTTGCCCTGGACGGCGGCCGCTTCGTGGCCGCGTGGGAAGAGGGCGGCAAGGTGCATGCCCGGCTGCTGCCGGGCGGACAAGCGGTGCCCCTGTCGAATGCCGAAGCGGGCCAGGGCACCTTGGCGGCGGGGGCCGGGAAACTGTATGCGGCCTGGGCCGAACAGGCCGGGCGGTTCCGCCACATCGTCGTGTCCCGGCTTGAGGTGCGGGCAGGCACGCTGCGCGCGGCGCCGGCGCAGCCGATCGAGGCGGCCCCGCCCACCGACGAACAGGGCTGGCCCGCGCTGGCCGTGGCGGGCGACGGCAGCGTGACGGTGGCGTGGGAAGACCGCCGCGACCGCCACACCGTGCCGCTGACCAGCCACAGCGAGGATGGCCGCAGCTTTGCGCCGCCGGTTCGCCTGAGCGATCTGCCCAAGGGCGGCGGCCTGGGCAGGTCCCTCGGACTGGGCGCGGGGACGGGTGCGATGCGGCCCACGCTGACGGCCTGGGGCGCGCAGGGCGTCGTCGCCGTCTGGCTCGACAAGCGCGACTTCCTCTCCGGCTACGACGTCTATGCGGCGTTCGATCCCGGCACGCGCCGCTTCGGCCCCAACGTCAAGGTGCAGGACAGCTTCGGCGACAACATGGCGCAGTGGCATGCGCAGATCGTCGGCGCTGCCGACGGACGGCTGCTGGCGCTGTGGGACGACGCGCGCGACGGCACCCCGGACGTCTGGATGGCCGACTGGAATGGCGAGGCATTCGGCGACAACGTGGCGGTCCCGGCGGCGGCCGGGCCCGGCGTGCAGTCCGACCCCGCCGCCACGCTGGACGCCTCGGGCGTGCTGCACGTGGTCTGGCTGGAGCAGGACGAACAGGCCGGCACGCGCGTCCGCTATGCGCACGCCGAATGGAAGTAGGAAACGGGTCTAGTACGACAACCCATGAGTTTGCGTACATGCCGAGACGCGCATCCGCGCGCCGAGTGCGCGAAGCGAACCGCAGCCATGGCCGTTCCATGGCGAGGATGCGCGACAAAGCAATCGGCGATGCGGGGCGCGTTGAACATAGCGAAACTTATGGGTTGTCGTACTAGATCCAGCCGCGCTGCTTGAGCCGCCGATACAGTACCAGAACGGCCGTGCCGGTCAGCAGCAGCAGGGCCGGGTAGGCCCACGGCCACTTCAGTTCGGGCATGTCCACGAAATTCATGCCGTAGAGACTGAATACGACCGTCGGCAATGCCAGCAGCGCGCCCCAGCCGGCCAGTTTCTGCACCGACTCGTTCTGCTTCACCGACAGTGACGCGAGGTTGAACTGCATGGCGTCTGACGTCGAGGCACGCAGACGGTCGATGGCGGCCGACATCCGTACCGAATGGTCGTGGATATCGCGGTAGTACGCCTTGAGCTCCCTGGTGGACAACTCCGGGTGCAGGCGAATGAGATTCTGCGAGATTTCCTGCATCGGCTCGGTGGCGTCGCGCAGGGTGGTCAGGTCGCGTTTCATCTCGTAAAGCTGTTCAAGCATGTCGCGCATGTCGTGTCCCGTCCTGACTCCGCTCATCAGCTGGCTCTCCAGGGAATGGAAGCGCTCCTGCATGCCGTCGATGACCGGCCTGAACTGGTCGACGATGAGGTCGAGCACCAGATACAGCGCGTAAGGCGTGGCCGCCCTGATGCCATTGGGCGGATGCTGCAGGCGGTCGCTCACCCGCTGGTAGCCGCTGCCGGCGTCGTGGCGGATGGCGACGACATAGTTGTCCCCGACGAACACATGCGTTTCGCCAAGTTCCATGCGTGCTTCCCATAGTTGCGCCGTGCGCACCGCAATGAAAATGTGTCCGTCGTAGTCTTCCAGCTTGGGGCGCTGGTGGGTGGAAATCGCATCTTCCAGCGCCAGCGCATGCAGTCCGAGTTCCTGGCCCAAATGGGTGATGGTCTGGCTGTCCGGCGATTTCAGTTCGATCCAGATGAAGCGGTCCGGCTGGCCGACATGGTCGCTGATGTCGTCGAAGGCGATGGGCCGGGCCTTGGAATCGGTGAAGAGAAGGCAGTTGTTGATGGCGAACTCCTGCTGCGTTGGGAAGAGAGTCCCGATTCTAGAACGTGTTCATGGTGATGACACGCGGATTCGAGGCCGGCGGCTTTTACCCGGCTCCGCATGTCCTCGCCTCCGGCCTTGCCGCTGCGCGACTCGAAGCCAGG
This sequence comes from Pseudomonadota bacterium, assembly GCA_021802945.1. Taxonomy (GTDB): domain Bacteria; phylum Pseudomonadota; class Gammaproteobacteria; order Burkholderiales; family Thiobacillaceae; genus Thiobacillus. The sequence goes on from JAJZRE010000033.1 coordinate 24,923, forward strand.
CTCACCGCGCCATGACAAGCGCGTCTGCGGCCTGATCGCGCAGCTCCGCGTACAGCGCGCCATAGGCCGACACGATCGCCACCTCGGAATACGCCCGTTCCACCTCGGCGCGTCCGGCCTCGACCAGCCGGTCCCTGTGCGCCTCGTCCAGCGTCAGTGCGGCATGCAGCACGGCAGCGAGGCCGGACGGGTCGGACAGGGGCGCGAGCAGGCCGTTGACGTGGTCCTGCATCAATTCCAGCGGTCCCTGCGCGCGGGTCGACACCAGCAGAACGCCGTTTGCCCATGCCTCCAGGATGACGTTGCCGAGCGGCTCGTGCACCGACGCGCAGACGAAGACATCGGCCAGCTGGTAATACGGCGCCGGGTCGTGTTTCCATCCGGTCCAGTGCACCCGCGCCGCGATGCCGCGCTGCTGCGACAGCTGCTCCAGTTCCCCGCGCAGCGGGCCGTCGCCGACCATCAGGAGATGCAGCGGCGCATCCCTGAGCGTGGCGGGCAGCTCGGCGAAGGCGTTGAGCAGGTCGCTCCAGCCCTTGTTGGGATGCAGGCGGCCGAGCCCGAGAATGACGCGGCAGCCCCTGAGACCCAACTGATTCCGCAAGGCCTCCCGTTCGGCGGGCTGCAGGCGGGGCGGCGTGTCGACGAAATTGCCGATGTAGTACACGCGGCCGGCGGGCAGGCCGTGCGAGAGCAGGTAGTCGCGGATGCCGTGCGTGTTGCCCACCCAGGCATGGGCATGGCGATAGCCCTTGAGGTTGTAGAAGCCGCCCAGCCTGGCCAGGTGCACGGGCAGCCGTTTGCCGGGCAGGTGCACGATTCGCGTCGCGCGCCCCATGTAGGTCTGCACCACGTCGGGCTTGAAATCGGCGATCGCACGACCGATTTTCCAGCGGGAATAGCGATCCCACGCGCCGAACATCGGCGCGTGGTACTGGCGCACCGCCGGGTCGATCGCACGGGCGATCTCGCCGCCTGCCACCGTGACGGCGGCCACCGGCTGGCCGTTCCGCGCAAGCGCATTGATGAGACGCACCGCGAAACGCTCGGCCCCGCCCGAGCCCCTGCCGCCGATGACATGCAGGCTGCGGGGCGGCAAGGCGGCCTCGCTCAAAACGGCAGCGCGAGACCGGGCGCGGCCTGGTGGATCACGCGGCGGAAGTCGGCCTGGATCCGTTCCAGCGCGGAGGCAGAGTCGGCCTCGAAGCGCAGCACGATCACCGGCGTGGTGTTGGACGGGCGGGCGAGACCAAAGCCGTCCGCGTATTCGACGCGCAGGCCGTCGAGCGTGATGACTTCCTGGGAACCGGGGAAGTGTGCGGTCTTCTGGAGTCGCTCCATCAGCGCGTAATGCTCGCCCTCGGCCATCCTGATGTTGAGCTCGGGCGTGTTCACCGTGTCGGGCAGGCCGTGCAGGGTGGCGTTGATGTCCACTTGTTTGGAGAGGTATTCGAGCAGGCGCGCGCCGGCGTAGAGGCCGTCGTCGAATCCGTACCAGCGCTCCTTGAAGAACACGTGGCCGGACATCTCGCCGGCCAAGAGCGCGCCGGTTTCCTTCATCTTCGCCTTGATGAAGCTGTGCCCGGTCTTCCACAAGAGCGGGCGGCCGCCGCGTTCGCGGATCCAGCCGAACAGCTTGCGCGTCGACTTCACGTCGAAAATGATCTCGGCGCCGGGGTTGCGCGACAGCACGTCGTCGGCGAACAGCATCAGCTGGCGGTCGGGGAAGATGATGCTGCCGTCCTTGGTGACCACGCCGAGGCGGTCGCCGTCGCCGTCGAACGCCAGGCCGATCTCGGCGTCGCTGGTCTTCAGCGCGGCGATCAGGTCCTGCAGGTTCTTCGGCTGCGAGGGGTCGGGATGGTGGTTGGGGAAGTTGCCGTCGACCTCGCAGAACAGTTCTTCCACCTGGCAGCCCATGTCGCGGTAGAGCTTGGGCGCGAAGGCGCCGGGCACGCCGTTGCCGCAGTCGATGATGATCTTCATCGGGCGCGCCAGCTTGACGTCGGAGACGATGCGCGTGAGGTATTCGCCGGCGATGTCGTGCTGGCGGTAGCCGCCGTCGCCATGCGCGAGGTCGTTGTTGACCAGCCGCTCGCGCAGCTTCTGGATGGTGTCGCCCGACAGCGTTTCGCCGCCCAGCACCATCTTGAGGCCGTTGTAGTCGGGCGGGTTGTGGCTGCCGGTGACCATCACCGCGCTGTTGGTGCCGAGCTGGTAGGCTGCGAAATAAGTCATCGGGGTGGCGACCATGCCGAGGTCGACCACGCCGATGCCGGCCTTGCGGATGCCGCGCGCCAGGGCGGCGGCGAGATCGGGGCCGGACAGGCGGCCGTCGCGTCCGATACAGATTTCGGTCTGCTTGCGCGCAGCCGCTTCGGAGCCGATGGCGTGGCCGATGGCTTCGACGATCGCGGGCGTGAAGGTCGTGCCGACGATGCCGCGGATGTCATAGGCCTTGAAGATTTCCTTGGGGTATTCCACAACGCACTCCCTATGGTCAGAGAGGTCGATTCTACCCGAGGGCGTGGTAGTGCCCATTTCACGTCTGCGTTGCCGCGAGAAAGCGATGGATGCAAGGCGCGTCGCGCAGGCAAGGGCCATCCCTTGCCAAGCGGCGCAACGCCGCGGACGCGCTTTCTCGCGGCAACCCGAAGGGACGGGCCGGCCAAGGTTTAATCCAGCCGGGCGCATCCCTTTGTCGCGAACCGCTTGCAGTGAACGACACTGCGGCGCGGTCCGCTTCGCGGGACAGCGCCGGAGCGTCGTCCTTCGGAACGTGGACAGCGAAGGCGAACACCGGCTCGCGTCGGACGTGACGGCGCTGCTACGGTTCGCTTCGCTGCCCAGCTTCGCAGGGGCCACGCTACGCGAGCCATCCCGAATCGGTCTCGTCGCAGGCGCGAAATGGGCACTACCACGCCCTGGTATCGAAATGCTGCATCAGCCGCCCGGGCAACCAGCCGATGGTGCCGGGAAACGGTCCGCACGGAAAGGCGACATGGCCGCCGGTGTCGGGCTGTTCGAGCGTGACCGCGGGCGAGACATCCGCGGCGGCGGGCAAGGCCGAGGCGGGCAGGAAGGGGTCGTTTTTCGCGTTGATGACGAGCGTGGGCACGGCGATGGTTTTCAGCAGCGGCTTGGACGATACCCGCAGCCAGTAGTCCTCGGCGTCGCGGAAGCCATGCAGCAGCGCGGTGACCAGCGTGTCGAATTCACGGAAGGTGGTGGCGGCGGCGATCGCTTCGGCATCCAGCACCCCGGGGAAGCGCGCGGCCTTGCGCAGCGCCTTGGCTTTGAGCGTGAGGAGGAAGCGCGCCGTGTAGACGCGGCGATTGAAGCCGTGGTCGAGCGTGTGGCCGGCCGCGGACAGGTCGAGCGGCGCCGAGACGCCCGCGGCGCGTTCGACCAGCAGGCGCGCCGATTCGCCCTGCTCACCCAGCCACTTCAGCAGTGCATTGCCGCCGAGCGAGACGCCGGCAGCGTAGACCGGAGCATCGGGGCGGTGCGACTTGACGTGGCGCAGCATGCGCTCGATGTCCGCGCTGTCGCCGGCGAAGTAGGCGCGCGGCAGCCGGTTGTCCTCGCCCGAACAGCCGCGAAAATGCGCCACCACGCCGTGCCAGCCACGTGCCCGGACCAGGGCCATGAGGTCCCGCGCGTAGTGGCTGTCGGCATTGCCTTCCAGGCCGTGGAACAGCACCACCACCGGCGCCTCCGCGACGCCGTCCACCCAGTCGAAATCGAGAAAGTCGCCGTCCGGCAATTCCAGCCGCTCGCGCCGGTAGGCCACCGGCGGAACGTGGATGAAAAGGCTGGTGTAGAGGGTTTGCAGGTGGCCGCCGGGCAACCAGGCGGGCGCGCGGTATGCGGTGTCATCCGGGAGGGGCATGCGCCGAGTGTAGCAAAGGGCGCTGCCGCCCGGGCCTAGTGCAGAACGACCGGCGGCGTGCGCGCAGACGGCGTTCCGCCGACCTGCAGCGGCGAGGCATGGTGCAGCACCATGCGCCAGCCATCGGCATCCTTCCGATATACGTTGGTCGCCAGGATCGGCGGGCGCGGTTCGGTCTCCTCGCCGATGACGAGATATTCGCGAACGATGCGGATGACCTGGCCGGGCGCGCGCATTGCATGTGCGAGTTCGATCTGCACGCGGAACTGGCCGGCGGCCTCGAACATGCTGCGCCAGCCGGCCGCGACGGCGACGCGTCCATTCAGCGGCGCGGTCAGCGGATGAACGCAGGCGATGCCGTCGTCATCGGCCCAGACGGCCATCATGGCATCGAGGGTGCGTGCCTCGAAGGC
>JAJZRE010000078.1 GCA_021802945.1 Pseudomonadota bacterium
CGGCTCGACAGGTCGGCGTTGCCGGAGGCGATCTCGCGCGAGGCGACGGCAATGGTCTCGGTGCCGGTGCGCACCTGGCCGACGATATTCACCAGGCTGGCGTTCATGTTCTTCAGCGCCTGCAGCAGCTGACCGATTTCATCCGTCGAGTTGACTTCGATACGGCTGGTCAGATCCCCTGCGGCAACGGTTTGCGCGACCTTCACGGCCTGATTGATCCGGGTCGTGATGGAACGCGTGACCAGCCAGGCGACAAGCCCGCCCAACACCAGCGCCAGGGCTGCGATGGAAAGCATGAGCACGCGCGCACTGGCGTAAGCGGCATTTGCTTCCTCGACCGCCACGGCGACCCCCTTCTCCTGGAAGGCAGCCATGTCTTCCAGCGACATAAGCCATTGGTTCTGCGCCGGACGCGCCTCATTGACGAGAAGCTGGGTCGCCGCAATCGGATTGCCGACCGCAAACGCCATCGCCTTGTCGAGCAAGGGGTCGGTCCGCGCGCGCGCCTTGGCAATCCTGGCAAGCAGTGATTTTTCCGCTTCGCTCGTCACCATTTCAGCCAGTTTGTCGCTCGTCTCGGCGTATCGCTTTCGCTGCTCAAGAATGCGCCTGGCCTCTTTGTCCATGCCTGCCTCATCGGTCAGCAAGACAATGTTGCGAATCGAGATTGCGCCCGTGTTCACCGCATCGCGCATTGTGCCGACCAGCTTGAGCTTGCTCATGCGGTTGCTGGCGATGTCATCCAGGTTTCCCTGGATCTGCGACATGCGCGTCAAGCCGAACATGGCCACCAGCAGCGTCAAGGCCATGATCAGGCTGCCCCCCAAGCCCATCCGGGCTCCCATTTTCATATTTGCGAGTACCACTTTTCCCCCGACTAGCCAAGTTGTGTATTGCGTGAGCCGCCCACCTCCTGGAATTCAGGCGGGTTCAAGTCTGAAGTGCAACGGTTTTGCGGCGAGGTTAACGGCGCTCCATGACAGGATTGTGACTGGTCCCTGGAGAGCGCATGGCGGAGTCTTGAAGCGGGGGGCCGCGTGGCACAGACGGCCTGATGCGGCGATGGAATCGCAGTGCGGCCTGCCACCCCATCGAACAGCCGGTCAAAACGGCGCCGCGGATTCGAACGCAAGCGCCTCCCCCGTCAGCGGATGCGCGAAGCGCAGCGACCAGGCATGCAACAGCAGCCGCCCGGACAGGGCCTGCACGTCCGGCGGCGCATAGAGCGCGTCGCCCAGGATCGGATGGCCCAGTTCGCGCAGGTGGACGCGCAACTGGTGCGAACGGCCGGTGACGGGTTCGAGTTCGACGCGGGTGGTCGCGCCGGTTTCATCATGTCCCAGCACCCGCCAGCGGGTGAGGCTCGGCTTTCCGCGAAGAGGGTCGACGATCCGCAGGGGGCGGTTGGGCCAGTCGACGATGATGGGCAGGTCGATGGTTCCCCAATTTTCCGGCACGCCCCAGTCTTCCGTCGGCGCATCCAGCCGCCCGGCCACCACCGCGATGTAGCGCTTCGTCACCTCGCGCGCCGCGAATGCCCTGGAGAGTTCGCGCTGCGCGGCCGCCCCCCTCGCCATCACCATCAGCCCGGAGGTGGCCATGTCCAGTCGATGCACGATCAACGCATCGGGATAGCGGGCCTGCACCCGCGCACTCAGGCAATCCTGCCTGCCGGCGCCACGCCCGGGTACCGCGAGCAGGCCGCTCGGCTTGTCGACCACCAGCAGGCTGGCGTCGGCGTAGACCACCGCCGGTTCCCGCACTGGCGTCATCCCGACATCAGGCCCCGGCTTGCAGGCCGTCCAGCAAGGCGATCCCCCACGCCACGCCGAAACCGTTGGCATCGCTCATCACCGCGCCCAGCCCGCCCTTGCAGCTGTGACCCGACAGGTCCATGTGCAGCCACGGCGTGTCGCCGACGAAGCGCGACAGGAAGCGGGTGGCGAGGATATGGTCGGCCTCGCCCTCCATGCTGCACTGCTTGACATCGGCCACGGTCGAATCGAGGCTGCTGTCGTAATCCTCGGGATAGGGGAAGACGACGATGCGTTCGCCGCTGGCGGTGGCGGCGCGCGAGGCCTGGTGGGCCAGCGCGCTCGAGGTGGCGAACACGCCGGACATGCGGCTGCCGAGCGCGTAGTGCATGGAGCCGGTCAGCGTGGCGAAATCGGCGATGAGGTCGGGCTTGCCCTTGGCCGCCAGGGTGAGCGTGTCGGCCAGCACCATGCGGCCTTCGGCATCGGTGTGGACGACTTCGATGGTGGTACCGTTCAAGGCCTTCACCACTTCGTTCTGCCGGTAGGCCTCGGGGCTGATGTGGTTCTCCGCGAGCGCGACCCAGCCTTCCAGCGCGACCGGCAGCTTCAGCTTCGACGCCGCGGCGAGGATGCCGAGCACCACCGCCGAGCCGTTCATGTCCTCGTGCATGCCCTGCATGTACTTCGCCGGCTTGAGGTTGTGGCCGCCCGTATCGAAGCAGATGCCCTTGCCGACGAACGCCACGGTTTTCCCTGATCCCTTCCTGGGTCCCTTGTAGCTGATGCGCACGATGGCCGCATCCTTGGCCGGCGAGCCCTGCGCCACGGCACAGAACGCGCCCGCACCCATCTTCTTCAGCTTGTCGAAGCCGTATTCCTCGAACGTCCAGCCATACGCCTTGGCCAGCGCCTTGATGCGCTTGCGGTAGACGCCAGGCGTGAGTTCGTCCGGGCCCTGCACGGTGAGACTGCGCGTGAGGAGATTGCCTTCTGCCAGCGCGCGAGCATGGGCGAAGCCGTCAGCGGACTTGTGGCCGAAAAGCTGAATGGACTTCAGCACCGCATCGGTCTTCGATTTTCTCGATGGCAGCGGCACGGCGTTGACCAGCGCGGTGTAGACGGCGGCTTCCGCCGCGCGCGCGCTGAACGCGGCCTCGCCGACCACGGCCAGCGTCAGCGTCTTCGGATGCTCGGCCATCAACAGCGCCAGCGCCTTGCGCACCTGCTCGTGGGTCTCGAAGGTGCTGGCGCCGGCCTTCAGCATCGCGTAAACAGCCAGCGTGCCGCCTGGCAACTGCACCGCCACCGGCGACTTCGCCAGCGCGTCGACTTTCAGGTCGCGCCGCTTCATCACGGCCTTCAGCTCGGCGCCCCCGGGCAGTTCGGGCAGGGTTTTCGATTGCGGCAGCAGCACCAGGGCATGGCTCGCGGATTCCAGTGTTTTGGCTGTGATTTCCTGTTTGTTTTCAGTCAGTTTAGGCAGCATGACGATTCCTCGGGGATGGCGTTTTTCTTGATGGTGGGCGGGGTTTACCGGATAATGGCGCGTTTGATTTTTTACGACCCAACTCCAAGGGTAACCGAATGAAGATTGAAGACAAGAAACGCGTGCTGCGCGAAATGGTGTTGCACCGCCGTTTTGAAGAGCGCTGCTACCAGGCCTACATCGAACGCAAGATCGGCGGCTTCCTCCACCTCTATCCCGGCCAGGAGGCCTGCTGCAACGGCGTGATGGAAGCGGCGCGACCCGGCCACGACTACGTGATCACCGGCTACCGCGACCACGTCCACGCGATCAAGTGCGGCGCCGACCCGAAGCAAGTGATGGCCGAGCTGTACGGCAAGGAAACCGGATCCAGCAAGGGCCGCGGCGGCTCGATGCACATCTTCGACGCGGCCAAGCGCTTCATGGGCGGCTACGCGCTGGTCGGCGGCCCGTTCCCGCTGGCGGCCGGCATCGCCAAGGCGATCCAGCTGAAGGGCGGCGACGAGATCGCCATCTGCTTCCTCGGCGACGCCGCCAACAACCAGGGCGTGTTCCACGAAACCCTGAACATGGCCGCGCTGTGGAAACTGCCTGTGCTGTTCGTGTGCGAGAACAACCTCTACGGCATCGGCACCTCGATCGAGCGCTCCACCGCCGTGGTGCATCAGCACAAGCGCGTCGCCGCCTACAACATCCCGGCCGACGAATGCGACGGCCAGGACATCGAAGTCGTCTACGAGCATGCACGCAAGGCGGTCGACCACGTGCGCGCGGGCAACGGCCCCTACTTCCTGGAACTGATGACCTACCGCTATCGCGGCCACTCGATGTCCGACTCGCGCGGCTACCGCTCGCGCGAGGAAGAGGAACTGTGGAAGCAGCGCGACCCCATCTTCATCCTGCGCGACCGCCTGATCAAGGAAGGCGCTTTGACCATGGCCGAGTTCGAGGCGCTGGAAAAGGAAACCGACGCCTACATCGAGAACGAAGTCATCAAGTTCGCCGAGGAATCGCCCGAGCCGCGCGTCGAGGATCTCGAGAAATACGTGCTCGCCGACCGCGACACCCAGCTACCGTGGCTCACCGGCAAGGCCGCTTAAGGTTTAAGGAAAAGACAGCATGGCAAACATCATGTACTGGGAAGCGATCCAGCGCGCCCACGACGAAGAAATGGCGCGTGACCCGCTGGTCATCTGCATGGGCGAGGACATCGGCGTGGCCGGCGGCACCTACAAGGCCACCAAGGGCCTGTACGAGAAATACGGCCCGCTGCGCGTGATGGATACGCCGATTTCAGAAGGCGGTTTCACCGGCCTCGGCATCGGCGCGTCCTTCCTCGGCGTGCGCCCCGTCATCGAACTCATGTCGGTCAACTTCGCCTGGCTGGCGATGGACCAGATGTTCAATTCGGCCGCCAAGGTCCGCTACATGTCGGGCGGCCAGCTGACCGCGCCGTGCGTGTTCCGCTCGGCGGGCGGCGCGGCGCACCAGCTCGGCGCGCAGCATTCGGCGCGCATGGAGAAGGTGTTCATGGGCATCGCCGGCCTGCGCGTGGTGACGCCGTCCAACCCGAAACAGGCCTATGGCCTCTTGAAATCGGCGATCCGCTGCGACGACCCGGTGTTCATCAACGAACACGAACTCATGTACAACATGAAGGGCGAAGTGCCCGACGGCGAATACTTCCACCCGCTGGAAGGCTCCGACGTCGCGCGTTCCGGCACCGACGTCACCCTGTTCGGCTACAACATCTCGGTGCACTGGTGCCTGAAGGCCGCCGAAATCCTCGACAAGCAGTACGGCATCTCGGCCGAGGTCGTCGACCTCTATTCGCTGTCGCCGCTGGACCGCGCAGGCATCAAGGCATCCGTCAGCAAGACCCACCGCGCCGTCATCGCCGAAGAAGACGAAGCGCCGGTCGGCGTCGGCTCCGAAGTCATCGCCATCATCAATGAAGAGTGCTTCTTCGAACTGGACGCCGCCCCGGTGCGCGTGCACTCGGCGCTGGTGCCGCAACCGTACAACCACACGCTGGAAAAAGCGGCGAT
>JAJZRE010000034.1 GCA_021802945.1 Pseudomonadota bacterium
GCGGCGCTGGGGCTGGAAGTCGATCAGCTGAATTTTTAGGCGCCGGACGTCCAACGAATCAGGTTAGATGAAGACGGCATGATTTTCGTGCCGTTCGATGCAATCGAAATCCGTTTCCCGCTTGCGCGGGTCGCATAAAGACCGGCAAGGCCGACGCCTTGCGCCCGCTTGAATTCGCTGTGCCTCTGTGGTGAATGAACCGCGGTTTTCCGGTTCAGGCAGGCCCTACGGGTCCGGACTGCTGTCCGTAGCCTGCAAGCGGAACGCCACCCGGCCCGCCTGATTGTCCGCCAGCTCCAGCCGGAACCCCGAACGCGCGGCCTGCCGCGCCGCCTGATACAGCCCCACGCCCAGCCCGAAATCCGACGCCACCGGGCTGAGGAACAGGTTGCGTGCCACATGTTCGGGCGCGGGTGCGCCGCTATCGGTCACCGTCAGGCTCACCAAGGGATGCAGCGTCAGGCGCGCTTCCACGGCGATACCCGGTTCACGCTGGCGCTTGCGTAGCGCATTGGTCAGCAGATTGTCCACAACGCTGTCGAACAGATCCTGCGGCAAGGGCGTGTCGTCGACCCCATCTGCGAAGAACTGCACGTCGTCGTGCTCGTAACGCGTGTGCAGCGCCGCCCACCAGGACCGCGCAGCAATATGCGCCGCATCCATCTCAGACGGCTGCTTGAGCTTGTCGACGGTCTGCGACAGGCGCGCCGCCAGTTGCGGCAGCTGGCGCTTCATCAGCGCCAGCAGGCGCTCGCTGTCTTCGGGGGTGGAGGTGTCGGCGGCGGCGAGCAGGGTTTTCAGCGACTGCAGGATGTTCTTCACGTCGTGCGTCAGGCGCGCGCCGGTGTCGTGGATCGCCTGGCTGTAGGCCTGTTCGCGCAGCGTCTGCTCGCGTACCTTGGCGGCGTAGAAATAGCCCAGCAATTGCGACAGCAGCCGCACATGCAGCGCCAGCGCCGGGGTGAGCGGGCGCGTGGATTGCCAGGTCAGGCTCAGGCCATGAAAGGCATGGCTCACGCTGTGGGCGGCGGGCTCGCCGAACTGGCCTTCGCCGCGCGCGGCCTGCCAGCGGCCGCCGCGTATCCAGGTCAACTCGTGCAGATCGGACAGCGCGTCGCGCACGAAGGATTCGGGGTCGCGCTCGCGCTCGGCCAGCGTGGCCAGCCGCTGCGCCCAGCCTTCGAACGGCAGGCCCACCGACAGCAGATAGCGCGAGGTGACCTGTCCCAGCCCGGCGAAGCCCGCGCGCGGATTCCACAGCCACGACAAGGCCAGCAGCAGCACCGCCATCCCGAGCAGGGTCTGCACCAGCGCCCAGGCGTAGCTCACCCTGGCCACCGCCACCACGGCGAATGCGCCCAGCGCCATCACCATGATGAGCAGCGACAGCATCAGGCCGTAGATGAAATCGAGCGTCGACGAGGTGCTGCGCTGACGCGTGGCGGGCAGGAACAGGATCGCCAGCGGCAGCAGCGGCAGGCCGTACCGCACCGCGATCCGCAGTTCATCGGGCAGCGCAGTGCCACCCAGGCTTTGCGGCAGCACCCAGGCCAGCAGCAGGGCAAGCAGGTAGGCCAGCGCAAGCAGGTAGGCCAGCCGCGGTCCGCGTTCGTTTTGCGATGTCGCGACCGCGCCCACCAGCCCCGCCAGGATCGCCAGCCACAGCGCCATCACCCAGGTGCTGTCGACCAGCACCAGCAATGCGGCCATGGCGAACACCGGCAGCGCCAGCCGCGGCTCGATGCGCGCCTCGCTGCGCACCAGCGGCTGCCACAACAGGAACAGGCCGTAGTGCGCCAGCAGGAAGGCGCGCGTCATCGTCGCGTCGGCGTCGAACACGACGGCCGCATGCAAGGCAAGCAGCATCAGGCCCAGCCAGTGCCCGGGCGCCACGCGCCTGAAGCGCGCGGCCAGTGTTGTCAGCCAGACCAGGGGCGGTGAAGCGTCGGCGCGTTCAGTCATGAACGGGGAGCGAGGGAAACGTGCAAGACGATCAGCATGCCACTGCTAACGGCATTCCGCCCAGGAAATGGAGGCCGCCAGCGCGCCCGCCCCCCGATGTGACGGAAACCCGGCAGCGGCGTCGTATTTTCATCAAAACCCCGCCTCCCAGGATTCGTTTGGTCGTATTTTTATATTTGCAATCATGGCATTACATAAAAACAAATGCGGGTACGCATTTTGCACCATGGCCCATCAGGCCATAACAACCGGAGAGCCCTACCATGCCGCACCCTCACTTCGCGCGACGCCAGTCGGGCTTCACCCTGATCGAGATCGCCATCGTGCTGGTCATCATCGGCCTGCTGCTCGGCGGTATTCTAAAGGGGCAGGAGCTGATCAACAGCGCCCGGGTGAAAAATCTCGCCACCGATTTCCGCAACATCCCCGTGTTCATCTATGGCTACCAGGACAAGTTCAAGGCGCTGCCCGGCGACGACCCCGCCGCGGTCGCCCACTTGGGCGCTACGGCATCGCAAGGCGCGATACCCCCTGCTGGCAATGGCGTCATCGATGGCGCCTGGGACAGTACAACTGCAACGAACGAATCCTACCTGTTCTGGCAGCATGTCAGGCTGGCGGGGCTGGCGCCCGGCTCCACTACGGTAGGCGCGTCGGATTACGTGCCGTTGAACGCAGTGGGGGGGCGCATCGGCATCCAGAGCGCCAAGCCTTTCACCACCATGAACAGCGGCACCTGGTTCATCTGCTCTGCCGGGATCACCGGGAAATTCGCCAAACAGCTGGATTCCCAATTGGACGACGGCGTGACAAACACAGGCGCGATGCAGGCGGGAACGACAGCCGACGGCACTACGATCGCAAATGGAGCACTTGACGACGCTACGCAATATACGGTCTGCATGGGAGTCTAAGCCCGCTCAGGCACACGAGCCCGCCCGATCGGCGGGCTTTTTTACGCCGACGCATCCGCGTCCCCCGCGACGCTATCCCTGCAGCACCCTGAACTCCGCCGCCGCCAGCCCGTCGGCGGCGCCGCGCAGCACCAGCACGTCGCCCACCTGGATCCGGGTATCGGGCTGCGGGTCCACCCCCTTGATCCCCTGGCGCCGGATCGCGACCACCTCGACCAGCAATTCGTCCAGCTTCAGCTCTTCCAGGGTGTGCCCCGGCGCCGCCGCGCCCTGCGTGACCAATACGGTATGCAGGCGCGGCTGCGCGGCCTGGTCGAGCTCGTCGTCGGCGTCGGAGGCGCCGCGGAAAAAGCCGCGCATCATGGCGTAGCGCGTTTCGCGCACCTCGCGGATCCGCTTCAGCACCTGGCTTAACGGGACACCCAGCAGCATCAGCGCGTGCGACGCGAGCATCAGCGATCCTTCCATCACTTCGGACACCACTTCGGCCGCGCCCGCCGCCTTCAGCGCGTCGATGTGGGTGTCGTCGATGGTGCGCACCACCACCGGCAGTTCCGGCCGCAGGTCGCGCACATGGCGCAGGATGGCCATGCTCGAATGCACGTCGGCATAGGTCACCACGATGGCTTGGGCACGGCTGAGGCCCGCCGCGACCAGCACTTCGCGGCGGCTGGCGTCGCCGTACACCACGGACACGCCGGACGCCGCCACCGCGCGGATGCGCTCGGGGTCGGCGTCGAGCGCGATGAAGGTGATGCCCTCGGCCTCCAGCAGGCGCGCCAGGTTCTGGCCGCTGCGGCCGTAGCCGCAGACGATCACGTGCTGGGCCTTGCCGAAGGTCTTGACCGCGATGTCGTGCACCTCCTTGGCGCGGCCGGCCCATTCGCTGCCCGCGATCAGCCGGGTCAGCACGTCCATGCGGTGGATCAGAAACGGGGCGGCCAGCATCGACAGCACCATCGCCGCCAGCACCGGCTGGGTGATGGGCGCGCCGAGCAAGTTCAGGTCGGCCGCCTGGGCCAGCAGCACGAAACCGAATTCGCCCGCCTGCGCCAGCCCCAGCGCCGTCCGCACCGCGGTGGGGCGGGGACTGCCGAAGGCCATGGCCAGGCCGGCGACCAGCACGCCCTTGCCGGCGACGATGGCCGCGACCAGCAGCAGGACGTCGACCCAGTTCAGCATGATCTGCATCAGGTCGAGGCGCATCCCGATGGTGACGAAGAACAGCCCCAGCAAGACGTCGCGGAAAGGCTTGATGTCGTCCTCAACCTGATAGCGGTATTCGGTTTCGGAGATCAGCATGCCGGCCAGGAAGGCACCCAGCGCCAGGGACAGGCCGGCGCTCTCGGTGAGGAACGCCAGGCCCAGCGTGAACAGCAGCAGGTTGAGCGTGAAGAGTTCGGGCGACTTGCGGCCGGCCACCCACTGGAACCACGGCCGCATGATGCGCTGGCCGACGAACAGCAGAAAGCCGAGCACTACCACCGCCTTCAACACGGCCAGCGCCAGGACGGTCGCCATGGTGTCCGATTGCTTGGCAAACGCCGGGATCAGGATCAGCAGCGGTACCACGGCCAGATCCTGGAACAGCAGCGCGCCGAAAATCTGGCGGCCGTGCGGCGTCTGGATCTCCAGCCGTTCGGCCAGCAGCTTGGACACGATGGCGGTGGACGACATCGACATGATGCCGCCCAGCGCCAGCGCCGCGAGCAGCGGCAAATCCAGCAGCCAGGCGATCGCCGCGGTGAGCGCGATGGTCAGCACGACCTGCGCGCCGCCGAAACCGAACACGGTCATGCGCATCGTCATCAGGCGCGCGAGACTGAACTCCAGGCCGATCGAGAACATCAGGAACACCACGCCGAACTCGGCCAGGTAGCGCGCATCCGCGCTGTCCGGAATCCAGCCCAGCGCGAAGGGGCCGATGGCGATGCCGGTCACCAGGTAGCCGAGCAGGGTCGGCAGGCGCAAGGCACGTGCCGCGGCCGCCACCAGCACGGCCACCGCAAGCAGGATCAGGACAAGCTGGAGGCTGGTATGCATACGATCTTTCATGGGCTTCAGCCCATATTCAAAGTCGGAGTCCCCCCTGTGGGACATCGAGGAAATCGGGGATCGAAAGGCAGGCTTTAGTATACTTGCCGACCATGCGACCCCAACCCGCCTCCCCCGAACATTTGCTTGTGCTCGCGCGCCAGGTGCTCGACATCGAGGCCGACGCCCTGCGCGCGCTGTCCACCCGGCTCGACGCCGGTTTTGCGGACGCCGTGCAACTGATCCTGGCGTGCCGTGGCCGCGTGGTGGTGTCGGGCATGGGCAAGTCCGGACACATTGGCGGCAAGATCGCCGCCACGCTGGCCTCCACCGGCACCCCCGCCTTTTTCATGCACCCGGGCGAAGCCAGCCACGGCGATCTCGGCATGATCGCGCACGACGACGTGGTGCTCGCGCTGTCGAACTCGGGCGAGAGCAGCGAAATCGTCAGCATCGTGCCGCTCATCAAGCGGCGCGGCGCCAAGCTCATCGCGATGACCGGCAACCCCGGATCGACCATGGCGCGGGAAGCCGACGTGCACCTCAACGCCGCGGTCGACAAGGAAGCCTGCCCGCTCAACCTGGCGCCCACCGCCAGTACCACCGCGGCGCTCGCGCTGGGCGACGCGCTGGCGGTGGCGCTGCTGGATGCGCGCGGTTTTTCGGCCGACGACTTCGCGCGCACCCATCCCGGCGGCAGCCTCGGCCGGCGGCTGCTCATTCATGTGCGCGACGTCATGCACGCCGGCGATGACCTGCCCAAGGTCGACCGGGAAGCCACGCTCAAGGCCGCCCTGTTCGAGATGACGAGAAAGGGCCTCGGGATGACCGCCGTGGTCGATGCCGCCGGCAAGGTGGCCGGCCTCTTCACCGACGGCGATTTGCGGCGCGCGCTGGAACATACGCTCGATCTGCAACGGGCGAAGATCGCCGACCTGATGACAAGAAACCCGAAGACGATCCGCGCGGACGAACTCGCCGTGGCGGCGGTGGAAAAAATGGACACGCTGAAAATCAACGGCCTGCTGGTGGTCGACGAAGACAACACCCTGGTGGGCGCGCTCAACATGCACGACCTCCTGAAAGCGGGAGTGGTGTGATGGCCGCTGAGGTGATGAGTGCGGCCCTGATCGCGCGGGCGCAGAAAATCAGGCTGATCGCGTTCGATGTCGACGGCGTGATGACCGACGGCACCCTCTTCCTCGCCGACGACGGGCAGGAATACAAGGGCTTCAATTCGCTCGACGGCCACGGCCTGAAGATGCTCAAGGGCAGCGGCGTCGAACTCGCCATCATCACCGGGCGCAGTTCGCGCGTGGTGGAACACCGGGCACGCAATCTCGGCATCGGGATCGTCCACCAGGGCGCGCACGACAAGCTGGCCGTGTACGAAGCGCTGTGCCGCGAACTGAACATCGACTGCGACGCCACGGCCTACATGGGCGACGACGTCGTCGATCTGCCGGTGATGCGGCGCGCCGGCCTGGCCATCACGGTGCCGGCGGCGCCCGAACTGGTGAAGGCCCACAGCCACTACACCACGACGCGCGAAGCCGGGCGCGGCGCGGTGCGCGAGGCCTGCGAGTTCCTGATGCGCGCGCAGGGCACGCTGGACGCGGCACTGGCGCCGTACCTGCAATGACCGGCCGCGCACGACCTTCATCGAACACCGCCCATTTGAGGGCGGCATGATCGCACGCGGGTCATTGTGGCTGCCGCTGGCCATTCTGCTGCTGCTGGCCGCCCTCAGTTTCTGGATCGACCACATGGTGGAACCGCCGGCCGGCGGCAGCACGCCCGCGCAAACCGATCCCGAGGGCATCATGGAAAACTTCAATGCGATGCGCACCGACGCGACCGGCAAGCCGCAGTACCGTCTGTCCGCCAGGAAACTGAGGCATTATTCGAACAGCAAGTTCACCGAGCTGGAATCGCCCCGATTCACCCAGCTGGACGCGCAGTCCGGCGACGTGACCGCCATATCCAACCAGGCGACCGTGTCCGCCGACGGCAACGAGGTGGATCTGCGCGGCGACGTTCTGGTGGAGCGTGCCGCGCGCCCGGGGCAGTCGCCCATGACCCTGCGCTCGGCGCGGCTGCTGGTGTTCCCCGAACAGGACCGGATGCGCTCGCCGGGACCGGTTGAGATTCACGACGCCACCGTGGATTTGCGCGCGAACGCGATGGAATACGACGCCAAACAACGCATCGTCAGACTGACAGGGCGGGTACACGCCCGCTATTTTTCCGGAAAAGGCTAGCGCCATGAAAATATCGAACACAAGCCTGTATGCGGTGCTGTTCAGCGCCCTGCTGGCCACGTCCGCCCATGCGGAAAAAGCCGATCGCGACAAGCCGGTCAACCTGGAAGCGGACACCGTGACGCTCGACGACATCAACAAGGTCAGCGTCTACCAGGGCAACGTGGTCTTGATCCAGGGCACGATCCTGCTGCGCGCCGACCGCGTGCAGGTGACCCAGAATGCGGACGGCCTCGACAAGGTCAGCGCCACCGGGCGGCCCGTGGCGTTCCGCCAGAAGCTCGACGGCAGCGCGGAGTTCATCGAGGGCTACGCCGACCGCATCGACTACGACGGCGCCAATGGCCAGCTCGAACTGATCGGCCAGGCCATGCTGCGGCGCGGCAGCGACGAGCTGCGCGGCGCGCGGATCTCCTACAATGCCAACACCGAGTTCTACAAGGTCGTCGGCCAGCCCAACGCGCGGACGCCGGGCGGGCGCGTGCGCGCAATCATCCGTCCGAAACCGCGCGCAACCCAGCAACCCGCCGCCAAACCATGAGCCTGATTACCGCCCAGGGCCTGCGCAAGACGTACGGCAAACGCACGGTGGTGCACGACGTCTCCTTCGAAGTCAAGAGCGGCGAAGTCGTCGGCCTGCTCGGCCCCAACGGCGCCGGCAAGACCACCTGTTTCTACATGGTCGTCGGGCTGGTCGCGGCCGACGGCGGCAACGTGCGGATGGACGCGCACGACCTCACCCACATGGCGATCCACCAGCGCGCGCGGCTGGGGCTGTCCTACCTGCCGCAGGAGCCCTCGGTCTTCCGCAAGATGACGGTGGAAGAAAACATTCGCGCCATTCTGGAGCTCCAGCCCTACGGCAAGGACGAGATCGAGGAGCATCTCGACAACCTGCTGGAAGACCTGCACATCGCCCACCTGCGCGAGGCCTCCGCGGTCAGCCTGTCAGGCGGCGAGCGGCGGCGCGTGGAAATCGCCCGCGCGCTGGCGATCAACCCGCGCTTCATCCTGCTCGACGAGCCGTTCGCCGGAGTCGACCCCATTGCGGTGCTCGACATCCAGAAGCTGGTGCATTTCCTCATCGAGCGCGACATCGGCGTGCTGATCACCGACCACAACGTGCGCGAAACGCTCGGCATCTGCGATCGCGCCTACATCATCAACGAAGGCCGCGTGCTGATTGCCGGCACGCCCGACCTCATCATCCAGGACGACAACGCCCGCAAGGTCTATCTGGGCGAGAATTTCCGCCTCTGACCCCTCACCCCCAAACGCCAATCGCGGTACACTTGGCTTAAGTCGGCACGATTTTTGCCGTAGTCAAGCTTCATGAAACACAGCCTTCAACTCAAGCTCGGTCAACACCTCACGCTGACACCGCAACTGCAACAGTCCATCCGGCTGCTGCAGCTGTCGACGCTGGAATTGAACCAGGAACTGGAGCAGATGCTGCAGGACAATCCCCTGCTCGAGCGCGAGGACGAGGAGGAAGCGAGCTACGCCTCGGCGGAGGCGCCGGCGCATACCGCCGAGGCCGAGGCGCAAAGCACGGAAACGGCGCTGCCCGAGCACGCCGAGTCCGAGCCGGCCACCGCACTGGACGATGCCGACTGGAACGACTACAGCGTGGCCAGCGGCGATGACGAGGACAACGACTACACCCAGGGCTCGATTTCGGGCGCGACGCTGCGCGAGCATCTGCTGAACCAGCTGATCGTCAGCCCGCTCACCCTGCGCGACCGCACCCTGGTCGCCGCGCTGATCGACGACCTGGACGATGCGGGCTTCCTGACCCAGCCGCTGGAAGACATTACCGCCAGCCTGCAGACCGAACTCGAGGCGCTCGAGCCCGAAGAACTGGGAACCGCCCTCAAGCACCTGCAGAACATGGATCCGACCGGCGTCGGCGCGCGCAACCTGGCCGAATGCCTGACCCTGCAGTTGCGTGCCCTGCCTGCCGACACCCCGGCGCGCGACGCCGCCATGCGGCTGACCGCCCATTACCTGGATCTGCTCGCCGCGCGCGATGTCGGCAAGCTGAAAAAAATGCTCGGCATCGACGATGCCACGCTGCGCGCCGCCCGCGCCCTGATCCTGTCCCTCAACCCGCGCCCCGGCGCGGCCTTCGGCGCGGACGATACGCACTACGTGATTCCCGACGTCTATGTGCGCAAGGTCAAGGGCATGTGGATCGCCAGCCTCAACGCCGATGCCATGCCCAAGCTGCGGGTCAACCGCGTCTACGCCGACATCCTGTCGCGCCACCGCGAAAGCGGCGGCAGCCAGCTGGCCAGCCAGCTGCAGGAAGCGCGCTGGCTGATCAAGAACGTGCAGCAGCGCTTCGATACCATCCTGCGCGTCTCGCAGGCCATCGTCGACCGCCAGAAGCAGTTCTTCGAGCACGGCGAGGTGGCGATGCGCCCGCTGGTGCTGCGCGAGATCGCCGACGCGGTGGAACTGCACGAGTCGACCATTTCGCGCGTCACCACGCAAAAGTACATGATGACGCCGCGCGGCCTGTACGAGCTGAAGTATTTCTTCGGCAGCCACGTCTCCACCGACAGCGGCGGCGCCTGCTCCTCGACCGCCATTCGCGCCCTCATCAAGCAGCTGGTGGCCGCCGAAAGCACCAAGAAGCCGCTGTCCGACGGCCAGCTGGCCGAGGTTCTGGGGCAGCAGGGCATCGTGGTGGCGCGGCGCACGGTCGCCAAGTATCGCGAGTCGCTGCAAATCCCGCCCGCCAACATGCGCCGCGCGCTTTGATCGCAAAGGCATTTCCCGCACCGTCCCCCTGAAAGCCCGTGCCGCGCTTGAATGTGCCGGGCTTTCGTCCCACAATGAAATCGAGCTCGACAGTGCTCCTGGAAGTTCGACGGCATGCCGGCTTCCGGTTATTTTCAGCAGACTCAGGAGGCTCTATGAATTTGACGATTTCCGGCCATCACCTGGACGTGACCCCATCCATCCGCGACTACGTTTCCGACAAGCTCGACCGCGTCAAACGCCATTTCGACCATGTGATCAACGTCACGGTCATCATGCAGGTGGAAAAGCTGGTACACAAGGTGGAGGCCACGCTGCACGTCAAGGGACACGATTTCCACGCTCACAGCGAGGACGGCAACATGTACGCCGCGATCGATCTTCTGGCCGACAAACTGGATCGGCAGATCGTCAGGCACAAGGAAAAAACGTCGGACGTCCACCAGGGCAATGGCGCACTGAAGCATCAAGCGACCGAGAGCGCCGCCTGACGTAGCCGTTCCCGATCAGGGCAGCCCGGAGACGCTCCGGGCGTATAATCCGCGGATGCCGGACACCTCCTCCCCGGCTGTGCAAAGGCATGAATCTAATCGCCCCCCTCATTACCCCCGACACCACCTTGCTGGACGTCAGCTTCACCAGCAAGAAGAAGCTGTTCGAACACGCTGCCGACCTGTTCGCCCGGCTATACGGGCTCAAGACCTCCGACATTTTCTCCAGCCTGTTCGAACGCGAGCGTCTGGGGTCGACCGCGCTCGGCCACGGGATTGCCATCCCGCACGGGCGCATCAAGGGTCTGAAGGATGCCTGCGGCGCGTTTTATCGACTGCGGAGCCCGCTCGAATTCGACGCCCCCGACAACCAGCCGGTGTCGCTGTGCTTCATCCTGCTGGTCCCCAAGGACGCCAACGAGCGGCATCTGCAGATACTGGGCGAGCTGGCGCACCTGTTCGGCGACGAGGCCATGCGCACGGAAATGCTGGGCGCCGCCGCACCGTCCGACCTGATCGCCCTGCTCGGGTCATGGTCGAGCTGAGCGCGCAGACCGGCGCATGGGCGGCCAGCTAAGCCTCGTTTCGGTCGAGACCCTGTTCCGCGATCTGGCGGAACAGCTCGGCCTGCAGTGGATAGCCGGGCGCAACGGCGGCGGACGCGCCCTGTCCTCCGAAACCATCCAGAAGCCGACGCTGGCGCTCATCGGCCACCTGAATTTCGTCCATCCCAACCGGGTACAGGTCCTGAGCTGCGCCGAAATGGATTATCTGCGCGGCCTGTCCGAGCCCAGCCTGCAGGAAGCCATCGACCACCTGTTTTCGAATGAACTCGCGGCCATCGTCATTTCCAATGGCGAGGCCGCTCCGCGGGTCTTGCGCGACACCGCCGAACGCACCGGAACGCCCCTGTTCACCTCGACGCTCGCCAGTCCGGTCCTGATGTCCTACCTGGGCCATTACCTGACGCAATGCCTGGCCGAGACGACCTCGATCCACGGCGTGTTTCTCGAAGTGCTGGGAACGGGCGTCCTGATCAAGGGCGACGCCGGCGTCGGCAAAAGCGAACTGGCCCTGGAGCTGGTCACGCGCGGCCACCGGCTGGTGGCCGACGACGTCGTCGAGCTCAAGCACGTCGCGCCGGAAACGCTCGAAGGGACCTGTCCGGCGCTGCTGCGCGACTTTCTGGAAGTGCGCGGGCTCGGCCTCCTCAACATCCGGTTTCTGTTCGGCGAAACGGCGGTGAAGATGCAGAAGAACCTCAAACTGGTCGTCGAACTGGTGCACCCGCAGGAAATCGGCGAAGTCGGCCTCAACCGCCTCGACATGGTGGCCTCGACCGAGTCCATCCTCGGCGTCGCCATCCCCAAGGTGCGCATCCCGGTCGCGGCCGGCCGCAACCTTGCGGTGCTGGTCGAAGTGGCGGTGCGCAACCACATCCTCAAGAGCCGCGGCATCAATCCGGTCGAGCAGTTCATCAAGCGCCAGCAGGCCGCCATCGACGGAGACAGTTAGGGCGTCAAGAATGAATAAGTTGAATATTCGTTGCTTCGAATTCGCGATGGATGCAAGGCGCAAGTCGCCGCCCGATGTCGTTCATTGGGCATGGCTTGCAACGCCGCAGACGCGCGAATTCGAGGCAACCCTCCGGGCCGGGGTGTCTTTGCGCGCATACGATTCCACACGCGCTTCAGCGCGCAGTGGATCGGAGTCCTTTAGGGCATCATCCCTTTGTCGCAAGCCGCTTGTTGTGAGTGACACAACGGCGCGCCTTGCTTCGCGGCCTGCACGCAAAGACGCCCCGGCGAATCTCCAACTTATTTATTCTTGACGCCTAATGCAAATCGTACTGGTTTCAGGCTTGTCGGGTTCGGGCAAGAGCATCGCCATCGCGGTGCTGGAAGACGTCGGCTATTACTGCGTCGACAACCTGCCCCTGGCCATGCTGCAGCCGCTGGTCGACTACCTGAAGCGCGAGGGCCATGCGCGCATCGCCATCGCCATCGACGCACGCAGCAGCGCCAGTTTTTCGCAACTGCCGCAGATCGCCGAGGCGCTGCGCAGCGAGGGCGCGGACCTCAGGGTGATCTTCCTCGAGGCGAAGACGATGACGCTGGTCCGGCGGTTTTCCGAGACGCGGCGACGCCATCCGCTCTCCAGCGACACGGTGTCGCTGCAGGAAGCCATCCAGCTCGAACGCGAGATGCTGGCCGACATCGCGCCGCTGGCGCACCGCATCGACACCAGCGACCTGTCGGCCGCGGCCCTGCGCCTGTGGATCAAGGACCTGATCGGGCAGGACCGCTCGCGCATCACGCTCTTGTTCGAATCCTTCGGTTTCAAGCACGGCATCCCGCTCGACGCCGACCTGGTGTTCGACGTGCGCTGCCTGCCCAATCCGCACTATGTCGCCGAACTGCGCCCGCTCACCGGGCGCGACCAGCCCGTGAAGGACTACCTCGAAGGCAGCCCCAACGCCATGGCGCTGCTGGCCGACATCCGCGGCTTCGTCGAGAACTGGCTGCCCTGCTTCATTCGCGACCACCGCGCCTATCTGACGGTCGCCATCGGCTGCACCGGCGGCCAGCACCGCAGCGTGTATTTCGCGGAAACGCTGGCGGACGCTTTCCGCGAACGCGAGCAGGTGCTGGTGCGGCACCGCGAACTCTCATGATGGAAACCTTGCGCGCCGGCGATGTGGGCGTGCTGCTGGCGGGGGGGAGCCTCGTCGTCACGCTTGCGGTGTGGGCCTGGGGCGGCGACCGCGGCGACACGGCCGTCATCCGCGCCGCCGGCAAAGTCGTGGAAACCGCCTCGCTCGCGCGGACCCGGACGTTTGCCGTCGCCGGCCCGCTCGGCACCACGCAAATCGAAATCCAGCCCGGCCGTGCCCGTATCGCACGCGACCCGTCGCCGCGCCAGCTGTGCGTCAAGCAAGGCTGGCTGACGCAGTCCGGCCAGGCGGCGCTGTGCCTGCCCAATCAGGTCAGCCTGGAAATCCACGGCCGTACCCGCGCCTATGACACGCTCGGCTATTGAACTGCCGGTCGGCGCGGACGACCGCCGCATTGCGCGCTTGGCCGCACTGGCGATCGGCCTCACGCTCGCGGAGGCTGCGCTGCCCAGTCCGGTGCCCGGCGTGAAGCCGGGGCTCGCCAACATCGTCATCCTGCTGGTGCTGCTGCAATACGGCTGGCGCGCGGCCGCGTGGGTGTCGGGCCTGCGCGTGCTGGCCGGCGGCCTGCTGCTGGGCAGCCTGTTTGCGCCGGGATTCTGGCTGTCGGCCGCCGGCGCGCTGGTCAGCCTGTCGGTGCTGGCGCTGGCGCGCCACCTGCCCCGCCGCCATTTCGGCCCGGTCAGCCTGTCGGTGCTGGCGGCATTCGGGCACATCGGCGGGCAGCTCGCCCTGGTGGGCGTGTGGCTGTTGCCGGGTGCCGCGCTGATCAAGCTGCTGCCGGTGTTTGCCGCGGCCGCGCTGGTTTTTGGCACCGTCAACGGCGTGATTGTCGCGCGCGTGCTTGCCGCCCCTGCGCCGGACAGGCGACAATCGGCGCCATGCGCCCTCCCCTGAATACCGTTACCCTCGCGCTGTCCGGCGCGTCCGGCATGGCCTACGGCCTGCGCCTGCTCGAATGCCTGCTGGCGGCCGATCTGCAGGTCTATCTGCTGGTGTCGCAGGCGGCGCACATCGTCGCCAAGCAGGAACTCGGCGTGGCGCTGCCCGCGCGTGCCGGCGACCTCGAGAATCAGTTGTCGGAAGGCCTCAACGCACGCGACGGCCAGCTCCGCGTGTTCGGCCGCGAGGACTGGAATGCGCCGGTTGCCTCCGGTTCCAATCCGGCCGATGCGATGGTGGTCTGCCCGTGTTCGATGGGTACGCTCGCCGCCATCGCCCACGGCCTGTCCGACAATCTGATCGAGCGCGCCGCCGACGTGATGCTGAAGGAGCAGAAGAAGCTCATCCTCGTTCCCCGCGAAGCGCCGTTTTCCACGCTGCACCTGGAAAACATGCTGACGCTGTCGAAGATGAACGCGGTCATCCTGCCCGCCAACCCCGGCTTCTATCATCGGCCGCAGTCGGTCGAGGACATCGTCGATTTCATCGTCGCGCGCATTCTGGACCAGCTGGGTGTCCGGCACGAACTCATGGCGCGCTGGGGCGACGACCGATGAGCGCCGCGCCCGGACCGTCCGGCCTGCCGCTGTTTCCGCTCAATACCGTGGTGTTTCCCGGCGGCCGGCTGCCGCTGCGGATCTTCGAGCATCGCTATATCGAGATGGTGAAAAAGGCGATCGCCGACAGCAGTCCGTTCGGCATCTGCGCCATCCGGGAAGGCCAGGAGACCGGCACGCCCGCCGTACCCTGCACCGTCGGCACCCGCGTCCGCATCACCGACTGGGACATGCCGGAGACCGGCATCCTGCACATCGTCACCCAGGCCGAAGACCGGTTCGTCATCCGCCACACCCAGCTCGAACCAGGCGGGTTGCTGGTGGGGACGGTGAACGATGTCAGCGCCGAACCCGCCGTCGCGATTCCCCACGAGCTCGAGCTGGCGGTGGAAATCCTGCGCCACATCATCGACGAATACGGCCCCGCGCACTTCCCCGCACCGCCCGCCTACGACGATGCCGTGTGGGTCGGCTACCGGTTGTCCGAGGTGCTGCCGCTCAAGCTCAGCGTCAAGCAGGATCTGCTGGAGATGAATGACAGCGTGACCCGCCTGCGCATCCTCACCGAATTCCTCAAGCGGCAGATCAACTGATGGCGCGCTTCTATCCCGCGCTCGAGGACAGGCACCGCGCCTTCATCCTGGCGCAGAAGATTTTCTTCACCGCCACCGGCACGGGCGAGAGCCGCCTCAACCTGTCGCCCAAGGGCATGGACAGCCTGCGCGTGCTGTCCGACCGGCGCGTCGCCTACCTCGACCTCACCGGCAGCGGCAACGAGACCGCGGCCCATCTGGCGCACGATGGCCGCATGACGATGATGTGGTGCAGCTTCGACGCCGACCCGCTGATCCTGCGCCTGTACGGGCGCGGACGCGCCGTGCGCCGGCAGGATCGGGAATGGAGCGGGCTGCGCCACCACTTTGCGACCCTGCCCGGCGAGCGGCAGATCATCGTGCTCGACGTCGAGTCGGTGCAGACCTCGTGCGGCTACGCCGTGCCGAGGTATGACTATGCGGGTGAACGCGATACCCTGGCACGCTGGGTCGAAAAGAAAGGGCCGATCGGCCTGCTCGATTACTGGCGCGGGAAAAACCAGGTCAGCATCGACGGCCTGCCCACCGGATTGCTGGAGGATGCGAAATGAAATGGCTCCTGATCCCGTTTGCGCTGCTGCTTGCCGGCTGCGATTCCGGCCCGCCGCCGCCCAAGACCGAACATGCGGCCGACCCGGTGTTCGGAACGCAGACCCAGGCCGTCAGGAAAGCCCACGCGGTGGAAGGGCAGGTCATGGATGCGGCCGACGCGCAGCGCAAGCAGATCGACGCGGCGACGCAGCAGTAGCCACGCGAACCCGAACCGGCTCAGGGCTGGATCAAGCGCTGCACCACCGCCCCCGCCAGCATCAGGCCGAACAGCGGCGGCATGTAACTGATCGTGCCGTTGACCGCGCGATCGCGGCCGCGCCCTTCGACCGGCCGCGGCGGCAGCGGCGCGCGCCCCGCCTCGTCTGAAAACACGGTGAGCACCCCCTTTGGAATGCCGCGCTTGCGCAACCGCTTGCGCATCACCGAGGCGAGGGGACACATGCTGGTTTTTGAAATGTCGGCAATCCGGATGCGGCTGGGATCGAGCTTGTTGCCCGCCCCCATGCTGGAGGCGACGTTGAGGCCGCGCTCGACGCTGCTGGCGACCAGCGCGACCTTGCAGTTGAGCGAGTCGATGCAGTCGATGACGAAGTCGACGTCGGCCGGCACGATGTCGGCCACCGTCTCGGGAATCAGGAATTCGCGGATCACGCTGAGTTCGCATGCCGGATTGATGTCGCGGATGCGCGCGGCCATCAGCTCGGCTTTCGGCTGTCCCACGGTGGACAGCAGCGCGGGCAGCTGGCGGTTGATGTTCGACACGGCGACCACGTCGTGGTCGATGAGGGTCAGCCGCCCCACCCCTGCGCGCGCCAGCGCCTCGGCGCAATACGAACCGACGCCGCCCAGCCCGGCCACCAGCACGTGCGCACGGGCAAGCCGCGCCTGCTCGCCGGCATCGAGCAGAATCCGGGTGCGTTCAAATTGCGGCGGCAATGCTGCGTCCATCGGCTAAAATCCCCACATGATGAAATGGCTGGTCACACTCGTTCTGGCGTTATTGGTATTGGGCCTGCTCACGCCCTGGCTCAACCGCCTCGGGCTGGGCCGGCTGCCGGGCGACGTCCAGATCCGGCATAAACGGGGCGTATTCTACTTCCCCTTCGCCACGGTCATCCTGATGTCGCTGGCGCTCTCGCTGCTCGTCCATCTGTTCGGCCGATGAACAAGGCCCTGCCCAAAGGATGCCTTATCCAGAATGAATAAGGCCTTCGTCAAGGAAGCCGACGCGCCGGACGCCGACGAGGACGATCTCGCCGCGCCGGCGCTGCCCGCCGGCTCGAAGAATTACATGACCCCCGCGGGCTACGCGCAGCTCGACGCCGAATTCAACCAGTTGTGGAAAGTGGAGCGCCCCAGACTGGTGGAAACCATCTCCTGGGCGGCGAGCAACGGCGACCGCTCGGAAAACGGCGACTACATCTACGGCAAGAAGCGCCTGCGCGAAGTCGATCGGCGCATCCGTTTCCTGTCCAAGCGGCTGGAACACGCCGAGATCGTCGACCCCGCCCGGCGCGAAGCCACCGGCCAGGTGTTCTTCGGCGCCACCGTCACCGTCGCCGACCAGGACGGCCACGAATCCACCTACGCCATCGTCGGCATCGACGAGGCCGACGCCGGACGCGGCCGCATCGCCTGGATCTCGCCGATGGCGCGCGCGCTGCTGAAGGCGCGCGAAGGCGACACCGTCAGCGTGCAGACTCCCGAAGGGCGGCGCGAGGTGGAGATCGTCGCGGTGCGCTATGTGGCGCTGGATTAGTCAGGGGCAGGGAATCAAGCGTCATACCCATGAATTCATTCGGCGCGGCTACGCCGCGCAAGCCCCCTGACTCCTGACCCCAGCCTTCAGTTCAGCGCGCTGGCGAGCATACGCCGGTAGCGGCTCACCAGTTCGCCGCCACCCAGCAGATCGAATACCGATAGCAGGGTCTTGCGGCCGATGTCGTCCCCGAAGCCGCGGTCGCGGCGGACGATTTCCAGCAGCTGGTCCATGCCCGCTTCGTATTGCGCTTGCGCGACGCAGAGGCTGGCGAGCTTGAGGCGGGCCTCCAGATCGTTTTCGTTCGCCGCCACCCGCGCGCTCAGCGCGGCCTCATCCTCGCCGGCCGTTCCCATGAACTGCAGGCGCGCCTTGAGTTGCGGCACGCGCGGGTCAGCGTCGTCGGGCACGCTCGCCAGCAGGCGCCGGGCTTCGTCGGCCTCGTTCAGGTCGAGCATGATTTCGGCCGCATCGAGCCGCACGCCGATATGGTTGGGATCGGCTTTTGAAGCCTCGGCGAGCCTCTGCAGCGCAGCGGTCAGGTCGCCCGCGAGACGCAGTTCGGCAGCCTGCGCGCGCAAACCCTCGGCCGGGCTGGGGATCAGGCGATCGAGAAAGGCGCGCACTTCGCCTTCCGGCAATGCGCCGGAAAATTCATCAACCGGTTCGCCGTCGACGAAGGCCTTGACGCTGGGAATCCCGCGCACGCCGTAGCGCGCCGCGAGCGCCTGGTTCTCGTCCGAGTTGATCTTGGCGAGCAGGAACTTGCCGCCGTATTCGGCGGCGAGCTTTTCCAGGACGGGTTTCAGCGATTTGCACGGGCCGCACCAGGGTGCCCAGAAATCGACCACCACCGGGCGATGCTTCGACTCGTCGAGGACGTGTTGCGGGAAGTCGGCGAGGCCGACATCCAGGGCGTGTTCGGACATGGAAACTCCGCGTCAGTTTGCCGGGCCGATGCAACCCGGCTTAGATCTGTCTGGCCAGTTCGGCCGCCTTTCCCGTATATGAAGCCGGCGTCAGCGTTTTCAAGCGGGCCTTCTCGGCCTCCGGAATCGCCAGGCCGTCGATGAAGGCGTGCAGCGTCTCGCGCGTCATGCCGGCCTTGCCGCGCGTCAGTTCCTTCAACTGCTCGTAGGGATTCGCCACGCCGTAGCGGCGCATCACGGTCTGGATCGGCTCGGCCAGCACTTCCCAGTTGGCGTCGAGATCGGCCGCCAGCGCGGCCGGATTCGCTTCGAGCTTGGACAGGCCGCGCAGGCAGGACTCGTAGGCCAGCAGGCTGTAGCCGAAGCCGACGCCCATGTTCCTGAGCACGGTGGAATCGGTGAGGTCGCGCTGCCAGCGCGAGACCGGCAGCTTCTCCGCCAGATGGCGCAGCACGGCATTGGCCAGCCCCAGGTTGCCTTCGCTGTTCTCGAAATCGATCGGGTTGACCTTGTGCGGCATCGTGCTGGAGCCCACCTCGCCCGCCTTCACCTTCTGCTTGAAATAGCCGGCCGAGATGTAGCCCCAGACATCGCGGTTGAAGTCGATCAGGATGGTGTTGGTGCGCGCGATGGCGTCGTACAGCTCGGCCATGGCGTCGTGCGGTTCGATCTGGATGGTGTAGGGATTGAAGGTCAGGCCGAGATGCATCACGAATTCGCGCGCGAAACCTTCCCAGTCGAGTTCGGGATAGGCCGACAGGTGCGCGTTGTAGTTGCCGACCGCGCCGTTGATCTTGCCCATCAGCTCGGTCGCGCCGATGGCATCCCAGGCGCGGCGCAGGCGGTAGACGACGTTGGCGAGCTCCTTGCCGACCGTGGTCGGCGAGGCCGGCTGGCCGTGGGTGCGCGACAGCATCGGCAACTCGGCCAGGTCGTGCGCCAGGTCGGTCAGGCGCCCGATGACTTTTTCCAGCGCGGGCAGCAGCACGGCGTCGCGCGCGCCCTTCAGCATCAGCGCGTGCGACAGGTTGTTGATGTCTTCCGAGGTGCAGGCGAAGTGGATGAACTCGGACACCGCCGCGATCTCGGCATTGGACCGGGTCTTCTCCTTGAGGAAATACTCGACCGCCTTGACGTCGTGATTGGTGGTCGCCTCGATGGTCTTGACGCGCTCGGCGTCGGCCACCGAAAAGTGGTCGGCGATGCCGTCGAGCAGCGCGATGGCTTCACTTGAAAATTCTGGCACTTCCGCAATCGCCGGCTCGGCCGCCAGCGCCTTCAGCCATTCGATCTCGACGATGACGCGGTACTTGATCAGCGCGTATTCGCTGAAGAAATCGCGCAGGGGCGCGGTCTTGCCGCCGTAGCGGCCATCGAGGGGGGACAGGGCGGTGAGAGCGGTCAGTTCCATGGTTTCGTCAGGATTCGTTTCAGTTATTCATACAGCGCGACGATCGCGCACCGCTTGAGCCAGCGTGCCGCTGTCGACGTACTCCAGTTCGCCGCCGACCGGCACCCCGCGCGCCAGCCGGCTCACCTTGAGGCCGCGCGCCTTCAGCAGTTCGCCGATGGTGTGCGCGGTGGCCTCGCCCTCGGGGGTGAAGTTGGTCGCCAGGATCACTTCCTCGACCACGCCATCGAGCGCACGGCCGATCAGGCGGTCGAGATGGATCTCGCGCGGGCCGATGCCGTCGAGCGGGGAAAGGCGCCCCATCAGCACGAAATACAGGCCGCCGTAGCTTTGCGTGGCCTCCATCGTGTTGAAGTCGGCCGGCATTTCGACCACCGCCAGCTGCCGCTTGTCGCGGTTGGGGCTGGCGCACACCTCGCATACTTCCGCCGCGGAAAAATTGTTGCACAGGCGGCAATGATGCAGATGGGTCAGCGCATGGTGGAGCGCCGCGGCCAGCTGTTCGGCACCCTGGCGGTCGCGCTGCAGCAAATGATAGGCCATGCGCGCTGCCGACTTGGGGCCGACCCCGGGCAGCACCCGAAGGGCGCCGATCAGGTTTTCCAGCGCGGCGGGCTGCATCTCGCTGCTTCAGCCGGGTTAAAAGGGCAGCTTCATCCCCGGCGGGATCGGCAGGCCGGCGGTCACGCTGCCCATCTTTTCCTGCACGGTGGATTCGACCTTGCGCACCGCATCGTTCACCGCCGCGGCGACCAGGTCTTCCAGCATTTCCTTGTCGTCCGTCATCAGGCTGGGGTCGATGGCGACGCGGCGCACGTCGTACTTGCAGGTCATCGTCACCTTGACCATGCCGGCGCCGCTCTGCCCCTCGACCTCGATTTCGGCCAGCTTGGCCTGCATCCTGGCCATGTTCTCCTGCACCTGCTGGACCTGCTTCATCATGTTGCCGATGCCGCCCTTCATCATGTCGATTCTCCTAATGGCTGTATGGTCGATGCGTCGATCTGGCCGCCAAACTGGTCGACCAGCTCGCGCACGAATGGGTCCGATTCGATGGCCGCCACGGCTTCGGCCTGGCGCGCTTCCTTGATGCGCGTGCGCACCTGCTGCGGGGTCTGCTCGGCGGCGGCGCCGACCTCGAAACTTATCCTGAGTGTTGCACCATACTTGTCGAGCAGTGCCGCGACCAGCTTGTCCTGGTAGGCGCGATCGAGCAGATGCTTATGCGCCTCGCCGACGCGCAAGGTCACCGCGTCGCCTGTTTGCGACACCAGTTCGCAATGGTCGGCCAGCATCTTGGCCATGCCGCCGAGGCGCAGTTCGGCCACCACGGCGAGCCAGTCCCAGGCACCCTGCGGCGCAGGCTCGCGCGCAGTCAGCGCGGGAGCGGACGGCGCGCTCGGCTCGGGCGCGGTTGCCCGTTCGGCTGGCGCGGCGACGGCACGCGTCGCCACTTCGGGCGCAGGCACAGGGGGCTGGCCAGCTGCCGCTGCCGGCGCGGCAGCACGCGGCGACGGCTCGGCACGCGCGACGGGCGCGACACGCACCGGCGCAGGGCGGTCCGCATTGGCCGCTCCCGGCGCAAAAGCCAGCATGCGCAACAGCGTCATGCAGAACCCGGAAAACTCGTCCGGCGCATACGGCAGGTCACGGCGTCCGTTCAACGCGATCTGGTAATACAGCTGCACCGTTTCGGCGTCCAGTTGCGCGGCGGCAGCCTGCATCCGCTCGGCGTCCATACTGGCCTCCACCGCGCCCGGTGCGTGCAGCAGCAGCGCCAACTGGGTGAGCAGGTTGCCGAGATCCTGCAGCGCGGCGTCGAAGGCGATGCCGCTCTCCGCCATCTGGCGCGCCTGCGCCAGCAGCGCATCGCCGTCCTGCCCCGCCAGCGCGTCGAGCAGGTCGAACAGATAATCGCGCCGCACCGTGCCGAGCATGGCTTCGACCGCGGCCGCCTCGACCCTGCCGCCGCCGTAGGCGATCGCCTGGTCGGTGAGCGACAGCGCGTCGCGCATGCTGCCGGCGGCCGCGCGCGCCAGCAGGTTCAGCGCCGCCGGTTCGCAGGCGACGTGTTCCTGTTCCAGCACCTCGCCCAGATGCTGCGCCACCAGCGCGGGCGGCATCGGCTTCAGGTTGAACTGCAGGCAGCGGCTCAAGACCGTCACCGGAATCTTCTGCGGGTCGGTGGTGGCGAGGATGAACTTCACATGCGCCGGCGGCTCCTCCAGCGTCTTCAGCATGGAGTTGAACGCCGGCTTCGACAGCATGTGCACTTCGTCGATGATGTAGACCTTGTAGCGCCCCACCGTCGGCGCGTACTGCGCGTTGTCGAGCACCTCGCGCATGTTGTCGACGCCGGTGTTCGACGCCGCGTCGAGTTCGAGCAGGTCGACGAAGCGGCCGGCGTCGATCTGGGTGCACGCCGAACAGACGCCGCAGGGGGTCGCGGTCACCCCCGTTTCGCAGTTGAGGCATTTGGCGAGGATCCGCGCCAGCGTGGTCTTGCCCACCCCGCGCGTGCCGGTCAGCAGATAGGCGTGATGCAGCCGTCCCTGGGTCAGCGCGTTGGAGAGCGCCTGCACCACATGTTCCTGCCCCTTGAGGTCGGCAAACGCGCGCGGCCGCCACTTGCGCGCCAGCGCAAGTGCGGGGGATGCAGCGTCGCCGAAAAGATCAGTCATGGGTTATGTGGAAGCGGGAACCATTCCAGGCTGCTTTCAAATGGAGACAAGGCGGAGAGCCGCAGACAGTATTTATGCCCTTCAGGGTACATCACAGTACGGCAAGGCTCGACAACGCAGTATCCGTTTGAAAGCAGCCTGGAATGGCGAGCCAGAACCCCGGCACTGGCATCGGTCGCTGTGGCTGCTTCCTTCCGGACCTGACCCGATTCACGACTTAGCCATGCGGGGAGGCCCGCCACCCGCATTTTAACCCGGAAGCGGGCCTATTCCTCATCCGCCGGCACGGTCAGGCGGCGTTTTTTCACGGCATCGGCCAGCATCCGCAGCAGCGGGACGGTGTCGTCCCAGCCGATGCAGGCGTCGGTGATCGATTTGGCGTATTCCAGCGGCTGGCCCGCGACCAGATCCTGGCGCCCGGGGTTGATATGGCTTTCGACCATCGCCCCGATGATGCGGCCGTCGCCGCCGGCCACCTGCGCCGCGACGTCGGCGGCGACATCGAGCTGGCGCTGGTACTGCTTGCTCGAGTTGGCGTGCGAAAAGTCGATCATCAACTGCTGGCGCAGGCCGGCCGCGGCCAGTTCGCCGCACGCCAGGTTGACGCTGGCGGCGTCGTAGTTGGGCGCCTTGCCGCCGCGCAGGATGACATGCGTGTCCTCGTTGCCCGAGGTGCTGAACACGCCGACGTGGCCCGACTTGGTGATGGAGATGAAGTGGTGGCGCGCCGACGCCGCCTTGATCGCGTCCACCGCGATGCGGAGACTGCCGTCGGTGCCGTTCTTGAAGCCGACCGGGCAGGACAGGCCGGACGCCAGCTGGCGGTGCGACTGCGACTCGGTCGTGCGCGCCCCGATCGCCCCCCAGCTCACCAGGTCGGCGATGTACTGCGGCGAGATCAGGTCGAGGAATTCGGTCGCGCACGGCAGGCCGATTTCGTTGATTTCGAGCAGCAGCTTGCGCGCCAGGCGCAGGCCTTCGTTGATGTCGAAGCTCTCGTCCAGATGCGGGTCGTTGATCAGGCCCTTCCAGCCGACCGTGGTGCGCGGCTTCTCGAAATACACGCGCATCACGATGACGAGGTCGTGTTTCAGCTCGTCCGCCAGCGGTTTCAGCTTCTTCGCGTAATCGAGCGCGGCGGCCGGGTCGTGGATCGAGCAGGGGCCGACGACGATGAACATGCGGTCGTCCGCGCCGCGCAGCACATCGTGGATGGCGGCGCGCGCATGCGCCACGTGCGCCAGCACGGTTTCGCTGGCGCGCAGTTCGCGCATGAGCTGCATCGGGGCGAGCAGTTCGCCGCTTTGCTCGATGCGGGTGTCGTCGGTTCGGGTGGCAGACATGTTCAGGCTCCGGTTGTTTGCGTGGATCCGCAGCGGCGGCTTAAACAAAAAACCGCCAGCGGGCTGGCGGTTTCGTCAAGGCGTTGCTGCTCGTCTCAGCGCCTCCCGACCGCCTGTGGCGTGGGATGAAAGCGGCTAAAGAAAAACAGTTCGGCACAAATCATGCATGGCAGTCTACCAAAATCAGGCTGCGTCCGCCAAGCGCCGTCCAGCCGCCCCGGATCCGCGCCGATTCCGGGCCGCGCAGTCGCACCATGGATATTGCGCAAAGAGAAAACAAGGGGGAAAGTGTGGAAATGATGGCGAACGCGACAGACACCCAACATGCCGGCCAGGAGCTGCGGCGCGACAAGCGCTTCCAGGTCTCGCAGGCGGCCATCATCACGCAGCCGGGATACGGCGAAATCGCCTGCGAAATTCGCGATTTCTGTCAGGGCGGCCTGTTCCTCAAGTTCACCAACCCGGAAGCGGCGATCACCGCGCTGGCCAGGCGCGCCGATGCCGCGGTGGAAATCATCTTCACGCCAGCTTCGATCGGCTCCCCCCAGACCTTCCGGGTGCCCGCCCAACTGAAGCGCCTGAGTCCGCTCGGGGTCGGCGTCGCGTTTGGCCGGCAGTCACCGGTCGACGCACTGCGTGCCCTGCAAAGGCTGCGCATGACGGAGCACCGGCAAAAACTGGCCGCCCTGCCCGCTTCCACTGCACATCCCCATCTGCGCGAAGCCAGCACCACCCTGCTGAGCGAAACCCTGTTGCAGGTGCACGACCAGATCATGCGCCAGCTCGGCGACAAGCTGAGCGCGGCAGCCGTGCGGGCGTCCGGCATTGCCGAACACAGCGGACTGCTGAGCGCCGTGCACGAATTCGCCAACCACGCACAGGCGGTGCAGGCCCGCTTTGTGCAGGGCGTGCTCGATGCGCTGAAGCAGGCACGGCCGGTACAGACCCAGGCCACCCGCGACACCTTTGGCGGCGACCTGGCGCTGGTCGACGAACTGGATTTCGAGGACTGGCTCGCCACCTCGAGCGAAGCCAACAAGCTGGAGGAGCAGTTCCGCGAGCAGCTCGCGGACATCGAGCCGCGCATCGGCCAGTTGTTCGGCTTTGCCTGCGACCACCGCAACAACCCCTTCGGACCGGCGGTCATCGGCCATGCCTACCGTAGCGCGCTGCAGGATGTGCCGGTGCTGGCGCGTGCGCGTCAGGTGGCCTACGCCACGCTGCGCGACGTGCTGGCCGAGCAGCTGGCGCCGCTGTATGCCGAACTGCTGGCATTATTGCCGGTCTCGCAGGCCGAGGTCGACCGGTACAAGCCCATTGTGACGCCGCAGCGCGCGGTCCCGCCCGTTCCCGACGCGTCCCCCTCCGCGCAGGCGGATACGTGGGCGCCGCCCGCCCCCGCCGAACCACCGCGCGGCACGCTCAACCGTTTGGCAGGCTCGCTGCTGGATTTCTTCCGCGGCCCACCCGCCGCTGCCGCGCCCGCGCCAGCAAGCCCGGCATCGGCGGGCGCGACGGGCGGCGTGGCGCACTCGCCGGTGCTGCAGCGGCTGGCCGCCGCCGGCGCGCTGCCGCCCGCCATCACCCACGAAATGCAGCGTTCGGTCGACATGTTCGGCGCGCTGTTCGACACCATGCACGCCGAGAAGTCCATCAGCAAGGGCATGCAGCCATTCTTCCAGCAGCTGGAAACCAGCCTCATCAAGCTGGCGATGTCCGATCCGCAATTCCTCGGCTCGCCCGCCCACCCGGCGCACAAGGTGCTGAACACGCTCGACCGCATCAGCATGGTGGCGGGCGACGACGGCAAGATCACGGATGAACGCCTGCTGCGGCTGATGAGCCGCTGGACCGACCGCATCAACGCCGAGGCCGACAAGAATCCGGGCGTGTTCGAAGAAGCGCGCACCCAGCTGGAGCGCGTGGTCAAGCCGCTGCTGAACGAACGCGCCGCGCGCGTGTTCCGCCTGCAGGAAATGTGCGAAGGCCGCCAGCGCGCGGAAGTCGCCAAGCAGCGCATCCTGCGCGAACTGCTGACGCGGCTGGACGAACGCGCGGTGCCCAATGCCGTCATCGAACTCTTGAACGGCGGCTGGCGCAATGTGCTGCTGATGGCCGAAATGCGCCACGGCGCCGACAGCGCGGAAGCGCGCGAGGCCTGGCAGGTGCTGCAGCAGCTGTGCACCTGGCTGGACGCGGAGCCCGTCGAGCCGCCCACGACCGCCCAGGTCCAGACCCTGCTGCAACACATCGATCAGGCGCTCACCCGTGTGTGCGCCGACAAATTCGCGCAGGACCGCATCGTCGACCAGCTCGCCGCCGCGCTGTTCGACGAAGACAAGTCGCAACATCCGCGCACCCCCGTCGCCGCCCGCCTCGACGACGCGCCCAGCGAGCCGCTTTCCGAGGAGCAGGACACCCTGGCCGAACGCCTGCGTGTCGGCGACTGGCTGCAGTTCAGGTCGCTCGATGCCCCGCTCAACCTGATCTGGATCGGCGACCAGCCACCTGTGTACGTGTTCGCCAACTACCGCGGCATCAAGAAACTCGACCTCAGGCGCCAGGACCTGCTGCAGTCGCTGGAAGACGGCGAGGCGCAATGGGCCGAGGACCTGGAACTGCCGCTGATGGACCGCTCCTACAGCGCGATGATCCAGAAAATGCAGCGCGACCTCGTGTGGCAGGCCTCGCACGATCCCGCGACCGGACTGCCCAACCGCAAGAGCTTCTTCCGCGCCATCCGCCGCAACTGGCTGCGCAGCCAGGCGAACGAGGGCGGTTATGCCATCGGCGTGATCCAGCTCGACATCAGCACGCCGGCCGGCGAAGCCGCGGGCGCCGAAATCCGCACGCCCATCCTGCGCGAATACGCGCAGTTCATGCCCGCCCTGCTCCCGCCCAATGCATTGCT
This sequence comes from Pseudomonadota bacterium, assembly GCA_021802945.1. Lineage (GTDB taxonomy): Bacteria > Pseudomonadota > Gammaproteobacteria > Burkholderiales > Thiobacillaceae > Thiobacillus. Next base: position 26,781 of record JAJZRE010000034.1, read on the forward strand.
CGCACGCGCAGGCGAATCCGGCATCGCATTCTGGATCGAAGCCGCCGGCCATGCCTCTGCCGAGGCGCAGGCCGAGGCCCTGCTCCACGCAATGACCGCTCAGCCGCAGGAAATCAACGGCACCCACTACCGTGTCCAGGCCTCAACTGGCCTGATGTGGGCCACCGATTGCCTCAGCCCCGAGGCGTATTACGACAACGCCAACGCCGCCTGCGCCCGTGCGCGCGAATCCGGTCTGACCGTCATGTCATACAACAGCGAGGGCGACGACAGCGGCGTGCTGGCGCTGGCCGAGTGGGCGCACGAACTGACCGACATCCTTGCCCACAATCAGCTCAGCCTGAATTGCCAGCCGGTCGTCGCCGCGGCCGACGCAGCTCGCACCCCGCTGTATTACGAAGTGCTGCTGCACCCCGTCACCCACAGCGAGCGCAGCATCGCGACGCGCGACCTCATCGCCGTCGCCGAGCGCCTGCAGCGCATCACCGAGATCGACCGCTGGGTGGTGAAGAGCGTGCTGCAGTGGATGCGCGCACACCCCGAGCAAACCGCAGCGCTGGGCGGCTTCTCGATCAACCTCTCAGGCCAGTCAGTCACCAACCCGCTGTTCCTCAAACTGCTGCTGGCCGATCTGACCCGCGGCGACGTCCCCGGCGACAAGCTCATCTTCGAGATCAGCGAAGCCGACGCCGTCGAGGGCCACGCCCAGACCCAGCTGTTCATGCGCCAGCTGCAGCGCCACGGCTGCCGCTTCACGCTCGACGAGTTCGGCGCCGGCACCAGTTCCTACACCCGCCTGAAGAGCATGAAGCTGGCTTATCTGAAACTCGACCGCGCGCTGGTGCGCGAGATCGGCACCAGCATGATCGACGAGGCGCTGGTGCGCTCCATCCTGGAAACGGGCAGTTTCCTGGGCATCAAGACGGTGGCGGGGTTTGTCGAGGATGCGGAGGTGCTGGCCAAGTTGGCCGAGATGGGGGTGGATTGCGTGCAGGGGTATTTGATTGGGGAGCCGAGGGCGCTGGAGAGTTTGGCGTAAGGGCAACCCAAGCCAGCGCAGTTCGCGCTGATCCTTTCGGCAACACTCAGGACAGATTCCTCGAAGTGCACTTACCTATGCACCGTTCGCCCTGAGCTTGTCGAAGGGCTGCTCGTTCTAGCTAGGTTCTTCGCAGGGCCACTGACCGTTGGCCGGGGGTAGCCCGGCAGCTAGTCACTTTCTTTTGTCTCGCCAAAAGAAAGTAACCCAAGAAAAGGCGACCCCGACATCCCCGAATTCCCGAAAATCGAGCCCACCAGACGGGCGGCGAAGAACTCGCCCCGCCTTGCTGTTTTGTGTTATTTTTTGTGGGGGGGCTCAAACACCTTCGCCGCTGATCCGCCCGGCAGGCTCGATTTTCGGCGGGGCTGCAAGGGGAAGAAAGTCAAAATCAGGGCGGTGACGAGTAGAGATTTCTTGTGTTAGCAGAAGTATTAAGAACCAAATTGTCCCCAAGCCACGTACAGAGCTAGCGCATACGACCCTACAACATACAAACCCCGATAGAGCCAGAGATCAACGCGTTCTGGCAACGTCCCCCCATCAACGGTCTGAATTGCCGACTCAACACGACCAAGTGTTGCCCAAAGCAGAATGCCAACACCGCCATACTGTAGCCACGCGTCCCACAAAGATGACTTGTAAATCCCCATTACCTGTAGAACATAAGCCGATATAAGCGCAGCCACGATCGCCACAACAACGATCATGAGTGCATTCCACAATGACGAGCGAACTAGAGAGACCGACTCAGAGAACTGCGCAGTAAACGAATCACGCAAGTCCTGTTCTTTTTCCGGAGTAAGCGTTCCAGGCTGGGACCGGATGGCATGATCCACAGAATAGGTGACAAGCCTTGAAGGTGACACGATCAGTAAGACAATAGCCCACGGCAGTGCGACATTTTTAGTTACACGCGTTGTCATTGACTGGATATCACTATCAAATGTGTATGCTCTAATGTCGAGAACAGCATACTGTGCATCGGCATCAAGCCGTCCCGCCCACCGTCAAGCCATCAATCCGCAGCGTCGGCTGTCCCACACCGACCGGCACGCTCTGCCCTTCTTTTCCACACGTCCCCACGCCCGAATCCATCTCCATGTCGTTGCCGATCATGGAGACACGCGTCAGCACTTCGGGGCCGTTGCCGATGAGGGTGGCGCCTTTCACTGGGTAGGTGATCTTGCCGTCTTCGATCATGTAGGCCTCGGCGGCGGAGAAGACGAATTTGCCGCTGGTGATGTCGACCTGGCCGCCGCCGAAGTTGACGGCGTAGAGGCCGTTCTTTACGGAGGCGATGATTTCGTGGGGGTCCTTGTCGC
>JAJZRE010000079.1 GCA_021802945.1 Pseudomonadota bacterium
CGGCGTGCCCTTGCGCTGTGCGTGCTCGCGCAGCAGGGCCAGCCCGAGCACCAGGCGGATCGCGAGATAGTCGACCAGATCGGCGGGATAGTGGCGGCTCCAGTGGTAGTGCTTGGCCCCCGCGCGCCACCGAATGAAGCCTGCCCAGCCGTGCAGCCGGGTCAGCTCGCAGGTGAAATGGCTCATCCAGTCGTCCTCGGGCACGCCCAGTTCGTCCATGACGTGGCTGATAATGCCTTCCGGCGTGTCGTCGACGGCGAGGATGCGCTTGATGTGCAGGCCGCGGATGAACAGGCGCAGGTTGCGCCGCGCCACCGCGCTCCACGCGGCGAACAGGCCTTTCTCGCGGCCGGGCATCTGCCATACGGACTGGCCCTCGTCGAAGAAATCGAGGCAGCTCTTGATCACGAGTTCGTTCAGCGTCGCGCCGATATCGGTGCCGAAGAGCATGTCCACGATGGCGTAGAGCGGCCGGCCGGGCGGCATGTCGGCGCCGACCTGCGCCGCGAGCGCCGCGCCGCCGATCGTGCGTGCCGGCACGGCGAAGCCGTTCAGCGCGGCGTGGATGTCGGCGGCATCGGCGAGCGAAGGCGGTGCGCCGATCGGCTCCCCGATTTCCGTCAGCAGCGTCATCAGCAGCCGGTGCAGGTCGAGGTCGGCGACGTGCGGCTGCAACGCGAGGAAGCGCGCCACCTGATCCTCGAGCGCGGCGAGATCGACCTGGCCCGACGCCAGATAGCGCTGCTGCAGCGGGCGCGGCAGGAAGCCGCGCGCATGGAACAGGCGCTCGCCCTCGCCGACCGCCTGTTCGAACGGCAGGTGCTCCAGCCCGTAGAGCGGGTTGTGGTGGATGAAGGTGCGCATGGGCCAGAAAAAGGGGATGGGTTCCCCGGCCACGTGGACCATGGCGCGAATCTTGAGGCGTCGTCCAAGTGCAAGGTTCATAGGCCCCCTCTCGTCAGGTAGAGACCGGCCGCGACGAAGATGCCGAGCACGCCGGTGAATGCCAGGGTCAACGCACGCCCGATGTCGGCGATGGACGATGTGCGGTCCGTGCCGAAGATGAAACCCTGCAGCAGCTTCGTCGCGGCCCAGCCCCAGACCAGCCAGATCGCCAGCACGGCCAGCATGCCCGTCCAGTCGAGCGCGTGCAGCAGCCGGAGCAGGGCGAAGAAGCCGGGAAAGGGCGGGGTGGCGACGGCGGTCAGCACCGTCACCGCCAGCACCCCGGACAGGCGCGGCAGGCGCCCGATGAGGCCGCCCTGCAGGCCCGCGTATGCGGCGCCGAATCGCTGGATCAACGGGTGGGCGAGCAGTGCCATCAAGGCGGGCGGCAGGCTGAACCAGAAAGTGAACAGGCGCAGATCCACGATCGGGGTGTCGCCGGCAGCCAGCGCCCAGACGAGCGCGAGGGCGGATGTCGCGAGGTAGCCGGCCCACCGACCCATGTCGCGCACGGTCAGGAGCCGCAACGCGTAGAAGGCTGACGTCAGCAGCGCCCAGGGCACGAAAAGGGGCGGGACGCCGTGCGCGGCGATCTGCAGCAGTGCCACGCCCAGCTGGGGCCACAGGAGCAGCACCGCGCAGCGTGCGGCCGGGCTCTGCAGCTGCGTGAGGGCGCCGTTGAGCACGGCGCTCAGCGGAAACAGCGGCAGGAACAGGGAGGCGATCAGCAGCAGCGTCATGTCACACCCACCTTGACCAGACGTTGAGGCGCCGCGACAGGCCGAGCACGGCCTGGGTGAACCAGGCGTAGACGTCGGCCACGTAGAACTCGCGGGAGATCAGCGAATAGAAAGCGAGCCGCAAAGCCGACGCCTCGCCGCGGTGCGCGCGGCCGTTGGCTGCGGCGTAGTAGGTGGCGAGCCAGCCCACCACGATGGCGGCGGTGAGGATCGTCACCAGCACTTCGAACGTGGCCAGCGGGATGCTGGCCGCCGCATAGATGCGCTCGCTCAGCGCCCGGTCCGGGTAGAGGAAGAGGTCGAAGCCGTGCTCGATCAGCGTATAGCCGGCCACCACGATGACCAGCGAGAGGATGATCATCGCCATCAGCCGCCACGGGTTGTCCACGCGCAGGCGATACGTTGCGAACAGGAGCTGGGCGCCGGTCACCCAGCCGAAGAACAGCAGGATGATCGCCCCCTGTTCCCCGACCGAGTCGCCCCCCATCAACCAGCGCGACACGCCGAGCACAAGGAAGGGCACCACCACGGTGATGACGGCCGCCACCACCCACGGCAGGCGCGACGCCAGCGGCTTGCGCTCGACGACGAAGGTGTAGACGTCGTCGTGGGGCACGCCGTCGTGCTTGCGCGCGTTGCCGATCACACTGCCGGCGCCGAGGAACAGCGTGCCCTTGAACAGGCCGTGGGCGATCAGGTGGTAGATCGCCAGCGAGAACGCGCCGACGCCGACCTCGACGAACATGAAGCCCATCTGACCCATGGTCGAGTAGCCGAGGGACTTCTTGATGTCGTTCTGGGTGAGCATCAGGATCGAGCCGAGGATGGCCGTGACCAGGCCCACCGCGAACACCAGATGCAATACCCCGCCGGCGTGCACGAACAGCGGGGCGAAGCGGTTGATGATGAAGCCGCCGGCGTTGACGATGCCGGCGTGCATCAATGCCGACACCGGGGTCGGGCCCTCCATGGTGTAGGGCAGCCAGGTATGGAGCGGAAACTGCGCCGAGCGGGCAAACGCCGCCAGGGCGACCAGCAGGGCCGCCACGCTGAGCACCGGGATGCCCGCCACGGTCTGCGCATCCGGCGCGGCGGCGATGCGCTCGAACAGCGCCGGCAGGGCCGCGGTGCCGTAGGTTTCGTACAGCAGGACCGCGGCCAGCACCAGCGGCAGGTCGCCCAGGCGATAGGTCAGGAAGGTCCAGAAGGCATAGCGCTGGGCCGCGGGCCGCGCGGCGTCGTGGCCGAGCAGGAAGTAGAGCAGCACCCCGATCAGGTGCCACGCCACCAGCAGGGTGACGAGATCGCCCGCCGCCACCATCAGCAGGATGGCCGTGGCCATCAGGTCGAGCAGGATGTAGAAGCGCGCGTAGCCGGGTTCCTCGGCCATGTAGCGCACCGAATAGACGTGCACGACCAGGCTGATGCCCGCGACCATCAGGGACATCACGCTGGTCAGCGGATCGAGATACAGGCTGCCCCAGCCCGGCCCGAACGATGCCCATTGCGGCCGGCCCTCTATCAGATAGAGCGCGAGCGAGGCCGCGGCGAGCAGGAAGGTGAGCACGCTGAAGCCGACGCTCAGGCGCGCGATGCGGCGCCGGGCCCGATCGGCGAGCAGCGTAATCAACAGGGCCGAGAGCAATGGCGTGGCCGGAAGCAGGACGATGAGCTTGTCCACCGCGTCAGTTCTCCTTGATTTCAGAGTCGTCTTGGTTTTGCGCCTGTCGTGGACGCTGCCCGGGTGACCACGATGGGGTGGGGGTCAATCCATAAATTATGGTAGAAATATCACCCCGAACATCGCATGCATCATTTATCGCGCATGTACGGCGCGTTCTGCCGCACGTGGTCAACAGGCCCGAATCCACAAGGTGCCAAGCTGAATCCTAAATTCGACGATCCATACAGAACAGTCTTAAATTTTTATGGGAACCATAACGTAAAGGGAATGATGAACGTCGGGCCGCCGGGTGTCACCCAGGCGGGCAGCGTTCTTGCCGAAGGGGTCGCGTTCGAGGCGCGCCGCGGTGCCGCCAGGCGCCTCAGCGGCTCGCGTCTCTGGCCCCGGGCGATCGCTTGCCAACCGCCGCGGCCGGTGCCGCTTCCGCGCGGTCGAGCAGGTACTCGAGAAACGCGCGCGCCACGACCGACAGTTGCCGGGCGGCCGGATAGACGGCATACCAGTGGCGCAGGATCGGAAAGCCTTCGACGTCGAGCACGGCGAACTGTCCGGGCTGGTTGAGGGCGAGGGTGTCGCGGGAGAGGGCGGAAATGCCGAGCCCGACGAGGATCGCCTGCTTGATTGCTTCGTTGCTTCCCAGCTCCAGGCGCGGATGGATGTTGAGGCCGTGCCCGCTGAACATGCGCTCGATGGCGTTGCGCGTGCCCGAACCCTTCTCCCGCATCAGCCACGGCTCGGCGGCGATCCGGTCGAGCGGAATCCTTCTTCGGTGCGCCAGCGGATGGTCCGGCGCGGCCAGCACGATGATGGGGTTGTCCATGATGGGCGTGGCGACGACGTCGATGTCCTCCGGCGGCTGGCCGACGAAATAGAGGTCGTCGAGACCGTCGGCCATGCTGGCGAGCACCTGTTCCTTGTTGGTGACACGCAGCGAGACATCAATACCCGGGTAGAGCTTGGAGAATTCGCCCAGCAGACGCGGCGCGAAGTACGATGCCGTGGTGATGGCCATCAGACTGAGTTGCCCCTGCTTCAGCCCGCGGCGCTCGGCGACCGACATGGCGAAGCGGTCGAGGATGCTGAAGATCTCGCGGGTGGCTTGCGCAAGATGCTGGCCATCGGGGGTCAGGCGGAACTTCTTGCCGACCTGCTCGACCAGCGGCACGCCAACTGCTTCGGTGAGCTTCTTCATCTGCATCGATACGGTCGGCTGCGTGAGGTAAAGCTCTTCGGAGGCGCGGGTGAAGCTGCCGAGGCGGGCGATGGCCTCGAAAATTTCCAGCTGGCGAAACGTGGTATGGCTGCGCATGGCGTTAGACTGCTTCTCCGAACCCTGACATAGATAATAGTCTATTCTACAAATAGAAAAAATCGACTGTTATTTATGGTTCACCTCCTGCAAGATGCGACCCATCGTGCATGACCACTTCTGGCATGTCGCGCAACCCTAACCTTTTGCTAGGAGGAATCATGGCTGTCAAGACCTACAACGCTGGCGTGAAAGAGTATCGCCAGACTTACTGGATGCCCGAATACACACCGCTGGATACCGACGTCCTCGCGTGTTTCAAGATCACCCCCCAGCCGGGCGTGGACCGTGAAGAAGTGGCCGCTGCCGTGGCCGCCGAATCGTCGACCGGTACCTGGACCACCGTGTGGACCGACCTGCTGACCGACCTCGACTACTACAAGGGCCGCGCCTACCGCATCGAGGACGTGCCCGGCGACGACACCTGCTTCTACGCATTTGTTGCCTACCCGATCGACCTGTTCGAAGAAGGCTCGATGGTCAACGTGCTGACCTCGCTGGTCGGCAACGTGTTCGGCTTCAAGGCCCTGCGCGCCCTGCGTCTGGAAGACGTGCGCTTCCCGATCGCCT
>JAJZRE010000080.1 GCA_021802945.1 Pseudomonadota bacterium
GACCTACCGCTTACAAGGCGGTTGCTCTACCAACTGAGCTAAAGCGGCGACGGGCGACATTATAGCGATGCCACGCGGCGGATAGCGCGATTACTTGACGACTTTAAGCGATGGCTTGACCTTCGGGGTCGCAGGCGCTTCGCCGGACGCGGAAGGGGGTGTCTGGTCGGGCGGTTCGGTCGCGTCGACCGGTTCGAAATGCAGACCCTGGCCATTTTCGCGCGCGAAGATCGCGGCCACCCGGTCAACCGGAATGGATATCTCGTGCGAGACCCCGCCGAAACGCGCGGAAAATTGAATCCAGTCGTTGTCCAGCGTGAGATTGCGGGTGGCGCCCGCGCTGATGTTGAGCACGATCTGGCCGTCCTTGACGAATCCGGGCGGCACGCGTGTGCGACCATCCACCGCCACCAGCAACTGCGGCGTGTAGCCCGAGTCCGCGCACCATTCGTACAGCGCGCGGATCAGATACGGCTTGGTTGAAATCCCGGCCACCGGCGCTGTCCCTGATCCCTTGGCGGCTTACTTGCGCAGCGCCTTTTCGGTGGGCGTCAGCGCGTTGATGAAGGCGGGACGGCTGAACAGGCGCTCGCGGTACTTGAGCACCGGCGCGGCCACCTTGGGCAGTTCGATACCGTAATGCTCGAGGCGCCACAGCAGCGGGGCGATCGCCACATCCAGCATGGAGAACTCATCGTTCATCAGGTACTTCTGCTTGGTAAGGATGGGCGTAAGCTGGGACAGGCTGTCGCGGATCTCCTGGCGCGCCTTGTCCGACCCCTTGCCGAGACTGTGCTCGAGCGTGTTGACGTGGGTGAACAGGTCGTGTTCGAAATTGAACAGCACCAGGCGGGCGCGGGCGCGCATGACCGGATCCGGCGGCATCAGCTGCGGATGCGGGAAGCGCTCGTCGATGTATTCGTTGATGATGTTGGATTCGGTCAGAACCAGGTCGCGCTCGACCAGCACCGGCATCTTGCCGCTCGGGCTGATGCTGGCGATTTCTTCCGGCTTGTTGTGCATGTCCACATCGATGACTTCGAAGTCCATGTCCTTTTCGAACAGGACGATGCGGCAGCGATGGCTGTACGGGTCGGTACTGCCGGAATACAGGGTCATCATGGCGGGGGCTCCCTCTCGTGTTGCAAGTGTTGCTGAGTTAAGACTTGAAACGCCAACAGCCGGACACAGTCCGGCTGTTGGCGCACGGGCATGGCCGGATTCAGTGAACGTCTTTCCAGAACTCTTTCTTCAGGTAATAGGCCACCACGAAGAAGATTGCCAGGAACGCCAGGACGATCAGTCCGAGTTCCTTGCGCTTGAGTTGGTCGGGCTCGCCCATCCACGTCAGGTAGTTGACGAGATCGCCGACCATGGCGTCGTATTCGGCCAGGGTCACGCTGCCGGGCTTGGCGAGTTCGAGGCGTTCGATCACTTCGTGCTCGCCCTCCTTCTTCCTGACCGGGACCATTTCGCCCTGCAGGCTCCACAGCACGTGCGGCATCGCGACCTTGTCGAACACGACGTTGTTCCAGCCGGTCGGGCGCGAATCGTCGCGATAGAAGCTGCGCAGATAGGTGTACAGCCAGTCGGAGCCACGCGCACGCGCGATCACGCTGAGATCGGGCGGCGCGGAGCCGAACCACCCCTTGGCCTCCTTCTTGTTCATGGCGACCGTCATGGTTTCACCCGGCTTCTCGGCGGCGAACAAGAGGTTTTCCTTGATCTGCTCTTCGGTCAACCCCAGATCCTCCATGCGCGAGTAACGCATGGCAGAGGCGCTGTGGCAGTTGAGACAGTAGTTCACGAAGATGCGGGCGCCGCGCTGCAGGGACTCGTGATCCGACAAGTTGATCGGCGCCTTGTCGAGAGCAGGCCCTTCTTCGGAGGCCAACGCGATGACGGGCACCGCCATCAACAACAAAAGAAAATTTTTCAAGCGTTTCATTTAGCCAGTCACCCTTTCCGGTTCCGGTTTGGTTTTGTCAATGGAGGTATACCAGGGCATCAACAGGAAAAACAGGAAGTAAATCACCGAGAATGTCTGGGCCAGAATCGTCGCGACCGGGGACGGCGGCAACAGGCCGAGGTAGCCGAGACCGACGAACGCCACGATGAACAGGGCAAGGGCGATCTTGTAGATCGGGCCGCGGTAGCGGATCGACTTGACCTTGCCGCGGTCGAGCCAGGGCAGGAAGAACAGCAGCACGATCGACAGGCCCATCGCCACGACGCCGGGGAACTGCGAGCCGAACATCGGCGGCACCGCACGCAGGATCGCGTAGAAAGGGGTGAAGTACCACAGCGGCGCAATGTGCGGCGGCGTCTTCAACGGATCGGCCGGGATGAAGTTGTTGGCCTCGAGGAAGTAGCCGCCCATGGTCGGGCCGAAGAACACGATCGCCGAGAAGACCATCAGGAAGACGATCACGCCGACGATGTCCTTCACGGTGTAGTAGGGATGGAACGGAATGCCGTCGAGCGGGATGCCGTTGGCGTCCTTCTTCTTCTTGATTTCGATGCCGTCAGGGTTGTTCGACCCGACTTCGTGCAGCGCGACCAGGTGCACCGCCACCAATGCGATCAGCACCAGCGGCAGGGCAATGACGTGGAAGGCGAAGAATCGGTTCAGCGTGGCATCCGAAATCACGTAGTCGCCGCGAATCCAGAGCGACAGGTCGTCGCCGATGAAGGGCACGGCGGCGAACAGGTTGACGATCACCTGCGCGCCCCAGTAGGACATCTGGCCCCACGGCAGCAGATAGCCGAGGAAGGCTTCGGCCATCAGCGCCAGATAGATCAGCACGCCGAAGATCCAGATCAGTTCGCGCGGCTTGCGGTAGGAACCGTACATCAGGCCGCGGAACATGTGCAGGTAGACAACCACGAAGAACATCGAGGCGCCGGTGGAGTGCATGTAGCGGATCAGCCAGCCCCAGTCGACGTCGCGCATGATGTACTCGACGGATCCGAAGGCGAGCTCCGAATCCGGCTTGTAGTTCATGGTGAGGAAAATGCCGGTGACGATCTGCATCACCAGCACGAGGAGCGCCAGCGAGCCGAAGAAGTACCAGAAATTGAAGTTCTTGGGCGCGTAGTACTCGGAGAGGTGCGCCTTGTAGGTTGCGGTGAGCGGGAATCGGTCGTCGATCCAACCCATCATTTTTTGCAGGGCAGACATTTATTTAGGCTCCTTTTGTGTCTACACCGATCAGCAACTTGGTGTCGCTGAGGTATTGATGAGGCGGAATCACCAGATTGGTCGGCGCCGGAACGTTCTTGAACACGCGCGCCGCGAGGTCGAAACGCGAACCGTGGCAGGGGCAGAAGAAGCCGCCCGGCCAATCCGCGCCCAGATCCGCCGCGCCGACTTCCTTGCGGTAGGTGGGCGAGCATCCGAGGTGGGTGCAGATGCCGACCGCCACCAGATATTCCGGCTTGATCGAGCGGGTGGCATTCTTGCAGTACGGCGGTTGTTGCGGCTGCTCGCTGTTCGGATCAACCAGCTTGTCGTCGTGCTTGCCCAGCAGGTCGAGCATTTCCTTCGTGCGGTTGACGACCCACACCGGCTTGCCGCGCCATTCGGAAGTCAGCAACATGCCCGGCTCGATCTTGCTGATATCCACATCAACCGGCGCACCCGCCGCCTTGGCACGTGCGCTCGGCAGCATGCTCATTACCAGCGGAACGGCCACCCCCGCCACCGCGACACCGCCAACGGCGCTGGTCGCGGCGATCAGGAATTTTCGTTTACGCGTGTCCACTTTTTGCCCATCGGCTTCCTGGCTCATGTTTCCCTAACCCTGAACGTGTTGCGATAAAACCGGCATTCTAACCAAATTGCCACCCTCACCGGAAGCCCATCCTGGCAATAAGGCAATCGCCATCTGCGCTAGGCTATAATCGGCGGGTCGCAAAATCACGCCAAGTCTCTGAATTCAATCAAAATGCAAATGCGCAAACTCTGGTTGCTCTTCGCCCAGACCACCACGGTGGCACTCGGCGTGTTGTTCATCATTGCCCTGTTCAAGCCCGATCTTCTGCACTGGCAGCCGCAAGCACCGAGCCTCACCATCAAGCAGGCCGCGGCGCCGACAGGCCGCACCCTCGCGCCCATCGGCTCGTTCGCCCCGGCGGCACAAAAGGTGATTCCGGCGGTGGTCAACGTGTTTACCCAGCAAAAGGTAAGCAGCCCGGCCCACCCCGCCCTGCAGGACCCGATTTTCCGGTACTTTTTTGGCGACCGGCTGGACACACGCCCGCGCGAAGTCTCCAATCTGGGCTCGGGGGTGGTCGTCAGCCCGAACGGCTACATCCTCACCAACCAGCATGTGGTCGAAGCCGCCGACGAAATCCAGGTTGCGCTGGCAAACGGCAAGACGGTACCCGCCCGGGTGGTCGGTGCCGATCCGGAAACCGATCTGGCGGTCCTGAAAATCGATGCAAGCGGCCTGCCTGCGATCACCTTTGCCGAGCCCGACAGCCTCAAGGTCGGCGACTGGGTGCTGGCGGTGGGCAATCCGTTCGGCGTCGGCCAGACCGTCACCGCCGGCATCGTCAGCGCGCTGGGCCGCACCCACCTGGGGATCAACACCTTCGAGAATTTCATCCAGACCGATGCCGCCATCAACCCCGGCAACTCGGGGGGCGCCCTGGTCGATGCGGCCGGCAACCTGGTCGGGATCAACAGCGCCATCTATTCGCGTACCGGCGGATCGCAAGGCATCGGCTTCGCCATCCCGGTCAGCATCGCACGCCAGGTGATGGAGCAGATCATCAAGACAGGCAGCGTCACGCGCGGCTGGGTCGGCGTCGAGGTGCAGGACCTGAGCCCGGAACTCGCGGAATCGTTCAGCCTGAAAAGCGCGGAAGGCGCGCTGATCGCCGGGGTGCTCAAAGGCGGTCCGGCCGATGCCGGCGGCGTGCGTCCGGGCGACGTGCTGCTTGCCGTCAACGGCCACGCGGTCGCCGACTCGGCGTCGCTGCTCAATCTGATCGCCGCCTTGAAGCCGGGCGATGAGGCCAGGCTGACGGTGGCACGCAAGCAGCAATCGCTGGACCTGAAAATCCAGGTCGGACGGCGCCCCCTGCAGCGCACGGTGGAAGAGCCGACGCAGGAACCCGATATCAACTAGTACGACAACCCATGAGTTTGCGTACATGCCGAGACGCGCATCCGCGCGCCGAGTGCGCGAAGCGAACCGCAGCCATGGCCGTTCCATGGCGAGGA
>JAJZRE010000004.1 GCA_021802945.1 Pseudomonadota bacterium
ACATGAGGCGATATATGACCTGTATTACCCTGAATGGAAGTTGCCTATGCGGTGCCATACGCTATGAGGTGAGTGGCAATCCCCAGCGTTTCTATCATTGCCACTGCTCGCGGTGTCGCAAGTCATCTGGAACAGGGCATGCAACGAACCTCATGCTCACGAATGCACAGCTCACCTTCACTAAAGGGGCGTCCTTTTTGAGGTCTTACAAGGTGCCTGAGTCGGAACGATTCAGCCGGCAGTTTTGTAGTGAGTGTGGCAGCGCTGTGGCGCGCTTTGTGAAGGAAATCGATGCCGTGGTTATTCCGGCCGGTTCACTGGACAGCGACGCTCCAATCAAGCCTCAAGCGCGGATTTTCTGGGACTCGCGCGCTGAATGGTCCTGTACTGATGAACCGTTGCCGCGGCATGCAGAATACCCGGCGTGAAGCGTAGGAGTCCTGCGGCATAACTGGTCTATCGAAAGTAAGGATAAAGGGGGCAGTTCAAGCTAACCCCTTTAGTTACTCAGCACCTAGAAAAATCGAAACGTAGTCGGTTTCACGTTGTCACGCTTTGCCGACAACCAATGCAAGCAATGTTTTAAATTATTTGTTGCATGCTTGCATTTATGAGTGCATTATTGCAAGCATCATTACGGTTGGAGATGCAAGCATGAGTGAGCCGGACAAAAATGAAAGCAAAGCAATCGGGGGGTTTGCACGCGCCGCCGCCCTCTCACCAGAACAAAAGGTGTCTATTGCAAAGAAGGCTGCGGAGGCGCGATGGAATAGTGATCTGCCGAAAGCCACTCATGAAGGGTCGATGAATATTGGCGATATTGAAATTGCTTGTGCTGTTCTTGAAGACGGGCGAAGGCTAATCACGCAAAGTGGCTTCATGCGAGCGCTGGGTCGTGCCAGACAGGCTAAGGGACGAGACCATTACGATGGTGATGTGAATTTGCCTGCATTTCTGACTGCAAAGAACCTTAAACAATTTATATCTAAAGAATTGGAAGTTACGTCAAGCCAGGTCGAATTTAAGCCCCTAAAAGGCGCGCGTGCATTTGGCTATCCAGCTGATTTGCTTCCGAACGTATGTGGCGTATTTTTGGACGCGGACGAAGCGGGTGCTTTGACTGCGATGCAGAAGCACGTCGCGACTAGAGCGCGAGTACTAATTCGTGGGCTCGCTCACGTTGGTGTTACTGCGCTGGTAGATGAAGCGACCGGCTATCAAGAGGTTCGAGATCGGCACGCGCTGCAAGCGATCCTTGACCAGTATTTGAAGAAAGAGCTTGCCGCATGGGCAAAACGCTTTCCAGATGATTTCTACAAAGAAATGTTCAGACTCAAGGGCTGGCCGATGAACCCGCTTCAAGTGAAACGACCCGGCGTGGTTGGAAAATACACCAACAACATTGTGTATGAACGACTTGCCCCCGGCATTCTCGATGAACTTGAAAAGCGGAATCCGAAAGATGACAGAGGGAACCGCAGAGGCAAGCACCACCAGCTATTGACTGACGAAATTGGTCATCCTGCTCTAGCTCAGCACCTGTACGCAGTGATTGGCGCTATGCGCGCCCACACAAATTGGGATGATTTCCTGAGGTTTATCAATCGAGCTTATCCGAAGAAAAATTCGAACCTTGAATTGCCTTTGGATGAAACGAGCTAATCAGACCATCTAGCCCTATAGAGGCTATAGGCCCCGCCCTGCGGGCCTTGCCAATTTGTGTTGCTCGGACCCACTAATGAACCCCGCCTACGCCCAGACACTCCGCGAGCTGCTGCAAACGCAGGAAGTCGCTGCCCTTGGCACCCTGCACAACGGCCAGCCGTATGTGTCCATGGTGCCCTTCGCCTTGCTTCCCGGCGGTTCGGGTTTCGTCATCCATGTCAGCCAACTCGCGGCCCACACCAGGGACATGCTGTTGAGCCCGCACGTGAGCCTGCTGGTGATCGCGCCGCCGACGCCCGACGTGCCTGTCCAGGGATTGGCCCGGATCACGGTACAAGGCCGGGCTGTGCAAGTCGCCGACGGAACCGAAGGCCATGCCGAGGCAAAGACAGCCTATCTCTCGCGGTTTCCCCAGAGCGCGGAGTTATTCAGCTTTGCCGACTTCTCGCTGTTTGCGATATGGCCGGACTCGATCCGCTTCGTCGGCGGGTTTGCCCAGGCCACGACGCTTTCGCCGGAAACGCTCGCTGAAGTGCTGGGCGAAGGCTGAAAGCAATGCTGCCGGGCATATGCCCTACATTCGCTGAGGCGCAGTGTTACGCGTTCTTTGGTGCGAACATGATGATAGCCATGCCTGCAATGGCGACCGACGACCCGGCCAGATCCCAGGCCGTGGGCCTTATGCCGTCAACCGCCCAGAGCCAAAGAATGGCCACGAAGATATAAACGCCGCCATAGGCGGCATAGACACGGCCTGCCGCGGTTGGGTGCAGCGACAAAAGCCAGGCGAAAACCGCGAGGCTCAAGCCGGCAGGAATAAGAAGCCATGCGCTTTTCCCTTGCGTGAGCCAGAGGTAGGGAAGATAGCAGCCGACAATCTCGGCCACGGCCGTGAGCAGGAAGAGCAGGATGGTTTTGATTTCAAGCATGGCGACGACTATCTCCTGAAATGCGTAGGCTGCATTCTAGCGCTCGTGCCCTATCAGACGCGGCACAGCGCCGAGACATCGGTGTGTTCGTCCATTCCTGATTCAAATCGATAGCCATGCGCTGATCCTTTCTTTCCCATCATGCAGCGCTGAGCGCGACCACAGGCTCAATCGCCCCGATCCAGGCCGTCTTCTTCGGCCAGCTCCACCCCCGTGACGCAGACATCGCCGTCGTCGATCACCAGGGTGACGGGAGTCAGCTGCTGCCCCCTGCACGGCCCGATGAAGCAGTTGCCGGTATCCAGGTCGAACTGCGCGCGGTGGGTGCCGCAGGTGAGGAAGTTGCCGTCCTCATCGAGGAAGCGCCCGGGCTGCGTATCCAGCCGGCTCCCGGTGTGGGGACAGGCGTTTTCGTATCCGAAAAATCGGTTTCCCTTGCGCCCGATCACGATGGGCCAGGGCCTGGCTTCGCCGGTTTCGCTACGCACGGCCAGCCAGAATCCGCTCGGCCGGTCTTCGTCGATTTCGTTGGTGCGGCAGATTGCAAAGAGTTCATTCATGGTGGTGGTCCTGTTTCGGGTGAGGGGTGGGAAGACGGCGCGAGATCGTCGCTGAAGCAGCGCGGGCGCTATTCGGGCTGGTTGCGCATGAAGTCCGCGGTCTTGAACAGGGCCTGCTCGAGTTCCGTCCGCAGGTCGGCCGCCAGCCCGACGTCCTGCATGGCACGCGCCATGCACCCCATCCATTGATCGCGCTCGCTCACGCCGATGGCAAAGGGCGCGTGGCGGCGGCGCAGGAAGGGCTGGCCGATGTGCTCGGAGAACAAGGCCGGGCCGCCCGTCCACTCGCTCAGGAACCAGTAGAACTTGTTGCGGGATTCGCCCAGGTCCGGCGGATGCAGTTTGCGGATGCCGTAGTAATCCGGATCGGCGTCCATCAGGTCGTAGAAGCGGTCGACCAGGCCGCGCACGGCTTCCGCCCCGCCGATCCGCTGATAGTGGGGATTTGCCTTGACGATTTCAGCGTTCATGATTTGCCGCCCCCTGGCCTCTGGATGGATGCGCGCGCGGGGTTTGTAGCAAACCCTACGTTTGATGCGCCGCCTTGGGGATCAAGCAGAATGTGTTCCAGGTCCCGGGCCGCCGATCTCGCGCGCATGCCTGAACGCGCTGCTCACCTTGTCGATCTGGGCGGCGGGAACGCCGTATTCCTCGAAACGGTTTTTCCATTCGCGCACGACGCGCCACACCCTGTCGATGGTCGCCCGCGCCCTGTCGCGGGTCAGCCCGAAGCGGGCGGCCCAGGCCATGGCGTTGGTCAGGGTGGCCAGGCGCCCCTGGGGGCCGATGCCCAGATGCAGGAAGCGCTCCGTAGCCTGCGTGGGCCGCGGCACCACGTCATACAGGGGGCTGAGCGTCCAGGCCCGCGCGTCGGGTTCCCACAGCAGCCCATGGTTGCGCAGGTGGTCGTCGTCGTTGCTGACCAGGATGTTGAATACCATGCGGGCGAACAGTTCTTCCAGGTCCGCCGCAAGGCGCCGGGCCGCGCCGAATTTGCGCAGGGCATCGGCGATGTCGGCATAGTTCCTGTTCGGCGAATCCTGTTCCGGGCAGCCGACGAGGGTGAGCGCGCTGATGAAGTGCCGCCGGCTCAATGCGCCGACGACGCCCGCGCGGTCGAAGCGTTCGATCAGCATGACGTGCCGGCCCTCGCCGACATCGACCATTTCGATTCGCGGAACGGTCAGGCCGGCCGCGCCGGCGAGCTTCAGGGTGGCCGCTTCCACGACGGGGACGTCGTAGCCGTCCCCGCGCGACGGGAATTTCGCGAGCCAGAGCTTGCCGTCCGCATCCGCCACCGTTGCCTTGGGCCGTGCGCCGCCCAGCGCGCTGCCTGCATCGAAGAAGGCTTCGAGCCGTGCGGGGAGCGGCAGGCCTTCTTCGATGCGATGGGCGGCTTCGAGAAAGTAGTCGAGTTTGCGGACATCGCCGAGTTCGCCCGCGGCTTCGCCGGCATCGAGGCCGGCGCGCACGTCCAGCGCCCCGACGCGGTTGGAACCGGCCGCCAGCAGGTATTCCGATTCCGGCAGGCTGTTGAGCGGCACCTTGCGCCGCGCTTCGATGACGCGCCGGCCCCAGGCGTCGGGCGCCGCGTCGCGGATGGCGCCGAACAGGGCAAGCCCCGCAACGGGATGGAGCCGTACGCCGCGCGCCGCCTCGCGGTCCTGCAGGCTGAGGCTGACGGGGTCGATCTCGATGGCGTTGGGGCGATCGAGATAGCGCAGGCCGTAAACGAAATCCGCCCCCTGCGGTACCGCCCCCTCTTCTTCCAGGGTGAGCAGGCCGGCCGGCACGGCCGTGGCTTCGCCGGGCAGGTGGGCGAAAACGGCCAGTTCCCTAGAACTCATAGTGCTTCAGCGCCTGCGGGGAGAGCGTGCGGGCACGCTGCCGCTTCTCCGACTTTTCGAGCATGGCCAGCGCGGCATCCTGCGTCTCGTACAAGCGGCCCAGGGTCGCGCCGGGCGCGATGACGTCGAGATAGCGCACGACCTGGCCGATGGCGACGGCCGCGTCGCCGTTTTCGATGCGCGAGGCCGTCTCGCGGCTGATGTTGGCGCGCAGCGCGGCGTCCGCCTGCAGCACATGGCGGGCCTTCCGCATGCGCGCGATGCGTTCGCCCATGTCCCTGAGCGCCTCGGCCAGAGGCGGGGGCATGGATGGGTTTTGCGCTTTCTTCATAAGGCTTATTTCCTGCACTATCAGGATAATGACGGATTTAAGCCATACTAGATCGGGAAACACGTGCGGTCAAGAAATATGGCTCAATACCGGCACTACTGCCATAGTGACGGTTATATGCCATACAGCGCAACCGTGGAGCCGCTCGCTTGCCTACTCCACCAGCGCCACCGCCTTGATCGTGTCGTCTGCCATTTTCCTCGACGGTGGTAGGCAGGACATTGAGGATGCTGCTGTCGGCGTGGGCCCAGGATGCGCACTCGCACATGCTGCCCAAAGAAAAAAGGGCAGCCCCCAAACGGAGGCCGCCCTTTTTTTGGAATGAGCCTGACTTTACTTCAGGTCCATGCAGTTGGCGTAATAGGTCACCGTGGCGGGCCAGTCAGAGAAGATGCCGAGGATGCCGACCTTGCGGGCCAGGACGTCGAGGGCTTTGTACATGTCGCTGTCCTTCTTGATCGCCTTGCCCTCGGGGTCGAACAGGTAATACCAGCCGCCCTTGGAGGCGCCCTTGCGCAGGTCGGCGCGTTCGAAGGTCCAGGTGATGATGTCGAGTCCCGCCTTCCTGATGTCGTTCGCATATTCGGAAGGAACGACTTCGCCGGCATCGTTCACCGACAGCAGCGCCCACATCGGCGGGGCGATGATGCGCACGCCGTCTTTCTTCAGCTGCTTCAGCTCATCCAGGGTCTGACGCGGGATGGCGGGGGTAACGGTCGGGTCGATGCTGTCCAGATAGACGGCCTGCTTGCCGAAGCGCGGCTCGTTCTTGATCCAGTAGAGGATGTCGTCCTTGTTGAAGGACTGGACCCAGGCATCCTTGGGCGATACGCCGGCATTCCTGAGCTCGTCGATGAACTTCTGGGCGTAAGCGGCCTGGCTGCCGAAGATGGCATCGACGCGGTCCTGGTGGTCGGCGCCCTTGAGTTCGGGTGTGTGCTTCACGCCGAGCTCCTGGTTGAGCGCGATGCTTTCCTTGAAGGTCATCACCTTGGCCTGGCCGGTGTACAGGTCGGTGCGCCAGCTGGCGGTGCCGCCCAGGTAGCCTTCGGGCGTGGTTGCACTGGGGTTGCTGGCATCCATCTTGGGCTTGAGCGACTTGAATTCGTCGAGGGTCAGGTCGCTGGTGCAGCACTTGGGCTTGGGATCCTGGCCGGGGCCGCTCCAGGGCACGGTGCACTTGTCGTTGAGGTCGGTGGCGACGATGTTGGTGGTGGTCTGCAGGTCGCATTCGCTGTGGCGGCAGACCAGTTCGCCGTCCTTGGTGAAGGTGACGTCGCACTCGACGATGCCGGCGCCCATTTTCGCACCGGCGCGATAGGAGGCATCGGAATGCTCGGGAAACTGCAGGGCGGCGCCACGATGGCCGATGGAGAAATCGGTGCGGTAGAAGGGACCGTTCTCGCATTGCATCAGGCGGTCCTTGAGCTTGCCTTCGTCCATGCCCTGCACCAGGTAGAACGGGCGCGGGCCGAGTTGCACTGAATCGTGTTTGTCGTGATCGTGGTCGCGATCTGCCTGGGCCATGGGTACGACTCCTGCCGTGGCGGCCATGGCAAGCGCCATGGCGAGGGTTACGGTTTTACGCATCGGATTGCTCCTGTCAGGTTGAGGGTTGGGGCAGCGGCGCCCAACCTGACTCTGCACTATGAAAGTTTAGTCCCGATGGCGATCAGATTTTGTTTGCATGAAGCTTGGCATGAGCCGACGGGCAGCGGGTGCCTCACCCCACCAGCGCCACCGCCTTGATCTGCGCCCACACGGCCAGACCCTGGCGCAGGACCAGCCTGGCCGCCGAGCGCCGCGTGATGCGCGCGACCAGCGGGGCGCCGGCGGCGTTCAGTTTCACCAGCGCCAGCGCGGGGTGGGTGTCGTCGGCCAGTTCCTCGACGGTGGCGGGCAGGACGTTGAGGATGCTGCTGTCGGCGTGGGGTTCGAGGGCGATGCTGATGTCGCGCGCGAGGATGCGCACGCGCACGTGCTGTCGGATGGGAACGCCGCTGTCGCGCACCCACAGGCTGCCGCCGGCGAAGGCGACGCGCGCGAGGTGCCACGCCTGGTCTATCTCGGCGATCTCGCCTTCGAGCACGACGCCGGCGTCCTCGCCCAGGCGGATCGGCAGGTCGAGCCGCGCCAGGGTTTCGCCGAGCGGGCCGCTGGCGACCGCCCGCCCCTGCTCCAGCACCACCAGGTGATCGGCCAGGCGCGCGACTTCGTCGGGGGCGTGGCTGACGTAGATCAGCGGGATTTCCAGTTCGTCGTGCAGGCGTTCCAGGTAGGGCAGGATTTCCTGCTTGCGCGCGAGGTCGAGCGCGGCGAGCGGCTCGTCCATCAGCAGGATGCGCGGGCTGGTGGCGAGCGCGCGGGCGATGGCGACGCGCTGCTTTTCACCGCCGGAGAGCCAGTCCGGCATGCGCTCGAGCAAGGGGGCGATGCCGAGCAGTTCCACCGCATGGTCGAGCGAGACCTTGCGATCACGCTCCGGCACGCGCCGCATGCCGTATTCCAGATTGCGGCGGATGGAGAGATGCGGAAACAGGCTGGCTTCCTGGAACACGTAGCCCAAGGGCCGCTGGTGGGTGGGCACGAACAGGCCGCGGCTGTCGTCCTGCCACACCTCGCCGTTCACGCTGAGCGTGCCGCCGGGCGCATGTTCCAGCCCGGCGATGGCGCGCAGGCAGGTGGTCTTGCCCGAGCCCGATGCGCCGAACAGCGCGCTGACGCCGCGCCCGGGCAGCAGCAGGTCGACGTCGAGCGTGAAGCCGTCGTGGGCGACGCGGAAACGGGCGTGGATGGATTGCATCACGTTTGCCCTTGGTGAATGAAATAACAGCAAATCTTTATCCGCGAAGGGCGCGAAGGGACACGAAGAAAACCAATGAAAGAATTCCTTGGCGTTACTTCGCGTCCTTCGCGGATAAACAGGTTTTGAGAATTCATTTCCCGCCGCTTTTCCGTTTGCCGCTGCCGGAAGCATGGAGCGCAAGCAGCACGGCGAAGGAAAACGCCAGCATGCCGGCGGAAAGCCAGTGGGCCTGGGTGTATTCCAGCGCTTCCACGTGGTCGTAGATCTGCACCGAGACGACGCGCGTCTTGTCCGGGATGTTGCCGCCGATCATCAGCACCACGCCGAACTCGCCCACGGTGTGGGCGAAGCCGAGGATGCCGGCGGTGATGAAGCCGGGCCGCGCCAGCGGCAGCACCACCGTAAAGAAACGATCCCACGGCCCGGCGCGCAAGGTCGCCGCCACTTCCAGCGGACGCTCGCCGATGGCGTCGAAGGCGTTCTGCAGCGGCTGCACCACGAAGGGCATCGAATAGATCACCGAGCCGACAACCAGCCCCCGGAAGGTGAACGGCAGCACGCCGAGGCCGAGCGCCTGGGTCAGCTGGCCGATGGGCCCCTGCGGCCCCATGACCACCAGCAGATAGAAGCCGATCACCGTCGGCGGCAGCACCAGCGGCAGCGCGACCAGCGCGCCGACCGGCGCCTTCAGCCAGGAACGCGTGCGCGCCAGCCACCAGGCGATGGGCGTGCCGACGAGGAACAGCAGGATCGTCGTCACGCTGGCGAGGCGCAGCGTCAGCCAGACGGCGGCGAGCGCTTCGTCGGTCAGCATGGGCGCTCAGATGTCGTAGCCATAGGCGCGGATGACGGCCTTCGCCTTGTCGCTCCTGAGGTAGTCCATCAGCGCGCCGGCGGCAGGATTGCCCCTGCCGTTCGTCAGGATCGCCGCGTCCTGGCGGATGGGGGTGTGGAGATGGGCGGGCACGATCCAGGCGGAGCCGCCGGTCAGCTTGCCGTCCTGCGTGACCTGCGACAGCGCGACGAAGCCGAGCTCGGCGTTGCCGCTGGCGACGAACTGCCAGGCCTGCGCGATGTTCTCGCCCTGCACCAGCTTCGGCCGCACGGCCTCGACCACGCCCAGGCGCTGCATCACCTCGACGGCGGCCGCGCCGTAGGGCGCGAGTTTGGGGTTGGCGATGGCCACGTGCTTGTAGCCGCCCTGCTTCAGCACCTCGCCGCGGGCGTCGACGACGCCCGCCTGCGCGCTCCACAGCGCGAGCCTGCCGACGGCATAGGTGAAGCACGTGCCGGGGACGCTCATGCCCTCCCGTTCCAGCCGCGCCGGCGTCTCGTCGTCGGCGGCAAGCAGCACCTGGAACGGCGCGCCGTGCCGGATCTGGGCGTAGAACTTGCCGGTGGAGCCGAAGGCGAGCCGCGCCTTGTGGCCGGTGTCCTTCTCGAAGGCAGCGGCGATCGCCTGCATCGGCGCGGTGAAGTTGGCGGCGACGGCCACCCGCACGTCTGCGGCAGACGCAGCGCCTGCCAGGAGGCTGGCGATGTACGCGAATATGAAGCGGCAATGATGCATAGAGAGGTTCCCGTCAGCCGTTTGGATCGGCGATTGTGTTCCAGACAGCGGATCTTGCGGGAGCGCTCCCTCGCCCCCAGCCCCTCTCCCGCAGGCGGGAGAGGGGTGCGCGGCAGCGCGGGAGAGGGAAAACAACGGTTTCAGGCGGACTGCGTTTCGCGCCCCGCCCTGCCGCTGTCCCCCGACAAGGCCGCCGGCCCCGTCGCGTCCTCCGGTCCGAAACAGCTGCGGTAGTCGCTGCACACCTGGCAGCTCGGCGCCTTGCACAGGTTCACCTCGGCGCGGTCGCACAGCTGCTTGTAGAAGAATTTCTTCCACTTCATGTTGCCGCTGTTCCTGTCGTGCAGGGTGGTGAAATTCTGCCTGAGCAGATCGGACAGTGCCTGGCGTCCGGTCAGCCCCAGGTCCTGCCACAGGTGGTTGCCGCCCATGCAGCCGGCGGCGATGACGTAGGCCAGCCAGGTCGTTTCCTCGTCTTCGCTGCTGCGGTGCGCCAGAAACAGGGCGATCAGGTCCTGCATCTCTTCCTGGTGGAAGGCGGGACACGGCGCATCGGCGTCGGACAGGACCGCCATCGCGAACAATTCCAGCCAGGCGCCGGGGAAGTAGCGGTCGAGCAGGCAGCGGAACTGCTGCTCGCTCAGTCCGAACAGCAGCGCCGGGAAGGTGCCGCTGGCAAAGGCGGTGCACACCGCGCCGGCGAAGGCCTGGGTCAGCACGTTGCCGGGGTCGCTGGCATAGGCCATCAACTGCTCGCGGCTCATCGTGTTCTGGACCTGCATCGCGGCATCCCCCAATCGATTCATTCCGCAGCCATCTCGGCGTGCGTGTAGCAGTCCTTCGGGCAGATCTTGGAACAGGCCTCGCAGCCGACGCAGTTCATCTGGTTGGCGATGGTCATGACCTTGCGCTCGTATTCCTCGTCGTCGTCGTCGCTGCCGAGCACCACGGGGATGAACTCGCCGTCCTCGGTGACACCCACCAGCTGCAGCACGTTGCGTCCGCACACCCGGAAGCAGCGGCCGCAGCCGATGCACTTCTCCTGGTTGATCTCGCCGACGAATTTCGGCGTCCAGGTGCGCCCGTCGGGCATGGTGACCGAAGCGAAGGCCATGCCGTTCTCCTCAGTTGCCGGCGGCGGCCAGTTTCTTGCGCGCCGTGTCCAGCGACTCGAAGGCGGCGACCGTCGCCTGCGCCACCTCCATGACCTTCTCCAGGCCGGCCGGCAGTTCCTCCGACAGGTCGTGCAGGGCCATGCGCGCCTCCATGGCGCGGGCGTTGAGCTTCTTCACTTCCGCTTTCAGCGTTTCCTTGTCTTCCACGTTCGTCTTCCCTTTCACCGTTTGCTCGAGGTAGCGCTCGAATTCCTCGTTCTCGATCATGTCGATCCAATGGGGGACGTCGACGTCCATTCCGCGTTCAAGTACCAAGGCCATGATGGGCTCCTTTTTCAACAGGCGTCTTGAACCCGGATGCAGGTCACGTACGCCGCACTGCCGCACTCGCGCGCGGCTCAACCATATTTGGCGGCACCGGGGAATTGCTCGACCATCGCTATCCCCGCCGCCACCTGCTTCTCGCCTTCCTCGGCGAGTTTTTCCATGCTCTCGAATCCGAAGCGGTGCACGTCCCGCAACTGCTTGTTGACCGCCACCAGTCGCCCGGCCAGCAGCACGATGCGGCCAAATCCCTCGTGCGACATCTTCATCATGGGCGTCACCATGACCCCCGTCTGGCGCTCGATGGCCAGGCCGATGGCGTTGTAGAACAGCTCCACCCGCCACAGGGTTTCCGGATCGGGGTCGTCGATGATCGGCATTTGCCGGCGCTGCTCGCGGGTGACGATGTAGGGCGCGAGCAGCGTGGCGTCGGTCTTGCCTTCCCATGTGCCGTGCGTGTCCTGGGCGCGCCACTGCTTGATCAGCTCCTTCACGAACAGCGACTGCATCGGGTCGGCAGCGGAAACGGCGGTTTCGGTATCAGGCATCGTGAACCTCTTCGTCAAAATCGAACGTTTTTTCCTGGCCCTTCAGGACCGCCTTGCGCAGCCAGGGCGGCGGCGTGCCCTTCAGCACGCCCTGCAGCTTGACCAGGATGTCGTCGATGACTTCCGGCTGCTGCACCTTGATCGGGTGGATGTTGCTGGCCACCACGCGCGCCGCGCCGGAACCGCCGATCGCCGCCACGTAGAGAATGGCGCAGTCCTTGATCGCCTCCAGCTTGGGCGCCAGCTTGTCCTCGTTGCCGTCTTCCTGGAGGTCGCCATCAAATTGAATCGTCTCCACGAAGCGGCTGTCGTCCGACGACACGTCGTAGATGGCGATGTTCTTCGCCCAGCCGAAGTGGGCGTCGACCCGCTTCATGTCCTGTGTGCAAAACGCGACTTTCATAGTTGCCTCCGTTTGAAAAACGTTTACCCCGCCGCCGTCAATGCGCCGCCGCCGACGCACAACTTCCACATGCCGCCCCCTCTGACGCGGGTTGCCGCCAGTCGTCCGGCGCCGGCTCATGCGCCACCGCCATGAACAGGTTGGCCACTTCGAAAATCAGGTCGCGCGTGCCGCGATAGCCCACCGTCACCTGGTGCGCCGCCCCCAGGCGGTCGAACATGGGGATGCCCATGCGCAGGAAAGGCAGGTCGAGGCGCTCCGCCATCTGGCGGCCGTGCGAGTGCGTCACCAGCAGGTCGCAGCCCTGCGCGCGGCTCTCCAGGTCTTCGAGGTCGCCGATCAGCACCTCCCGCGCCGGCAGCTTTTCCAGCAGCGGCGACTGCGTCGTGGTCACCACGGCGGCGAGTTCCGCGCCCATGCCGGCGAACAGGTTGCCGATGCCCCACAAGAGATCCGGTTCGGCGCCGAGGGCGATCTTCTTGCCGCCGAGGTAGAAGTGCGCGTCGAGCATGGCGTCGACCAGCTGGCTGCGCTGGCGGCGGTATTTGTTGGGCGCCGGGCGGCCGGATTTTTCCGTGAGCAGGCTCATCAGGCGGTCGCAGCCGTCAAGCCCGGTCAAGGTTTCCAGCACTTCGAACGGCACGCCGCATTTGTCCTGCAGGGTCTGCGCGGCCTCGCGCATGTGCTCGCCGATGGCGAGCGTGAATTCGGATGAACCCGTCATGCGCAATTGCGTCAGCGTGGTGCCGCCCAGCGTGGTGGGGCTGAAGTTGTCCGGCACGTGGCCGTCCATCGAGCCCGACAGGTCGGGCAGGATGATCGGCTTCAAACCAAACGCTTCGACGATCTCGCGGATTTCCTCGATGTCGCCCGGCGTGAGGTGGCTACCGGCCAGCACGTTCACCTGGCCGGCGATCTTCTGGCCGGGCTCGGCCAGTTCCTTCACGATCTTGGCCACCGCCTTGGCCCAGCCGTCCTGGAAGGCGCCCACGTAATCCGGGGTGGAGACGTACACCAGCGCCAGCTCGTCGAGTTCGGGGTGCTTCTTGCGGATGATTTCGAGATAGCCGTCGACGTCGTCGCCCTTGGTCTCCGTCAGCCCGGTCGAGGCGATGCCGATGATGGCGGGCTGGGCGCGCTTGTGGATGTTGAGGATGGCCTGCTCGACGTTGTCCATGCCGCCCATGATGGTGGTGGCCTCGTTCATCGCCGTGGTCTGCATCGGCACGGCCTCCTTGAAATGGCGCACGAACAGCACCAGGCCGAAGGCGGTGCAGCCCTGCGAACCGTGCAGCGTCGGCATGCAGTTGTCCAGCCCCATGAAGGCCAGCGCCGCGCCGATCGGCGCGCTCATCTTGAGCGGGTTGACCGCGCAGGATTTCTTGACGTGGGTGACGGCAGCCATGTTTATGCGACCGCCTTCAGAGGCATTTCGAGGGGAACGGCTTCGACCGGGATATCCCACGGCGCGGGCTTCCTGACCTGCTCCCACATCGGGTTGTGCAGCGCCTTGTCGATCTCCCGCACCAGCGTCACCATGCCGCTGTAGCCGGCATAGGCGTGATGGCGTTCCTGGTTGATGTCGAGCCAGGGCATCTTGGCCTTGAGCGCGATGAACTGCGAGCGGCCGCCGGAGAGCATGATCTCGGCCTGGGCGTCCTTCAGCATCTTGTACATCTCGCGCGGGGTCATGTCGTCGATCATGTGGGCGTCCTCGCCCATCAGTTCCTTGATCTTCTGCTTGTCCTCCAGCGTGGATTTCTTCACGCTGGTGCCGACGATCTCCATGCCGACTTCCTGCAGCGCGGACACCACCGACCAGGATTTCACGCCGCCGGTGATGAGCAGCACCTTCACGCCTTTCAGGCGATCCCGGTACGGTTCCATCTGTTTCCAGAACGCGGCCTCCTCGCGCCGGATGATGGCCTCGGTGCGATCCAGCAGTTCGGCCGGCGCGCCCTTCTCCACCAGCAGTTTGGCGATGTTGCGCAAGCTGTCGCTCATGTCGCTGATGCCGTAGAACGAGCCCTCGAAGAACGGAATCTGGTAGCGCTCGTCCATCTTGCGGGCGATGTTGATCATCGCCTTGGAGCACACCATCATCGCCGCCCTGGCGCGGTGGCTGGTGGCGACTTCCTGGTATTTGGCGTCGCCGGAGATGCAGGACAGGATGCGCACGCCCATCTCATCGAGCAGCGGCTTGACCTGCCACAGTTCGCCGGCGAGGTTGTATTCGCCGATGATGTTGATGTCGTAGGGCGTGGTGGTCTCGGGCTCCGCGGTGCCGATCACGTAGTCGAGCAGCGCCTCGCCGGCGAGCTTGTTGCCGAGGTTCTTGTTGCCGACGAAGCCGGGTGCGTTGACCGGGATCACCGGTTTGCCGAATTTCGCGGTGGCGGCCTTGCACACTGCCTCGATGTCGTCGCCGATCAGGGCGGTGACGCAGGTCTGGTAAACGAAGATGGCGGGCGGGTCGTACTTGTCGACGATTTCCTTCACCGACCTGAACAGGCGCTTCTCGCCGCCGTAGACCACGTCGAGTTCGTTGATGTCGGTGGTGAAGCCGGTGCGGTAGAGCCGCGAGCCGGAGGACTTGGCGCCGCGGTTGTCCCACGAGTTGCCTTCGCAGGCGATGGGGCCGTGCACCAGGTGGGCCACGTCGGTGATGGGCTGCAGCGCGATCTTGGCGCCGTCGAAGGCGCAGCCGCCGGCCGCAGCCCCGGGCTGCAACTGCTTGGTGCAGCCCTTCTTGCGGTCCTTCTCGGATTTCGCCTGGTTCTTGCCGCAGGCGGGCTCGTCGAAGACTTCCTGAACCTTTTTCGACAGTGCATCCATGACTTTGCTCCGTGAGGCGTTAGGGGTGAGGCGTGAGGTGCGAGGCTTGGCCGTTACGCCTCACCCCTCTCCCCTCACGCCTCACCGCGTCAGCGAATGATGTCGTAGCTGTAGTCGGTCTTCGCCGGGATGATGGTGTTCTTGTCCATCTCGTCGAAGATCTTGTCCAGCACCCACACCAGCACGTTCATCGCGCCCTGGTATCCCCACACCGGATAGCGGTGGTGGTGGTGGCGGTCGAACACCGGGAAGCCGATGCGGATCAGCGGGGTGCCGGTATCGCGCTCCAGGTACTTGCCGTAGGTGTTGCCGATCAGGAAGTCCACCGGCTCGGTGTTGAGCAGCGAGCGCATGTGCCACAGGTCCTTGCCCGGGTAGGCCTTGCAGCCCTTGCCGAAGGGCGAGCTGTCGAACAGCGCCTGCATCTTGATTTCCCACTCCTTGCCGCCGTTGGTGGACAGCACGTGCACCGGCTCGGCGCCCAGCTCCATCAGGAAGCTGGCGAGGCCGTAGCACAGGTCGGGGTCGCCGTAGATGGCGAACTTCTTGCCGTGGATGTGGGCGCTGGAGTCGGCGATGGCGTCGACCAGGCGGCCGCGCTCCTTGGTCAGCTCGGCGGGGATCGCCTTGCCTGTGATGCGGGCGACTTCCATCAGGAACGCGTCGGTCGCGGCCACGCCCACCGGGTGGTTGAAGGCGGCGACTTCCTGCCCTTTTTCCTTGATGTAGGCCAGGGTCTTCTCGGTGCAGTACTCCTGCATCGAGATCGTGGCCTTGGCGTTGATCGCGGCCTTGGCGTCGTCCAGCGTGGTGCCGCCGTCGTACATGCGGAATTCGCCGTCGGCCGGGGTGTCCCACACTTCGCTGTTGTCGGCGAGGATGGTGTGCTCCACGCCCATCAGGTCGAACAGGCGCTTGATCTCGCGCAGGTTGCCGACGGTGTAGCCGTCGAAGCCGCCGATGAAGTTGATCTTGCCGTTGGGCGTGCGTTCCTTGCCTTCCCAGAAGTGGCTGACGATGCCCTTGAGCGCGTTGTCGTAGCCGGTGATGTGGCTGCCGACGAAGGCCGGGGTGTGGGCGTAGGGCACGTCGAAGTCTTCCGGCACGCTGCCCTTGGCGCGGGCGTTCTGGATGAAGCCGTTGAGGTCGTCGCCGATCACTTCCGCCATGCAGGTGGTGGACACCGCGATCATCTTCGGCTTGTACATGTTGTAGGTGTTGGCCAGGCCGTCGATCATGTTGTTGAGGCCGCCGAACACCGCCGCGTCTTCGGTCATCGACGACGAGACGCAGGAGCTGGGCTCCTTGAAGTGGCGGGAAAAGTGGCTGCGGTAGTAGGCGACGCAGCCCTGCGAGCCGTGCACGAAGGGCATGGTGCCTTCGAAGCCGACGGCGGCGAACACCGCGCCCAGCGGCTGGCAGGCCTTGGCCGGGTTGACCGTCAGCGCCTCGCGGGCGAAGTTCTTCTCGCGGTATTCCCAGCTCTTGGTCCACTCGCGCACTTCCTCGATCTTGTCGTCGGGGTACGGGTTCTCGAAATTCTTCCGCTTGTTCTCGAACATCTCGATGTATTCCGGGCCGCGGAACAGGTTGAAATGGTCGACTACGCTTTCTACATTCTGGGTCATTTCATTACTCCTTTAAATCAGGAACTAGGAACTAGGATCCAGGGGCTAGTGGAGCGGGGTTTTACTAGCCCCTAGCCCCTAGCTCCCAGCCCCTAACTTGTCACTTCCAGGGCGCCTTGGTCAGGCCCCACACCGGGTTGTTGATCGCCATGTCCATGTCGCGGGCGAAGATGGCGAAGCCGTCGTAGCCGTGGTACGGACCCGAGTAGTCCCACGAGTGCATCTGGCGGAAGGGCACGCCCATCTTCTGGAACACGTACTTTTCCTTGATGCCGGAGCCGACCAGATCGGGCTGGATCTTCTCGACGAATTTCTCGAATTCGTAGCCGGTGACGTCGTCGTAGATCAGGGTGCCGTCCTTGACGTAGTGGGTGGTGCGCTGGTAGTCGTCGTTATGGCCGAATTCGTAGCCGGTGCCGACGATCTCCATGCCCAGGTCCTCGTAGGCGCCGATGACGTGGCGCGGACGCAGGCCGCCGACGAACAGCATCACGGTCTTGCCTTCGAGACGCGGCTTGTACTTGTCGATGACGGCCTGCATCATCGGCTGGTACTTGGCGATCACGCGCTCGGCGCCTTCCTTGATCCTGTCGTCGAAGTGGCTGGCGATTTCGCGCAAGCTGGCCGCGATCTTGGACGGGCCGAAGAAGTTGTACTCGACCCAGGGAATGCCGTACTTCTCTTCCATGTGGCGGCTGATGTAGTTCATCGAGCGGTAGCAGTGCAGCACGTTGAGCTTGGCCTTGGGGGTGTTCTCCAGCTCGGCGATGGAGCCGTCGCCTGACCACTGGGCGATCACGCGCAGGCCCATTTCCTCGAGCAGGATGCGCGAAGCCCAGGCGTCGCCGCCGATGTTGTAGTCGCCGATGATGGCCACGTCGTAGGGCGTGGCTTCGAAGGCGGCGGGCTTGCCGTCCATCTTGTCGAACACCCAGTCGCGGATGGTGTCGTTGGCGATGTGGTGGCCGAGCGACTGCGACACGCCGCGGAAGCCTTCGCAGCGCACCGGCACGATGGTCTTGCCATCGTATTCCTTGGACTTCTTCTTCGACACCGCCTCGATGTCGTCGCCGATCAGGCCGATCGGGCACTCGGACTGGACGGTGATGCCCTTGTTGAGCGGGAACAGATCCTGGATCTCGTCCATGATCTTCTCCAGCTTCTTGTCGCCGCCGAAGACGATGTCCTTCTCCTGGAAGTCGGAGGTGAACTGCATGGTGACGAAGGTATCGACGCCGGTGGTGCCGATGTAGTAGTTGCGGCGCGCGGCCCAGGAGTACTGGCCGCAGCCGACCGGGCCGTGAGAAATGTGGATCATGTCCTTGATCGGGCCCCACACCACGCCCTTGGAACCGGCGTAGGCGCAACCGCGGATGGTCATCACGCCGGGGATGGACTTGACGTTGGACTTGACGCCGCAATCCGGCTTGCCTTCCTCGTACGTGCCCAGGTGCTTGGCGCGCCGCTTGGCGGTTTTGTCCGGATAGACTTCCAGCACCTCCTTGATGAGGTCCTGGTTTCTGGCTTTGACTTCTTCGACTGTGAGGCTCATTTCGCCCTCCTGTTTGATGTGGACATCGATGTGAACACTGGATACCGGCAGCCCGGCCCCGGGAAAACTCTGCGAATGGCACCGCTCCGCGAAGCCGGCGATGCCCCTGGCAGAGGTCTCCCTCTGCGGATTGCGCCGCCCTTGCGCCGCAAGGCGCCCGGGCGACGGGCCCCGTTACGCAGCCGCAGCCGCTTCCGCCGCGAGCTCGGCGGCGGTCTTGCCGACGATGGACTCGTCCACCGCCTTCATGATGCCGTGCTCCATCAGCAGGTCTTCCAGCTCGTCCATGGTGATCGGGGTCGGGATGGTGCCGTTGCCCGCGTTGTCATGGATTTTCTGGGCCAGCTGGCGGTACTCGTCGGCCTGCTTGGAATCCGGCGCGTATTCCAGCACCGTCATCCGGCGCAGCTCGGCGTGCTGCACGACGTTGTCGCGCGGCACGAAGTGGATCAGCTTGGTGCCCAGCTTGCCGGCCAGCGACTCGGCCAGTTCGTATTCCTTGTCGGTCTGGCGCTCGTTGCACACCAGGCCGCCCAGGCGCACGCCGCCGGAGTTGGCATACTTCAGGATGCCCTTGGAGATGTTGTTGGCGGCGTACATGGCCATCATCTCGCCCGACATCACGATGTAGATTTCCTGCGCCTTGTTCTCGCGGATGGGCATGGCGAAACCGCCGCACACCACGTCGCCGAGCACGTCATAGGACACGTAGTCGATGCCGTCGTACGCGCCTTCTTCTTCCAGGAAGTTGATCGAGGTGATCACGCCGCGGCCGGCGCAGCCGACGCCGGGCTCGGGACCGCCGGACTCGACGCAGCGGATGTCCTTGTAGCCGATCTTCATCACGTCCTCGAGTTCGAGGTCTTCCACGCTGCCGGCTTCGGCGGCCAGGCTGAGGATGGTGTCCTGGGCCTTGGCGTGCAGAATCAGACGGGTGGAGTCGGCCTTGGGATCGCAGCCGACGATGAGGATTTTCTGTCCCAGATCCGCCAGCGCAGCCAGCGTGTTTTGCGAGGTGGTGGATTTGCCGATCCCGCCCTTGCCGTAAAAAGCGATTTGTCTCAGAGCAGACATGTATATCTCCTTAAGTTAAATAAATTCAAAACCGGTTCGCCCTGGCAGCAAGCACTCAGCCGACTCGAAAGCATCTGCGTACCGTTTTTCTTCTTCTTTTCGGATGCGGATTCGGCAAAACATTCACTGCACGTCTGTTGTTCAGCAACGACCGTGCCACCCCGGATTTTTCCTGATAACACAATGTTTTAAATGGATTTTTCATTCATGAAGCGCAGCTGTTCGGCATGTTGCAAACGCGACAATCCGCGGAATGCTGTAGCGAAGGGGACACGTGGGGAAACGACGGGAGGGGCGTTCAGGATCGCGGCCGCACCTGCGGCAGATCGCTCAGCCGGTACTGGCCGCGCTCGACCGCCTCGGCCAGATGGCCCAGGGTCAGGCCGCCAAGATAATCGAGCATCTCGTGCTTGACGCGCTTCCATTTGCGGTGGACCGGACAGGCCGTCTCGTCGCTGCATTGCTTGAGCCCGAGCAGGCATTCGCGTTCAACCCGGACGCCATCCAGCAGGAGAACGATATCGAGCAGGCTGGTCCGCTCCGCGCCGCCGCGCAGGATGAAGCCGCCGCGCCGGCCACGGGTCGAATCCAGGATATGCCACCGGCTAAGGTCCTGCAGGATCTTGGCCAGATAGGCCGTCGGCACGCCGAGGCTGCCGGCGATCTCGCGATTGAGTACCGGCTGGCCGCGCGGCTGAGTGGCCAGGTAGATCAGCGCCTGAATGGCGTATTGGCTGGTGCGGGAGAAGATCATGGTGTACAGCGAAGCAACGCGCATGCCACGCGCTGGCGCCCCGCCAGGCCGCGCCGGTGCTACTCGAACCGAACTGCCGCTTGTCGCAAACCCTACACTTCGTCCCGCGCTGTCCGACATGCGACACGGCACGCACGCCTGCCTTCCGCGTCTCAACCGCGTCCGGATGCCATTTGCCGTATCGGAACGCTTCTTGCTGATGTCATGGCGTACGCACGACATCCAGGAGAGAAGCGATGCAAATTGGCGTGGAGACCGCGAAGGCGGTGGACAACAAGCGGCTGTTCGTGGTGGCCGACGACGACATCACCCGCATGGCGCTGCAATTCATGCTGCACGACGAAAACGAGACGCACGACCTGCCGACGCTGGAAACGGCATTCGACAAGAGCGTAGCCTGGAAGCCCGACCTGCTGCTGCTGGGCATCGACGTCGTGCAGGCGCGCGGCACCGACGTCCTGCTGCTGATCCGCTCTCGCCTGCCGCAAACGAAGCTCCTGCTGGTGGCGGACCGCCGCGACGACCCGCTGGTGGCCGCCTGCCAGAGCATCGGCATCGACGGTCTGCTGGTGAAGCCGCTGACGGTCGAGGACACGCGCCGCAAGGTCGACGGCATGCTGGGCCGCAGGCGCGCACCGATCCCGATCCATGCGCTATGACCTTTGCCGCGCTGCGCGGGCACAGCACCAATCTGGTGGGCGTGCCCACCGGCCTCCTGGCGAGCGCGGCATTCAATGATTTCCCGCTGACGCTGCATATCCGCGGCGTGCACGAAAACCATGCCCGGCTGTTTGACGGCCTGGCGATGGCCGGCAGCCAGGCCGAGGCGGGGCAGCTATTCCGGGACTATATGGACAATATTTTCGGCCTGCGGCAACCAACCGTCGACTCGGGCGGCGTACGGCGTCACCACGCCAGCTATCTGCGCCTGCTCAAAGGCTGGGGCTACGACGCCAACAGCCGCGAGGGGGCCGTGGTGAAGGGGTGGGTGGAAAGCCGCTTCGGCCTGTTCCCGACCTTCCACAAGACGCCGCTCGCGCGCTTTGCCTCGCCGGCCTGGTCACGCTATGTGGAAGACAAACTGTCCAGCCGCTTCCACAACAATGCCATCCACGCGCAACTGGACCTGCTGTATGAGTTCTGCCAAGGGTCGCTCGCTCGCTGGCTGCGACCGGGGCGGCGCCACCTCACCCTGTATCGGGGCATCAACGATTTCCGCGAGATCAGCCTGTCCGACCACATCCATTACCGCCGCGGTCATGCGCTGGTCAGGCTGAACAACGTCAGCTCGTTCACCGCCCGCCGCGACATCGCCTGCGAATTCGGCGACACCCTGCTCGAAGCGCAGGTGCCGACGGTCAAGATCCTGTTCTGCAACGACCTGCTGCCGCGCCACACGCTGCAGGGCGAGGCGGAATACCTGGTTGTCGGCGGCGACTACCGCGTCACGGTCAGCACCTACTAGATGAACGCGCCACACGACGATCTGCACGAACGTGCGCTGGGCGCCTATCTCGGCTTCGCGGTCGGCGATGCGCTGGGGGCGACGGTCGAATTCATGACGCCGGGCGAAATCCAGCACGCCTACGGCATGCACCGCGACATGATCGGCGGCGGCTGGCTCAAGCTCAAACCCGGGCAGGTCACCGACGACACGCAGATGTCGCTGGCGCTGGGGCAGGCCCTCGTCGCCAGCGGCGGCTGGAATCCACGCGCCGCGGCGGATGCCTTCGTCGACTGGCTCCAGTCGAAGCCGGTGGACGTCGGCAACACCTGCCGCCGCGGCATCCAGCGCTACATGACGGACGGCACGCTGGCCGGCCCACCGAACGAAGGCGACGGCGGCAACGGCGCCTGCATGCGCAACCTGCCGCTGGCGCTCGCCCTGCTGGACGACGACGCAGGTTTTGCAGGCGCGACGCTGGAGCAATGCCACCTCACGCATTGCCACCCGCTGTCGGATGCGGCGACGGTGGC
Source organism: Pseudomonadota bacterium (assembly GCA_021802945.1). Taxonomy (GTDB): domain Bacteria; phylum Pseudomonadota; class Gammaproteobacteria; order Burkholderiales; family Thiobacillaceae; genus Thiobacillus. The sequence continues at coordinate 21,919 of JAJZRE010000004.1, forward strand.
GCTCGGCAACATGACGCGCAGCCTGCTGCGCGGCGGCGGGTTCAAGGCGTGCCGCGAGGCGGCGAACCGACTGGTCGCCGAGCATCCGGCGTTCCGCTTCGATCCCTACCCCGGGCGCGCATCGGGCTACATCGTCGATACCGTGCAGACGGTGCTCTACCATTTCTTTCATACGGACAGCTTCGAGTCCTGCGTGACCGCAGTGGTCAACCGCGGCGAGGACGCCGACACCACCGGCGCGCTGGCCGGCATGCTTGCCGGCGCGGCCTACGGCGTATCCGACATTCCGGGCTACTGGCTGAAAAAACTGGACGCGAAGGTCCGCGTCCGCATCGAGGACCAGACCGGCGCGCTGATCGTGCTGGCGAGGCAGGCTAGAAAAAGGACAGGCCATGACCACACTCATCTTCTACGAAAAGCCAGGCTGCGCGACCAACACGCGCCAGAAGCGCCTGCTGCGCGACGCCGGCCACGAGGTGATCGCGCGCGATCTGCTGAGTGAGCCGTGGACGGCGGCCAGGCTGCTGGAATTCTTCGGCGGCCTGCCGGTGGCCGACTGGTTCAACCGCGCCGCGCCGCAGTTGAAGTCCGGCGAGATCGATCCAGCCCACACCGATGCCGAGTCGGCGATCCGCCTGATGCTGGGCAACCCGCTGCTGATCCGGCGTCCGCTGATCGAAGCCAAGGGCTGGCGGGTGGCCGGCTTCGATGCGGAGGAAATCGAGGCGCGCCTCGGCATCGCCAGCGATCGGACGGACTCGGGCAGCCAGGAAGCCTGTCCGCGCCCGCAGGCGGCGACGCCCTGCCCCACGCCGCATGACAGCGCGCGGGCGAAGATCGCGCTGGCCTACCACGAGCGTACCAAGCACCGGCCGGAACGCTACGCCGCCGGCCCGGAGACGCTGGACTGGACCAGCCAGCCCGACCCGTTCCGCCGCTTCCAGGGCAGCCCGCGCGTGCGCCTGCCGCTCGCCGCGGGCCGTCTCGCGCGTACCGACGAGGAAACGGCCACGGCGTTCTCGCTGGATTCGATCGGCGCCCTGCTCGAACTCTCGCTCGGGCTCTCCGCCTGGAAGGAATACGGGCCGGACCGCTGGGCGCTGCGCTGCAACCCGTCGAGCGGCAACCTGCACCCGACCGAGGCCTACCTGATCGCGCACGGCGTCGCCGGACTGGACGACGGCCTCTACCACTACGCGAGCCGCAGCCACGCGCTGGAACAGCGCTGCCTGTCCCGCGCCGAACATCCGCCGGGGCTGTGGATCGGCCTCTCCTCCATCCACTGGCGCGAGGCCTGGAAATACGGCGAGCGCGCCTTCCGCTACTGCCAGCTCGACGTCGGCCATGCCATCGCCGCGCTGCGCTACGCTGCCGCCCTGCTGGGCTGGCAGTTGCGCCTGGTGGCCGGCTGCAACCGGCCGCGCCTGGAGCAATTGCTGGGCACCGGGCGCGACCCCGACTTCGGCGCTGCCGAGCGCGAGGAGCCGGACCTGCTGGTGCAGCTCAGTCTTGCGCCGCAGCCCGCGGTCGAGCCTTCGCCCTGGGCAAGCGACACACGCTGGAGCGGACAGGCGAATGTCCTCGATCCGCATCCGATGTACCACTGGCCGGTCATCGACGAAGTCGCGGCAGCCACCGCCAGCGCGCTGGATGGAGCCGCGCCGGCGCGGCGGCGGGATCAGGCGCCGGGCACGTCGGCCACCCACCTGCCGGCGCCGGACGTCATCATGGGACGGCGCAGCGCGCAGCGTTTCGATCCCGGGTTCAGCATGGCTGCCGACGACTTCTACCGCCTCGTCGACAGCCTGCTGCCCCGCCCGCAGGCGCCGTGGGATCTCTGGGACGACGCGCCGCGGATCCATCCGGTGTTCTTCGTCCACCGCGTGGCAGGCGTTCCCGCCGGGCTGTACATCCTGGTGCGCGAGGCGGAGGCGGAAGCGAAGCTGCGTGCGGCACTGAGCGACGAGTTCGACTGGCAGCCGTTGGCCGGCTGCCCGGCGCACCTGCCGCTGTTTCGCCTGCGGGCCGGCCTGTGGCACAAGGTGGCGCGCGCCGTGAGCTGCGCGCAGGCGATCGCCGCCGACAGCTGCTTCTCGCTGGGCATGCTGGCCGAGTTCGAAGCCAACGTGCAGCAAGACGCCTGGCGCTATCGCCAACTGCACTGGGAGGCGGGCCTCGTCGGCCACGTCCTCTATCTCGAGGCGGAAACGCTCGGCCTGCGGGGGACCGGCATCGGCTGCTTTCTCGACGACGCCTTCCACGAACTGCTCGGCCTGCGCGACCGCCAGTTCCAGTCGCTCTACCACTTCACCGTGGGCCGCGCGCTCACCGATACCCGCATCACCACCCTGCCGCCCTACCCGGACCGCATGCCAGACGAAACGGAGGTCACCCCATGAACCATGCGAAAACTTTCCGGCGCATCGACGCCGCCACCGCCAGCCAATTGCTCGGCCGCGACGACGTGCGGGTGTTCGACTCGCGCGACGCGGCCCGCTTCGAGCGGGCACACATCGCCGGCGCGCGCCGTCTGTCCGGCGCCAACCTCGACGCCACCCTGCTCGGCACGCCGAAGACCGTGCCGGTTCTGCTGGTCTGCTACCACGGCAACGCCAGCCAGACCTACGGCCAGATATTCGCCGACTTCGGCTTCGCGGAGGTCTACAGTCTGGATGGCGGCTTTGCGGCATGGCAGCGCCTGCAGCGGAAAACCGTGCCGCCCGCGCTCGGCCTGCAGCTTGCGCACTGGCTGCGGCAGCACGGCTATCCCGATGACAATCCCGACGCCATCGGCGAACACGGCATGACGCCGCTGATGCGCGCGAGCAAGCTGGGCGACACGGAAACCGTGTTCGAACTGCTGCAGGCCGGCGCGGCGCTCGATGCCACCAACGCCGACGGCAACAACGCGCTATGGCTGGCCTGCGTGGGGGAGAGCCTGGACGCCATGGACGTCCTGATCCGCGCCGGAATCGACCTGGACCATCAGAACGACAATGGCGCCACCTGCCTGATGTATGCCGCCTCGACCGGGAAACATGCGGTGGTGGACATGCTCCTCGCCAGCGGCGCCGATCCGCTACTCACGACCCTGGACGATTTCAGCGCGCTGGACATGGCGGCGAGCATCGAATGTTTGCAGCTGCTGCGCCGGGTCACCAAGGGGGCGACACAAGCGGCGGGGTAGGCAGTCGTCGCGGTCGTCCCGCCGCGATCAGGCAGCCACCCTCGCAGACCGGGCACGCCGCTGCCGGGTTGCCGACAGGGAAACCACGCGCGCTTCGCGGCGTGCAAGCGGCGCTGCCGTTCCCTGCACCAGCCTGAAGACGCCCACCAGTTCCGACAGTTTCTGCGCCTGCACCTGCATGCTCTCGGAAGCCGCCGCTGCCTCCTCGACCAGGGCGGCGTTCTGCTGCGTCATCTCGTCCATCTGCCCGACGGCCTGGTTGACCTGCTCGATGCCGGCGCTCTGCTCCTGACTCGCGGAGGCGATCTCGTTCATGATGTCGGCGACGCGCTTGACCGAGCCGACGATCTCGTTCATGGCCAAACCCGCTTCATCGACCAGCTTGCCGCCGGCGTCGACCTTGCCGACCGAGTCCTCGATCAGGGCCTTGATCTCCTTGGCGGCGCTCGCTGAGCGCTGCGCGAGATTCCTCACTTCGGTGGCGACGACGGCGAAGCCGCGGCCCTGTTCGCCGGCACGCGCGGCCTCGACCGCGGCGTTGAGCGCCAGGATGTTGGTCTGGAAGGCGATGCCGTCAATGACGCCGATGATGTCGGCGATTTTCTTCGAGCTCTCCTTGATCGAGGCCATGGTATCGACGACCTGGTGAACGACTTCTCCGCCCTTGACGGCGACGTCGGCGGTGGAGACGACGAGCCGGTTGGCCTGGTGTGCGTTCTCGGCGTTCTGCTTGACGGTGCTGGTCAGCTCTTCCATCGAGCTCGCGGTTTCCTCCAGGCTCGACGCCTGCGATTCGGTGCGGCTCGACAAATCAGCGTTGCCGGAGGCGATCTCGCTGGCTCCGGTGTTGACGATTTCAGTGCTCTGCTTGATCTGCCCGACCAGCAGCTTGATGTTGATCTGCAGGATACGCAGCGCCTGCATCAGACCGGACACCTCTTCGGCGCCGCTGGCCACGATCCGTCCGGTCAGGTCGCCCGAACTCATGCGCGCGATATCCAGGCGGGCGTGTTCCAGGGGCACGACGACCAGGCGATAGCCCATGCCGGCAAACATTACGGCCAGCGGTACGCCCGCTGCGGCGATCGCCATCAGCCAGCCGGTGAACTGCTGATTGGCCTCGTTTGTAGCAAGCCAGGCCAGCACGCCCATCGCCACGAATATGACGGCCATCGAAACGGCGGCCAGCCCCAGGATCGCCTTCAGCGACAGATTCAGTACGCCCGGGCAGCAACGCTGCAGGAAAGACGGCCTGATTGCATTGCCTTCATGAATGTGCAGCTGCTTGTCGCCTGCCCTGATGGCACGGTAGGCGGCCTCGGCGGCCTGAACCTGCTCCCGGCCGGGTTTGGTCCGGATCGAAGTATAGCCGACGACCTGGCCGTTTTCGATCAGGGGCGCGGCATTGGCCTCCACCCAGTAGTGGTCGCCGTTCTTGCAGCGGTTCTTCACCAGGCCGGTCCACGCCTTGCCGCTCTTGAGCGTGCTCCAGAAATCCGCGAATGCCTCCACAGGCATGTCGGGGTGACGCACGATGTTCTGCGGCGCCCCCAGCAGTTCTTCCTCGCTGAAGCCGCTGATGTTGACAAAGTCCTGGTTGACGTAGGTGATGTTGCCGTGCAGGTCCGTCTTCGACACCACCGTTTCGCTGTCCTTCAGGACATATTCGACATTGGTCACTGGCAAATTGGTTCGCATAGCTGTGTCTTCCCATAATTAATTATTGATTTCCCTACCCCTTTGCTCGGGGCCTGTTCGGCCGCTGTGTGAGCGGTTTCCCCGCAAGCAAACGACGTTCCAGCCAGAAAACTTTAATTAAGACACTGATTATTCGGCTATTTATTGACGATGCAGCGCCCCCGCACGCTGCATGCAAACAGCAAACGCACGCCGCTGGTGCAACCGCCCCTCAGACGGCAACAGCCTCCCTCTCCAGCTGCTGCTCGCCGACCAACCGTTCTGCGAATTCGGCGAGGCTCATGTCGATGCGCGTGATGTTCTGCTCCTCGAGGAAGCGCGCCTCGTTGCGGCTGAGCTCGCCCGGCAGCACCGCCCAGTGCCTGTCCGAGGAACGCTTCATGATCTGGCGCGCGAAGGTGCGCTCCAGCTGATTGCGGAAACGGCAGCCGAGAAACAGGAAATGGCGGCCGCTACGCAATTGCTGCACGATGTCCGGGATCGGCGTCTGGATGTCGATCTCGGTCAGCACCTCGACGAAGTCGGTGTCGGAGACCAGGAAGTTCTTGTCCGGCGCGATCGAGCCGAGCGGCTTGTAGAGCAGGGCCTCCCAGGTGTCGGCCTCGAACGGGTCGGCCTGCGCGCCGTTGTCGCGATAGTAGTGCGTCCAGGTACCGAAATGTTCGGACTGGCTCACCCCCTGCACCTGGCCAAGCAGGTTGCGCGACGCGAGCGCACCCGCCATGGCGTTGTCGTACCAGGCGTCGACGATCAGCAGCGGCTTGCGCACCATGCCCGCCAGGTAGTCGTGCAGCGGGGTCGGGGGCACGTCGACGGCAAAGGCTTCCGCCATGAGCCCGACCAGGGTCTTGCGGTGCTTGAAGTTCTCGATGTACTGCGCGGCGGCGGTGAGGTTGCCGCGTATCTTGTGCGGCACGCTCGACCTGGCCACCAGGCGCTGCACCAGCGCTTCCGGCGAATTGGGGACCGGGCTGCCGCCCGGCACCAGATCGAGCACCCCGGGCCCCAGATAGGGGACGACGCCGCCCTCTTCCAGGTGTGACGTGATCTCGCTCAGCAGGGCGTCAATCTGATCCATGATCGCTTCTCCTTTATGCCGCCGCCGATGACTTCAGCTCATCGACCTGGGCGCGCGACAGGCGGAACAGGGCACGCCCGCCGGACAGGGTCTCGTAGTTGTCCCGGGTCGAACTGGTCAGCAGGTTGAACCAGGCCTGCGCGCTGAGGGCACCGGGCCGCTCGCCGATTTCCGTCACCGTGCCGTTGGGCGCGAAACGGACGTGAATCATCACCTGATCTTTTTCCATTGCTCTCTCCTAAGCGTGGATGGGTTAGAAGCCGGAACCGAAGCCCAGCAACTCGACTGTGACGTTCTCATTGCCCAGCTTGGCCTGGCAGGCCAGGCGCGACTTGGAGCCGACGCCGATGATGGTGTCGAGCTTTTCGTTTTCCACGCGCTGGACCTTGGACAGGCTCTTGCGCCCGTCGTGGACGAAGATGTGGCAGGACCCGCATTCGGCCTTGCCGTCGCATTTGTGCGCGATCGGTTCGCCGGCGGCGAGCAGGGCTTCGAGGATGCTCATGCCCTCGACGGACGGGATGGTCTTGCCCGAGGGCTGGATGGTCAATACTGGCATTTCACTGCTCCTTGCGTGTTTGGTTAATCGAAAGTACGTCATAGGTAGATGGCCGAGCCCGCGCCGATATTGATCGATGCGTCCTTGGCGGTCTGGACGATGAAGCCGATCTGGTCTTCGACCAGATGGGCGTGAAAAGGCAGCGCGATGATGCGGTCGGCGACTTTCTCGGTGACCTTGAAGTCGCCCTTGCGATAGCCCAGGCCGGCGTAGAACGCCTGCAGGTGCTGCGGCTGGCAGTAGGCTGCGGCCTCGATCTTCTCGGTGGCGAGGTCGTTGACGATGGCGTCGCGGCTGCTCCTGGTGAAGCGCGTGCCGAGGTGCACCAGATAGAGGAACCAGTGCACTTCGGTCACGTCGGGGCCGATGTAGGGGTCCTTGATGCCCTCGAATGACTTCACGTAGTCGTAGTAGATCCGCTCGACGGCCTTGCGCCGTTCGAGAATCTGCTCGACGCGTCCGAGCTGGGTGAGCCCCAGTGCGGCGGTGGGTTCGTTCATGCCGGCCTGGTAAGGCACGCTGTTGCCGATCACCACGGAGAAGCGCTCGTCCAGCCTGCGGCTGCGCAGACTGCGAATCCGGCTCGCCAGTTCGGCATCGTCGGTCAGCACCATGCCGCCCTCGCCGCAGGTCAACGCGCCCGGCTGGGAGAAATCGAACACGGCGACGTCGCCGAAGCCGCCGACCCGGCGCCCCTGGTAGGTCGAACCGATGGCTTCGGTGGAGTCCTCGATCAGGCGCAGTCCATGGCGGATGGCCATCTCGCGCAGCGCCGCCCACGGCGCCGGATGGCCGTTGGTGTTGCCGGCGAGGATGGCGCGGGTGTGCGGCGTGATCTTCTCCTCGACCTTTTCCGGCGCCAGCGTCCCCGACCAGTAGTCGATATCGGCGAACACCGGCGTCGCGCCCGCCAGCACGATGGCGTGCGCGATCTGGTGCCAGCTGTAGGGCGAGGCGATCACCTCGTCGCCCGGCCCGATGCCGATCGCCTTCAATGCCAGCAGCAGGCCCAGGGTGCCGCCGGCCACCGCCACGCCATGCCGACGGTCGGCGTACGCGGCGAAGGCGGACTCGAACGCGGCAACGGCCGGCCCCTGGGAGAGGCGCGGCGACTTCAGCACGTCGACGACGGCATCCACCTCAAGGAGGCTGATGTCGGGGTCGGAAAGCGGGATCCAGCCTTGGTCCATGACGGCTCCTCAGTGACGCGCGGCGACGACGACACCGGTCGCGGCCGCCGGATCGCCGGTCAGGCGCCAGCAGTGGCCGCGGCCGTCGACCAGGTAGAGGTTGAAGGACGGGTATTCGCGGTACGGCGCCTCGCCACCCATGTCGCCCGCGTCGCAGCGGGTGAGCGAGAGGCCGGGGAAGCGGCTGCGGAAATCGGCCAGCGGGTTGCCGCCCTGCGGCGGTTCCGCCAGCAGCTTGCCGATGCGCGCGAGATCGTCCGGGCTGATCATGTCACTCCCCCAGGCGGCGTGCGTCGACCGTGATCGGCAGGGTCGTTTCCGCGGCCATGGCCGGCAGCTCCAGGCGCCAGCCGTTGGCCAGCGTGACGATGCCGCCCCACATGCCCGCCTGCTCCATCGCCACGATGGGCTCTTCGAGGTCCTTCTTCGGCACGTAGGCCGAGAGGGTTCCCTGCGCGTCTTTCCTGATCATGATCTTCATGCTGTTTCCTGGGGTTGAAAGTGGATTTAGGCAGCTTCGGCGGTCATGCGCTGGATGACTGAACTCAAGGTGTCGAGCACCCGGTCGATTTCCGCCGCCGTCGTGTAGCGGCTGAGCGAAAACCGGATCGTCGCCCGCGCCTGTGCCTCGGTGAGGCCCATGGCCCGCAGGACGTGCGACGGCGCGCTGCCGGCGGCGGTGCACGCGGCACCGGACGACGCGCAGATGCCGGCGCGGTCGAGCTTGTCGAGGATCACCTCGGCCTCGAGTTCGCCGAAGCGCACGCTGCTGGTGTTGGCGACGCGTTCCGAGCGGCCGCCGTTGATGCTTGCCAAGGGGAAGCGCGCCAGCACGCCGGCCTCGAAGCGATCGCGCAGGGCGCTCATCGCCGCCGCCTTATCAAGCGCCTGCGCCGCGAGTTCGCACGCCACCCCCATGCCGACGATGCCCGGCACGTTCTCGGTGCCGCCGCGCCGGTTGCGTTCCTGGTGGCCGAACAGCATGGGTTGCAACTTCAGGCCCTTGCGCACGAACAGCGCGCCGACGCCCTTGGGCGCGTGCAGCTTGTGCCCGGACACCGACAGCAGGTCGGCCGGCAGCTGCGCGAGATCAATGGCGAGCTTGGCGGCCGCCTGCACCGCGTCGGTGTGGAACAGCGCGCCTTTCGACCGGGCCATGCGCGCGGCCTCGGCGACCGGAAACAGCACGCCGGTTTCGTTGTTGGCCCACATCAGCGAGACCAGCGCGGTATCCGGCGTGATCGCGGTGTCCAGCGCGGCGAGATCGAGGCCACCGTTGGCGTCGACCGGCAGGCGCGTCACCTGAACGCCCTGTGTTTCCAGCTGCGCCAGCAGGGCCAGCGTGGCCGGATGCTCGACCGCGCTGGTGACGATGTGGGTGCGGCCCGGGCGCGCCGCCAGCGCGCCGTGGATCGCCAGGTGATTGGACTCGGTGCCGCTGGCGGTGAACACGATCTCGGCCGGCGTCGCGTTCAGGAGCGTCGCCACCGACGCGCGCGCCGCGATCACGCGCGACTTCGCCGCCTCGCCCACGGCGTGCTTGCTCGACGGATTGCCCCAGGACGCGCACAGGCATTCGAGCACCGGCGCCACGCATTCGGGCGCCACCGCCGTGGTGGCGTTGTTGTCGAGATAAACGGTGTGCTGCGTCATGGCCAAAAAATCCGATCCGGGTCCTGGTTCAACATCTGCAACAGCGCAGCCAGCGCGCCGAACTCTCCAAACAGCCTCCACTCGCTGCGCGCGTGGTCCTTGCGGTACAGACGCCAGCGCTGCAAGCCGCTCGCGTATTCCAGCCTGGCGATATCGATCACGCCGCCGGCCGGGTCGATATTGCGCGAGCAGCAGGGGCTCTCGATCCGGTAGCCGCCTTCCACGCCCCGCACTTCCGGGCTGACGTAGCGGTAGCGCGCGCGGGCTTCCAGCGCACGCTCGATGCGCTTGCGATCCACATCGTTCGGATGCATGCCGCCAGGCAGTACCACGTCGCCCACATTCCGCTCCGCATTCGTCCGGGCCGGGTGTTCACGCCGGCGTGATCTCTTCCTCTAGGCAGCCCACCACCCCGCCGGCCTCGAACTCGACCAGGTAGACCGGCAGGTTGAGTTCCTCGTGGTAGCCGACGTTGACGATTTCGCCGGGCGTGCCGGTGCTCACCAGAAGCGCCTCCGGCGCGCGGTCCGGGTAGGTGCCGTCGTTGAACAGGTCGGCCGTCGCCACCATGCGCTGGCCCCACTGGTATTTCGCTTCTCTCGGTTCGATCATGCTGCGTCACCTCCGATGCGTTCTCGATTCATCAAGCGCCTTGGCGTCGGCTCCTGACGGCATTCGCTGCCGGTCGCACCTCCCGCCTGCGGCGGCAGGCACTGCTCCCTGCTCATGCCGTCGCCTCCTTTGCCTCGGCCAGGACGGCCGGCTTGTCGTCGACGAAGGCTTCGAGTTCCTTGCCGCGCATGCCGACGCGGTGCCCGGTATCGACGAAATCGACGGCGTAGATGTAGAACTGCTGCAGGAAGGTGCCGATGCTGGTGACATAGCCGATGTCGCCTTTCCTCACCAGGATCTCGCCGATGTCCTTGCCGGCATAGGTGCCGTCGTTGCGCACCGTCTTGATGGACTTCACCTTCGCCCCGAAGTCGAATATCGGGTCGGCGGTGATTTCCACGATGTCACTGTCGCGACTGATCTTGGCCATGTTCGAACTCCTGAATCCTGATCGTTAAAACGGTTGGCACGCCTGCTTCGGCACCACCGGACAGCTTGCGCCGCTGCCTCTGCCCAGGCGATGACGGGCAACACCGCGCACGAGTTCGTCCTCGTCGTTGGCCAGGCGGTTCAGATGACTGCGCTCGGCCCGGCTGGCCACCTCGTAGCGCACGCGCCAGTCGGGATCGTCCATCAGCAGGAGCAGCTGCCACGCCTTCATGCGCCTGGCCACTTCGCGGCGAACAGCAGCCTCGCCGTCCCTTGCCATGGCCGGCAGCCAGGCATCGCCGATGCGGCTCGCCACCGTGCTGCGGACCGTGAAATCCGCATCGTGCATCATCAGGCTCAGCAGGTTTTCCGGGATGCGCCGCGCCACCACCTGGCGCACGTAGTAATCCGGATCATGGATCATGGCGTCCAGTTCTTCGGGATCGAGGCGCGCCGCCACCCGTATCCGCACTTCGCGGTGCGGGTCGTTCACCAGCGTCAAAAGATGCCTCGACGGCAGCCTGAGCGCCGCGCTCCAGCGAACGGTCTCGTCCGGATCACGGATCAGCTGCGGCAGGTGGAACACGTCCACATGCTTGGCCGCCACCGCGCGCACCTCGAAATAGGGATGGCCGAGAAAGTCCCTGGCCCGTTCCGGATTCCAGGAAAAGAAACGGTCGATGCGCTTGGCGTAGCGGTCGTGCACGCAGGCATGACCGATGCGGCAACGCTCCTCGGCCAGCAGCGCGCGGCAAGCACAGCCCGCGCAGTCCACCGCGCAGCCTTGCCAGTCGACGGGGGGGCCGAGATCACTCATCCTCGTCCTCCCGCCCGTGGCGCGCCAGCACCTTGAGCAGCACCGCGGCGTTCAGCTTGTCGCTCGGGTCGAGTTCCAGCATTTTCGTCAGGACGGCATGGCTTTCCTCCAGCCGTCCCAAGCGCATCTGCAGATAGCCGCAGGCTTTCAGGGTGAACAGGTAGAAGCGCGGCAGGATGGCATCGTAGCTGCCGAACTCCGCATCGCCGCACCGCACGCGGCGCCAGTCCTCGTTCAGGCGGTTGTCGCGCGCGGCCTTGGCCAGGCAGCGCGCGGCCACATCGAGCGCATCGGCAAGGCGCCCCTTGTAGAAATAGAATCGGTACAGCGCGATCAGCACGGCGGCGTGGCCGGGCGCCAGGGCCTGCGCCTGGAACAGATGGCGCTCGGCGACCACATCGTGCTGGTAGTTGAGGCCGGCCAGGCGCAGATGCTGCTCGACCTGTTCCGGCAGATGGCCGCCGAGGCAGGCGCGCGCCAGCCATTCCGGATCCATGTCCGCCGGCACGGCTGGACTCGCCGTCACGATTCCGTCCCCTGTCACACCGGCCGCCATCGCATCGCCCCCGCTCGCCTCAGTGCTTGTGGCCGATGCCGGAAATGTCGATGCTGGACACCCCGCTGCTGCTGGAACTGCTGCAGGCGCAGGATGGCGAATTCGGCGTGACGAAAGTCAGCCCGCTGCTGGTCGGCGTATCCGCGAAGTCGATGGTCGCGCCTTGCAGCAGCAGGCGGCTTTCCGCCGGCAGGAAGAGCTTGACGCCGCCGACCTCGACCACCGCATCGCCGGGCAGCGGCGCCGACTCCACGGTGAATTCGGAGGCGAGCCCGGAGCAGCCGCCGGCACTCACCGTCAGGCGGAAGCCGCCGCTCTCGCCGGCGCTGCTGAATCGGACCATGCGGCGCACGAACTTCTCGGCGGCGGGCGTGAGGGACAGTTCCATCATGATCTCCTAGGCCGCCACGTAGCGCGGGTAGCTGTTGTCGATCACGCAGGTGTCGTCGACCGGGCAGACCGCGACGCACTGCGGATCGTCGAAGTAGCCGATGCACTCGGTGCACTTCTCCGGCTTGATGACGAAGGTGCCGTCCTTCTCGCGAATGGCGTTGTTGGGACACTCCGGTTCGCACGCCGAACAGGCGGTGCATTGGGAGGTGACGATCTTGAATGCCATGGTCTTGCTCTCCTAGCTGTTGCAGATAAAGGTCATGCGGCGATGTAGGCGCCCTGGCGGATGTCGGCGTCGCCGCGGGCGGCGTGCACGATTTCGCCGGACTTCACTTTCGCCAGGTATTCCTTGAAGTACTTCACCGCGGACTGTTCGATAAATTCGTGCGCGTACTTGTCCACCGGGTCGATGCCCGCCGCCTTCAGGCTGTCTTTCGGGCAGCCGCCGATCTTGGCCACGAACACGGCGACGCAGTCGTTGATGGCACGGATCACGGTCGGCAGGGTGTCTTCCTCGCCGAAGCCGCCCTGGCAGTAGAGGTCGACGCGGCGATGGCCGACGAACTTGGAGCCTTCGGTGCTGAGTTCGTAGATCTGGAATTCCTGCGCATGCCCGAAGTGTTCGTTGATCCGCCCGTGGCCCTTGGTCGCGACGGCGATCAGAACCTTCACATCGCTGAACTCCGCCTCCAGGTCGGCCAGCTCGGCCTGCTTGGCCGCCACCGTGGCCTGGCGTTCCTGCTCCACCGCCGCCTGGTAGGCCTTGCGGCCTTCGAGGTCGTAATGAACGTCCATCGACTCGATCTTCTCGGTGGTGAACTCGGCGCTGCGGTCCTCGCCCAGCAGGCCGACGGCGTCGGCGCGGCACTGGCGGCAATGGCGCATCATGTTCATCTCGCCTTCGCACGAGTCCTGCAGCGCCTTGAGTTCCTGCGCGGTGGGGCCGCGCTGGCCGTTGAGGCCGAACACGGTGCCATGCTCCGGCGCGGAGATGAGCGGCATGATGTTGTGCAGGAAGGCGCCGCGCGACTTCACCGCCTTGTTCACCTCGACCAGGTGCTGGTCGTTGATGCCGGGGATCATCACCGAATTCACCTTGCACAGAATGCCGCGCTCGGTGAGCATCTCCAGGCCGCGCATCTGGTGTTCGTGCAGGATGCGCGCCGCATCGATGCCCTTCCAGCGCTTGTTCTTCCAGAAGATCCACGGGTAGATGTGCTGCCCGACTTCGGGATCGACCATGTTGATGGTGATGGTGACGTGGTCGATGTTGTACTGGGAGAGACGCTCCACGTGCTCCGGCAGGGCGAGGCCGTTGGTCGACACGCACAGCTTGATGTCGGGCGCGGTCTGGGCCACCAGCTCGAAGGTCCTGAAGGTCTTTTCGGGATTGGCGAGTGGGTCCCCGGGGCCGGCGATGCCCAGCACGGTCATCTGCGGAATGGTGGACGCGACCGCCAGCACCTTCTTCGCGGCCTGCTCGGGGGTGAGCTTCTCGCTCACCACGCCGGGTCGCGATTCGTTGGCGCAGTCGTACTTGCGGTTGCAGTAGTTGCACTGGATGTTGCAGGCCGGCGCCACCGCCACATGCATGCGCGCGAAGTGATGGTGCGCTTCTTCGCTGTAGCAGGGATGGTTCTTGACCTTCTCCCAGATGGCCGGATCCATGTCTTCCGGGCCGCCCGACGAGCCGCAACTCGCCTTGCCGCCCTCGCCGGAAGTGCCGCAGCCCTTGTGCTCGGCCACTTGCTGCATGACTTCTTCCATCGACTTGGGCCGATCGGCCCCTGTGCTCACACCACCTGCATGACTGTTCATACCTGGCTCCCGTCTGTGTCCATCGATAGCGGTCGCCGGTGCGGCCGACCGTTGAATGGGTTCGTACAGGAGCCTTTCAGCAACAAGCATGCCATGCGGGAAATTCACGGAAAGGCTCGAAAGACAAGGACTTGCGGAGATTTACGGTTTGTCGCAACTGTGACAAACCGGGCGCTCAAGCGGGGGGAATTGTCGGGAACGTTACAGCCTGGGGCGATGAGTGGTGATGGATGATGCCCCGGGATTTACCATTTACTATTTACTATTCACCCATCGCCTCAAAGCCGTTTGACTTCGATATGGTATTTTTGCAGCGCGTAGCCGATCTGGCGCGGCGTCATGTTCAGTAGACGCGCGGCTTTCGCCTGCACCCATCCGCACTGCTCCATGGCCCACACCAGACGTTCGCGCTCACTCATGAGCGCCGGATCGGCGCCGGCCTCCGCTTCGCCGACCTCGTTGCCGTACGCATCCGGAAGATTGGCCGCAGGCGCATTCGGCATGATCGGAATCGCCTGCTGCACACGGCCGTAGTGCTGCAGCACCTGCGAGAAACACTTGTTTTTCTGGCAGGGCAGGTCCACGTCCTGGATCACGTTCGAGCGCGCCATGGTCGCGGTGCGTTCCACGCAATTCTCCAGTTCGCGCACATTGCCCGGCCAGTTGCACTTCAGCATCACCTCCATCGCCTCCGGCGAGATGGCAAGCCTGCGCGCATTTTCCTGGCTGAACTTGTCGAGGAAATGCTGCACCAGCAGCGGGATGTCCTCGCGACGCTCGCGCAGTGGCGGCAGGAAGATGCTTACCACGTTGACGCGGTAGTAGAGGTCGGCGCGAAAGGTGCCCTTGGCCACGTCTTCTTCCATGTTGCGGTTGGTGGCGGCAATCAGGCGCACATCGACCTTGATCGACTTGTTGCCGCCCACGCGCTCGAACTCGCGCTCCTGCAGCACGCGCAGCAGCTTGGTCTGGAACGCGGGTGATATCTCTCCGAGTTCGTCCAGGAACAGCGTACCGCCCTGGGCCATTTCGAAGCGGCCCTTGCGTTCCTGCGTCGCCCCGGTGAACGAGCCCTTCTCGTGGCCGAACAGCTCGGATTCGAGCAGCGTCTCCGACAGGGCGGCGCAGTTGACCTTGATGAAGGGCGCGCCCTTGCGCGGGCTCAGATAATGGATCGAACGGGCGATCACCTCCTTGCCAGTGCCGCTCTCCCCGCGCAGCAAGACGGTGGACTTGCCGGGCGCCGCCTGGTGCACTTCGGCAAACACTTCCTGCATGCGCTTGCTGCGTCCGATGACGTTGTCGAGGCTGTACTTGCCCTGCAATTCCTTCTGCAGGCGGTGCTGGTAGCGCATCAGCTCCTCGCGTTCGGCCGCCACGTTCTCGTGCAGGCGCGTGGTCTGGCCGATGAGATTGGCCACCATGGCGAGGAAGCGCACATCGGTCTCGAAGCTGACCGGTTCGCCGTCGAGTTCGCGGTCGATGCTGAGCACGCCGACCGTATCGCGGCCGACCTTGATCGGCACCGCGATGAAGGCGACGCCGCGACCTTCCGCCATGCTGCGCGCCCGGGTCCGGTTGAGGAAGAGCGGCTCGGCCGACACGTCCGGCACCACGATGGGGACGCCGGTTTCGAGCACCTTGCCGGTGATCCCCTCGCCCCTGCGGAAGCGGCCGCGCTGGGCGGCCTCGGCCGACATCCCGGTTGCCTCAACAACGTGCAGCTCGCCGGACGACTGCACCAAACTGACCATGCCCCGCTTCATCTTGAGGTGCGCCGACAACACGCCGAGCACTCCCCTCGCCGTTTTGTTCAGGTCGAGAGAAGAACTCAGTATCTTGCTGATTTCATAGATGGCGGCGAGCTCGATGCCCGCCTCTCGCCCTGGAAATGCACCCATATTCCGACTCCGTTTCGCCCGGATGGCGATTTAATACAAAAACCTGCCTTTATCCATGATGCAAGGAATGTGCCATATTGCCAGGGGGCAATACTATGATTATGTAACTGTGCTTGCCTATGAGACGGAAGGAACCTTTCACAATTGGCAAAGCGGGCCGGTAGCGAGCCAGCTGTTAAAGCATAGCGCCAGCGCCTTTTCGACACCAAAATCCGCCATGTGACGAAGCCGGGAGCGAACCTCTTCCTGGAGCTTGGCTTCGCGCCCGCTGTCGCGGTGATATCGACCTTGGCCGCGGTCACTGCCTGCCCAAGCACCCGGGTCGTGAATGGCAGGGAAAGATGCTCTTCGAGCATGGCGGAGAACCCGCCAGCCTGCTCTGATTCGTTGTAGGCGCCGTCGGAGTCTCATTGTTGTACTGAAAGAGTCCAGTTGACAAACTCATAACCTTAAAGTTATAAATACTCAACTCATAACTTCTGGGTTATTTATTCGAATGCAATCCTCAGCCGACATCCTGTTCGCAGCGTTGGGCGACCCGACCCGCAGGGCAATCTTCCAGCGTCTGTCTCACGACGGCGAGCAGACAGTGCACGCCCTTACGGGCCGCGCCGGCATCTCGCAGCCGGCCGTGTCGAAGCATCTCGGCGTGCTTAAACGTGCCGGGTTGGTGAATGATCGACGCGCCGGCCGCGAAACCTACTACCGCGCCCGAGCCGAGGGACTGGCTCCGCTGATCGACTGGATGGGTCTCTATGGCGCTTTCTGGCGCGAGCGGCTCGACGCTCTTGAAGACTTGCTTGGAAGGATGGACAAATGACCGACCGATACGCCCCCGTCCATATTGAAGCTCGAGAGGCAAATCCCCGGCCGCGCCAGGGAGTACGAAAGCTTGGGGTTTCGGAATGCGAGCCAAAAGACACCCACATCCATGAGGCGGTTCAGCGTGCCAAAAGGCATTTAAGTGAACGAGTACGGGAAATCTGGACGCATGACTGACCCTACCGAACACACTGGCTCCCTGGTGTTCGAACGCCAGCTGCCGCATCCGCCCGAGAAGGTCTGGCGCGCACTCACCCAGTCCTGGCTGATCGAGGAATGGCTGATGAAGAACGATTTCATCGCCGAGGTTGGCCATCGCTTCACCTTCCGCGCAACACCTCTTCCGGGCTGGTCCGGCGTTGTGAACTGCGAGGTCGTGCTGGTCGAGGCTCCGCATCGGTTGGCCTACCGCTGGGGCGACGGAACGGAGTCGGACAGCGGGCTATCGACGCTCGTCACATGGACGCTGTCTCCACGGAGCGAGGGAACGCTGGTTCGCATGGAACAGTCCGGCTTCCGTGCACCGGATGGAATGGCCTATCACCGCATGGGCGGGGGATGGCCGCGGATTCTTGGTCAACTCGAACACGTTGTGGGAGGCATGAAATGAACACGTCGAACACTCGCATCGCCATCGTTTATCACAGCGGCTACGGCCACACGGCGCGCCAAGCCGAGGCCGTCAAAGCCGGTATCGAACAAGTGGATGGCACTGAAGCCTTGTTGCTGACGGTCGAGGATGCGCAAACGCGCTGG
The DNA here is from genome assembly GCA_021802945.1 of Pseudomonadota bacterium. Lineage (GTDB taxonomy): Bacteria > Pseudomonadota > Gammaproteobacteria > Burkholderiales > Thiobacillaceae > Thiobacillus. The sequence continues at coordinate 39,388 of JAJZRE010000004.1, forward strand.
GGTGATTTAGCCAGCGCCGAAGCGATCATCTTCGGTACACCGACGTACATGGCCAGCGTTTCGGCCCAGTTCAAAGCCTTCCAGGATGCGACCTCCCATGCGGTCATGGCCCAGGGCTTCGCATGGAAGGACAAGATCGCGGCCGGCTTCACCAACTCAGGCTCGCACTCGGGAGACAAGCTGGCGACGCTGATTCAGATCGCGCTCTTCGCCGCGCAGCATGGCATGCACTGGGTCAACCTCGCCTTGCCGCCCGCGAACAACTCCACGACGGGATCGGAAGAGGATTTGAACCGTCTCGGCTTCTGGCTCGGTGCCGGCGCCCAGTCAAACACCGACCAGGGGCCCGATGTCGCGCCGCCGGAGGCGGATCTGGCTACGTCGCGTCATCTCGGACGACGTGTTGCCGAGGCAGCGCTTCAATTCGCACGCGGTAGAATGGCCTGACCATTATCCCAATCGCGCGGTGCGTCCGCGGGTACCGGAAGGATACGAATTTTCCGACTGACATCCTATTTATCGCGCAGTTCGTTTCTCCTCAAGGGACGAATTGAGTGGAAAACATCGATATTTACTGCGCAACAAATTGGTTTTACCGTCCGGGGCCATGCGGATATGACGGTAAACCCGGATGCCGATATTTCGAGGAAGAATCCACCGTCAGATTTACCGTCAAATCTTCGCGCGATGCAGACGCCCCGGCCACGAGCGGAAACGTACAAAATCTTTCGATATCAATCGCTTGCCTTCGAAAGTCCGTGTCGTTGATGATGTATCCACGGTCGTCATCGACACTTGACAAGTATTTGATATTTAAGGGGACACTTTCAAGGCCAAGAACCCCTCACTCCCACTCAATTGTTTCCAGTGGCCGGAAACCCGCATGAACACTCGATTTATTTGGCTTCGTCATCACACTTTACCGTCATTTATACCGTCATAAAACGGGCTCTTTTGCCGGCGCTGGAGATGGACTCGATTTGACGGGCGGCTATTCCAGCCCATCAATCGTCAACTATCGCTGCGAACCAGCAAGCCTGAAACTTTGGATTATTTGCTGTTATCGTAGCACAACTACGACCAATGCATCCGAACAAAACTTGGCAGCCACTTAAAATAATGGTAAATGTCGTAGCATGGCTACGACTGAAAGAACTAAGCTAAATTCCCTCTACCGGCAGTGGGCACCGGGAACTCCCTTGACGTCGGAAGACCTGGCGGCATTGGGCATCTCCGCCGACCTAGCCGTCCACTATGCGCGTGCTGGGTGGCTCTCCCGCTTGGCGCGCGGGGTGTACCGTCGCCCCAACGATACGCTGGATCTCCATGCCTGTCTGGTCCTATTGCTGCGCTCCGTCGAAGGCCTGCATGTCGGCGGCAAGTCTGCCCTCGACTGGTACGGTGTGAGGCAGTACCTGTCGCAGCGGTCCGTTCTGCACCTTTACGGCTGGACAACCGTCCGCCTCCCCGGCTGGTTCACTGAACGCTTCCCGGCGGAGTACCACCGCAAGCGCCTGTTCGACGAGCCGCCAAACGATCCGCTTCATGCCGGACCGTTCGAGAAGCGCGACGGCGCGCCTCGGGTCTCGACACCAGAGCGAGCGCTGCTGGAAGTGCTCAGCGAGGTGGGCGTGCGTCAGCCGCTGCAGGAGGCACGCGAACTCGCCGAGAGCACCTATAGCCTGCGCGCCGATGTGCTGCGTGAGTTGCTGCAGCGCTGCACCAGCGTAAAGACAGTGCGTCTGTGCCTGCAACTCGGACGCGAACTCGCCCTGCCCTGGGCCGCCAAACTGGATGCCGCGCAACTGCCGACCGGCAGCGACCGCGCTTGGGTATCCCGTTCGGCCGATGGGCTGCTGGTGCTCAAACCATGAACCAGAGCTATCTCGATACCGCACGTCTGCCAAGCCAAGTCGCCCCACTTATTTTTGCTGATGGTACGTTCGCGCTCAAGGGTGCGCGGTACTGCGCAGGACTGTGACAGCATACGATGGACGATGCGATTACCGGAGCACCGGCCCAACACGTACCCCGCGTGAAGCGTTTGACTTCCGTTCTCGATGTGTATAAACTTTTATACATATTATTGAAGTGATGAGCGACGAAAAAGAGATTCGCTGGGTGGGTTCCGCCTACGACGACTTGTTGGCATTCCCGGACGACCCACGTCGCTCCGCTGGTTTCCAGTTGGGTAAGGTCCAAGTTGGTTTGGAACCGGACGACTGGAAGCCGTTCGATGATGTCGGGGCCGGCGCCAAGGAAATCCGCATTCGGGAGGCCAGCGGCATCTATCGGGTGATGTACGTCGCCAAGTTCGAGGAAGCCGTATATGTCCTGCACTGCTTCCAGAAGAAGACTCAGGCAACCAGTAAGCAGGACAAGGGTATTGCCGAGGCGCGCTACCGCGCCGTGGTCAATGCGAGAAAGACACAGAAATGAAGATCGACACCGAAATCCGCCATGTGACGAAGCCGGGAGCGAACCTCTTCCTGGAGCTTGGCTTCGCGCCCGCCGAGGCCAAGCGCTTGCAGGCAGCCTCCCGCAAGCAGATCAACGACACCCAATTGCTGAAGCAGCAGTTGATGGACGAGTTGTCCACCTGGATTGCCGAGCATCACCTGAAGCAAGCCGAAGCGGCCGAGATCCTAATGGTTTCGCGTCCGCGCGTGTCCGACGTAGTGAACAAGAAGACGGCCAAGTTCACCATCGACACACTGGTGGAAATGCTCAGCCGCGTCGGCAAGCCAGTCAAGCTGGCCATCGGTTGATGCCGATGTCGCATGGCGATAGCGATCATTCTGTCCAACGGACGCACGTGGAAAACAAAAGCAGCCGCTCTGAGTCATTTCAAAGCAATGCTGGCGCGCTATGCCGATGGCGCGGTGACCGAGGATCGCAACGACCATGATGACCTTGTGGCGCTGCTCGAACGCTACGACGAAGCCATCACCAATGGGCCAAGCAAGACGGGAGTGGGTATCGATCACTTCACCCGCACCCGAAACAACTTCAATGGGTATTCGACGCCATCCTTCTGGGTCCATCGCACCGACGGCACTGCCACCGATTTCAGCTATATCTCAGGGGTGAATGGCCAACCCAAGGGGTATTCGCGCGAGTTTTATGATGCCTGCCGCGTAGCCGTGCAGGACGACCTGATAGCCGCCAAGCGCCGTTTCTTCAACGAGCACGGCGACGAGCAAGGCCGCGTGCTCTGCGAGATCACCAGCACCCACATTGGCTTCGAGGACGCCCATCTCGATCACGCTTGGCCAACCTTCGGCCAGATCGTGGCGGCATTCCGGGCTGCGCGCACCTGGACCCGCGAGATTCCTACCGGGATCGTCACACTGCCTGCCGACGCACAGACGCAGAGCGTGTTCCAAGACTTGGTTGTCGCCGAAGCCTTCAAAACATTTCATCACGACTTGGCAATGCTGCGTATTATTCAGCGCAAGGCCAATCTGTCGATGGCGGCCGGTCAGCGCCGACCCGTAGTGCAGCGGCCGCTCCGATTGAGCGCGTCGTGATACCCACGACGTCACGCATTCATACATGACGATACCCATCACGCCCTTCAACTCGCAACACTTGGAAGCGGCCTGCCGCGTACTGGCCGATACTGAGCGCGGTCTGACTGGCACGCAGATTGAACGGCTGCTGCAAGAAATCAAGATCGCCGATACCTCCCCCGGCATGACCAAGTGGAAGCGCCTGTTCAACGCACTGGCTGAAGCGCAGGACAAACACCAGCTCGGCAACCACCTGATCATGCTGATCAACCGCGCGATGGACCCGGTCAACTATGCGCGCGATCCAAACGCCTTCAACTGGCGTCGCGATGAACTGAACGTGGTGCTCGCCTTTTCCGGCTTTTGCGTGCGCGAGGATGGCAAGGTCGCTCACGCCGACAAAGCCACGACACTGGACGCCGCCCGCGCCCGCGCTGGTCGGCTGAAGGCGGTATTGGAAAGTCGCAACGTCCACGCCGAAGTGCTCAAGTACTGCCGCGCCGAACTGCTGGACGCAAACTACTTCCACGCCGTATTCGAGTCCACAAAGGGCGTTGCCGAGCGCATCCGTTTGCTGTCAGGTCTCACCGCAGACGGTGCCGAGTTGGTAAACAAAGCATTTTCGATTCAGAGCCCAGTCCTGGTCATTGGGCCACTCACCACCGAATCCGAGAGGAGCGAACAAAAGGGCTTTGCCAATCTGCTGGTCGGCCTCTTCGGCGCCATACGCAACCCGCTCGCTCACGCCCCCAAGACCAACTGGCCTATGTCCGAGCAGGATGCGCTCGACATCCTGACGCTGGTGTCGCTCATTCATCGAAAGCTGGACCGCGCGGAAAAGGCCGTCACGCCAGCCGCCTGACCGGGCAGCGAGTTTTCTACGGGGCAGGAGCAGGCACTGCTGTTGCCGGCCCAGCCTTACGCTTCTTGGCCGTCTCCCCGCTACGCTTCTCGATCTCCGCACGCCAGGTTTCCAGGGCCGTGATGTCGGCAAGCAGTTCATCGGGTTCGGGAACGGCGACACCGCCCATAAGCGCCTTGTCGTGCGCGTAGTTCGAGCATTTCGTCATTCCGGCATTCACTTGGGCATAGTCCTCGTCCTCGACAACCACTCCGGCAAGGCGCTGCGTTTCGACGCCTTTGCGGAAGCGCAGGATGACCTCACGCAGCAACACTTCCTCGACGGCGCGCTCCCACGCCATGCGCAATCGGAAATAGGCATCAACGGTCTGCTTCCGATGCTCCTGCTCGTCGCCATCCTTGTGCAGCTTGGTGATGAACTGGTACTGAGCCTTCAGTGCACCGATCCGCTTACTGGCACTCTTGCCCTCGAACGGCAGTTCCGGATCAGCGACACCAAAGCCCTCGGTGCGCCGAATCAGGCTCTGCGTCGCAATCGGCACGCCCGCTGACTTGGCTTCCTCTGCCAATAGGCAAAGGAAATAGATGTCATGGGTGAACACAATAACCTGGCGCTGCGCTGCCTCGACAGTCAGGCGCTTCGCCACGCGCTCGCGCCGGCGATGGTCGAGCGAGGACACCGGATCATCAAACACGATGCCACCTTTGCCGCCACTCAAGCCGACTTCGGCGAGAAAAGAACCTATGGCGATGGCCCGCTGTTCGCCCTCGCTCAGGATATCGCCAGGACTGCGGCTCTGCGGCAGTTCCAGCTTCAGCTTGTGTAAGGCCTTGCCCTTGTCGGAACGACTCTGCAGCGATACGCAGAGTGTGCCGACACCTAGCGACTTGAATTCGCGGTTGAGCGCTTCAGCCAGTTCCTTCGAGACGACTTTCTCGGCCAACTCTGACGACTTCAAGGAAATGGCATTCGTCTTCACGGCCGACAGGCACTGCACGAGCTTGGCTTGGTGGCTGAGTCGGGACACGGCCGTGGCGACGGCATCCTTGACCTGACTCAACCGTACCCGCGCATCGAGTTCGCCGAATTGCTTTTGCAGTGAGGCGCGCGCTTTCTCGTCCGAGGCCTTCTCTAAGGTCTCGGCTTCGGCATTCAGCTTGTCGGCCAGTGCCTGAAGTGGCGGCGCTGGACTGACTAAGGTCTGGTCGGTTCCGTCCCAAAGGTGTGAGACCACCGCCGCCTTGATGGCTTCCTGGCGAGCAGTCAGCGCCAACTCAAAGGCTCGGGTGTCCACGGCGAGCTGTGGGTCAAGGGCCTCGATCTCACCATAGGTCACATCGTCGAGATTCAGCGTCAAGACGTGCGCGGAAAACGGTTTGTACTCGGCGTATAGCGCGGTGCGGCGAGCTTGGGAGGTCTTCTCCGCTTCCTGCTGGATAAATGCCTCGAAGCGCAGCATGCGCGCAGCACCCTCGACGAGGGGCTGCTGGCACAAGGGACAAGGCGCATCCGCGCCCAGCTCGGGGAACGCCTTGTCCGGATGAGATTCGAGCGCGAACTTCCGCGCGGCATCGAACAGTTCACGCCACGCCTCACCGCCGGTGCCCGGCAGCAGGTTTTCGCCTTCCTTGAACTGCTTGGCAGCGAGCACGGCCGCAGTCTGTGCCGTGCGATAGCTGTCCGCCAGACCTCGCAGCTTGCTAATCACCGCTGGGTCCACCAGCGCGCCCTTATTGGTCGCATTCGCCGCAATGGCGGCGATGCGACGGGCGCGCAAGCGCAACTGGGTAGCCTTCTCCTTCGGATTGTTTTCTTTCAGGCCCTTGTCCAGTTCAGCATGTTTAGCCAGTTCTTCCGGCGTCAGCGTAGCCAGTGCTTCGATCTGGGCCTTTGTCGTCTTGGCGGACAGGGTCGCAATCAGCTTGCCGACAGGCGTGTCGCCCTGCAGCGGCGCGAATGCCGTGAGGTCGGCGGCTGACTGCGTATGCTCGGTGTCGATAAGGGTCTTCAACTGCTTGCAGACCTTCGCCAGCCCCTCGAAAACATCGAGCCCATAAGGCACGTAAGAAAAGTCGTCCTCACTGTCGAGGTAGGCACGAGCACAGCGCGAGTCGAAGATCGCAAACGACGACAGCTCGGGAGGAGCCGCCTTGCCGTTGATCCAATGCACATCCTGCGTAACACCATTGACGACAATCTCGAAAGCGGCTTCGGCAGCAGCGACCTTGCTCGCTGGCAAGTTGGCGTTTGGGTGGATCGCCTCCATTCGGTCGCGGGCGCGGCATGCGCGCTTGAGCACACGCGAATAGCCCGATTTGCCCGAGCCGTTGTCACCGTAAATAACAGTCAGCCCGGCAGTACCGAATGCCAGGTGTTGGTTCTCGGCAATCGCATTGACGTGCCGCATGTTCTTGATGGCACGCAGTTCAACATGCGTCGAGACCTTCACCGGCGCGGGAATCTGGTCGGCTGTAAGCGGCTTCGGCTTGCGCTCCTCTGGATCGGGAATGCCATGCGCTAGTTTGAGTAGCGCGTACAAGTCACTCAGATCGTCAGCGGTGAGGGCCGGCTTCGCCAACAGACGTGCTACAGCATCGCTTTGCCATGTGGGCAGCCCCTTGGTCCAGCCCAGTATTTCCTGCAGTATCGACATGGTGTCCCTTCCCCGTTTCTTTTCACTTTTCTCTGTTTATCCACAGGCGTCGACACTCCACGCATGCCCTCGCTCTATTGCACCTCCACCACTGCCCGGAGCCGAGCCACGTACCCACCGCCAGTTTCGGGGCTACTTCGCGAGGAATTCAGCGTAGGTTGAGAACGCACGGTACCCTTTGGCAGCATTCTGCTTGGCCAGGATCGTTTTGCTGATGCGCTGCTGCAGATACTCGCATACGGTGTCGAACTTTTCAGCCGGTAGCAGCTTCCACGGAGCGCCGAACCGGTTTTCTACGTTCGCCGAAATAACGCCGTAGTTAAACTTCGTCGCACGTGTCTTGTCCGCACTGGCGAATTCGTTATACCGCTTGATCAGGTGCTGCACGTATCGACTCAGCTGCTGGTCGGCACCAATGGTTCCTGGCGGCGCATTAACAGAGACGGCACGGCGGGTAGTCTTGACGTTGACCGTATGCGCCTGGATCGCCCCGGGGCTGTTGATCGCAACGTTGCCGGTGTTGTTGGTCACTGTGACTTGCAAGTCATTCAGCAGGATTTTGGCAAAAAAGCTGTCTGCTGCCTGTTCGGCACGCCCTGCCACATCCTCATGGATTGCCTTCATCTCCCGTAGGGCTTCAGCGGTGTAGACGTCGGGTTGTGAATCGATAACTTTATGATGCTGTCGGCACAGCAAAATCAGGTTGTCGAAGCCATGCCGGTCTACATCGGTCTGAGAGGCCTCATATCGGGGACCGCCTTCGCGTCTGGCATGTATAGACATATCTCCCCTGTGACGGTGCCGACGCTCTCCACGATGGCCAGAGAACATCCGGGGTACGCGCAGATGTTGCCGGACAATGCAAAGAGTCGCTTGATCGTTTTTTCGGTTGGTTCTGCCATTCAATCTCCACAACGCCCGAGCTGATTCCGCACTACAAAATGACCTGATAGATGGTTAGCGACTTGGCAGTTTGGACGAGTCCCTGCCTGAGCAACACATCGATGTAGTGGTCCGCGTCCATCGGCGGATTCTTGAGTTGGGCGCGCTGGCGTTGGGCGGCTGCGACGACCGCGGCCGGATCGAGATCGAATAAGTTCTCGATGAACAGGTCTGGATGCTGTGCTTCGATACCGAAAGGCGACAGCGCCGATTGCGGGAAGTCCCTTTCGTTGAAGGTGACGATCACGCTGGCATTGCAGCGAATCGCAGCGGCCAGCACGTGGCGATCATCCGGGTCAGGTAAGGCCAAGCCTGCGATGAGCACTTCGTGATCGGTCACCAAACCATCCGGAATGGCCTTATCCATCAGTGCCGACGTACGATCCAGTTGCTCGCGCGTCAGGTCAGCACGGTTCAGTAGCAAGTTGCGTTTCCACTCGTCGTGAATCTGCGCACTCCACCGCGCACGGAACCGTCCGGATAGCCCGAGCCACATCAGGAAATCCCGCAGCGGCGCGGGATACAGAACGCAAGCATCGTAGACAGCCGTGAACGGCGAATGCCTCATTCGTAGCCCATCCCCAGTTCCTGGGCCTGCTTCGCCAGTTCTTCCATTGCTTGTTCGCTGGCGTGGTCACGATGACCCTTGAACAGCATCAGGTCAGCGAAGCGCACGCGTCGGTGCTTGCCGGTCTTGTGGAAAGGCAGCACGCCATCTTCCAGCAGCTTGACCAAATGCGGACGGGAGACGTTGAGCAGATCGGCCGCTTCTTGGGTAGTCAGCTCCGCGTGGACGGGTACGACCTTGACGGCGTTGCCATCTGCCAGCTCGGCTAGGATGTCCACGAGCAGACGCAAGGCCGAGGTCGGCAGCTCAACCTGATGAGCCTGGTTCTTGTCGTCGAAGATCTGGATGCGCTGAATCTCGAACTGGGTGGCGAGGTAGGCCGCCAAGGCACGTTGACCTTGCACGGCCGCCTGCACTTCCCGTTCGACGGGCAGTGTCATCTTGGACAGGACGGTGGTGGTCATGGTGAACTCCGGTGGTGTCGGAAAATAATTAATGCTACTATAATCGAAACAAACGAAAATCGCAATAAACGAAAAACTGCCCTCAGCCTCCAACTTCTACGCACGCACCAAGGACTATCTTTCATGACCCCACTTGCGACCGGCTGCCAGAACCCAAGCGATGCCACTTTGACGCTCGATGACGCAGCGGCCTACGATAATCGGCAGAAGTTTTGGTGGACGATCCAGAAGGACGCCGGTGGAGCCAGGGTGAGAAACGAGCATGGATGAAGCGGTCGCCGTCTTTTCCCGAAAAGGTCTCTTTCAGATGCGGATCACTGCTCGCGAGGTTCGCAGCCGCGAGCACGCGCGCAAGTTGTGGCCCTTGGTCGCGCCGGGCGTCACCCAGCAGTTGGTGACTTGGGTGAGTCCTTCGTTCGAGAAGGGCAAGCTGCGCCGGCGCTCGCACTTCCGGCAACTTCCGGCCGGGAGGACCTATGACTTCAAGGCACAATTCGAAGAGGAAGAGACCAACCGACAGCGCGCCGTGCGCGAAAGCCCGGAACACCAGCGTGCCAAGGGGTTGATCGCCGCCGAACTGTCGCGTCGCCTCGCGGCTGGTCTAGCGATGCCATGGGCGTTCAAGGATGCCGATGCATCGGACTACCCTCTGGAGGGCAACTTACTGTTGGGTGCTGACCATGTCGCGACCGAGCATCCACTGGAGACCCCCTTCGGCAGTCGGTTTCGTCTCGACATTGCGGTGCTTGGCCCGCCCATCCAGACCGAGCCCATGGTGCTCGCTGGAGTCGAGATCGAACTGGGACACGCCTTCGACGGGCGAAAAGCGCTGATCGGCAAGTCGCTGGGCTTCGCGCTCATTTCCATCGACATCACCGAAATGACGATGGGCGAGATCACGCCGCAGTGGGCCGAACGAGCCTTGACCGCCACAACACGCAGCCATGAGCAAGGCCGCAGGCAGACCTATGTCTACCTGCATGATCTGCTGTATCCACTTTATGCTCAGTTGCCGACATTTCTGGACAGAGAACAGCGGCACCAGTACTTGGTGTTCTCGGACGACACCACCTTGCACCGGCTCGTGGGTTGGATGAACTTGCTGGCAAAGACTCTTGGCTATCCGACCGGTGCGGTAGCTGTCGCTATCGTCAATGGCAAGAGCGAACAGTCGCGCAAGATGCTGGAGCATGCGGGTCAGGTTGTCGGCCCCGATTGGGAACAGTTCAACAACCATCAGTGCCTGCGTCTGACCGTCCCGCGCCCTAAGGGTCCCGCAGACCTGCAGGCCCATTGCTTTCACATGACGATGGCACGGCTACTGTTGTCGCACGCCGATGCGCTTGTGGGTTACAAATACCGCAATGGTGTGGACAACGACCATCCCGAGGAGGATGTCTGGATCGCGCATCGCTGGATAGCCGACCAGAAAATTCATACGCAGCACCGCGTATTGCCAAAACGTTTGGCTGAGCCGATCAATCGATTGATGAAGGTGGTTTCTGACCTGCAGCGCGGCCATGACAGCGGCGGTGCTTCTATTGCGAAGATTGGTTAACCGATGCCTGCCTCTGAAGACCGAACATGGCTTGATGCGCTACGGCAGCACGTGCAGACAAAGCCTTGCGTGATCCTTCGCCTGGACGAAAGCGACAGCGGCCTGCTTCATGCTTCTCGGCGTGGATTGAACGAATTCACGCTGGCGCGCGCGCATGAACTGTGCGCCGATATCAAGCCGCCCACGATCTGCCTGATTTTCGGCAAACTCTCCGAATGGGCGGACCCTGACAAGATTGAACACTTCGCCTACATCGGCTTGGTCAGTTCACGCAGCCCGGTCACGACGCTGGAAACTCGCATCAAGATCAAGCGCGCAGTCAGCATGGCACCCGACACCGAACAGGCCATGTTCGCGCTGCTCAATGGCACCACCCATGCGACGCAGCTGCAAAAGAAATTGCGGTCTTCAGCAGACGTACTCGTGCTATCGCCAAAACTGAGCGGTGCATTGATTGATGCGCTCGTGGCAATCCCGGCGAACCAGGGGCCGATTCGAGCAGTGGCCGAATCCCTGACCGCGCCCAAGCGTTACGCCAACTTCTCTGCCGTGCAGGAGGACGCTGTGCAAACCGCCCTCAAGGCGTTCGGCTTGGCTGCCAGCGATCGCGCCAGCCGTGTTGAGCTGGTCGGATCGCAATCCACGGCGCTGGCGCGCGTACCGCTGATGGAGGACTCGGTGATCGAACATGACGCACGTGCCGTCCCTGGCTACACGCTCTCGGCGAGCCATATCACCGGACGCGCCTTGTTTGAGAAGGGTACCGACAAACTGGAAGTATTCACTGCCAACCGGCGCGACCTGGAGCATGTCTTCGGCGTGGATCTCATCTACCTCAACCTCACGAAGAAAAACATCGTGATGGTGCAGTACAAGATGCTGGAGCCCAACGGTCACTTGGGCGAACCCACCGACTGGCTTTACCGTCCCGATCCGAAAATGGCGGACGAGGTGAGGCGCATGCGCGCCTTCGCCAGCACACATGCGGCGGGACCACTCGAATATCGATTGAATCCCGAAATGTTTTACTTGAAGTTCGTGCGACGCAATGGCAGCTTGGCCAACGGCAGCATCATCACGCCAATTGATCACTATGAACGCCTGCTGCAGGACCCGTCCTGCAAGGGACCGCGTGGGGCGTTTCGTATCAGCTACAACACGCTCGGCGGCCGCTACATCCGGCAGGGTGCGTTTCTTGACCTTATTCAATCGGGCTACATAGGCGCGTACGCCGACACCACCTCAGCACTCAACACCCTGGTCGAGGCTATCCTGAACGGTAATCGCGCGGTGGTCGCAGCCGTTCAATCGTCACGGCATGAGCCTGACGAAGCCATTGCCGAATAGAGCAATTGCTGACAAATCAGGCAGCAGCACGAAAATCAGCGCGCCTTGTTCGCCTGACTCAGGACCGACGCTGCCAACTCCTTCGTTTCGTCCGCATAGCGCTCGCTGGCAAGCACTTTTGCAGCCAGGTCTTCCATCTCCGCCCCGGTCTGCTTGCTGCCGCTGCGCTGCGCGAGCGCAGACGCCGCGAGGCTCTTGGCGATCTGGGAGGCGCGCTCATTTTGCAAGGTTTCCGCCGCCAGCGTGGCGATGCGAGCGGACGTTTGCTTCGTGTTTTTCGGCATGTCGATCTCCTATGGTGAATCAAGCTTTGGGAGGGACCCGGAACGGCAGCACCGTATTGCTATCCATCGTCGGTCGATCCCCGGTACTTACTGGAGTAGTGCGCATGCGTGCAAGCTGCACGACCTTGCTCTTGCCCTGGAAATAGCCTTCAGGCAGTCCGGCTAGCATTTCGATGTCATGTCCTGCCAGACCGATGTGCCGAGGAATCGCATCCAGCGGCATCACGTTCTCGTCGACCAGTAGATCGACGGTGCGGCGTAGCAACCGGGGCCGCTCGGGTGACCGGTCGCCATCACCAGGTTCTGACTTGGCACCCCACCGCGCAGAGCGCCGCTTGAAGAGCGCCTGCGCGCCCTCCTCGTCCAGAATCTTCAATGCACGAAGCCTCATCACGATCGCGCCCACTGAGACTCCCCAGCGCCGCTTCAACAACAACAAATCATCCAGCGTCACCGGCATCCGCACTTCGGTGGCAAGCGTCTCGGCGGGCAACAGGAATGCACCGGCGAAACGGTGCGCTTGCTGTTCCAACTGCTTGTGGCGATCACGCTCAGTGGGGCGCGGAATGTACCGATGAAGGATCAAATGCCCTAGCTCATGGGCCAGGTCGAATCGACTTCGGTACCCGTTATCCTTGTCGGCCGACAGAAGGACGAGAGGCCGCCCAAGCACTTCGCTCCATGCCGACAGGCCTTCTATTTGCGCAATGCCTGTTTCCTCGCGGATCAAAATGACGCCAGCACCTTCGACCGCGAGGGCAAGGTCCTGTACTGCCGCACGGCCGATGCGCCACATATCGCGGCACTCGCTGGCCGCCAGCTCGATCTCTTCGGGTGTGATCTCCTCCGGATCGGAAAACGTGCGACCGGGCAGGTTCAGCGCCGGGTAGTCCACGAACTCCGACAAAGCGACAGCAATGTCCTGACCCCACTCAAGCCTAGCTTCGAGCATCGCACGAGCGGCGACGTGCGCCGACGCATTGCTGCGAAACAGCGGTAGCGACACTTTCGTCGTGGGCAATCGGGTGAACCATTCCGGCGTCACGTTGACGACGCCTGCAAGCCGATCCAAGGCCTCGCGCTCGGGCGCTTGGCTGCCTGAACGCCACTTGCTCACCGTCGCCGGCGAAACGCCAACAAGCGATGCGAGCTGCACCTGGCTCAGTCGGCGCGCTGCCAGTATCTGACTAAGGCGCTCCTTCTGAAAACCTTGAATACCACCACGGCTCATTGCGAAGTTCCGTCTTTACCCTGCTTGCCAATGTTCTTCTTCAGCTTCGGCGTTGCGAGGTCATCTTGGGCCGAAGGCTTCTGTTCGTAGCGCTGCACGAAGGCATCCAGCGGCTCTCGGAAGAGCCAGCCGCGCATATCGCGATCAGGTACAGCAACCTGGATCGAAACCGGCGACTCAGGCTGGCTCCGCAACGATCCGGAAAAACAAGCCACGAAGAACGCCACCGCCTCGGACGGAGACACGTAACCCTCGAACAACTCCGGTTGAACCAACGGCTCGATTGCCTTGTTCGCCACGGACATCTGCCTGCGTGTGTGGCTGCGCCGTCCGTTGATCCAGAATCCTTCTGGAATGTTGAATCTGGCGAGGGTGAAGACGCCGGTCCGGCCGGTCACGATGCCATTGCCTCGAATCGCTGTCGGCGATGCATCGCCCATGGAGAGGGCTCGCTGAAATGACTCGTTCATGTGGAAGTGCCGCATCTGGCCAACGACGTGCGGCAGATGACCCTCATCCATTCCTCTGGCTGCTGCGTAGGCGCGTTGTGCCCCTGCAGCCAAAGCCTCCTCGATGCCCATTACGAGCCCACGAGGGATGTTGCGTAACAGCAGATCAGGAATCGAATCTATAGAGGCGCTGGTCATAAGTGGGAGTCCAAGTCTGATTTCGCTTAGAAGGAATATACATCAAAATACTTTCGTTTAAAATAGATTTTTTCACATATCATTTCGACATGACCACCCCGGTCAGTGCTAACTTGTTCGAGAGGCATAAACAAATTTCGGACAAACGCTTCTTTACCATCCACGCGTCCCGGCGTTGCCGCCGTCGGGCCCGCGGACACGCCCCGCGCCTCGTGCCGAGTCGCGGCCATGCGGCTTTGATCCCTGACGCCTCCGGCCCACCGGGCCTGCGCGCTCCGCTTGCCAAGGAGACAGTGGAGTGTGTGAGAGGCGGCCTTGCTGTTCCCTTCAACGTACCACGTCGTTCTCGCCGTCAAGGGCTGCGCGTGCCCTGCACGCTGGCGTCCTGGCGGCCGTCTGCGACCCCTGACTGCTGCGCTGCGCCGTGTTCCTCCGGTTCCGGGCAATTCCGCCCAATTCGGACTGGAGCACGATCATGTCACAACTTTCTCTTTCTCTCGATTCTTCCCTTCTCGTTCGCGATGTCGCGGGCGACTACCGTCTAGCCAATGCCGATGAGGTGTTGCAGGCTGCGCAGCGTGTGCTCGCCGGGCAGATGCGCGGCTGCGAAGCGCTGACCTCGCCGCAGGTGGTGCGCGACTTCCTGCGGGTCAAGCTGGGGGCGCTGGAGCACGAGGTGTTCGGCGTCATCCACCTGGATGCGCAGAACCGTGTCATCGACTACGTCGAGATGTTTCGTGGCACGGTGAGCCAGACATCGGTGTACCCGCGCGAGGTGGTCAAGGAGGCACTGGCCAGGAATAGCGCTGCGCTGCTGCTGGTGCATAACCACCCGTCGGGTGCAGCCGAGCCATCGCGCGCCGACGAGATGCTGACGCAGACGCTGAAGTCGGCGCTGGCGCTGGTGGACGTGCGGGTGCTGGATCACCTGATCGTCGCCGGCAGCGCCATCCTGAGTTTTGCCGAACGCGGGCTGCTGTAGATCTGGGGGCTTTGCCCCCTTTTTTGCTGTGCCCTTGGTTTCGAGAAAAAAGCTGCGCGCTGCGCTTGCCTCCAGGGGTCGGCTGACGCCCACCCCGCCGCGCAGGCTTGGCGCCCCGCAAGACCGCCGAACAGGCGGCGCCTGATCGGCCTGCGCACGATGCTGTTTTCGCGCTACGCGCTTCGTTCACTTCCATCAAGGCGTGCCTGTGGCACGCAGCAGCGCTCGCCGCGCGGCGTTGGCCCGTCGATCATCTGGCCGTAAGCCGGTCATCCGTCTTTCCCTCTCCTTCATCGCTGATCCCGCGACCGTAGCCAGCGGTGCCTGTCCGTCAAGGCGCGCAGGGCCGTGTCCTCGCTGCGCTGCGGGCCGCACCAACCCTGCGCTTTCTTCCTTGACCGCCAGACCCTCGCCGGCCCGGTTGTTCGCGGGCGATGAACTCAGGAAAGACGGCGGCAACGGCGACCAGCCCAGGTCACTGCGCCGAACAAACCAAAGTCCACACCGGGCTCCGAATCTTGGAATCCGGTCAGCTTTGGAAACCATAGGAGGCCGCGCATGCAGACACCAACACCGTGAATCACCCAGCAAGTTTTCTTCTTCCATTTTTTCAATTTCCCGCGAGGGATAGGAGCGATCACCATGAACACCCTTACCCATCAAGAAACCCAGGCCATGCACGCAGTCACCACCGCTGCCGTTACGGCATACGAGCTGCTGTTGATTCCACTGTCGCAGTTGCGTCCTTCCAGCCGCAACGTGCGCAATAGCGGCGGCGCGTCGATTCCAGAACTAGCGTCGAGCATCGCCCGCGTCGGCCTGCTGCAAAACCTCACCGTCACCGCATCGAGCGACGGCGAACATTACGAAGTCGTCGCTGGCAAGCGGCGGCTGGCCGCGTTGAAGCTGCTGGCGAAGCGACGCAAGCTCGACAGGGCGCACGACGTGCCTTGCCTGCTGGTGCCGGATACTTCGGCACGCACCGTGAGCCTGACCGAGAACGTACAGCGCGAGGCCATGCACCCCGCCGAGCAGTTCGAGGCCTTCGCCGCCTTGGTGGCCGAAGGCCGGCCAGTCGAAGACATCGCCGCCGACTTCGGCGTGACGCCCTTGGTGGTGCGGCGGCGCTTGAAGCTGGCAAACGTCTCGCCGCGCCTGCTGGCCGACTATCGCGCCGATGCGGTCACGCTCGATCAGTTGATGGCGCTGGCGATCACTGACGACCACACCGCGCAAGAGGCCGCGTTCTATGAGTCACCACAATGGCAGCGCAGCCCGCAGGCCTTGCGCGAGCACCTGACCGAACGCGAGATCGACGCCACACGCGACGCACTGGCACGCTTCGTCGGTATCGAGGCTTACGAGGCCGCAGGCGGCGGTTTGCGGCGCGACCTATTCTCTAACGATACGCGGGGAGTGTTCCTGACCGATGCGTCTTTGCTGGACAGCCTTGCGCGAGACAAGCTCGCCACCACTGCGGACAGCGTCCGGGCAGAAGGCTGGGCATGGGTTGAAGCTGTGCCGCGCATCACGTCGGCGGAACTGCACGGGTTCCGGCATGCTCGCCGTGACCGGCGCACGCCCAACAAGTCCGAAGCCAAGCGCATCGCCAAGCTGCAAGCGCGGCAGCAGGCCATTGAGGATAGGCTGAACGCCGACGATACCGAGGACATCGCTGAAGAAGAAGCATCGAGACTCTACGAGGAAAGCGACAAGCTCGGTGCGGAACTCGACACCATCGAGCAATCGCTGCTGGTGTTCGCGCCCGAAATGCTGGCGATGGCTGGGGCTATCGTGACCGTCAATCACGCGGGTGAGGTCGTCATCCATCGTGGACTGCTGCGCGAGCCTGAAGCCAAGGTATTGCGGGCGCAGGAACGGCAAGGCATGCAGGCTGGCGGCGAAGGTGAGTCACAGATGCCGACTGCGCCCGGCATTTCCGAGAAGCTGACACGGCGCTTGAGCGCGCACCGCACGGCGGCGCTGCAAGCAGAAGTTGCCCGCCATCCGCAGGTGGCGCTGGTGGCAGTGGTGCATCGCCTCGCGCTGCGCGTGGTGGTCGATAGCTACGGCTCGGGTGATTCGCCGATCAACATCAGCGCTTCGCCACAGGATGGACTCGATGCGTTTGCGCCGGACGTGGCGCAGTCGCCCGCCCTGATCGGGTTGCGGGAAGTGCGGCTGGCGTGGGCGGCACGGCTACCCAGTGACCCGGACGCGCTGTTCGCCGACCTGCTGGCGCTGCCCCAGCAGGAAGTGCTGTCGCTGCTGGCGGTGTGCGTGGCCACGACGGTGGGCGCGGTTACGCCACGTGAAGATGCGCTGCCCGCTGTTGCACTGGCGCAGGCGGCGGGCCTCGACATGCACCGGTGGTGGACACCGACCGCCGAAGGCTACTTCGCCCATGTGTCAAAGGCCAAGGCCATCGAGGCAGTGCAGGTGTTCGCACCGGAGCACGCGGCGCGGCTCGCCAAGCTCAAGAAGAACGACCTGGCCAGCGAAGCGGAACGGCTGGCGGTAGGCACGGGTTGGCTGCCGGTGATGCTGCGGGCAGCGGTACAGGAGGCACAAGCAGAAACGCTCCCGGATACTGAGGCCAGCGAGTAAGCAAGATGCCCCGGCGAATCTTCGCCGGGGCATCTATTGCACGTCGCGCGCGGCAGGTATGCCGCGCGCGTTTCAACAGCCGGCAGCCCCAAACCCCTTCCGCAAAACGCGCACCACCGCAGATGCGGGGCGCCGGAGTGCGACAGACTTTGCTGCGCCCGGTTGTGCAATGGCGCACCACCCCCGACGCCGGCGGGCAGGTCGCCAGAACGACGGCGGCTCACCGACAGGCCGTCCACCATGCCCAGCCACACCGCCACCGATCAACCCCGCGCCGATATACGAGTGGCGTTCATACTGGATGATTCGGAACTGAGCTTGACGATGAGTGGGTGCGTACCGGCGAAGCCACTGTGCGGGGATGCCGGAACCATGCTGCCTTTCGGTGAGGATCGCACCCAACGGCGGCCTTGGCTTGTCGTGAATCCTGGCGAGGCACCGGCTGCGCCTCGGGCTTCATGGCTGCAACCGTCCAGCCCAACAAATTTCCCCGGCACTGCGTGCCTTCCTCGCGCAACAAATTTCTTGTTCCTCCCGGTCCTCCACTGCGTTGCGGCCGCTGCGCGATGCAGCCCGCCCGTACCTCGCCCTTCGGATCACCGACAAGGCCGCGATGGGCGCGACCTTGCACCACCAAAAGGAGATTCATCATGGCAAACATCGGCACCTTCACCGCACAGAACGACAGCTTCACCGGCACGGTTCGCACCCTGACGCTCAATGTCAAGGTTAAATTCATTCCGAACGCCAAGGAAAGCGAGAACGCCCCGGACTATCGCATCGTCGCCGGCAACTTCGAGATCGGCGCGGCCTGGAAGAAAATCAGCAAGGCGGAGCGACCCTATCTGTCGGCGACCCTCGACGATCCGTCGTTCCCGGCGACCATCTACGCTCGCCTGGTCGAAGGCGAGGATGGCGTACACAACCTGATCTGGTCACGCAGCAAGGGCGACTGATCATCACCCTCGGCGCCCCGCCCAAGCGGCGGGGCGCTTTCGAGTTCAGCGTCCGCGTTGGACGCATTTCCGTAAAAGCGCACTTGCGGCTTCGTGCATCCGTTGTTTTTACAGGAAAGTGGCTTCGATATTTTCAGGGATCAGGAAATTCCGTGCGTCCCCCGGCTGATGCCGGGGCACGCTGTCGTGCTGCACATCGAGCCACCATTGGCGTCTCGCCCCTTCGGCTTCCATCACTGACGCCTGCGCGCTTCGCTTGCTGTAGCGGGCGACGGTGGGGGCTGGCTTGCTGTTCCCTTCACCATATCACGGCGTTCTCGCCGTCAAGGTCTGCGCGTGCCTTGCACGCTGGCGTCCTGCGGCCGTCTGCGAACCCTGACGGCTGCGCTGCGCCGTGCTTGTCGCGGTCCCGGGCAATCCCGCCCTGAATCCTTCCAAGGAGAAGACCATGACGAAGCTCATCACCGACGAACAACGCGCACAACTTCTGGCCAACGGCCGGCAGTCCCTCGACAACGACGACTTCGACCCACCACCCGTGGTCAAATTGTTCATGCCTGACGCGGCTGCGACCTGGCTGCTCACCGAGATCGATCCGCACGACCACGACCATGCATTCGGGCTGTGCGATTTGGGACAGGGCTTCCCGGAACTGGGCTATGTGAGCTTGGCCGAGCTGAAATCGGTGCGTGGCCGATTTGGCCTTCCAGTCGAGAGGGACCTGCACTTCATTGCGACGAAAGCGATCAGTGCCTATGCGCGCGAAGCGCGGCTGGCGGGACGCATCATGACGTAGCCGTCACGCGGGCGCTGCCGCTGGGCAGCGCCCTTCCCTCGCCTATTTTCCCTTCCGCCCCTGGATAGCGGCCAGCTCGCGCCGCACGCGCTCGATGACTTCGCCCACGCCCTTGCTGTCGCCGCCATAGGCCAGCGTCAGCAAGGTGAGCGGATGCACGTCCATGACCTCGCACAGTTCGGCGACCTTGCTCAGGGTCGGGCTTTTCAGGCCACGTTCAAGCGAACTCATGTAGGTCCGGCTCGACACGTCCGAGAACGCTTCCTGGCTGAGGCCACGGGCTTTTCTGACTGTCTTGAGCGCCGCAGGGAATGTATTCTTCGGTGACATCAAGTCGTTTCGTGTAAAACGACGATGACATCCGATAGAACCCTATAGGACTACAATCTATAGTGTTCATTTGTAGCATTCCCTGCGTAAACTTGCGTCGGGTGTGTCTATGCTGAAACCGCTTTTACTGAAATCATGGCTTTCGTACTTACGTATTCGTCGATTCGACCCTCCACGGATTCGGTGAAATCCGATTTGGCGATTTGGCGTAGAAGCGCACTGTCACAGTCACGCTTTGGCGCATCAGCACGTTTGCGCAAAACCGACGCCGCGTTGATCATGATCGCTTGCAGGCAGCGACCATGAAACCCCTCATCACCGACGATCAGCGCGCCCAACTGCTGGACAACGGCGCTGCCGCCGCGCGCGGCGAGAAACGCGACCCGTTGCCGGTCATCAAGCTATTCACCCTGGACGCGCACGCGACCTGGCTGTTGACCGAACTCGATCCCGGTGATGGCGATACCGCCTTCGGCCTGCTCGACCTTGGCATGGGCATGCCGCAACTCGGCCATGTGCGCCTGTCCGTCCTGGAAGGCATACGCGGGCCACGGAACCTGGCCGTCGCGCGCGATCCGCATTTCACGCCCAAACGGCGACTATCCGAGTATGCCCGGCTGGCTCGGGCTGACGGATCGATCAACGACTGATCGATCTCTGCCTCGCCGCTCGTAGGCCACTCCATGCGATTCCGCAACGGTTCGCATTAGGAAGCCATGGCGCCGGATCCAAACTTTCCTGTACTGACACTAATCTGTAAAACACCTGTGCAACGCTGTCCAAAATAATACGAATGCACGGCCTGTTGTCGGCCACCTGATTGACTGCTGCAGCGTGCCACGCTGATCCACGGCCGTGGTAACACGCTTGCCGACGTCGGACGATAATGGGACTGCCCACCGTGTCCCCCATTGCGATTGAACTCCTCCCATCCGAGATGGAGATTTCGCCATGGCAGATTCGCGCGCCGTCCACTGGCACCCAAGCGCTGCATACCTGTATGTCCTGCACCTGGACGGTCCCGCGCTGGCATGGGAATACCTGCGGCGCAACCCGGAATACCGGCTCGCCTGGCAACACCACCGGCACCGTCCGCAACATGAAGCAGAACGCTGGGGCTTGCGCCTGCTGGAAGACCCTGCGCGCGATGCGCGCGACGCACACCCCGACTGGTTCCCTGATCCCTCCTCGGTCGTCCAGGTCTATCCGGATGCCGATCCCACTGATGATGCGCTGTTGTTCCAGCTCTGGCACATCCCCGGCCGCAAGCAGCTGATGCACGACGGCAAGCGGCTGGTGCTGACCACCCAGCTCGTCGACCGCAAGCTGCGCATGGCGATATCGCCCACACTGGAAGATGGCATGGCTTACGCCTATGCCGTCCGCGCCGGTCGCCAGCTTCGCGAGCGCTGGCGCGCAATCGAAGCCGATCTGGCTATGCTCGATGCCTATAGCGCGCACCACAGCGCGATCGCCACGGACAGACCTGGTCGCACGGCCATGCTCCACATGCGCACCCTGCAGGCGCTCGATGGAACGCTGGCTGGTGCGTCGCACCGCGGCGTGGCCGAAGTCTTGTTCGGCATCACCGCCGTCGCCGAGCGCTGGTACGACGACAGCGATCTGCGCGCCCAGGTTCGCCGCCTCATCCGGCGCGGTCAGACGCTCATGGACGGCGGCTACCAGCGCCTACTCTGACTCGGCACGGCCGCACAGGGACGTTCGCGCGGCGGCGCAAAACATCCCTGCGCAGAACGCCTGGCTTTCCCCAGACTGCTTCCATCCGGCGGCGATTGCCTCGTCGCCGATCTTGACCGATGGAGGCCCATGCCATGAGACCCGCACCGTTACGGCCGCATCCCGTACCCGCTGCCACCCAGCAGCCTTCCCAGTCCACGCAGTCTGCGCGCTACCTGACTAACAATGAAGCCGCCGAGTTCCTGCGGCTGTCGCCGCGCACGCTGGAAAAACAGCGCGTCATCGGCGGCGGGCCTCGCTTTCGCAAATTCGGCCGGCGCGTGATGTACGCCATCAGCGACCTCGAAGCGTGGGCCGATGCTCGTAGCTTTGAGATGACCTCCGATCCGCAGTACACCGAACAACACGCCGCACACCGTACCGGCGAACGCTGAGTGAAGATGGACGCCTTCACCGATGGTCATCGGGCGCGATCCGCAGCGCGAGCAGCTCGAACTGTTCCACGCCTTCTCCGGCGAGTTGCCGGCACGCGACGCGCAAGACCTGATGGCCTACCCGTTCTTCTCGCTGGCCAAGAGCAAGCGCACGGTGCCGATCGACTTTCGCACCAGCAGCGTGACAGTGCGGGTCGAAGGCACGGCCGAGCATGGCCTGGCGACCATCTGGGATGCGGACATCCTGATTTGGGCGGCGAGCCAGATCGTAGAGGCACGCGACGCGGGGATTCGCTCGTCGCGGTTGATGGCGGCCACCCCCTACGAGATCCTGCGCTTTATCGGCCGTGGTACGTCACTGCGCGATTATCAGCGCCTCAAGGCGGCGCTGGACCGCTTGCAGTCGACCAGCGTGGCCACCTCGATCCGTCAGCACAATGCGCGGCGCCTGCACCGTTTCTCGTGGATCAACGAGTGGAAGGAACGCGCGGACGGCCAGGGCCGGCCACAGGGCATCGAGCTGATCCTGCCGGACTGGTTCTATGCCGGGGTGCTCGACGAGAGTCTGGTGCTGACCATCGACGCCAACTACTTTCGCCTGACCGGTGGCATCGAGCGCTGGCTGTACCGCCTTGTGCGCAAGCACGGCGGCTGGCAGCGCGACGGCTGGCGCTTCGACTTCCCGCAGTTGCACCGCAAGTCCGGGAGTCTGGCGCGCTTCACCGACTTCGCCTACGACCTGCGCCGCATCGTGGCACGGCAACCCTTGCCGGGCTACACGCTCGCCATCCTGCGGCCAAGACATGGGCCGGAGGTGCTGACCTTTCGCGCCGTGCCCTCCACGGCACCACTGCGCCCCGGAGGCAGCTTCAGTGCCGCTGCAGTGCCTGTGGAAAAACGGTGAATCCAGTCGTGCTATCGGGAGTAGGAATACTCGTGCTATCAGGCGTAGCGCTATCGTGCCATCAGGAGTACGAACGGGTTGCAAAGCCTTGCTCAGCGTGGATTTCGGCGTTTCCTAACTTAGCTTCTAACTTAAAATCTATAAAACTAACAATAAGAAGAGCCTGCGCGCTGTGGATAAACCGGCATGCAGCAGGCAGCGCATCATGATCATCGCGCTGCTCAACCAGAAAGGCGGGGTCGGCAAAACCACCCTCGCCACGCACATTGCTGGCGAGCTGGCCATGCAAGGCAGCTCAGTGATCCTAGTCGATGCAGATCCACAAGGCTCAGCGTTGGACTGGACACAACGCCGCAGCCAGAACGGTTTGCCCAGGCTGTTCGGTGCTGTCGGCCTGGCAAGGGAAACCCTGCACCAGGAAGCGCCAGAACTAGCCAGGCGCTGCGATCACATCGTCATTGACGGACCACCCCGAATTGCCGCCCTCGCGCGCTCCGCGCTGCTCGCGGCGGACCTGGTGCTGATTCCCGTTCAGCCCAGTCCCTACGACGTATGGGCCAGCGCCGAGATGGTTTCGCTGATTCGCGAAGCGCAGGTGTTCCGGCCAACGCTGCGCGCGGCCTTCGTCATCAACCGGCGCGTCAGCACCACGGTGATCGGACGCGAGGCGCGTAGCGCACTCGCCGATCAACCGCTGCCTTCGCTGCTCTCGGAAGTTCGGCAGCGCATCGTGTTTGCCGACAGCGTGGCCAGAGGTCAGCTCGCGCTCGAACTCGACGCGGACAGCATGGCTGCACGCGAGATCGCGACGCTCGCCGATGAAGTGTTGGGGATGGCGCGATGAAAAACGGCAAACGCGTTGCGATTGGCGCCCGCCCGCCTGCCAACCCGCACGCGGACGCCTGGGTGCGCCAGGGCGATGGTGCAGACATCGGCAAAGCCGATCTCTACACCGCCCGGCTGACCCTCGACGTGACGCCGGCGCTACGCGCCCGCATCAAGATCGAAGCCTTCACACGCAACCTCACAGTCGCCGAGATGTTGCGCGCGCTGCTGGAACATCAATTCCCGGAAAAGCAGCCATGAACGCACGCCCGCAAGCGGTCAACGATGCGCCACCCCTACCCCATCCCGTGCTTTCCAGCATCACGAACGACACGCCGCTGACGCGTGTATCGCTGGCGTTCGTCAAGCACCGGATCAACGTCTACCTGCGCTTCGGTCACCCGGTGCGTGAACTGCGGATGGATCGCTGGCGGCGCTACGCGATCTTCACACCGGCGGCTGTGTTCTGCCGCGTGCGCTGGGAGTCCAACGACTATGGCACGACACGCTGGCAGCTCATGGTGCTGCAGGCGTGCACGCCACTCGATGCGGTGCAGCGCATCGCCGGCATCCAGCCGGGTGCGCACCTGCTGCTGTGCGCCGAGGGTGAACGGCAGGTGCAGTCGGTTTTGCCGCAGATCGACGCCATCGAAGCACTCGGCATCGATCCGGTAGCGGTATCGACCGCGTACTGGAGCACGTTGGGCAACCGGCTTTCTGCGCGCCTGCCGCTGCCGGCTTACACGGTCGAGCGGCATGCTGCCTACCTCGCTGGCGAGGTGTTGCGATGAACACCCGTCGCCTGCTTGTCTTGCTGTTCACCGTCCTCGGCATCGCTGCGCTCGCCTGGCAGTCGGTTCATACACCAGTTGCGCGCATCGTCTACAACCCCAGCGACAGCGTCCCGCCTGGCTGGTACCGCATCGGTGCGCCCCACTCGCTGCACGTCGACAGCATCGTGCTCGCCAGCCTTCCGGCAGACGCCGCTGCGCTGGCTGCGCAGCGTGGCTACCTGCCTCTGCATATCCCGCTGCTCAAGCGCGTCGGCGCGATGGCGCCACAGCAGGTTTGTATCGAGAAGCACATCGTTCGCATCGACGGCGTGGCGGAAGCTGTCGCCCGCACAGCCGATGGCCGTGGCCGTCCACTGTCGGCCTGGCAGCACTGTCGGCGGCTTCATGATGGCGAACTGTTCCTGCTCAGCTCGACCAGCCCAGCATCATTTGACAGTCGCTATTTTGGTCCCGTTGCTGTCTCCGCCGTGATCGGCAGCGCGCAAGCATTATGGACGTGGGACACGCCATGAATGTGCAGTGGTGTTTGCCAATTCTTGTGCAGTCCCACTGCACGTCGCTTGCCACACAGCCTGCAGCTGCGGTGCTTCATCCGTGCAGACGATCGCAGCCAGCCCGTCGGAGCCGGTCGCGCCAGCGATCGGGAAAGACGGAGGGCAAGATAAAAGGACGCGGCACTTCGTCTCGTCAAAAGGCTTGTCTGCACGTGGGTTGGCGCGGCACGCGCGTCGGGCGGCCGTGTGCCGCGTGCGGCGCGAAATCCCCGCCCGTGTTGGCCTATCAGCGTGCTTCGCCCGCTGGACTTGGCGGTGCCGCGCTGGAGTTCATGCCATGAGCAAGCAGGACGATGACCGTTTCCGCGTCCGCCCCAGCGCACCCAAGAACCGCCAACAGAAGTTCGTCTCGCAGGTTTTGAAGGAGGTCAGCAAGGCTGGCGGCAAGTCGGTGCGCAAGTCGGGAGCGCGGCCTGGCGCACGCCTTGGGCGGGGGCATGTGGCCGCCCGTTTTACCGGCCGCTCTGCGCAGACGGGATCACGGCGCGTGACGATCAAGACCCGGCTGGTGAACCTCAAGCAAGCCGGATCGCGCTCGACCACCACGCATCTGCGCTACATCGAGCGCGAAGGCGTGGGCCACGATGGCGAACCGGGCCAAGCCTATGGATCAACAACGGACAACGCCGATCTGGTCGCCTTCGAGGAACGCGGACGGGAGGACCGGCACCAGTTCCGCTTCATCGTCTCGCCGGAGGACGCCGAGCAACTCGACGACCTGCGCCGCTACACCCGTACCCTGATGGATCGCATGGAAGCCGACCTTGGTACACAGTTGGACTGGGTGGCCGTCGATCACTGGAACACCGACAACCCGCATACCCACGTCGTGCTGCGCGGCAAAGACGACACCGGCAAGGACTTGATCATTTCGCGAGACTACATCGCGCAAGGGATGCGCGAACGAGCCGCCGAACTGGCGACCGAATGGCTGGGGCCGCGCACCGAGATGGAGATCCAGCGGAGTCTGCGGCGGGAGGTCGATCAGGAGCGCTGGACCAATTTGGATCGCACGCTGCAACGTGAAGCGCAAGGCGGGCTGATTCACATGAATCAGCCTGTCAGTGATCCATCACGCAGACAGAAGCGCATGCTATTGATTGGACGGCTGCAACGCTTGCAGCGCATGGGGCTGGCGGATGAGTCATCGCCCGGCGTGTGGGCCATCGACGCCGATGCAGAACAGGTTCTGCGGAGCATGGGCGAACGCGGCGACATCGTGCGCACCATGCAGCGGGCCATGGGCGGCGTGCTGCGTGACCTGGCCGTGTTCGAACCGGGCGAGAACGTCCGCCCGGTGATCGGCCGGGTGGTAGCCAAGGGTATGGCCGACGAGTTATACGACCGCGGCTATCTGGTCATTGATGGCATTGACGGTAAGGCGCACTATGTCGCTTTGAATGCCAAGGCTGAGCTGGGCCACTACCCGGTCGGCGCCGTGGTCGAAACCCATTGTCCAACCGGCAACCGCGCGGCCGATAAGAACATCGCTTCGCTCGCGATCGATGGCTTGTACCGCACTGACCATCACCTGACATTGGCCAAGGTTCGGGCCACGCCAGAGCGCGACCCCAACGAGGTAGTCAATGCCCATGTGCGGCGGTTGGAAGCCTTGCGTCGGTCAGGCATTGTCGAACGTGTGGCCGAGGGCGTCTGGCGGCTGCCAGCAGACCTACCTGAACAAGGCCGGCAATATGATGCGCAAAGGCTGGGGGGCGTGTCAGTGGAACTGCGTTCACACCTACCCATCGAACGACAGACTTGTGTGATCGGTGCGACCTGGCTGGACCAGCAATTGATCAGCGGTGTCCGCAGTATTATTTCGGACACCGGGTTCGGCGGCGAAGTGCAAGATGCGCTACGGCAGCGAGCCGATTTCCTGGTCGATCAGGGACTGGCAAAGCGAAATGGGCAGCGTGTGACTCTGGCGCGCAATCTGTTGGCGACGCTACGTAGGCGCGAGATTGATGCTGCTGCCAAAACCATCGCTTCGGAAACCGGCTTGGCGCACCGGCCTCTGTCAGATAGAGAACATGCGACTGGGGTTTACCGCCGCAACGTGCAACTCGCCAGCGGGCGCTTCGCGATGCTTGATGACGGCATGGGATTCAGCTTGCTGCCGTGGAAACCAGTGATCGAGAAGCGCCTTGGGCAGACTCTGACAGCGGTAATACGTGGTGGCGGTGTGTCTTGGGAATTCGGGCGGCAGCGCGGGCCGTCTGGTGTTTAACAACCATGTGCACTCGCGGAATTCCAGCCTCAGTGAAAACTGAAATCGACTGCGACAACGCGTTCTGCAACAGAATCCTGGCGGTCACACAAGCATGCCGAAAAACGGTGGCAAAGTGACCATTGGATTCGACTTCCCTAGAAGTCGAATCCAATTGGGCCGCTGCCCGTTTCAAAAACACTTTGTTAAGGTGTGGAATGGGGGGTTCATGGTTACAAGACGGCAATTCAGCCGGGAATTCAAAATTGAAGCGGTCGCGCGGGCACTGAGCGCAGCATAGCCGCGAGTCAGGCGCCAAGGACTTGGACGTTCACGAGAACGTATCGCGCACGAGCGGCGCCGCAACCCGCAATAGGCCCGTGCTGATGTGTTCGACTACATCGAGCGATTCTACAACCCGACACGTCGGGCATTCGACACTCGGCCATGTCAGTGCGGTGCTGTTCGAGGAAGCTTCAAAAGCTTAAAGTGCGGTGACCCATCATGATGGCCAAACCAGAACCCCAGCCAAGGTTTACCCCACCCAAAGCACCACCAACGAGGCCAACAGGCAGTAGGCGCCAAAAAAATGCCAGCGGCCCTGTTCCAGCCAGCGCGACAGCCAGCGTAGCGCCACCAACCCCGCCAGAAAGCTCAACGTCATGCCGATCAAGCTCGGGCCAACGAGTTGCATGAGGCCGCCTGCATGCACGGCCATGGCAGCGCCCTGCGCCTGGTAAAGTCGATACGCTTCCTTGACGATCACTGCGGGGGTGAGCACCACCGCCAGCGCGAAGCTGAACTCTTCTGCTCGTCGGCGGCCCACCCCCAAGGCGAGGCCGGTCGAGATGGTGGCGCCCGAACGGGAGAAGCCCCGAAACGGCAGGCACAGGCCCTGCACTGCGCCGATCCATGCCGCACTGCGCAGCGACAGACCATCACTGCCCGTGCGCTCGGGGAAACGTGACGACACGATGATCAGCACGCCGGCTGCGGCCAGCGCGACAGCCATCAGCCTGGCATTGCCGAACAGATGTTCAATTTCAAATCCGGGCGCGTTGCCTGCGACCACGTACTTGATCAGTTGCAGCAGGGCCAGTCCCACTGCGCCAGTCGCTATGGTTGCAACCACTACACGGAGCGCGTTGGCACGAAATGCCTGGGCTGAGCCAAAGTAAGTGGTACGCCAGGAGTTCCAGAAGTAGACGATGACCGCGAACATCGTACCGGTGTGCAGCATCACCAGCAACAGCGTCATCTCGGGCACGGTCGGGTCCAGCCCCATCAACTTCTCGGCCACGATGACGTGAGCCGAACTGGAGACCGGCAAGAGTTCTGCCGCCCCCTGTACGATGGCGAGGATCAGGATCTGCAGCAGGTTCATACGAGGTTCCTAATGGAGATGAGATGAGGGTGGCCGTCGTGGATTGATAGGACGACTCCCACCGGTTCTTTTTATTGCCATGTAAGTCGATCGTTCACAGCATCTAAAATCCTTCTTTGAACTGTATGCATACATGCGTTATTATGCATTTATGCATACAGTTCAGGTAAAACCCCAGGAAATATTCCAGGCGCTCGCCGACCCGACCCGAGTCCGCATCGTCCGGCTGTTGGCCGAGACAGGCGAGGAATCCTGCCTGTGCGAATTGGTGGACAGCCTTCTGGAGCCCCAGTACAAGCTCTCACGCCACGTCAAGGTGCTGCGGCAGGCAGGTTTGTTGTCTGCGGTAAAGGAAGGTCGGTGGGTCTATCACCGGCTGGTTGAGGGCATCCCTTATCTCGACCGCTTGTATGAAGCGCTCCGGCTGCTGCCGGACGTCGATGGGGGCTTTGCTCACGATGTCGAGCGCTTCCGCCAGCGAATGTGCCTGCGGGAAGACGGCCGCTGCCGCATCGGCATCCAGACGCCTGAACTGGCGGCAGGAGGCGAGTAATGGCGTGTTCGTGTTCCGCGTCTTTGTCCGCGCCTGGGGTGTCAATGCCGCCGCCGTGGAAAAATCCGCAGGTCGTGACATCGTCCACTTCCGGGGTTTTGCTCGCGCTGGGCTTTGCCGGGGGCTACCTGGGGCTTCCCCACATCGCCGAGATCATCTTATATGTGGCCGCGGTCATTATTGGTGGTTATTACTTTGGCCGCGAGGCGTTCGAGGAACTGGTTAAAGAGCGCGAGATCGGCATCGAACTGCTGATGTCCGTCGCTGCCCTCGTCGCCGGCGTGATGGGGCAGTGGCTGGAGGCTGCCACGCTGGTGTTTCTTTATTCCATCTCCGAGGCGGCGGAGGGCTACACCGCCGAGCGCACGCGACACGCTGTCCGGGCGCTGATGGATCTGGCGCCGAAGACCGCGCTGGTGCGCCGAGGTGGACAGGAATCGCGCATACCCGTCGAAGCATTGCGAGTGGAAGACGTCTTCATCGTCCTGCCTGGGGAATCGGTTGCCACCGATGGCGACGTCATCGACGGCCATTCTGCGGTCAATCAGGCGCCGGTGACGGGGGAATCGGTTCCCGTCGAGAAATCCCCGGGCGGCAAGGTGTTCGCCGCCAGCATCAATGGGGAAGGCGCGCTGACGGTGCGCGCGACCAAGGCGTTCGCGGACAACACCCTCTCCCGCATCATCCATCTGGTGGAAGCCGCGCAGGCCAGCAAGGGTCGCAGCCAGCGCTTCATCGAGCGCTTCGGCAAGCGCTACAGCCCCGCCGTGCTGGCGGTCGGCGTACTTATCGCCCTCCTGCCGCCGCTCTTCGGCCTGCCCTGGGCGGAATGGCTGACCCGCGCCACCGTTTTCGTCGTGGCCGCGGCGCCCTGCGCCCTGGTGATCTCGATCCCGATTACCCTGGTCGCTGCCCTGGGCACCGCCGGCCGCAACGGCCTGCTCATCAAGGGTGGCGTCCACCTGGAGAACCTGGCCCGGGTGAAGGTCGTGGCGCTCGACAAGACCGGCACCCTCACGATAGGCCGCCCGGAGGTCACTGACGTGCTCGTGTTCTGGGGGCACGAGGAGCGTGATGTGCTGGAGGCCGCCGCAGCCCTGGAATCACGCTCCCAACATCCCCTGGCCCAGGCCATCGTGCGCCGCGCCCAGGCGGCCGGCCTTGAACCGGCGCCCGCCGAGGATTTCCGTTCCCGTACCGGCGCGGGCGCCGAGGGCTTGGTGGGCGGCCGGCAGTTTTACATTGGCAGTCCCAAACTGTTCGCCGACCTGGCTGTTCCGTTTGGCGACGTGATGGATCAGGTTCAACGCCTGCAAAGCCAGGGCAAGACCGTGGTGATGCTCGGGACCGATTCTTCGATCCAGGCCTTGTTCGCCATCAGCGACCCCTTGCGCCCCGAGGCGGCGGATGCCATCGCCGAACTGAAGCGCGCCGGGATCGAGCGGGTGGTCATGCTGACCGGCGACAATCCACTGGCCGCCGCCGCCATCGCCGAACAGGTGGGAGTCGACGAAGTGCATGCCGAGCTGTCGCCCGAGGACAAGACGCGCAAGGTCGCCGAACTGGAAGCCCGATACGGCAAGGTGTTGATGGTGGGCGACGGAGTGAACGACGCACCCGCGCTCGCCGCCGCCCACGTCGGCGTCGCCATGGGGGCCGCTGGCACCGATGTCGCCCTGGAGACGGCGGACGTGGCGCTCATGAGCGACAACCTCGCGCGCCTGCCCTATCTCATCCGCTTCAGCCGCCGCACCTGGGGCGTGGTGCTGCAAAACCTGGGGCTGTCCGTGGTGGTGATCGGCTCGCTCATCGTCGGGGCGGTGAGCGGTTATTTCACTCTGCCGGTCGCCGTCCTCGCGCACGAAATCAGCGAGTTCGTGGTGATCGCAAGCGGCCTGCGCATGCTCAGGACCTGAACTATTCTTAGTTTTTCACAAAGGAGTAAATGCATGAATACCCGGTACGGTTTTGGCAAGACGGTAGCCTCTTCTTTCGACGTGGCAATCGAGAAGGTCATCCAGGAACTGCAAAAGGAGGGCTTTGGCGTGCTCACGGACATCGACGTGGCCGCGACCCTGAAGAAGAAACTCAATCAGGACATGCCGCCCTATCGCATCCTCGGCGCGTGCAATCCGCCGCTGGCACACCGGGCGCTCGTGGCCGAGCCCTCGATCGGCCTGCTGCTGCCGTGCAACGTGGTGGTGCGTCAGGATGATGCGGGCAAGGTGCAGGTGGAATTCATGGATCCAAACGCAGTGCTCGATCTGGTGAACAAGCCGGAAATACATCAATTGGCCAGCGAGGTCAGGCAAAAGCTGGAGCGGGTCATGCAGGCACTGTGACACTCAAGGGGTAAAGACATCATGCAGACAGGCAAAGGGGCTTCGATCCTGGCACTGGGTGCAGCCGTTGCAACTTGTCTGGCTGCCCCGAGTGCGGCATCCGCAGGCGGGCTTGCCTCCAGCGAACGGACGATCCTGGCGGGTGGGATGGGGATGATGGGCGGAATGGGCATGCACCGGAACATGATGCAACAGATGATGGGGGGCGTGCTGCCTCCCGGGATGGACCCCGCCCGCCTGCCCGAGTCCGATTCGTCGGGGGCGCACCTGCTGCAGCAGTTCTGCATGCAATGCCACAACCTGCCGGGCCCGGGCCTGCATACCGCCTCGGAATGGCCCCAGGTGCTGGGCCGGATGAACATGCGCATGCAGATGATGGGAGGGATGATGGGCGTTGCGGCTCCTGATCCGGTGCAATTGGAGATCCTGCTCGGATATTTGCAGAGGCATGCCCAGAAGCCCATCGATGCAGCCGAATTTCCGGACCTGAACACGCGGGCGGGTCAGGCATTCAGCGCGACGTGCGTCCAATGCCACGCGCTGCCGGATCCGAAGCAGCACACTGCCCGGGAGTGGCCGGCGGTGGTCGGCCGGATGCGCAGCAACATGACCGCGATGGGAAAAATCGTCCCGGACGAGACGACGATTAACGAGATCGTCGATTTTTTGCAGCGACACAGCGCGGACCAGAAATAGCGTGTGCGGCGGAACTCAGCCCTGGAGATCGGCATGATGTGGGAATACGGCATGGGTTGGGGATGGGGGTGGTTCGGCATGATTCTGTTTTGGCTGGTACCGATCCTGCTCGTCGCGGTGGGGCTCAAATACTTCTTCGGGGGCGGTTCCCGTCCGAACCCGGGCGCCCGCGATGAAAGGCAAGGGGCGCTGGAACTACTGGAAGAAAGATATGCTCGGGGAGAAATCGATCGCGAGGAGTTTCTCAAAAAACGCGACGACTTGAAGCGTGGTTAGGTGCCCGTGCTTGCGTGGGCGTTACGCGTCGTTTGGATCACCGAAGGAGAAACAGCATGAAAAAGATCGTGTTGGCAGGACTGACCGTGCTTTCGCTTACGGCCCCTGCGGCTTTTGCGCAGCAAGGCTATTACCCTTGCCAGGGCTATGGGTGCGGCATGATGATGGGACCCGGGATGATGGGCCCGGGAATGATGGGTGGTTATGGTATGGGACCCGGGATGATGGGCGGCTATGGCATGGGTCCCGGAATGATGGGTGGCTATGGCATGGGCCCTGGGATGATGGGGGGCTATGGATATGGAGGTCCCTATTCCGGGGGACCCGACCTGACGAAGGAGCAGGCTGAAAAGATCGACAGGATTCGCGACGATCTCGCCAAAAAAGAAGCCCCCCTGATGCGGCAGCTTTTCGAGGAAAAACGAAAGCTGCAGGACATGTATTCCTCCGGTGCGGACCCCACCGCGCTCGACCAGGCGTACCGAAAAACCACCGACATCGAGCGTCAGGTCTTCGATGCCCGGGCCGACGCGCAGAAGCGGATGAACGCCGTTCTGACCAAGGAACAGCGGGAAAGGATGCAGCGCATGCAGCGCGGCTACAACCGAGGCTACGCTCCCGGAATGTGGCGTGACTATGACCCCGACATGATGATGAGCCCGGGAATGATGATGGGCCCCGGGATGTGGGACTGGGATTAACCCGGGAGCCTTTGGGCGGTCCGGCTGTTGAAGGGTTTGGCCCCACCACACCTCGCCGGATCGCGCATCGCTTGCCAAAAACGAGCATGCCATAAGAGTGCCAAGCTATTCCCCTACGCCATGGTGGGCAATCAAGAAAACAGCCACACAAAGAACGCAATCAGATAAGATAAAAACATGCATCCCGCAGCCGCACGCCGACTCCTGTATTTCCTGCTGGTCACCCTGCTGATCAATGCGGGCGGCTGGACGTTCAACCGCGAGGCGGTGGCCGATGCGTTTTTTGCCGGGCAGGAAACCGTCCCGGCGGAGATGATGCAGCCATCCCTGCAAGCGGGCCATGGTCATGGCGAGTCTCCTAAAACCAAGGCGGTATGTACCCACTGGTGCCACGAAGTGGGGCATTTCCTCGGGCTGTTCGGCCAAACGCCAAGCTTGTCCTCGAAGCCCATCGAAGGCTACTCCTACCACAATTCCCGGTTCATTCCCGAACCTGCCCCCGAAGGCCTTTTCCGGCCGCCGCGACTCATCTCCTAGTTTCCAGACGCATTGATTTTTGTGTTGCGAAGACGCCTCCGCCTTCGGCGGGGTGCCGTGTTCGCCTTGGAAAGGAATGAGCATGAGGTTTTCATTTTTGCGCCGCAACGCCCGGAGCGGGTTGCGGCCGGCGTGCCGCGCAGCCGTGGCATCGCTGTTCTGGTTTTTATTGTCCCCCGTCGCGTTTGCAGACCCCGCGGCATTGACCCTGGAGGGTGCGTGGCAGCGCGCCGAGGCGGCCAACCCGGCGCTGCGCGCGGCCCAGGCCGCCGTCCCCGCAGCCGAAGGCGAGCTACGCGATGCGCGCGCGCCGCTGTGGAACAATCCGCAGGTTTCGCTGGAGCGGCGCCGCAAGGAAGTCCCGCAGGTTTCGAATCCCACCCAAGTCAACCGCGAGTGGAACGTAGGGCTCGCCCAGACCTTCGAAATCGCGGGCCAGCAAGGCGACCGGCGGGCCGCAGCCGAGCAATCGCTGGCCGCGACCCGGCAGGCGATTGCGGAAACCCGGCGGCAGGTGCGCGCCGAGGTGGAGAGCCGTTTCGTGCGGGTGCTGAGCCTGCAGTCGCGCATCCAGACCGAGGAGGGAACCCTCAATCTCATCGAGGATGCCGCCAAAGCCGTCGGCAAGCGGGTCGCAGCGGGAGAGGACAGCCGGCTCGACGGCAACCTCGCCCGCGTGGAAGCGGAACGGGCGCGCAACCAGGTGGCGCTGCTGCGCGAGCAACTCGTCCAGGCGCGCGCGGAGCTGGCCGCTTTGCTGCAACTGCCACCCAATGAGCTGCCGCAGGTGCAGGGCGCCCTTGATCCGGCCGCCGTCCCCTACTCCCTGGACGACCTGCTGAACGCTGCCGCAGGCCGGCCCGTCCTCCAGGCGCTAGGCCATCGGGAACAGGCGGCGAAAAGCCGCCTGGATCTTGAGCGCGCGGCACGCTACCCGGACGTCACGGTTGGACTCAGCACCGGGCGCGAGGGGCCGTTCGATGCCCGCGAAAAAATCGTCGGCCTGAGTGCTGCCTTGCCGCTTCCCCTGTTCCGCCAGAACGCGGGCGGCATCGGGCGGGCGATCACGGAACTCACCCAGACGCAGATCGAGCGCGAGGCCACGGGCCGCGACGTGCGCGCCCAGGTGGTGGCCCTGTGGGAACGATTCACCAATCTTGAAGCGCGGGTGAAGCGGCTCAAGGAATCGGTGCTGCCCAGCCTGGAAGAAAACCGGCGTCTCTCCGCCATTTCCTTCCGCGCGGGCGAAATCGGCCTGCTGCAACTGCTGCTGGTCAACCGCCAGGTGCTGGACGGGCAGCGCGACCTGCTCGACGCCCGCACCGACTTGCGCCTGACCCAAGTGGCGCTGGAGGCGGCGGCGGGCTGGCAGTCCGCGCCCGCCATGCGCTGAACAAGACATTCAAAAATTCAGGAACTCATGACATGGAAAACTCACACAGCCAACAAAGGCGCGGCCTGAAACAACTGGCATCGCTGCTCCTGGCCGGCAGCTTGACTGCAACCCTGCTTGCGGGGTGCGGCGACAAACCGGCACCGGAAAAAGACGTCCCCGGAAAAACGGAACCCGCAAACCAGGGCGCGCAAGAATCCCCGTCAGAAAAACCGGGAGAAAAATCCGCCGGGAAACTGCTCGATCTGAGTGACGCGGAGATCCATCAAGCGGGCATCAAGGTACAGAAACTGGAGCTTCAGGAAAAAGCCGACCAGATCGTGGTCACCGCCACCATCCAGGCCAACCAGGACAGGCTCGCTCGTGTCGCCCCGCGCGTGCCGGGTCGCATCGTCAAGGTGAATGCCAGCCTGGGCAACCGGGTGAAAGCGGGCCAGGCACTGGCGATGCTCGACAGCATCGATTTGGGCGAGGCGCGATCGGCCTATCTGCAGGCGGCGAGCGAGGCGGCGGTGGCGCAGGCCGGCTTCGCGCGCGCCCAGCGGCTGAATGCCGACAGCATCATCCCCGAGAAGGACTATCTGCGCGCCCGCGCCGAGCACGAAAAAGCCGGGGCTGCGTCGCGTGCCGCCGCCGACAGGCTGCGCATGATGGGCGTCAACCCGGAAAACCTCTCCGGTTCCGTCTTCCCGCTTACCGCGCCCTTCGCCGGCACGATCATCGAGAAGAAAGCGGTACTCGGCGAACTCGCCCCGCCCGACCAGTCGCTGTTTACCGTGGCCGACCTTTCCACGCTGTGGATCGAGGCCGACCTGTTCGAGAAAGACCTGGCCAAGGTCAGGCCGGGCATGCAGGCGAGCGTCACCGTATCGGCCTATCCGGGCGAGGTCTTCAAAGGCCGCCTCACCTATATCAGCAGCGTGGTGGACAAGGACAGCCGCACCGTGAAGGCACGGGTGGAGGTACCGAACCTTGACGGCCGCCTCAAGCCGGAAATGTTCGCGACGGCCGCGATCCAGACCGGGTCGGGCGCGAAGGCGCTGCTGCTGCCGGAGGACGCTGTATTGCTCGTGCAAGGCCAACCAACCGTATTCGTGGCCGAGAAAAATGGCTTCGCCTTCTCGCCGCGCGCAGTGGAAGTTGGCGAGCGCATCCAGGGCCGGATCGTAATCAGGTCCGGTGTCGCGGCTGGCGAGTCGGTCGTGACCAGCGGCGCCTACGCGCTCAAAGCCCGTCTGCTCAAGTCGCAAATCGGCGACGCGGATTGAGGGGGCGGCCATGTTGAATAAAATTGTCGATCTCTCCCTGCGCTACAAGGTGCTGGTGCTGGTGGCCTTTCTGCTGGTGGTGATGCTGGGCGTGAAGGCCTGGCGCGAGGTGCCGGTGGACGCCTTTCCCGACGTGACGCCGGTGCAGGTGAACATCTACACCGAGGCGCCGGGGCTGGCGGCCGAGGATGTGGAGAAGCTGCTCACCTTTCCGGTGGAAGGCGTGATGGCCGGTCTGCCGGGGGTGGAGGAAATCCGCTCGGTGTCGCTGTTCGGGTTGTCCTATGTCAGCGTCTATTTCAAGGATGACGTGGACATCTATTTCGCCCGCCGCCTGGTGAGCGAAAAACTGCAGGAAGCCAAGGGCCGCATCCCGGAGGGCTATGGCGAACCGGTGCTGGGCGCCAACAGTTCCGGCCTAGGCCAGGTGTTCTGGTATACCGTCGAATCGGCCGACAAGAAACTTTCCGGGATGGACCTGCGCACCCTGCAGGACTGGAGCGTGCGGCTGGTGCTGCGCACCGCGCCCGGGGTGGACGACGTGACGTCCTGGGGCGGCGACGAGAAGCAGTACCAGGTACTGATCGATCCGCGGCGGCTGATCAAGTATGGGCTGACCTTCAAGGAAGTGATGGAGGCGTTGACCGCCAACAACCGCCAGGTGGGCGGGCAATACGTCGATCTGGGACGGGAGCAGTATCTGGTGCGCGGACTGGGTCTGGTAGCCAACACCCAAGACATCGGCAGCATCGTCGTTGCCGAAAGGGAAGGCACGCCCGTCTACGTGCGCGACGTGGCCGAGGTCAAGGAGGCGCCTTCATTGCGGAGTGGCGCGGTCACCAAGGATGGAGGCGAGGTCGTGCTCGGCATGGCCTTGCAGCGCATCGGCGAGAACGCCAAGAACGTGGTGGACGCCGTCAAGGAGAAGCTGAAGACGGTACAGCAGGCTTTGCCCAAGGGCGTGACGATCAATCCGATCTACGACCGCACTGAACTGGTGGAGAAGGCGGTCAAGACCGCCGAGAGCGCCCTCGTCGAAGGCTCCATCCTGGTGGCGATCATCCTGTTCCTGTTCCTGGGCGAGGTGCGCTCGGCGATCGTGGTGATTCTTGCGCTGCCGCTGGCCATGCTGATCAGCTTCATCCTGATGCAGCAATGGGGGCTGTCGGCCAACCTGATGTCGCTCGCCGGCCTGGCGGTGGGCATCGGCATGATGGTGGACGGCGCCGTGGTGATGGTGGAGAACGGCTTCCGTCTGCTCTCCCACAAGGTCGGGCAGACAGTCAACAAGACCCACGTGATCCTGGAAGCAGCGCGCGAGGTGATCAATCCGACCGCGTTCGCGATCCTCATCATCATCGTGGTGTTCCTGCCGCTGTTTTCCCTCACCGGGCTGGAGGGCAAGCTGTTCAAACCGATGGCGCTCACCATCACCTTCGCCATGATCGGCTCGCTGGTGCTCACCATGACTTTGGTGCCTGTTCTCAGTTCGCTCATCCTCAAGCCCAAGGAGGAGAAGGACACCTTCGTGGTGAAGTGGGCGAAGAGGCTTTACCTTCCGCTGCTGGACTGGGCGCTGGAGAATAAGCGCAAGGTCATCGGCGGCGCGGCAGCCCTGTTGATCGGAACGTTCGCGCTGTTTCCCTTCCTCGGCAAGGAGTTCATGCCGACCCTGCAGGAAGGCGGCATCATGTTCCGCGTCACCAGTATCCCGTCCACCTCGCTGGACGAGTCGATCCGCATCTCCGAAGGTATCGAAACCGCGCTCAAGCGTTTCCCGGAGGTGAAATCGGCCGTCGCCATGATCGGGCGCGCGGAGAAAGGCGAAACGGCCGACGTCAACTACATGGAAATCCTGGTCGACCTCAAGCCGCGCGAGCAGTGGCCGCAGGCGATTTCCTTTCCCGAGTTGACGCAGGAGATGCAGGCAGCGCTGGAGAAGCGGGTGCCGACCGCCGTCATCGCCGCCACGCAGCCGATCCAGATGCGCGTCGAGGAGCTGATTTCCGGGGTACGCGCCACGCTGGCCCTGAAGCTCTACGGCGAGGATCTGGCCACGCTGGATCGCCTGTCGGCCGAGCTCAAGTCCACCCTGGAGAAAGTACCCGGCGTGGCCGATCTTTCCCTGGAGGCCAACAAGGGCAAGCCGCAGATGGTGGTGAAGGTCAACCGCGAAGCGGCGGCGCGCCTGGGGCTCAACGCCGACGACATCCTTGAGGTGGTGCAGGCCGGCATTGGCGGCAAGGCCGTCTCCACCCTGATCGACGGCGTCAAGCGCTTCGACATCCAGGTCTGGCTCGCGCCCGATTTCCGCAACAGCGTGGAAGCCATCGGCAACATCCCGATCCGCACCCGCGCGGGCGCGCTGGTGCCGTTGTCCGCAGTGGCCACGGTGGAACTGGACGAAGGCTATTCCTTCGTGCGGCGCGAGCAGTTGCAACGCTATGCCGTGATCCAGATGGACGTCAAAGGACGCGACGTGGACAGCTTCGTGAAGGAGGCGCAGGCGCGCATCCAACGCGAAGTGAAGATGCCCGCTGGCTACTGGGTCGAGTGGGGCGGTGCCTTCGAGAACCAGCAGCGCGCCATGGCCAAACTGGCCGTGATCGTGCCGCTCACCATCGGGCTGATCTTCATCCTGCTCTACACGGCGTTCAACTCGCTCACTTACGCGACCCTGATCATCGCCAACGTGCCGTTCGCCACCATCGGCGGCGTGATCGGGCTGTTCGTCACCGGGCAGTATCTGTCGGTGCCCTCGGCGATCGGCTTCATCGCGGTGTTCGGGGTAGCGATGCTCAATGGGATAGTTTTGGTGTCCTTCCTCAACGACCAGCGGCGGCAAGGGCTCTCAATCAGGGAGGCAGTCAAGCAAGGCGCTGCGCTGCGACTGCGGCCGGTGCTGATGACGGCATCCATCGCCATCTTCGGCCTGGTGCCGATGCTGCTGTCCAGCGGCGTCGGCGCCGAAACCCAGCGGCCGCTGGCGACGGTGGTGGTGGGCGGGCTGTTCACCTCCACAGCACTGACCCTACTGCTGCTGCCGTTGATGTACGAGTGGGTGGAACAACGCCGCGAACGCAAACAAGCGAAGTAAACCGGTAGCGTGCGGCCTCTTTAGGCCGCACGCAATCATCAGACAGGAGAAAACGCATGAAAGAAATCAAGGCTTACATCCACAACCACCGTATTGGCGACGTGATCCGCGCCCTCAAGGACTCGGGGCAATGCAATGCGAACGCCGGCTGCCGCAATCTCACCGTCGTCCCCGTGCAGAGCCTGCTGAAGGCGGTAGACGCGAGGGAGCAGCACTACTCCATCGAACTGGCCGAAGAGGTCATTCACGAATCCAAGCTGGAACTGGTCTGTGAAGACCATCAGGTGGACGAACTCGTGGGCATCATCGCGCGCACCGCCCGCACCGGTCAGGCCGATCCAGGGTGGATATTCGTGACCGACGTTGTCAGGGCAATCCCTGTCGGGGCAATGTAACGAGCAAACTGGTTTCAGGTCATGGCCTGTGCCCACGTCCTGAAGCTGGTAAACGAAATCGGATTTTTATCTCAGTCAACTATTGAAGGAGTAAATCATGGGATTCCTTGAACGCATGTTCGGCAATTTGATGCGGGGTGGATTCGGCGGCCACCACGGCGGCTACCGAGGCGGCCATCACGGCGGTTCCAGGCATGGGGGCTTTGGGGGTAATCCAGGCTATCCGCAAGACAGCAGCCCGGCAATCACCTGCCTCAAGTGCGGCAGCGCCAATGCGCGCGATGCGCGCTTCTGCCGGCAATGCGGCGCTTCCCTGGCGGCCGCCAACTGTTCCGGTTGCGGCGCGGAATTGACAGCGGGCGCGCAGTTTTGCGGCCAATGCGGCAAACCCCGGCAGTAACGCAGCACATATCCCGCTGTGATCGTTTGATTCTTGAGGAGCGGCAACATGGCCGAAAAACTTGAACTGGAGCTGTCCTTGGTCTTGCCGGAAATCC
This sequence comes from Pseudomonadota bacterium, assembly GCA_021802945.1. Lineage (GTDB taxonomy): Bacteria > Pseudomonadota > Gammaproteobacteria > Burkholderiales > Thiobacillaceae > Thiobacillus. Next base: position 79,684 of record JAJZRE010000004.1, read on the forward strand.
CCGATGAGCGCGACGCCTGCGTGGGGCGGCTGACCAATTTACTGCAAGCCGAGGGCCTGGAAAAAGTACACCTGGTTCACGAAGACGGCGGCGCTCGCCTGTGCCTGCACTACGACCCGCAGCGTTTCAGCGTGAGCCGGGTGCGCGAACTGGCGCAGGCGGCCGGGGCGAAAATCGGCAACCGCTTCCGTCATGAGAGCCTGCGCATCGACGGCATGGACTGCCCCACCTGCGCCGTCGTGATCGAGCATGCCCTGCAACGCACGGACGGCGTGCTGGAGGCCTCGGTGAGCTACGCCGCCGAGCGTTTGCGCCTGGAGTATGACGGCGAAAAAATCAAGCGCCCGGCGATCGTCCAGCGCATCCAGGCGCTCGGTTATGCCGTGCTGGAAGAAGGCCGCGAGGCCGGCTGGTTCGCGGAGCATCGCGAGCTTATTTTCAGCGGCGTCGCCGGCCTGCTGTTGCTGGCCGGCTGGCTCGCGGGCCTCGCCGGCGCGCCGCACACGCTCTCGCTCGGACTGTTGCTGGGCGCCTACGCGGCGGGCGGTTTCTACACCCTGCGCGACGCCTGGCAGAGTGTGAAGAGCCGCAGCTTCGATATCGACACCTTGATGATCGTCGCGGCGGCCGGGGCGGCGGCTCTCGGCGCCTGGGAGGAAGGCGCGCTGCTGCTGTTCCTGTTCAGCCTGGGTCATGCGCTGGAACACATGGCCATGGACCGGGCCCGCAAGGCCATCGAAGCGCTGGCGGAACTGGCGCCCAAGACCGCGCTGGTGCAACGGGACGGCGCGGAGGTCGAAGTGCGGGTGGAAGATCTGCTGCGCGGCGACCGGGTGGTCGTGAAGCCCGGCAGCCGCATTCCCGCCGACGGCCAGGTGGCCTTCGGCAATTCGGCGGTGGACCAGGCTCCGGTCACCGGCGAATCCATGCCGGTGGACAAGCAGCCGGGCGACAAGGTGTTCGCCGGCACGGTCAACGGCGAAGGCGCGCTTATCGTCGAGGTCACCAAACTGGCGCGGGAGAGCACGCTTTCACGCATGGTGGAGATGGTGGCCGAGGCGCAGACGCAGAAATCGCCCACCCAGCGTTTCACCGACCGCTTCGAGCGGGTCTTCGTGCCCGTGGTGCTGCTGGGCGCCGCGCTGCTCATCGTGCTGCCGCCGCTGTTCGGCTTCCCCTTCGCCGAATCCTTCTACCGCGCCATGGCGGTGCTGGTGGCGGCGTCCCCCTGCGCGCTCGCCATCGCGACGCCGTCGGCGGTGCTGTCCGGCATCGCGCGCGCCGCGCGCGGCGGCGTGCTGATCAAGGGCGGCGCGCATCTGGAAAATCTCGGCGTGCTCACCGCGATAGCTTTCGACAAGACCGGCACCCTGACCGTCGGCAAGCCTGAAGTGACCGACGTGGTTGCCGTCAGCGGAGACGAGGCACGGCTGCTGACCTTGGCCGCCGCCGTGGAAAGCCGCAGCGCCCACCCGCTGGCACAGGCGGTGGTGATGGAGGCGAAGCGGCGCGGGTTGAGCTGGAGCGAGGCCGGCGAAGTCGAAGCCGTGACCGGAAAAGGATTGCGCGCCGAATTCGATGGACAAAAAATCGCCATCGGCAACGCCAGGCTGTTCGACGGCGAAGCCGTCCCCGAGGCGATTCAACGGCACACGGAACGCCTCCAGAACGAAGGCAAGACCCTCATGCTGATCCAGGCGAACGGGCAGTTCCTCGGCGTACTGGCTCTGGCAGACACCCCGCGCGAGGGCGTGAAGCAGGTTCTGGAAGGGCTACGCCGGATCGGCATCCGCAAAACCATCATGCTCACCGGCGACAACGAGCGCGTGGGCCGCAACATCGCCGACGCGATCGGTCTGGACGAGGTGCAGGCGGGCCTGTTGCCGGAAGACAAGGTCAAGGCCATGGAAGCGCTCGGAGAGCGCTACGGGCAGGTAGCCATGGTAGGCGACGGGGTCAACGACGCCCCCGCCATGGCGCGCGCCACCGTGGGCATCGCCATGGGCGGCGCGGGAACGGACGTGGCGCTGGAAACCGCGGACGTGGCGCTGATGGCCGACGATTTGAGCAAGCTGCCCTTCGCCGTGGCCCTGAGCCGTGCATCGCGGCGCATTATCTGGCAGAACCTGTTCGTCTCGCTGGGCGTGGTGGTGCTGCTTATCCCCGCCACCCTGTTCGGCTGGGCGGGGATCGGGCTGGCGGTGCTGATACACGAGGGGTCGACCGTGGTGGTGGTGATCAACGCGTTACGTCTGTTGGGCTATCGGGCGAACGGGAAAGATCCTCGGCATCCCGGAGATGCACTATCAGAAAAATTTGACACCCAAGAACAACTTGACAATAAAATGCCATCGTCTTCTCAACGAATGTACTAAAAACAAAGAAGCGTGGAATTGGGACTCCTGCCGCGAAAGCTTCTCTCCATACTGACCATTCTGATGCTGCTGACAAGCAGTATTGGGGGCGCGCTCATCCAGTATGAAGACCCTGATACTTGGCCGGGGGTTGTTTTACATTCGCCAGAGGTCACAACTCCAATCTCAATTGTGGTAACGCACGACGATGGCAACCGAACCCGGCTCTGCAATCATGGCTGCCATGTTGCAAACGACCTATTGGCGCACCTGAATTCCTTTTCGGCTCTATCGGCCATCGTCTCCTTTTCAATCCGCATATCCGGTTTTCTGGTCACCCCCGCGTCGCCCATGCTGGGCGAAACCCTGTTCAGACCACCCCGCTGATTTCTCCCGTACCCTTCCCTCATCGCACCACCTGGGGGAGACAAATGCATACAAAGGCTCATGGCAGCATGCCGCGTGCCGATAACTAAAATATGCCCATAAAAATTTGCGGGGGAGAAAACTCATGCCGATCTGCCATACGGTCAAGCCGTCAGTCCGCGTGCTGGCCGTTGCCTTGGTACTTTGCGCCGCGCCACTGAACACCTATGCAGAATCCCGGTCCGAGTGGCTGTTCTTTCCCGCCGTCACCGCGGTTCACCGGACGGGATTGCCGCAGGGGGACGAGCTAGAGCGCAATCACATCGAACCCGTGCTGGATGTGCTCGGCACCGGCGGCCTCAGTTCCATGACCTGGCTCGCCGAGATATTCGTTTCCGAACACGAGCAAGAACTGGCCCGCCTGAACGTGGGGTGGCGACTCAATCCCCAAAATACCCTGTCGATCGGAAAATTCCATAATCTGCAAGGTTACTGGAACACCCAGTTCAACCATGGCGCCTACCTGCAAACGGCCATCGACAAACCCGGCGTAGTGGACGATTCCGCCCCGCTGCCGCTGCACTATGTGGGCGCGCAGATGGAAGGCAAGCTCGTCCAATGGGGAGAGGGCCTGCTCAACTATTCCCTCGGCATCGGCAAGGGGGCGGTCATGAAAAACGGGCTGGTATCCCCCGACATCGTGGGGGCCGGCAAGCTCGGCGATCTCTCGCTGGGTCTTCGCCTGTCCTACACGCCGGACGAGACATCGCCCACCCAGGCCGGCGTCTTCTTCGCGCGCAACAAGATACCCGTAGAGAACAGCAATTGGACCGGCATCACACAGGACGTCGGAGGGTTATTCGCCAATTGGGAATCCGATCCGTTCCGCGTCATTGCTGAACTGTACGTCTTTTCCAACAAGTTGGAGGGCAGCGGCGCAATGGCTTCCGGCAACTTCCTGTACGGCTATGTGCAGGGCGAATACCGATTTTCGCCACGCAGCACCGCCCTAATACGGATGGAGGAAACCGGCGGCACGAATAACGATCCCTTGCTTGCACTGATACCAGACTTCGAGCTGAACAAGCAGTTGATCGGCCTGCGCTATGACGTGACCTGGAACCAGGCAGTAAAAATCGAAGCCAGCCATGTGGAAAGGCTGGATACCAGCTACCGCCAGGTGCAGATTCAGTGGAGTGCAGTATTCCCATGACAAGAAGAAGATTCATCGCGGCGCTATTTTGCAGCTTGGCGACTACGTGGCTGCCCGGCGTAGGCGCCGTTTGGGCGAACGGCATGCGCAAGATGGTGCTGGTCGCCGCTCGCGGCTCGGACCTCGGCCGTTTGTCGCCGGGCGACACCCGCAAGCTGTTCCTGGGCGTGCCGGTTGCCGCTACGCCGTCCAATGACCCCATGCATCCTCTGCGTAACGCCAGCGATCCTGTGCTGGAGGAAGCGTTTTTGCAGAAGGTTGTTTTCATGTCGCGCGATGCTTACGAGCGCGCCCTGCTCATTCGGGCCATGCGCGGCGGCGGTAGCCGCCCGGCGCGCTTCGATTCGGAAACGGCGCTGGTCGACGCTCTGCTGGCCGACAAGTCCGCCGTGACCTATATGTGGGCCGACCGGGCCGCCGCGTGGCCCAATCTCAAGGTCGTGGCCGAGCTATGGCAGGAAAACTGATCACCCGTTTTTTGCGCAGCATGCCGGGCCGGATGATCACCGGCATGCTGCTGATGAATTTCGTGATCGGCGCCATCCTGATCGCGGGCGTCATGCATTTCGTCAAGCGCGACTACCAGGAGCAGTTCATCAACCATGTGCGCGGTCAGGCGCAAATCCTGTCCAACCTGGTGGGACAGGATACCCGGCAAGACCGGGTTGCCGCCCTGCTGGCCGACGTCCAGTTGTCCGGCGAAGTGACATACGCGCGCTTCGACCCGACAGGCGCCGCGGATCCTGCGTTCAGGGAAGACCTGTCCTTCGGCGAGCATGGCGACAACAACTACTGTCTGGCCGTACCGGTCACCGCCCAGAACGGCGAAACGCACGGCATCCTCCGCCTGTGTTACGACGAATCCTTCCTGGGCGAGAAAATTCGCAGTTTGTATCATTTCGGCTTCGCCATCGGATTTATCTACCTTTGGCTGCTGTTGCTGATGTCCGCTGCGCTGGCCATGCGCCTGACCCGGCCGCTCACCGAATTGCGGCACGCTTCCCGCGAAATCGCCGGCGGCGACATGCGCCGCACCCTGAGCATCGATACCAATCTCGATGAGGTCAGCGATCTGGCCAGGGACCTGGAGTTCATGCGAAGCGAGATCGTAAAACGCGGCGAGGAAGCGGCGGCGCATGAATCCCGCCACCGCGCGGTGCTGGAGAATCTGGCGGAGGGCGTGGTCATCATCAACCAGAATTGCCAGATCGAGGCCCTCAACGCCTCCGCGCAGCGCATGTTCGGCTACGACGCCAGCGAGGCGGCGGGCATGCCCTTCTATCATCTGGTGGAAGACGAGTCCGGCCTACGTGAATCCTGCGCCCGGCTCCTCGACGGCGACGTGCTTTCATTCGCTGCCCGCAGAAAGAATGGCGAATCTTTCCCCATGCTGTTGTCCGTCAGCGCCTTCCGGGATGGCGAGCAGCAGCTCATGGCCGCGGTGACGCAGGACATCAGCGAGCGCAAGACGTACGAGGAGCAGCTGACGCAGATGGCCTATTACGACATGCTCACCGGCCTGCCCAACCGCCGCCTGTTCATCGACCGGCTGACCCAGGCCGTGGCCCAGGCGCAGCGCCATCCGAAACTGCTGGCGCTGATGTTCCTCGACCTCGACCGTTTCAAGAACGTCAATGACACCCTTGGCCATGAAACCGGCGACGAATTGCTGCGCCTGGTCGCCGAACGCCTGCGCGGTGTGGTGCGCAGATGCGATACGGTAGCCCGGCTGGGCGGCGACGAATTCACCATCCTGCTCGACGATGTCGCCCATGTCCGCGATGCGGAAATGGTGGCCGACAAGATCATCGAACTGTTTGCCCAGCCGTTCCACCTCGGCGAACACGAGCTATTCTCCTCGGCCAGCATCGGCATCACGGTGTTTCCCCTCGACGCGGACGATACGGACACCCTGCTGAAGAACGCCGATGCCGCCATGTATAACGCCAAGCATCATGGGCGTGGCGTTTACCGGCTCTACGCGCCGGAAATGAACACCGCCCTGGCCGAGCGTGTCAGCATGGAAGGCGCATTGCGCAAGGCCATCAACCAGGAAAATCTGCGCCTGCATTACCAGCCGCAAATCCTGTTGCAATACCAGCCGCAAATCGGACAGATCAGCGGAGAAATCGTCGGCATGGAAGCGCTGGTGCGCTGGCAGCATCCCGAACTCGGGCTGATCATGCCCGACCGCTTCATTCCTTTGGCAGAGGACAGCGAGCTGATCGTCCCGCTCGGCGAATGGGTGCTCCGCCATGCCTGCGAACAAGCGCGTACCTGGCAGGATGCAGGGCTGCCGCCCATCAGGGTTGCGGTCAACCTCTCACCGCGCCAACTCCAGTACCCCCACCTGCTCAAGCAGGTCAGCCAGGCCCTGGAACGCAGCGGCCTGGATCCGTCCTGCCTGGAACTGGAAATTACCGAAAGCATGATTCTGGAGCATACCGACGCTGTGATCGGCACCTTGCGTGCCCTGCGGGAAATGGGCATCACCATCGCCATCGACGATTTCGGTACCGGCCATTCCTCCTTGTCCGCCCTGCAGCGTCTTCCGGTGGATGTGGTGAAGATCGACCGCTCGTTCGTGCGCGACGTCATCACCGATGCCAACGACGCATCCATCGTGGCGGCAGTGATCGACATGGGGCAGAAAATGGGCCTGAAGGTCATCGCCGAGGGCGTGGAAACGGAAGAACAGATGAAGCTCCTTCAATCCATGAAGTGCGATTTCATGCAGGGCTACTACTTCAGCAAGCCGCTGCCCTCCGCCGAATTCGAGACGCTGCTGACGCGCGAAATAGCTGCGCGCAGCCCCTTGCGGATGGAATAGATGGTGGACGCAATGAAACGCCGGCGGAATTCCCAATTGCCCGTATGGCTACTTGTCTGCGTCATGCTCGCCATGGTGGGTGCGCTGCTGGCCTGGGATGCCGATGCCCGTTACGAGGAATTCCGGCGCAAGCAGGAAAGCCTCATGCGCAGTTCGGTGAGCGGTACCGCTGGCGAGATCGGCACTTATCTGACCGAGCTGCGCCGCTCGGTACACCTGTTCGCCAATAGCGAAAAGGAGCTACTGGACAAGCTGCGTTCCCATCCGGAGGGCTTGATCCTGCACGATCAGTTGAACCAGCGTGTGCGGTTTAACTTTCCCGAGGCGTTCGCCTTCACCCTCGCCAACCGCAGCGGTAATCCGCTGCTGGAGGACTTTGATGGGCTGGTAGGCGAAGTCTGCCAGCGCGACATCAGGCAGTTCGCGGCCGACCGGGCACACAGCGAGGTCTACGTCCATCCCCATCCGGACGTTTACCACTTCGATGTCATGGTGGACTGGGAAAAGAGCGGCGTTGCCCAGGGCATATTCTTCGTCAGCTTCCCTGCCGATCTGCTGGCACGCGCTCTGCGCCACGGCCAGATTCCCGGCCATCGCCTGCTGCTGCTGCACAAAAAGATTCCCGGCCTGATCGAGATCACGGATATTGGTCCGCGCATCCTGCTCAAGCGAGATTTCAAACTCAGCGCCGAAGAAATGCGGCGCATCGGCTACAGCTTGCCGGTGGCCGGAACCGCCTGGAACCTGGTCGATCTGCCGGAGGCCGGCCTGTTCGAGAATGCGCGCCGCGGCATAATACGCGAGGCCTTGCTTGTCATGGCGCTCTTCCTCATGGCGACCGCCGTGATGATGGGGCTGTTGCACCTCTCCCGGAAAAAGAACCGGGAACTTGGCTATCTGTACCGCCACGACCCAGTCACCGGCCTGCCCAACCGCTATTTCCTGCTGGAGCACATGCAGACGCTCATCAACCGGGCAAAGCGGCGCCCGTTGACCTTTTCGCTGCTGTTCCTGGATATCGGGGACGCCAAGAGCCCCGACGGCGGTTTCTTCGACCGGCCCGATCTGGCGCAAGTCTTGCAAAGCGCCGCAGCCCGTATCCAGGCTGTGCTAGGCAAACACGACACGCTGGTGCGGCTCACCGGCAGCGAATTCGCCGTATTGTCCGAGGATGTCTCGGGCGAGCAGGCTAAGCGTCTGGCGGAAAACATTGAAGCTGCCCTGCGCCAGCCGCTGGAGGTCCCGGATGGCAGCGTGACTTGCATTCCCAGCGCGGGCTTCGCGGTCTACCCGATGCACGGCAAGGATTTCGAAGGGCTGGTCCAGGTAGCCAACCTCGCCATGCACGCGGCCAAGCGCAGATCGGCTGATGCGGCACCACGGGAAGCGCATGGTAATCGATCAATTTGAAATTACGCCCATCAAAGGAGAAAGATGAATGTCTGCACTTCGGATAGTTAGAACGGTCGCCGGTTCCTTTGTACTGCTGTCACTCGCACTGGGCATGCATGGCAGCCCAGTTTTCATGGACGAGAACTGGCTATGGCTCGCCGCTTTCACGGGTTTCAATCTGTTCCAGAGCGGCTTTACCAATATCTGTCCGCTGGAAATAGTGTTAAAGATCGCCGACATCAAATGAAGCAGGGGAAACTCGTTAGCCTCGGAGGACACGTAATTCACTGAGGAAAGCCAGGGGCATTGGCCGTTACGTTAAACCATTGATGACCAACCCACTCAGGAGAGCGTTTGGGCAACGCTAGGGCAAAACGGCCATGACCCGTTGAGAGGTGATTTACCCGAAAAACATAAAGCTCATTCAGGGTTCACCAGATAAAAAACTGGGTACCCCAGGCGGCAAGCGGAAAAGCTGCGGCCACCAATATTCCCAATGCGCCCGAGGCGCCGTTACGTTTCGCCAGACGCCATGCAAGATTCGCACTCCAGATGGCGGCGAGCGCCAGCAGCGCTATGCGTGCGTCATTGGCCCAAGGCAGGATCACCCTTTCGCCAGCCAGTTGGGAGGTTGTAAGCTGGCTCAGGCCTACGAAAACACTGGTTCCGGCGAAGGGAATAAGAGTTTGGGACAGCCGCTGCCAAGGCAATCCCGTCAGCATGCCGGCCAGCTTGAGCCAGCCCCACACCCAGCCGCCGACGACGAGCGTTTCGGCGGCGATATAGGCGAGCAATAGCCCGCCATCCAGCCAGGTGAAGACGTCGTTCGCTTCCGGATAATAGGTGAACAGCCACCAGTGTCCTGCCTCGTTGAGCGGCCACCAGACCTCGTGATCTACCAGCCACCCTGCCGCAGCCTGTTTCGCGGCCACCAGCCAGGGAGAAGCGCTCCACTGGAAGGCCCCGAGCGCCACGCCCAGCATGCCGAAGACCAGCAGGCGCGCAGGCCAATCGTTCATTTCCCCAGCCTTGTTTTCGGGGGCGCCGGGATGGCCGAGTATTTCGGCATTGGGCGAACGCAGGGCGAGTTGCACCGCATTCCGTTCTCCGGCGCAGCGGCCGCACGCATGGCAGGCCGAGGCGCTTTCCATGCGCCGGATGTTGATCAACGGGGCGCAGTTGATAACGTGCTGGCGGCTGGTGCGATGGCCGGCAGGCGCCGCGTCCCAGGCCGTTTGATCGACCTTGAAGTGGACGGGCGCGATCTTTGCCAGCAGGCCGAACACGCCGGAAACGGGGCACAGGTGCTTGCACCAGACCCGTTTTTCGCGCCCCCAGATCAGCCCCACGGCAATGGCCCCGACGGTCGAACCGCCGAGGATGAGCAGGGCGGGCTTCGGGTATTCGTAAACGCTGGTCATTTGCCCGAACACGGTGGTCATGACGAAAGCCACGAACGGCCAGCCGCCCCACTTCATCCAGCGCGGAATGCCGCGCCCCAGGCCGAACCGGGAAACCCATTCGGTGAGCGCACCCTCCGGGCACAGCACCCCGCACCACATCCGACCCAGTGCCATGATGGACAATATGACGAAGGGCCACCAGATGCCCCAGAACATGAACTGGGCAAAGCGGGTGAGATTGTTCCAGATATGGGCCTGGTCGGGCGGCAAGGGCAGAAAAGCCGGCACGGCCACCAGCACAAGGTAGCCCAGCACCACGAACCATTGCGCTGCGACGATGGCGTTGCGGTAGCGTCGCATGGCGAGCCCCAGGCGGGCGAGCCAGCCTGTGTTCGAACCCGTAGCCATGATACGCCCTGTCGCTGTATTCATGCCTTGCGCCTCATCGGTTTCAATTTGAGTAGCACGCCAAGGGCAAGTGCCCAGTAGGCCGTGAGCAATGCGTAGGCCATGCCCGATGGCGCCGCCCGGTAACCGGTGAAGGCGGCCACGAGCCCGCCTGTCCGCGTGCTGTCGTCCAGCAGGAATGCCGTGTTCCACAGCGGGTCGGCCAGCGGCGGCAGGGCTTCCAGACCGACGAGTTTTTCCGTGCCGTCCACCAGCAGCGCCCCGCCCAGCAGCAGGAGCATCACTTCCGTGACGCGGAAAAAGGCGCGCCACGAAACAAACCGGCTGCCGCGGGAAAGCAGCCAATAGGCGGCCAGGGCGAGCAGGAAGCCGGTCGCGCTGCCCAGGGCAATGTCGGCATTCGCGCTGCCCTTGACCGCGCCGTAGAGGAACACCACCGTCTCCGCGCCTTCGCGTCCCACCGCCACCGCAGCCAGGACCGCAATGCCCAGCCAGTTGGCCCGGTCGGCGGCGCTCGCCATCCCCGCTTCCAGTTCCTTTTTCAGACCGGCGCCGTGGCGGCGCATCCACCAGACCATCTGGAAAATCAGGCCACAAGCCGCCAGCGGCATGATGGCCTGAAACCATTCCAGCGCATTCGCCGACACCAACGACTGGATATCCATGATCGTCACGGCCAGGAACACCGCAAGCCCCAGGCCTGCCGCGATTCCACCCCATAGCCAGGGGAAGCCGGCGCGAGCGTCGGGGCGGGCGCTGAGCCATCCGTGCAGAATGCCGATTACCAGCATTGCTTCGATGGTTTCCCGCCAAACGATGAAAAGCGCATTACCCATATGCCACTCCTTTTATTTCACGACGATGCGGGTGCGTCCGGTGTTCGGGTGGAATTCGTCGAAGAACTCGTACTCGCCGGGCTTGAGCGGGGCGATCACCACGAAGGACTCCGCGCCAGGCGCGAGTACTTTCTCTTTCCTGAGCTGCAGGCTTTCGAACTCGATGGCGTCCCGCCCCTGGTTGCGCACCACGATCTTGAAACGCACGCCGGCTGGCACGTTCAGCGTGTCGGGGATGAACCGCCCGTCCTTGGCCACCACGGTATAGGTGGGCAAGTCGGCGGCGCCGGCTCCGACAGGCGCGAGCAGGCAGGCTGCCGCGACGAGGGCGAGGCCGGCGGCGGCATGGGCGCGCAAAAGCCGAGGCATGGTGTCGAGCATGACGTTTGCGGCTTTGTTTCTGTTCATATTGTCTCCTCGTCAGAAGGCCAGATTGGCCCGCACACCGAGAATCGTCACCGTCCGTGCGTCCGCGTTGCCAGCCGGATTGCGGATGTACTGGAAGTCGGGTGTCAGTTCGAATCGCTCATGGACATGAAAGCGGTAATACGTCTCCACGACCTGCTCCCAACCGGTGGCGACAAAGCCATAGTCGGGTATGCCATTGGCATCCGCATCCACGGTTGCGGATTGGGCACGGAAGTCCTTGCTGGTGCGATTGCTTCCTATGGCAAGGCCAATGGCGTCGGCTCCCCGGTCCCAATAGCTGCCATTGAATTCGGCGCCAAAACTGGCGGCACGATCGAAAGGCAGGCGGTCGCCGCTGCCCGTACCCAGGCGTCCGAACAGCGTGATGCCGTCGCCGAGTCGCTGGTCGAAATTGAATCCGATGCCGCGATGGGAAGCAGTCTCACCCGTGACGAAGGTCGGCGCCTGGCCGTTGCGCCAGAGATAAACCCGGTAGTTGCCTTCAAGTCCGGCAAAGAAGCGCCGGCTGGTTTCCGCCTGGAGAATCACGAACGGCGACTTGAAGGAATCGCTAAAATTGGCGCTGCGTCCCGCGCCGAATACGCCGAGGGACAGGCGGTAGGTCTCGGGTTTTGCGCCCCAGTTGAAGTAGGACACGCGCATGCCCGGCGAGAAGCCGAAACCGTCGGCGCCGATGTTGGCCGCCAGCGGGTTGTCCAGCAGTGCGTTATGGACGAACGGGCTCGCCAGGAACTGGCGGGTTTCGTCGTTGGCCGCCGCGTTCCGGTCGAAGAACGCGAAGGGATCCATCTTGCCGAAATTGACGGTGAGGGTTTGCCGCGAATTGGGCTTGAAGCCGCCATACGGCAGCGGGATGTCAGCCTGGTACCAGGCTTCAGCCAGCATCATGGCACTGGTTTCTGGTGGGACTACTGAGCCGAGTTGGAACGAGGTGGCATTGGGCCCCACAAAGGAGGTGAACTTGTCGCCCAGCCCCTTGCCCTGGCCGACACGGAAATGGCCGAACAGCTTGCTCTCGATGTCGCCGGTCTTGATGGTCGGCGTGGTCACCGTGATGTCCGCACGGTAATTGAGTTCGGTGCCGCTGGTATCGATGCCGCTCGCCCGCTGGGCAACCGTGCTGAAGTTCGCGCCGGCGGAAAATCCTTCGATGGAGTCGATGACCTTCGCCTGCTTCTGGATATCCAGCGTCTGGTATTCGACCGCCTTCAGGCGTGACGCCAGTTCCGGTTCCTTCTCGCTGACGTCCTCGGTGGACAGCGCGGAATCGAGTAGCGCGTTACGCTCTTCCAGAACCTTCAGGCGCGCCTCGATCTGGCTATTTGCATCGGTAGCATGGGGCTGCAAAGCCTTTTCGAGTTCGGCGTTTCGCTTTTCGAGTTTTTCCACCCGTTCCATGAGGCGCTGTAGCAGGCGGGTGGTATCGGCATCCTCCGCCGCCAGGGCGGGGAAGGAAGTGATCATGACCGCCGCCAGCAGCCCGATACGTGCCGCGTAGCCGGTCATACTAGTACCCCCCTTTTTTTCCGACGCCCACATAGGTGAACTCGTATTCCACCTCGAAAGGCTTGAACCATGGACGCACGCCTGTCAGACGATCGATATGGCGGCCGAAATGGGTGTGCGGATCCGCCGAGGGGGGCGAAATGGTGTATTTGACGCGGTATTTCCCCGGCCCCTTGAGCTTGACGTTGTCGCCGTAGTGGGGGCCGTCGTTGGCGACCATCGGCATGAAATCGCCGCTGATCCTATCGTTGCTGCCGATCTTGGTAACCTCGTATTTCACACCCAGATACGGCATCCAGGCGCCTTCTTCGAACCCGTTGGGGTTGTTGGCCAAGGCGTGGATGTCGGCCTCCAAATGCACATCGGAATCCTTGGTGGGGCGCATCATGCCTTCCGGCTCCATTTCCACTGGTTGCAGATAAACGGCGCCGATCTCCATCCCGTAACGTTGTTGAGGGGTGCCGATCGGGTATTCCACGGCGAACGCCATTGTGGCAAAGCTTGCCGTCAACACCGCCAGCGCGGCACGATTAATACAGTTACGAAAACGCATGGGTTTCTCCTTTTCTGCGGCGACTAGAGACCATCGGCTAGCTACTGGGGCGGAGAAGCCCGTTGGCTGGCTAAATGTCGGGTTATTTCGTTGTATCAACGGATACTGATAGATATGCTAACAAGAACGATTCGTGTTTGCAATAAATATTGCCATTGCGCGAACGATTGCAGGAGGGCGTGACCTGGAAAGAGATGCTGACCTGGCGACGGTGGCATGAATCTGTAGGGTGGCACGGATTGGCGGCTGCCCAGCGCTCAACAGCCTATACGAGCAGGCTGGGCATGGGGGCAGAAAAGCCAAGCACGCTTCCACCCATGGCCGGTTCAGGAAGCCTGCGCAGCATAGGATTCGCGCGGAGACGGAGATTCTGGCCGGTGGTGCTAGGTAATCTGCGCAGTGTGCTGGGAGAGGAAAAGCACTAGCCAGTCTGTCTTGCGGGCGTGGCGCCACTTAGGGCAGCGCCACGCTCATTTTTTATTACATCACTTCTTTTTGGCAGCTTTCTTACCCCCGACCGCTACCTTGAAGCCAGCCCCAGCCGTGAAGCGCGGCACAGTCGATGCTGAAATCTTGATTTCGGCCCCTGTCTGTGGATTGCGGCCAGTGCGAGCCACGCGTTTGGACGATTTGAAGGTGCCGAAACCCACGAGGGTAACGGTGTCGCCCTTTGCGACTGCTTTAACGACCGCGTCGAGGATCGCATCGAGCGCCCTTCCAGCAGCGGCCTTGCTGATATCAGCTTCGGCTGCAGCGGCTTCGATCAATTCAGATTTTTTCATGAATATCCCTTGGGTTGGTTGGGGGAGCTTCATGCTACCAGCGATCACGACGTGATAGCCATTCAGGGTCGAGGACGATCTTCCAATTTTTCAGAGAGCGGACAATGCCGAGTATCCGTTATCCACACCGGTTGAGTTTGCAATTCAAAGCGGAACTGGCAGCAAAAAAATGGCCAGTTCCGGAGGTATTACGGTTGTAGCTTATGCCGGGATCGGCGTATACAAAATACAGTAAGCCATTGCGCTGATCTGTCCCGCTACCACTTGGCACGATCCATTTTGGCAATTCATCATCGCAGACATGCCTGCGCCCATCATGCCTTTACCCGAGGAAGTTGCGCCTGGTGGAATGAAGTATTTACACATCCCGCACATTTTTCCTTGCGTGGGATTATCCTGGTAGTGCACTGCGCCTTTGCTTGCTTTGGCTGCTTTGCTGTCGCTGTATGCAAGTTCTGGCAAGGCGGTCACAGCTACGGAAAGAAAGATTGCCTTTCTAAGCCACATACGGCGTGGAGATGGAATGTCTCGCTTTTTCATAAATGCTCCTTTTACTATCAATTTTTCATCTTGTCGTACATTCAAGCTCGATTATCTAGAGCTGCAAATCGCGTTTCTTTTGCGCTGATTCCTTTGCTTCGATCTCACCTGTTTTTCCAGTAGGTTCCACCGCGGGCTGAGGGCTATTGAAAAGCGTTTTTGCCAGCATGATGATGCCGAAAATCACAAGCACACCAAGCACTGCCATACCTGTTCCCATCCAAAGTCCCATCCAGCCTGAACCATTACTCATCATTTGATTCCACATGCGTCGCCTCCTGATAAAAAACCTGCCTAAACCCACTCCGGGAAAATAGTCACTTGGTAATACTCATGAACTGGCTAGTCCAAGTGTTGCCGTGCGACTTGAATCTCCTTTCATGATTCAAAAACAGGTGCATGGATCGGGTTCCAGCTCATCCGTCAAACCCTAAACGGCAATACGTTCCATGCACTAGGGAAATACTGATTTGTTCACCAGCTTGCGGCGCCGCATCAGCCGGTACGCAGCCGGAATCACAAAAAGGGACAGCAGTGGCGCGGTGACCATGCCGCCCACCATGGGCGCGGCGATGCGGCTCATGATTTCGCTGCCAGTGCCGCTGCCCCATAGAATGGGCAAAAGGCCGGCAATGATGACTGCCACGGTCATGGCCTTGGGCCGTACGCGCAGCACCGCCCCTTCCCTGATGGCATCGAGCAGGGCCGCGCTGGTCTCGTTGCCGTCGTCGATTCGACTGTTCCAGGCCTGCTTCAGGTACAGCAGCATGATCACGCCGAACTCGGCCGACACGCCGGCCAGCGCAATGAACCCGACCCCAGTGGCGACCGACAGGTTGTAACCGAGCAGGTACAGAAACCACACTCCGCCGGTGAGTGCGAAGGGCAGCGTGACCATGATGAGCAAGGCTTCGTCGAAGCGCCTGAAGGTGAGATACAACAGCACGAAGATGATGAGCAGCGTGGCCGGCACGACCAGCTCCAGACGCGCATTGGCCCGTTCCATGAACTCGAACTGCCCCGAGTAGGCCAGGCTCATGCCGGGATCGAGCTTGACCTCGCGCGCCACGGCGGCACGCAGGTCCGCCACCACCGAAGCCAGGTCGCGGCCGCGCACATCCACATACACCCAGCCCGAGGGGCGGGCGTTTTCGCTCTTGAGCATGGGCGGGCCAGCCGATACCTTGACCCGTGCCACCATGCCCAGTGTGATCTGGCTGCCGAGCGGCGTGACGATGGGCAATTGCGTCAGCCGCTCGACGGTGTCGCGCCATTCGCGCGGGTAACGCAGGTTGATGGGATAGCGCGCCAGCCCCTCGACCGTCTCGCCGACGTTCTCGCCGCCGACGAGCCCGGACACGACCGCTTGCACGTCAGCGATGTTGAGGCCGTAGCGGGCGGCCGCGGCGCGATCGATATCGACATCGACGTAGCGGCCGCCGGTAAGCCGCTCGGCCAGCGCGGACGAGACGCCGGGTACCGTCTTGGCGACTTGTTCCACCTGCTGAGCGATACGGTCGATGTCCGCCAGATTGCTACCCGAGATCTTGACGCCGATTGGGCTCTTGATGCCGGTGGCGAGCATGTCGATGCGGTTGCGGATGGGCGGAATCCAGATGTTGGCGAGCCCGGGCACCTTGACCGCGCGATCCAGTTCCTCGACCAGCTTGTCCGGGGTCATGCCCGGCCGCCATTGATCGCGCGGCTTGAACTGGATCGTGGTCTCGAACATCTCCAGCGGTGCTGGATCGGTGGCGGTTTCGGCGCGGCCGGCCTTGCCGAAGACATGCGCCACTTCGGGCACGGTCTTGATCAGGCGGTCCGTCTGCTGCAACAGTTCGCTGGCTTTCTGCGCCGACAGCCCCGGCAGCGCCGACGGCATATAGAGCAGATCGCCCTCGTCCAGCGGCGGCAGAAATTCGCCGCCGAGCCGGCTGATCGGCCACGCCGCGGTGAGGAACAGCAACGCGGCCACCGCGAGCGTCGTCTTCGGCCGCGCCAGCACCGCATCCAGCAGCGGCCGGTAGGCGCCGATGAGCCAGCGGTTGAGCGGATTCTTCGCCTCATCCGGCAGCGTGCCGCGTATCCAGTAGCCCATCAGCACCGGAATCAGCGTTACCGACAGGCCGGCGGCTGCCGCCATGGAGTAGGTCTTGGTGATCGCGAGCGGACCGAACAGCCGGCCCTCCTGCGCTTCCAGCATGAACACCGGCACAAAGGAAATGGTGATGATCAGGAGCGAGAAGAACAGCGCTGGCCCGACCTCGACGGCAGACTCGGTCATGACCCGCCAGTGCGCCTCGCCCTGGAGAGACTGGCCGGGATGTTCTCGCTTCCACGCCTCGACATGCTTGTGGGCGTTTTCGATCATGACGATGGCCGCATCCACCATCGCCCCGATGGCGATCGCGATGCCGCCAAGCGACATGATGTTCGCGTTCACGCCCTGGTAGCGCATGGCAATGAATGCCGTCAGCACGCCCAGCGGCAACGAGACGATGGCCACCAGCGACGATCGCACATGCCACAGGAACAGCGCGCATACCAGCGCGACGACGATGAATTCTTCGATGAGTTTGTGGCTGAGGTTTTCCACCGCGCGGTCAATCAGCTTGCTGCGGTCGTAGGTCGTGACGATCTCCACGCCCTTGGGCAGGCTGGCCTTGAGCTGTTCCAGCTTCGCGTGCACCGCCGCGATAGTCTCACGCGCGTTCTTGCCACTACGCAGAATGACCACGCCGCCGACCGTTTCGCCCTGGCCATCCAGTTCCGCGATGCCACGCCGCATTTCCGGACCTAGCTGGATGGCCGCCACGTCGCCGAGAAGGACCGGCACGCTGTTCACGAGTTTGAGCGGAATGGACCGGAAATCGGCAAGCGATTTCAGGTAGCCGCTGGCGCGTACCATCAGTTCGGCTTCGCCGAGCGTCAGCACCGATCCGCCGCTCTCCTGATTCGCCCTGGCAATGGCATCCTTCACTTCGGCCTGCGTAATACCGAGGCCGGCAAGTTTGACGGGGTCGAGCACGACCTGATACTGCTTGACCATGCCGCCCACCGTGGCCACTTCGGCCACGTTCGGCAGGGCCTTCAGCTCGAATTTCAGGAACCAGTCCTGCAAGGCGCGCAACTGTGCCAGATCATGGTGCCCGGTCCTGTCGACGAGCGCATATTCGTAGATCCAGCCCACACCGGTGGCGTCGGGTCCCAGCGCCGGTTTAGCCGTTGCGGGTAGGCGAGCCTGCACTTGGCTGAGATATTCCAGCACCCGCGACCGCGCCCAGTACAGATCGGTGCCGTCCTCGAAAATGACATAGACAAAACTGTCGCCAAAGAAGGAAAACCCGCGCACCGTCTTCGCCCCCGGCACCGACAACATGGTGGTGGCAAGCGGATAGGTGACCTGGTTCTCCACGATCTGCGGTGCCTGGCCGGGATAAGTGGTACGGATGATGACCTGCACATCGGACAGATCGGGCAATGCGTCGATCGGCGTGGTTTTCACCGACCACACGCCCCACGCCACGGTGAACAGGGTCGCCAGCAAAACCAGAAAGCGGTTGGCGACCGACCATTTGATGAGGCGCGCGATCATTTTTCGCCCCCCGTCTTGTCGAGTTTCTCAACCAGCAGGCCGTCGTCGGTTTCGCGCACGCCGACCCTCACCCGATCGCCCACCTTCAGGCCCTGCCCTAGTTCGGGATTGGCGAGCGGAAACTCCATGGTCATGCCGGGCATCGAAAGCGTCTTGAAGGGACCGTGCGCGAGCGTCACGCTCGTGCCGGACAATCCCTTGATGACGGCATCCGCTTCGTGCAGCGCAACCGCCGCCGGCAGCGCTTCGTCCGGCCCGGAAGGGCTTGCAACGATCCCCTGCAGACTTGCTTCGGAATCGATCAGGAACTGGCCGCTGGCGACGATTTTCTGGCCTTCGTCGAGACCGGACGCAATGACCGTGTCGGCACCGGACTCGGGACCAAGGACGACATCGACCGGGCGATAGCGTCCTTCTGCTTCGGCCACGATGACCAGCGCGCGGCGTCCGGTACGGATCACCGCTTCGGTCGGCACTAACAGCGCCGATTCGCCGACCGCTCCTTTGAGGCTGACCTGGGCCGTCAACCCCGGCCTCAGGCGTCCGTCCTTGTTGGGTAGCTCAACCCGAACCCTGAGCGCACGCGCGGCATCGTTCAATGTCGGCAATAACGCAGTGACGCGACCCTGTACCGGCTTGCCCGGAAAGGCGGCAAATTTTGCTTCGGCGGATTGTCCGATCAGAACGGCTCCGGCCTGGGCTTCCGGCACCGACACATCGAGCCACACCGTGCTGATGCCGTTGACGCGTGCCATCGTCTGTCCCGCCATCAGTGTCATGCCGGGGCGCACGTCGAGCGTCTGGATCACGCCGGCGCGCGGGGTGGTGATCGATATGCGATTTCTGACCTTGCCGGTTTGAACCACTGCCCGTATCAGACTTTCCGGCATGCCGCCCAGCCGCATCCGTTCGCGCGCCGCAGCTTCCAGCGGCGCGTCGCCCACGGCCTTGAGCGCCAGATACTCCTGTTGCAACGCAGCCCATTCCGGCACCAGCAGTTCGGCGATGAACGCACCGGATCCGACCACGTCATTGGGTGCCAGCCTGGCCACGCGCTCCACGAATCCACCTGTGCGCGCCTGCACGACGGCGATATCGCGCTCGTTGAAGTTGACGATTCCCGTCGCCACCACGTTCAAATCCAGCGGGGCGCGCGTGACCGTGGCCAGGCGGACGCCCAGGTTCTGCGCCACGCCCGGGTCGATCGTCACGGTCGAGGCATCGCCGCCTTCGTCGGCATATTTCGGCACCAGTTGCATGTCCATGAAGGGCGACTTGCCAGGCTTGTCGAATTTTTGGGTGGGAACCATCGGGTCGTACCAGTACAGCACGCTGCGGCCGTCTTTCGCGGCAGTGGCGGGCATGGTCTTCCCGTCCGCTGGCACATGGTTTCTTTCCCACCACAAGCCCGCCGCCGCGCCAACGGCGAGCAGCGCAATCACGGCGAAGAGAACCAGCGCTGTTTTCTTAATCGTTTGGCGACTCATTGTTTTTCTCCGGACAAAGTGGGTTCGCCATAGGCGTAATGAAGACGTGCGGCCATCTTCTGGCGTTCGCCTTCGAGCGCGAGGGCCATGAGTTCGGCGTCAACGCGTTCGCGCCGCGCCATCACCAGATTGACGAGTTCGCCCTTGCCGCCGCGCCATTCAGCCAAGGCCAGATCGACCTTCTCGCCGGCCAGCGGTAGCAGCACCTCGCGCTGGCGCCTGACGGCCTTGTCGAGGCGCTGGTACTCGGCAAAATCCGCTTCTAGCATTGCCGCATGTTCGCGCATCACCGCTTCGCGTTCGGCGTCGAGCCCTTCCCGTTCGGCAAGCCTGGCGGCAATTTTCGGGTCCTGGCGGGTGGCGGCAAACACCGGCAGATCAAAACTCACCTGCACCGTGGCCATGTCGCCAAACTGCGCGCCGCGCTTCTGGTAAGCCAGCTCAAGCGCCCAGTCCGGCTTCTTGTCGGCCCGCGCTTCGGCCACCTCGGCGTCCAGTACCTGTGCTTTGGGGTCAAATATCGCCAGTTCAGGGTGCCGGTGCAGCGCATGCGCCAGCGCGTCATGGACAACTGGCCAGTCAGGCACGGTGCCCTCCAGCGGTGCTTCCGCGCGTGGACCCACCCAGCGTTTGAGCGTGGCGATGGATTGCTGGCGGCGTGCGATGAGCTCGTCCCGTCGCGTGTCAATCATTGCTGCCTCCTGGCGCGCCGCCACCACTTCCATCGCACTGCCCTTGCCCCCGGCAATGCGGGCACGCACTGCCGCATCGAACAAGCGATTCTCGCCATCCAGCGCATCGATGAGCGCGAGCTGGTGTTCGACCGTATCGCGCGCAATCCAGGCAAGCGCCGTTTCCTGCAGCACAGTGAGACGGGTGATGCGGGTTTGTGCTTCGCTCAGTGCAATCCGCCCACGTGCAACTTCAACGCGTGCGCCGCGCTTGGAGGTGTTAGGAAATTCCTGCAT
Organism: Pseudomonadota bacterium; assembly: GCA_021802945.1. Classification (GTDB taxonomy): domain Bacteria; phylum Pseudomonadota; class Gammaproteobacteria; order Burkholderiales; family Thiobacillaceae; genus Thiobacillus. Next base: position 100,346 of record JAJZRE010000004.1, read on the forward strand.
GACGCCGATGCGTTGCATGGTCATCGGTTCGCTGGACAGGCTGAAACGGTCGGCGCCCTCGATGGGTACGTTATCGAGCCCCAAGGTCAGCTTGGGATCGGGCAACTCGCCAGCTGGAATGGCCGCTTGCCGGGCAGCGTCGACCTGCGCTGATTCTGCCCGGAGCGTGGGGGCCTCCCGCACGGCCAATGCCAGCGCGGCATCGAAAGAGAGCGGCTCGGCGAACGCCGTGTTGACTGGACTCGCCAGTCCCAGCAACGTAGCCGTGCAGCACAGTAGGAACCGACTCAAGCAGTCGGCTGATTGGGGAATACGCATGTTTCCAACTCCTTACGCGACAGCGCGCATCAAACAAGCCAAACCAGGCTTGATGGCGCCAGATATCCGCACTGACGTCTGATCAAACAGACGCAGCGCAGCGCTCGGCACAAGAAATCAGAGTTGGGTGGGGGGCCGCCAGGTGGCAGCAGGGTCAAAGGAGAACGTGATATCCACGAAGTGCGGGAAACGAATGGAAGACGCTGAGGCCTGGGGTAAGACCCCCTGTTCCATAATCGGAAAAAACTGCCCCATTGATTGGCAGGGTTGTGCAGGCTTGCAGGGCTTACCGGTTTTTGCAGCGGTTTTTGCGTCGTTGCAGCAATCGTGCATTGCATCTGCATCCGTCATATCCATCATGGTGGACGCCATCGGGCAATGCGGCTTGGGCAACGCAAAGCTTGCGTATCCCTGGAGGGGAAGCGCAATGGAGAGCCAAATGAACAGGAGTGCCCGGATTAGACGCATAGGTAAAATTTAACGTGGGCGGCCCTGACATACAAGCAAAACTTGTCCCCTTGGTAAAAATCTATTACGGAACAACCGATTTGTACTGACTGGATTTCTGGGAGTGAGTAGTCAACCACGTTCCAGCATCCGTTCCTGAACAACGCCATAAGCCTTGGAGCAATAGACGCCACCTTCACCTTTTACAGTTGGTACTCCTGAAAGGCCCCCTTAGGCGCCAGCCTGTGTCCGGATCAAACGGATCATCCGACGTGAGCCTCAGCCACGGCCTCATCATCCGATTCCCATCATCCCTGGACCCATGCCATACGAGCCAGCTTCGGCAAATCACGGGCTGGCAAAGTATGCCAGGCCGGCAAGCGATACTGAGAAAATCCCCAACAAAATGGCTTTACGTGGACATTGCATGAACCTCCCTCATCAGTAATCGTGAACTGCAATAGAAACGATCTGTCGCAAAAGAAGCAGACTCTGGAAGCGTCTGCGCAAAAGGCAGTCTAGTGATGCCCTCGATGCGGTTTGACTTCCAGATTGCCTACCTCACATTCCTCAACATAATGGACAAAGCCGCGTTGCAAACGCTCTGCCCATCCCGTTCCGAGCAGCCCTCCGACTTCTCCGATGCGCGCTTCAATCTGCTCGGCGGTCGCCTGCAACAAGTCATAGGTTATGGAAATGGTGTCGCCAGTAACCTCCATGGACCGGATGCCCATCATGGCACCCAATTCTTTGACAAGAATGGCCGCCTCCTCGTTGGTCAACGGCTGTTCCAGGCGGAAGCGCCGCTGCTTGACGATCTCCAGACCCTTCTGCTTTGGGGCTTGCTCGCCCGGTACGCCGATATAAAGATGCGGATTCGCCTCGA
>JAJZRE010000081.1 GCA_021802945.1 Pseudomonadota bacterium
GCGGCGAGCTTGTAGGTGATGATGCCTTCCTTGACGTCGTCCTTGTCCGGCAGGCCGAGGTGCTCCTTCGGCGTGACGTAGCACAGCATCGCGGTGCCGTACCAGCCGATCATCGCGGCGCCGATGCCGGAGGTGATGTGGTCGTAGCCGGGGGCGATGTCGGTGGTCAAGGGGCCGAGCGTGTAGAACGGCGCTTCGGAACAGGCTTCCAGCTGGATGTCCATGTTCTCCTTGATCAACTGCATCGGCACGTGGCCGGGGCCCTCGATCATCACCTGCACGTCGTGCTTCCACGCCATCTGGGTCAGTTCGCCCAGCGTCTTCAGTTCGGCGAGCTGCGCCTCGTCGTTGGCGTCGTAGATCGAGCCGGGACGCAAACCATCACCCAGGCTGAAGGCCACGTCGTAGGCCTTCATGATCTCGCAGATCTCTTCGAAGTGCGTGTAGAGGAAGCTCTCCTTGTGGTGCGCGAGGCACCACTTGGCCATGATCGAGCCGCCGCGCGACACGATGCCGGTCATGCGGCTGGCGGTCATCGGCACGTAGCGCAGCAGGACGCCCGCGTGGATGGTGAAGTAGTCGACGCCCTGCTCGGCCTGTTCGATGAGCGTGTCGCGGAACATTTCCCAGGTGAGTTCCTCGGCGCGGCCATCGACTTTTTCCAGCGCCTGGTAGATCGGCACTGTTCCAATGGGTACGGGCGAATTGCGGATGATCCACTCGCGCGTCTCGTGGATGTTCTTGCCGGTGGACAGATCCATCACGGTGTCGCCGCCCCAGCGGATCGCCCAGGTCATCTTCTCGACTTCTTCCTGGATGCTGGAACCCAAAGCCGAGTTGCCGATGTTGGCGTTGATCTTGACGAGAAAATTGCGGCCGATGATCATCGGCTCCGATTCCGGATGGTTGATGTTGTTGGGGATGATGGCGCGGCCGCGCGCGACTTCATCGCGCACGAACTCGGGGGTGATCTCGTTCTGCAGGCTGGCGCCGAAGGCCTGCCCCGGATGCTGGCGGTTCATCAGCGCGGCGAGCTTCTCGCCCAGCGGGCCGGACGCTTTCAGCGATTCCAGGTAGGCCGCGCGGTTGTTGTTCTCGCGGATGGCGATGAACTCCATCTCCGGCGTGATGATGCCCTGGCGCGCGTAGTGCATCTGCGTGACGTTCATGCCCGCCTTGGCGCGGCGCGGCGTGCGGTGCAGGCCGGGGAAGCGCATCGTCGCCAGTTCGGGATTGGCGGCCTGCCGGCGGCCGTATTCGGAGCTCAGGTCGGCCAGGATTTCGGTGTCGCCGCGCGCCTCGATCCAGCGCGTGCGCAGCGCCGGCAGGCCGGTGCGGATATCGATCTTCGCTGCCGGATCGGTATAAGGGCCCGAGCAGTCATAAACGAAGATCGGCGGGTTCTTTTCGCCGCCGAAGGCGGTAGGGGTGTCAGCCTGGCTGACTTCACGCATCGGCACGCGAATGTCGGGCTGGCTGCCCTGCACGTAGACCTTGCGCGAATTGGGCAGGGGCTGCACCGCGGCCGCGTCGACGTGGGCCGTGGCAGCGAGGAATTGGGGGTTGGCGTTCATGTGGCGCTCCGGAAAAACAGGAGGCGTCGAACAGCCTCGCTGAAAGAAATTAAAGCGGAGGCCGCAGCTGGTCGGCCTCCCTACGGCGGTCTCAACCGCATCAGGTTCGAAGGGTATGTCTCACTCCAGCCGGCAAACCGTGCGGCTGGAGACCCCTGGCGAGCGGCTCAAGGTAGCCGAAATGTGGAATAATTGCAAGGCAAGACCCCATCTAACTTATTGATAATCAAGGGTACCGTATGGACATCGAGCAGTCGCGCTACAACATGGTGGAGCAGCAGATCCGTCCCTGGGATGTGCTGAATCAGAACGTGCTGGATCTGTTGTTCAAGGTGCGCCGCGAAGACTACGTGCCCGAAGCGCATCGCGCGCTGGCTTTCGTCGACATGGAAATCCCGCTCGGCCACGGCCAGACGATGTGGACCCCGAAGCTGGAGGCGCGCGCCATCCAGGAACTCGCCATCCGCCCCACCGATCGCGTGCTGGAAATCGGCACCGGCAGCGGCTATCTCACCGCCCTGCTGGCCGCCCAGGCCGCCGAGGTGGTGTCGGTCGACATCGTCCCCGAATTCACCGCGGCCGCCACGCGGAAGCTGCGCGCGCACGGTTTCGACAACGTCGCCCTGCATCCCGGCGATGCCGCCCACGACTGGCCCGACGAGGCCGGCTTCGACGTGATCGTCCTCACCGGCTCGACCCCGCTGCTGTCGGAGGCCTTCCGCCGCCGCCTTCATGTGGGCGGACGCCTGTTCGCCATCGTCGGCGAGGCGCCGGTGATGCAGGCGCAACTGGTCACCTGTACCGCACCGGGGGCGTTCCGCAGCGTGACGCTGTTCGAAACCTGCGTGGCGCCGCTGCTGAACGCGCCGCACCCCGCCGCTTTCGTATTCTGATGCGCCAGTTTCGTCCCACTGAACTCGCCGCGCACATCCAGTCCGGCCACACGCCGGTCCTGCTCGATGTGCGCGAGCCGTGGGAATGGAACCTCTGCCGCCTGCCCGGCGCGATCCTGATCCCGATGCGCGAACTGCCCGCGCGCCTGTCTGAATTGAACAAGGATGCCGAAACAGTAGTCATCTGCCATCATGGCGTACGCAGCTATCATGCCGCGCGCTATCTGGAAACGGCCGGATTCGTCAATGTCGTCAATCTCTCGGGCGGCGTGGCCGCCTGGGCCGACGAAGTCGATCCGGCCATGCCGCGCTACTGATTCAACTATCTAAGGCTGGATTCGCCATGCAATTCAGATCGCTGTCTCTCGCCATCGCGCTGGCCCTGACACCCGTCGCCCACGCAGAAAACCTGTCCGCCGTCTTCCGGGCGGCGCAGGCCTACGATGCGCAGTACGCAGCCGCGCGTGCCGCCTGGCAGGCAGGCCAGGAAAAATCGGTGCAGGGCCGCGCCGGGCTGCTGCCCAACGTCAGCGTGGGCGGCAACGTGCGTTACAACGATGTCACTTCCAGCCTGCCCGGCGGCGATTCCCGATACACATCCAACGGCTATTCGGTCACCGCCGCGCAGCCGCTTTTCCGCAAACAGAATTGGGTGCAGTACGCGCAGTCCAGGGAGCAGGTCAGGATCGCCGACATGCAACTCAGGCTGGCTGAACAGGACCTGATCCTGCGTGTGGCGCGGGCATATTTCGACGTGCTGCAGTCGCAGGACACCATCGCCTTCATCGAGGCGCAGAAAGCCGCGATCACCGAGCAGCTGGCGGCCGCCAAACGCAATTTCGAGGTCGGCACCGCCACCATCACCGACACCCACGAAGCGCAGGCACGCTACGACCTCGCGGTGGCGCAGGAAATCGCCGAGCAGAACAGCCTCGCCATCCGTCTGCGCACGCTGGAAGAACTCATCGGCAAGCCACCCGGCGCGCTCGACACGTTCGCCGAACCGGCGCAGCTCAAGGCCGAACCCGAGTCCATCGACACCTTGGCCGCACGCGCAATGCAGGGCAACCTGCAGGCCGAAATCCAGCGCATCGCCAAGACCATCGCCGACCAGGAAGTCGAACGCAACCGCGCCGGCCACTATCCCACGCTGGATGCCGTCGCCGGCTACACCGTCAACAACAACCAGAATTTCGGCAACATGCAGATCGACTCGCGCGTCGCCAGCGTCGGCGTGGAACTCAACCTGCCGATCTACCAGGGCGGGCTGACCAGCTCGCGCGTGCGCGAAGCCGTCTCCAACCAGGAAAAGGCGCGCCAGGATCTCGAAGCCGCCACCCGCGACGCCGGCCTGCAGGCCCGCCAGGCCTGGCTCAACGTGAGCAGCGGCGTGGCCCGCGTGCACGCGCTGGAGCAGGCGCTGGTCTCGACCCAGGCCCAGCTCGATTCGACCAAACTCGGTCTGGAAGTCGGCGTGCGCACCAGCCTCGACGTGCTGAACGCCGAACAGCAGGTGTTCTCCGCCCGCCGCGATCTGGCCGGCGCGCGCTATGCCTACCTGCTGTCGGGACTGTCGCTCAAGGCCGCCGTCGGCAGCCTCAGCCCGGCCGACCTGGCCGAGATCGACCAGTATCTGCGGCCAGCGGCGAAATAAGCGCCACCGCCCGCGCCGCCGCGCCGCGATGGCGCGCGGCAAACGCCAGCCCCGCTTCGCCCATGCGGGCGCGCTCCGACGCATCGTCCAGCAAGCTCGATGCATTCGCCAGCAGGTCGTCGGCATCGCTCACCCGCAGCGCCGCCCCCGCCTCGATCGCCAGCCGCGTCGCCTCCTCGAAGTTGAAGGTGTGCGGTCCCACCAGCACCGGCCGCCCCACGCTCGCCGCCTCGATCAGGTTCTGCCCGCCCAGCGGCGCGAGGCTGCCGCCGACGAAGGCCACATCGCACGCCGCGTAATACGCGAACAGCTCGCCCAGGCTGTCGCCCAGCAGCACGCGCGTCCGCGGATCCAGCGGCGCATCGCCGAGCGCGCTACGCCGCTGACAGGAAAGCCCCGCCGCTTCGATCAGCCCCGCCACCGCGTCGAAACGCTGCGGATGGCGCGGCACCAGCACCAGCAGCACCGCGGCCGGCGCGCGCTCGGCGAAGGCGCGCAGCAGCGGCGTCTCCTCGCCTTCGCGCGTGCTCGCCGCGAGCAGCACCGGACGCTGGCCCCATTGCGTTTTCCACGCCGCGCCGCGCTCGAGCAGCGCGGGCGGCGGCGCGATGTCGAACTTCAGATTGCCGGTGACGTGAACCGTCATCGCGCCCAGGCTGCGCAGCCGCGCCGCGTCGGCTTCGCTCTGCGCGGCGACCAGCGCCACCCGCTCAAGACACGCCCGCGTCAGCCCGCGCAGCCGCGCATAGCCGCGCGCCGAGCGCGCCGACAACCGTGCGTTCACCAGCACCAGCGGCACGTCTGCGCGCGCAGCCGCGTGAATGAGATTGGGCCACAGCTCGGTCTCCATCAGGATGCCGGCGCGCGGCCGCGCGCGGCGCAGGAAGCGGCGCATCAACCACGCGTAGTCGTAGGGCAGATAGACGATGCGCGCGAAGCGGCCGTACAGCGACTCGGCGGTGGCGCGTCCGGTCGGCGTCATGCAGGTGAGCAGCAGCGGCACATCGGGATGCGCCGCGCGCAGAGACGCGATCAGCGGCTGCGCCGCGCGCATCTCGCC
>JAJZRE010000035.1 GCA_021802945.1 Pseudomonadota bacterium
CCCTCCGCCGCAAAAAACCGTTCCACCACCTCCAGCTTCCGCGTCCGCGTCATCGCGGGCAGCGCATTCAACAGCAACCTCCCATACGGTTTGTCCGCCAGCCGCGTGTCGCAGATCATCAGCACCCCGCGATCGGTCTCGGTACGAATCAGCCGCCCCGCCCCCTGCTTCAGGCTGATCGCCGCGTGCGGCAGCTGATAATCCATGAAGGGCTTGCCGCCGTTCTTCTCGGCCTGGGCGATGCGCGCGGCGACGACCGGGTCGTCGGGCGGCTGGAAGGGCAGCTTGTCGATGATGACGACCGACAGCGCGTCGCCGGGCATGTCAACGCCTTCCCAGAAGCTCTGGCTGCCCAAGAGCACCGCATTGCCGGCTTTCTGGAAGCGGGCGAGGAGCTCGTTCTTCGGCGCGTCGCCCTGCACCAGAAGCGGGTAGTCCCAGCCGCGAAACTTGAAGGCGTCGATCAACAGACCGCGTGCCTTGTCCAGCGCGCGCAGACTGGTAAACAGGATGAAGGCGCGTCCGCGGCTGACTTCGAGCACCGGCAAGGCGGCCCTGACGACGGCTTCGGTGAACTCGGGCGTGTTGGGCGCGGGGAGATTCTGCGGCACATAGAGCACGCCCTGGCGCGGGTAGTCGAAAGGACTGTCGACGCACAGGGTTTCGGCTTCCTCGATCCCCAGCCGGGTTTTCAGATGGGAGAAATCGCCGCCGACGGACAGCGTCGCCGAGGTGAGGATCCAGGCCTGCGCGCGCTCGGTGAGCTTGGCGCCGAACATCGCGCCGACCGACAAGGGCGTCGCATGCAGCAGCAGCGAGCTCGGCGTGGTTTCCAGCCAGCGCACGCGCGGCTGCTCGGGGTCGTCGTCGCGCTGCCAGCTGGCCAGGGTGGCCTGCACCGCCTGCGCGCGCTCGAAGCAGTTCTTCAGGTCGGCATCGCGTTCGGCCTGGCTCTCCAGCAGCCTCGCCATTTCATCCAGCCCGGCGGACAGGGCTTTCAGCGCATCCGGCCATTTGTCGTAGCGCGTGAGCTCGGCGAGGGTCGCCTTGACCGGATTCTGCGGAAACGCCAGGCGCAGGTCGCGTGCGGCCTTGGCCAGGTCTTCCGCCGCGCGGCGCAGGGCGGGAAAGTCGCCCGCCTTCACGGCGGCGAGGCGCTTGGTGTCGCCGGCCAGGTCGAGCAGCTGCGCGGTGGACAGCGTCTCGCCGAAGAACTGCGCGGCGGTTTCGGCGAGCTGGTGCGCCTCGTCGAGGATGACGGTGTTGCAGGCGGGCAAAAGCTCGGCGACGCCCTCGTCCTTCAGCCACAGGTCGGCGAAGAACAGATGATGGTTGACCACCACGACTTCGGCGTCGAGTGCGGCCTTGCGCGCGGCCATCACGAAGCAGTCCTTGTAATGGCTGCACTCGCTGCCGAGACAGGTGTCGCGGCTGGAAACGGCGTAATGCCAGGCGGTGGCGTCTTCGGGAATGCCTTCGGCTTCGGCGCGGTCGCCGCTGGTGCTGGTTTCGGCGAAGCGGGCGATCCTGGCGAGCCAGACGGGATCATCGCGGTTGGCGAAGCGGCCGTCGCTCAAGTTGCGCCGCAGATGATGGTGGCAGACGTAGTTGGCTCGGCCCTTCAGCAGCGCCACCTTGACCGGCGATTTCAGCGCGCGCCGCGCCGCCGGCAGATCGCGATGGAACAGCTGGTCCTGCAGCGCCTTGGTGCCGGTGGAGATCACCACCTTGCCGCCCGACAGCAGGGCGGGAATCAGGTAGGCCAGGGTCTTGCCGGTGCCGGTGCCGGCTTCGGCCAGCAGGACGCTGTTGCCGGCGACCGCACGCTCGACCGCCTCGGCCATGGCCAGCTGCTGCGGGCGCGCGCGCCAGCCTGGCAGGACCGCGGCACACGCGCCATCGGGGGAAAAGAGCTGTTTCAGATCAAACATTTTTGGGCCGGATTTCGAGACGAAGTGTAACATTCGCAGCAATCCAAGCCGCCGGACAAGCTTCAGTTTCACTGCGTGGCCGCCGTTAGCCACATAGACCCCGCCTATCCAGCCCAGCCATGCGCCTATACCTGCTCTGCTTGCTGATGTCGGTATTTTCGGCCGCAGCCCACGCGGCCATCGTCCAGCAGGAGATGCGCCCCGGAATCCCCGCCAGTGCCGAATACCTGATCGGCCAACGCAGCAAGCCCGCTGTGCTGCTGCTCCACGGCTTCTTGCAGACGCGCGACTTTTCCACCGTGACCGCCCTGGCCCGCGGCCTGCAGGATGCGGGCTATACGGTCCTGTCGCCCACGCTCAGCCTGAACATTCCCTATCGCATGCAGAGCCTGGCGTGCGAAGCCGTGCACAGACACGGCATGGATGACGACGTGGCCGAAATCGGGCGTTGGGTGGACTGGCTGAAATCGCACGGCCATCGCTCCATCGTGCTGATCGGCCACAGTTTTGGCAGCCTGCAGTTGCTGGCGTATCTGAGCAGCCATCCGGATCCGGCTGTCAAAGCCTACGTCGGCGCTTCGCTGATCGAAGCGCAGATCGGGGAGATGTCCCGCCCTGACCTGATCGGCCAACTGGAAAATCGCATACAGAACAAGCAGCGCGTCCTGGTCACCCAGACCTTGTCCTTCTGCAGAAAATATACCTCGACGCCAGAAGATCTGCTGTCATACGTGCGCTGGGATCAGCCCCGCGTACTGAGCGCCTTGCGGCAGACACCCGTCAGGGTGCTGCTCATCATGGGCGATGCGGACAGCACGCTGGGCCGGGGCTGGCTCAAGGTCTTGCAGCATATCCGGATCCCCATGGTGGTCGTGCATAGGGGCAGCCATTTCTTGGACGGCGAACACGAGTTCGATCTGCTGGACCATACGCTCAGATTTCTTGAAGCCGTTCCCCAGGGCGCTTCCCGATGAAATGGCCTGACGCCATTTCCATCAAGCAGATCGCCCTCGCTTTCATTACCGGGCTGCTGGTTCTGGTGAGTCTGATCGGCGGATTCGCCGCCTATCAGACCCGCGCGGTCACCCGCAGTCTGGAACAGCACAACCAGGACGCCGCGAGATCCGAACTGTCGGCTTCCGTTCAGCATTTATTGAAGCAGACGGACGAACAGGCCGCCAAGCTGGCGAACTGGGATGAAACCCGACAACAGCTGGTGCTGCCCGAGTATTACTCGTACTGGCGGGACCAGCGGGTCTATGAAAGCGGCATTCTGCCCAGCCGGTTTGTCCGGGCCGCGCTGTACACCCCGTCGGGCTCGCTGCTGGCCCCCAGCCCGGGGAAAATCCCGCTGCCGGCCAAACTGCCTGCAGACGTCTCGCGGCACCAGGCCTCCAGCTGGCTGGTCGACGAGGCGGGCGTTATTGCCTTGTATCAGGCGTTCCCGGTGTATATCGACGAGCGGCGGCAACCCCTGCTCGGCTATGGCCTGATCCGGCTCGACTTCATGCCCGCCCTGCTGCAGCAGGAATCCCTTCATTTCACGGACGTCGCCAGCGTCAGGCTGACGCTCAAACCGGGCGAAAGCCTGCCTGCGTCCGAACTGTTTTCGCGACTGAAATTCAGCGCCCGTCCGGATCCCGACCAGCTCCGCTTCCAGACCATCCTGTCGCGCACGCTGCTGGCGCTGTTCGTGCTCCTGATGGCCACTGCCCTGATCGGTTTCGTCGTCTACAATCGCCTGCTGGTGCGTCCGCTGCGCAGGCTTTCGCAGGATATCGACGCCATGCAGCACGGCCGCTTCATCCCGCATTCCTCGCGTTCGCAGGCCATGCGCATCAGCGAGCTGGAAAATGTCCGCCGCTCGCTGCACGAATACCAGCTCCAATTGCGCGAGCTGCACGGCTCGCTGGAACACCAGAATCGCGAATTCCACTCGCAGGCGCGTCAGGATGCGCTCACCGGCTGCCACAACCGGCGCGCGTATGAAGAAGACTGGGAAAGTTTCCGCAACGAACTGAAATCCTCGCCGCAGGGCGCGGCCTTCCTGCTGTTCGACTGCGACCGCTTCAAGACCATCAACGACACCTACGGCCATGCCAAGGGCGACCGCGTGCTCACGATCATCGCCGATGCCCTGGTGATGGCGCTGCGCGCCAACGATCGACTGTACCGGCTGGGCGGGGACGAGTTCGCCACCTTCCTGTCGCGCACCACGCCTGCCCAGGCCAAGCAGATTGCGCAGCGCTGCCAGAGCCTGCTCGATGCGTCGGCCTTCAGCGACCTGGGGATCAACGAACCGGTGGGCATCAGCATCGGCATCGCCTTCTGCGCGGCGGATCAGCTCGAGCATGTCGACGACCTCCCCAAGCAGGCCGACATCGCCATGTACACCGCGAAGCAGCCCGGACGCGCCCGCATCGCGCTATACGGCGAAGATACCGAGCGCGCGTCGCAGACGCTGGTGGCCAGCCGCGAGACCAGCGCCCTGTTCCAGGCGCTGGCCACGCCGGGCATGGTCGAAATGCATTACCAGTCCATCCACGCACTGCCCGGACGCAAGATCGACTACTACGAGGCCCTGGCGCGCATCCGATACCACGGCGACCTCATCCTGCCGCACGCGTTCCTGCCGGTCGTCAACAGCCGCCGCCTGGAAGCGGAATTCGATCTGGCGGTCCTGAATCAGGTCGACGTCGACCTGTCGTCGGGGCAGCTGCCGCCCGGAATCGGCTTGTCGATCAACCTGTCCGCCCAGAGCATCTCGCATCCCGAAGTCGTCTCGCAACTGCTGGAGCTGTCGCGTCACAACGCCCGCCATCCACTGATCCTGGAAATCACGGAAACCTCGCTCATCACGCAGATGGTCGAGGTGCGCACCTACCTCGACCTGCTGCGCACGGTGAACTACCGCATCGCGATGGACGATTTCGGCACCGGCTATTCCCCGTTGCGCTATCTGGTCGACCTGCCGGTGGACGTGGTCAAGTTCGACATCTCGCTGGTCAACAAGCTGGGGCAGGACAACCGTGCCGGCCAGGTGGTGGCCGACTTCGCCCGCATGATGAGCGACGCCGGTTATTCACTGGTGGCCGAGGGCGTGGAAACCGAGGCTGTCCTGCGCAAGGTTGAAAGCCTCGGCATCGCGCACGTGCAGGGCTATTTGCTCAGCCGTCCCGTGCCGCTGGCGGAACTGGCCGCCGGCTTCGCCAACCAGGATGCCGGCACCACCTGCGCGAATTGATCCGGGGCGTCAGTGCTTGCCCGAGCGCCAGATCGAAAAGATGATCCACAGGCTGTTGAAGAACGCGATCAGGAAGCCCAGCAGACCGAAAAACGGCAGACCGAACAGCTGGGGGCCGCCCTTCACCGTCATGATGATGCTGGAGCCGACGACCAGCGAGGCCGTCAGGATGCCCATGGTCAGCCGGTTGCTGGCACGGTCCAGTTGATGGCCGAACTGGTCCAGCCGCTTCAGGTCGAGATCGACCTTGACCCGGCCCCGCCGCATGTCCCGCAATAGATGCCGCAGGTCGCGCGGCACGTCGGCCAGCACCTCCAGCGTCTCGCGCACGCTCTTGCGCCCGCGCGCGAGCAAGGCCTGCGGCGTGTACCGCTGCTGGATGACGCGTTCCACGAAGGGCGTCACATGATCGATCATGTGGAATTCGGGATCGAGTTGCTGGCCCAGGCCTTCAAGCGTGATCAGCGTCTTGAACAACAGCGTCAGATCGGCGGGGAGAAACAGATTGTTGTCGCGCATGACCGCCGTGATGTCGTTCAGCAGTCCGCCGATCTTCACGTCCTTGAGCTGAAGATCGTCATAGCTTTGCATCAGTTCCGCCACGTCGTAGGCCAGGCGGTCCTCATCGCCCACCGATTCGCCGCTCCAGTCGAGCAGCACCTGCAGCAGGGCCTGCTCGTCCTTGCGCGTGAGGGCGTGCAGCAAGTCGACGATCTGATTGCGACGGGCATTGGTCAGCATCCCCACCATGCCGAAGTCGATCATGCCGATGCGGTTGCCAGGCAGGAACAGCACGTTCCCGGGATGCGGATCGGCATGGAAATAGCCATGCTCCAGCACCATGCGCAGCACCGCGTCGGCACCGCGTGCCGCGAGCAGCTTGGGATCGAGCCCCTGGGCGCGCAGCCTGTCGGGGGCGACGCCCGCCATTCCGATGATCTCTTCCTGCACGTTGACGCGCTCATTGCTGAATTCCCAGTACACCCTGGGAATCTGCACCAGCGGCTCGTCGGCGAAGTGGCGCGCGAACTGGTCGATGTTGCGCGCCTCCTTCACCAGATCCAGTTCGCGATTCAGCGAACGGCGGAACTGCGAAACGATTTGCACCGGGTCGTAGCGGCGCGAATCCGGCATTTCGCTTTCCAGCAGTCGTGCTGCGTGATCCATGATGCGCAGATCGGCCTGGATCATGCCCTCGATACCGGGGCGGCGCATCTTGACGACGACGCGCGTGCCGTCCTTGAGGGTGGCCCGGTGCACCTGCGCAATGGAAGCGGCCGCCAGCGGCACCGGGTCGAATTCGGCAAACACCTCGCGGGGCTCGCCCTTGATGGCCGCCACCAGATCGGCGTGCAGCAACTCGTAGGGCACCGCCGGCACCTGACTGTGCAGCTTCTCGAATTCGTCGATCCAGTGCGGCGGAAACATGTCGACCCGCGTCGCCAGCACCTGCCCCAGCTTGACGAAAGTCGGGCCCAGCTCTTCCAGCGCCCGGCGGATGCGCACGGGAGCCTCGAGCTGGCTGATCTCGCTGGTGCTGTGCCAGTGCAGGACCCGTCCCGCGCGTTCCAGGACGCCGCTGATGCCCAGGACGCGCACCAGGTCGCCCCAGCCGTAGCGGATCATCACCGAAGCGATTTCATGCAATCGCGGCAGGTCGCGCACGACCGAAATGGTTTCCCAAAGCATCGTCAGGTTTTTCTGGAATCAGTCATGCCGAGAGTGTACCCGCAAGGAGTCCGCCGGACTCGCAAGCGGCACAGCGGCTGAATTCCCGCTGCCGATGGACGAGGCGTCAGGAACGCAGGCGTTCGCTTTGCCGTTTGAGCGACTCGGACACGGCCTCCAGCACGCCGCTTGCCACCTGGGACAGGCGCTCGGTGGCAGCGCCGGCCGACTCGCTCAGTCCCGCCCGCCCCGCCTCGCCGCTGGCCTTCACGCCGCTCGCCAGTTGCTGTAGCGCCTCGCGCACCTGCTCGCCCGTGCGGGTGCCGCTGATTCTAAGGTGATCGCTCAGATAGCCGAGTTCTTCCTTCAGCCTGCCGCCCGATTGGCTGGCGGCCTGCTTCAGGGCGTCGACAATCTGCGCCTCCAGATCACGGAGCTGCTCCAGGCTGGATTTCAGCTCGTTGTCCTTGAAAGCCTTTCCCTGGCTGGCCGCCTCGCGCAAGGTATAGGAGACCGCCTGCGCCGCGCTGCCGACCGCTTCGTCCAGACCCGCGATCGCCTGCTTGAGCCCATCCTTCATTTCGCCGCCGCGCGCGGTCAGGCCGCTCCCCACCCCGGAGGAAATGGCGGCAACCAGTTCCCGTATGTCATTCAGCGCCATGCGCCGTTCGTGCAGGACGCGCGCAGTCAACTCGCGCACGCGTTCGTGCAGGTCGGGCGCGGATGCCGCTTCCGCCGCCTCATCGTGCAATTGCGCCAGCCGGGTATTATCGGGGATACTGGATTCGCTTGAAGCGGTTGGATTTGCGTCGTTCATGGTGCAGTCCTCAGGGTCAAGATTCGCCACATTTGGCCGTACTTATGTGTCAACTATAGAGCAGATTGTCATTCGATGAAGCCCGTCCTGCTGTTGTCCGTGCTGGCCGTCCTGCTCGCGCAGCCCGCGTGCGCCGCGCCGTCCGACGACGTTTCCCTGTATGCCATCAGCCTGGTGGGCAGCCCGTATCGTCGGGGCGGCATTTCGCCCGATAGCGGACTCGATTGCAGCGGCTTCGTCGATTATGTCTTCCGGCAAACGACCGGAATCAAGCTGCCGCGCGGAAGCCGGGCGATCAGTGAAGCGACGCAGCCGCTCGACCAGTCCGACCTCCAGCCCGGCGATCTGGTCTTCTTCAACACGCTCAACCGCGCGTTCTCCCACGTCGGCATCTATCTGGGCGATGAACGCTTTGTGCACGCCTCGAGCAGCCGCACCGGCTCGGTCATGATTTCCAGGCTCAGCGACCGCTACTGGCATGAACGGTTCGACGGCGCACGGCGCGTCGCCCTGCCGGAAGACCACCCGTCGGCAGTGGCCTCATTCGAGTAGTTCGTTGAATCCGGCTGACATACATCGCGTGGCGGAACGCCACTCCGACTGACCTCCGGCCATGCTGCCTCCCCCTCTTCGCGGCTTGCTGTTCAATGTAGGGCTTGGCTTCACCGCCGCCCTGCTGCTGATGCTGGCCGTCATCGGCCTGGGCGTCACCCAGATGGCCTATCTCAACGCCGAGCTCTCCAACGTGGTGTCGGTCAACAACGTCAAGACGCGGCTCGCCTCGCGCATGCGCGACACCCTGCGCGACCGCGCGATGCTGATGCACAACATCGTGGTCTCGATCGATCCCTGGGAAAAGGACGCGCTCTTTCTGCAATTCCAGGAATACGGGGGACGCTATGCCAAGGATCGCGCCAAGCTGATCGCGATGCTCGACACGCCGGAAGAGAAAAAGCTGATGGCTCAGCTCGATGCCATCACGGTAGCCAACCAGCCGATCATGTTCGACGTTGTCGAAGCCGCGCTCGAGGAAAACAATTACGGCGCGCTGACGCTGCTTCAGAAGGAGGCCATTCCCCTGCAGAACCGGCTTGTCGAGGCCCTCGACAACATGACCAATCTGCAGCGCAGGGAAAACGAAACCGCGCTCAAGAAGACCTTCGCCAACTATCAGGCCACGCGCAACCTGATGCTGGTGCTTGGCATCCTGGCTACCGTTCTGGCTTCGCTGGTTGCGTTGCTGGTGGGCCGCCGCATGCTGACCCAGACACAGCAGCTTGAAGCTGAAAAGAAGAAATTCCAGACCCTGTTCGAGACCAATTCCGACGCCGTCGTCATCCTCGACGAGAAAGGCTTCACCGATTGCAACCCGGCCACGCTCACGCTGTTCGGGCTGGACTCGGTTTCCGCCTTCCTCGACACCCCCATTTCGCAACTCGGCGCGCCGATCCAGTCAAACGGCATGACCGCCTACGATCACGCCAGGGAGGCGATCCTTCAGGCACGCAACCGGGGACATGCCGAAATGGAGTGGCTTGGACGGCGTCTGGACGGCTCGGTGTTCCCGGCCGAGATCGCGCTCCACGCGATGGAACTGGAAGGCAAACCGGTGATCCAGGCGATCATGCGCGACGTCTCCGAACGCCGTGCCACCGAAGCGGCCAAGGAAGCAGCCCGCGAAGCCGCCGTGCAGATGGCGCGCGCCAAATCCGAGTTCGTCGCCAACGTCAGCCACGAAATCCGTACCCCGATGCACGGCATCCTGGGCATGAGCGGGCTGTTGCTGAAAACCCCGCTCGACGGCCGCCAGCGCGAATACGCCTCGATCCTGAAAAGCTCGGCCGAAAGCCTGCTCACCATCATCAACGACATCCTCGACTTCTCCAAGATCGAGGCGGGCAAGCTCGCCATCGAACAGGTCGCCTTCTCGCCGGTTGCGCTGGTGCAGGGCGTGGTCACGCTGTTCCAGGCGCGCGCGCTGGAAAAGAACCTGCATCTGACGCTGTCTCTACCCGAGCATGCGCCCGCCGTGCTGATGGGCGATCCCACCCGCATCCGCCAGATCCTGCTCAACCTGGTGGACAATGCCATCAAGTTCACCCATTCCGGGGACGTCGAACTCCGCGTGCGCTTCGAACCCTCTCCGGAAGGAATCGGTTGCCAGTTCCGCGTGACGGACAGCGGCATCGGCATGAGCGAGGAAACGCTGTCGCGCCTGTTCCAGGCGTTTTCGCAGGCGGACGCGTCGACCACCCGCCGCTACGGCGGAACCGGCCTAGGCCTCGCGGTCAGCAGCCAGCTGGCCGGCCTGATGGGAGGGCAGCTCACGGTCGTCAGCGAGCTGGGGAAAGGCAGCATCTTCACCCTGTCGCTATTGCTTCCGGCCAGCACCCTGCCGCTGGCCGAGCTTCCGGAACCGCCCGTCATCCAGCTTCAGGGCCGCATTCTGATGGTGGAAGACCATCCGGTAAACCAGAAAGTGCTGTCACATCAGCTGCGCGAAATGGGCCTGCAATACGCCGTGGCCGCGAGCGGCACCCAGGCCATGGACCTGCTTGCGACAGAAGACTTCGACTTGGTCCTGATGGATTGGCAAATGCCGGAAATGGACGGCCTGGAGGCAACCCGCCGGATTCGCCAGTTGTCGACCGGCATCCGCCACATCCCGATCATTGCGCTGACCGCCAATGCCAATGCCGGCTTCCGTGAGGCCTGTCTGGCGGCAGGCGCGAACGATTACCTCAGCAAGCCCTACACCGAGGCGGCACTGGCGGCGTTGCTGATGCAATGGCTGCCGATGTCCGCCCCGGATGCGTCTCCCCCCCCCCTGTTCGATCTGTCCGCCCTGCATGCGCGCTACCCGGGCAACCCGCAACTGGTGCACGACCTGGAAAAGCTCTTCGTCTCAACCACCGAGGCGAGTCTGGCCGTGCTGAAACGCGGGATCGAGCAGGGCCAGGCGGATGCCTGCCGCAAGGAAGCGCACGCCCTGAAGGGCGCGGCAGCCAGCGTAATGGCAACCGCCATACAGGAGAGTGCCGCGCGCATCGAAGCCGGCGTGCGGAACGGTGATTTCGCCGCCGCAGCGGCGGAACTGGCGGCGCTCGAAGAACGCTTCCATGCCCATGTCGGCACCGCACGTTGACGCACGCATTGCGGCGCCTAGGATGAAACCATAGTCGCCCAGGAGATACGCCATGATGCGCATTCTTTCGTTCGTTCTCGCCTGGCTCTGCAGCCCGCCTGTGCTCGCCGCCGAGCCGCCCGCAGCCACGCCGCCTGCGTCGCGGCAGGCTGCGCCGGCCGAGAGCTGGATCGACGTCACGCCGACGCCATATGGCCCGATGCTGATGCAGCAGGCGCCGCCGCCGCCCTACCGCGACTATCAGATGAACCGCGTCCTGACGCCCGAGGAAAAGGCGCGCTGGCTGCAGATGGCCATGCCGATGATGGCGCACCTGATGCAGATGGATGCACGCGAGGCGATGAACTATTTTGCCGTCAAGTACAAGGCGAAGCCCGGTTTGTCGTTCGATCAGGTGGTCGACTCGATGATGCTGCGCGCCAACCAGGTGAACCTCAAGTTCGTCGGCAAAAACCAGATATGGAAGGAGTTCAGGACCACGCTGCACGACGACAAGGCCCCGCGCGTCGAGGTGTTCAGCTTCTGCGACATCGCCGTCGGCCGCGACCTGCTCAAGGTCATTCCGGAAATCGTCGTGTTCCTGCCCTGCCGCATCGCGGTGATGGAGGATGCCGACAAGAACATCTGGGTCCTGTCGCTGGACTGGGACGTGACCTGGCTCGACCAGGCGGGCAAGCAGGCCGGCATCACGCCGGAATTGCGCGCAGGCGCAAAGGCAATCCGCGAAAAACTGGATAGCGTGATGCGCGCCGGCGCCGACGGCGAGCTATAAGCGCCGCACGCCCACAGTTAAAAAACCTGAATGCCCGCCGTAACGGCGGAATGGCACCATACGGGATTCGCCACCTCGTGCCCGGACCGCATGCCCACGCCTCCCTCGCCGTTCATCTCGCTCCCCGCGCTGGAGCATGCTTTCTCCGACGGACTCGCCGCCATGCTGCAGGCCCATCGCGGCCTGGGGGTCTACATCCTCGTGCTGGCCAACGCCGCCTACGATCCCGAGCTGTGGGCCCGCCTCTCGCCAGACCTGGCAGCACGACATGCCGAACTCGCGGCGTCCCTCACGGAGGCGCTCCGGCGCGGCCGGACCCTCGCGGAACCGGACGACGACGTGCTGGTTTTTCTGAAGCTGAACACCATCGGCTTCCAGAATCTCAGGCCCATGGAGACCCGCCGCGCCGGGCCGTGGGACGTGATGTTCAACCCCATCCGCGCCCTGCGCCCGCCGCGCATCAGCGGAACGTCATTCGGGGGGCTGGTACGCCCCTTCGACCCGGCGGGCTTTCATTTCAACAAACCGTTCCTCGCGAAGGAAATGTTGTGGGATGGCGAACTCGCGGGCAAGCCGGCGCGCCTGCTCTACAACAAATTCCCCTTCGCCCGCCTGCATGGCCTGCTGGTTCCGGAGCCCCGGCGCGAGATGCCACAGTACCTCACCCCCGAACTGCACGGCTGGGCCTGGCATCTGTGCGCACACTCGGGCATGCCCGGCCTCTGCCTCGGCTACAACAGCACCGGTGCCGGCGCCTCGGTCAACCACCTGCATTTCCAGAGCTTCGTGCAGACGAACCCGTTGCCGGTGAAGGACCCGCGCTTTGTCCATAACGGCGGCGGCGAACCCTATCCGCTGCCCTGCGAGCGCTTCACCGAACCCGCCGACGCGTGGCTCGAACTCGACCGGCTGCATGAACGCGACATCCCCTACAACCTGATCTACGGCAAGAACTGCCTGCATCTCATCGCCCGCTTGCCGCAGGACAGCCCCAAGCTGGGCGCGCAAATCCGCGGCTATGGGTGGAGCGAAATGGCCGGCGCAGTCACCCTGTTCAGCAGGGACGCATTTGGCAGTCTGGCAGCGGCCGAATTCGAGGCGGAACTGGCGAACTTCACGCCCTGAGACGGAGGCGTCAGCCTACAGTTCGATCACCTGCCCCTGCAGCAGCGCTTCCACCCCCCAGCCGGGTGCAGCCACGCGCAGTTCGTTCATGATCGCCGACTCGTTGCCGGGTTTCAGATGGGTGATCCACACCTCGGGTTGCAAACGGAGCCTGTCCAGCTCCGCCGCCAGCGAATCCGGCCAGTGATGCTTCGACGCCCTGGCGATCTCGACCAGCGCGTTCTCGAACGAGGTTTCGATGATGAGGTGGCGCAGGTCGGGAATGGCGTTGAGCGCGGCGACGAAGGCGTCGCTGTGGGCGGTGTCGCCGCTGAATACCAGGCTGCCCGCTTCAGTGGCCAGATGCAGGCCGCACGCCGCCACCACGTGGTTGGCCGGCAGCGGCCGGAAAGTGCGCCCCTTCAGCGTGAGCGCCTCGCCCAGGTCCAGGGGTTCGAAACGCAGCCACGGCGCCTCCGCGCTCGGGATCGTGCGGAAATCCGGCCACAGCTGCCAGTTGAACAGGTGGACGGACAGCACGTCGAGCACCTCGGGCAGCGCATGCACCGTCACCGGACCGTCGCGCAGGTCTCCGACGCTGTCGAGCAGGAGCGGCAGGCCCAGTACGTGGTCGAGGTGCGCATGGGTGATGAACACGTGGTCGATTTTCACCAGTTGTTCGAAATCGAGCGTGGTGAGGCCGCTGCCGGCGTCGATCAGCACGTCGTCGTCGACCAGGAAGCTGGTGGTGTGACGCCCGCTGCCGATGCCGCCGCTGCAGCCGAGGATGGTGAGTTTCATTTGGTGGTGTAGACGAAAACGCCGTCCCAGTCGGCGGGCGGCGGGGCTTCGCGGAAATGCGCGATGCGTTCGAGATAGATGTCGTAGAGCTTGCGCGGCGCGCGCGCGTTGAGCGCGTGCAAGGCCGATTCGGCGGCGTCCCAGTCCTGTGCCTGATAGTGGGCGAACGCAAGCTCGAAGTCGGCGGCATCCCGCCGCGCCGACTCATCCAGGCCGGTTTTGGGTCCGAGCGGTTCGTAGATCGCCACCGGGCTTTCCTTGCCCTTGACGCGCACCTCGTCGACTTTCATGAACGCGTGGTCGGGGTCGGCCTCGACTGTCGGCTGCGTCACCAGGATGCCTACGGCATATTGCTTGGTGATGCCCTCGAGACGCGAGCCGAGATTCACCGCGTCGCCCATCACGGTGTAGGACATGCGGAATTCCGAGCCCATGTTGCCGACGCTCATGCGGCCGGTGTTGACGCCCACGCCGATCTTCACGTCGGGCCAGCCGCGCGCGGCGAATTCCTGGTTGAGTTGCGACAGCGCGGCCTGCATGTCGAGCGCGGTCTGCACGGCGCGGCTGGCGTGGTCCGCGAGGTCCACCGGCGCGTTCCAGAAGGCCATGATGGCGTCGCCGATGTACTTGTCGATCGTTCCCCGATGCTGCTGGACAACCCGCGTCATGGTCGACAGATAGGCGTTCAGCACTTCGGCGAGTTCGGTCGGCGGCAGTTTTTCCGAGAAATTGGTGAAGCCGCGGATGTCCGAGAACAGCACCGTCATCTCGCGCGACTGCCCTTCCATCGTGTAGTGCGCGGGGTCACGGCTCATTTCGTCGGCAAGCTCGGGGGGGACGTACTGGCCGAACAGCTTGGTGATCTGCCGCTTGCTGCGTGTCGCGGCGAAGAAGCCGTAGGCGGTATTGAGCGCGTACAGGCCAAAAACCGTCAGCATCGGCGCCGCCATCGGCACCACCCAGAAACGCGTCCAGGCCGCCGCATACGCCGCCAGCAGCACGCCCAGCATCGCCAGGCTCGTCAGCAGGCCGATGATCGGTCCGAAGCGCAGCAGTACCGCAGTCAGCAGCACGCCCAGCAGCAACACGGCGAGCAGCCGCGCGTCGTCGGCCCACGGCGGGATGCTGCGGGTGGTGCCGTCGAGCATGCCGGCGATCAGGTGGGCGTGAATCTCGACGCCCGGAAAGGCGTTGGAAAACGGCGTCACGCGCAGGTCGGTCAGCCCCGGCGCGGTGGACCCCACCAGCACGATGCGGTTTTCCAGCTGGGCCGGCGCCACCTTGCCCGCCAGCACCTGCGCTGCGGAAATGTAGGGAAACGGCGAGCCGGCGCGATACGGCACGTACACGGTGCCGTCCGCGCTCAGGGGCACGCGAATGCCCCCGACCTCGAGCCACGGTGTGCGATAGTGCCGGCCCGGCAGGTTGCCTTGCTCGACGCCGGCTGTCACGGGATCGCCGCCGAACGCGACCCGCAGGGTGGAAGCCGACAGCGCGAGGTAATAGCCCGCGCCAAACGGCGTGACCAGATTCATCTGGCGCGCCGTGCCATCGGCATCAGCGCGCATGTTGAAGAATCCCGCGCCCTGCGCGGCGCGCTGGAATCCGGCCAGATTCGCGCCATAGCCGGTGGGCGGCGGCACGCCGGGTTGCAGCGGAGCGAACGCCCCGGCAGGCAGCGACGGCGGCGGCAGCATGCCGCTCTTGGCGTCGCCGTAGCCCGCGGGAATGAAGTAATAGCCCAGCGAGACCGGACGCTCGGCGAGCGCTGCGGCAAAGCGGGCATCGTAATCGAGACGCGGCGCGAGCTGCCTGAGCGCAGCCTGAAAATCGCGGCTGCCGGCCAGGTCGCGCTGCGCCAGCTGCCTGAGGGTGTCGAGGCCCGAACTCGTGTCCGGTTCGGCAAACACCACGTCGAAGCCGACCGCCGCCACGCCGTAGTGGTCGAACAGCCGGTTCACCAGTTGGGTCATGGTGTCGCGGCTCCATGGCCAGCGCCCCACGCTTTTCAGGCTGGCTTCGTCGATGTCGAGAATGGCCACGCGATCGTCCCGGCCGGATGGCGCCGCGCGCTTCAGCCAGGTGTCATACAGCCAGGCTTCGGCGCGCTGCATGGGGGCGATAGGGATCAGTCCGGCGACATGCGCCGCGATCAGCAGGACGAACAGCGCGGACAGTCCCGCCTGCGCCAGCCGGGACGAAACGCGCTTCACCGAAGGTGGTAGAAGCGGCCAGGCAGGTCCTTGCCCTGCACGGCGTCGAGATGCCCGTCCACGGCCTCGCCCAGCGCCGCCAGGCGATCGGCCGGGTGCGGGTGGGTCTTGTACAGCAGGCTGGTCCGGCTGTCCTTGGCGGGCAGCCCGGCCAGATCCTGCAACACGTCGGGCAGGCCCCAGGGGTCGTAGCCCGCGCGCGCGGCAAACACGATGCCGACGCGATCGGCCTCGAATTCGGCGTTCTTGTCGAGTCCGCGCGCCATGATTTCCGCGCCGTTGCCGATCAGGTTCTGCACCACCTGGTCGCTGTCCTTCGCCTTGTGGCTGGCCGCCTGCCCCAGCGCGCCGATCAGGCTGGACTGCTTGAGCACCTTGAGGTGGTGTTTCAGGGTGACGTGCGCGATCTCATGCGCCAGCACGCCGGCGAGTTCGGCCTCGTTGTTGAGGCGCTGGTACAGCCCCTTGGTCACGAAGATGTAGCCGCCCGGCGCGGCGAACGCGTTGATGTCCTCGGTGTCGAGGACACCGAAATGCCAGGTGATGTCCTTGCGGCCGCTCTGCTGCGCCACCCAGTCGCCGACCAGGTTGACGTAGCGCTGGAGCTTGTCATCGCGCACCAGCGGGACGGCCCCCAGCAGGTTGCCCGCGATCTGCCTGCCGATGCGCGTCTCCTCCTCGGGCGAATAGTCACCGAACAGCGCAAACCCCAGCTGTCCGGCGTCGATTTTCGATTTGGGCTGCGGCGCAGCACTTTGCGACGCATCCCGCGCCGGCTGCGTCTGCCTGCCCTTGTTCAGTTCCTGGTTGATGCCTTCTTCGAGCAGTTTGCCGAAGTCGAACGCCGCGGCCGCCCCGCTGAACGACACCAGCGAAATCGCCAGAACCATCAATTTGAGTTTCATCAGTTGTCCCCCCAGGGCGACGAGGTCTGGGCAGGCTGCGGCGCGGGCAGTGCCGCCACATCGGCCGTCTTGAGTCCCGCCTGGGCCGCAAAGCCGCGGGCCTGCGCGGGCGTCGCCTGCCAGGTGTTCAGCTTGGCCAATTCGGCGCCATTGAACCTGGCCTGCTTCAGGTCTTCGTCGTTCAGGCCGCGCAGGCCGGCCACGGCGACCACGCGGCTGGGATCGGATCGGGTCGTGGCAGCGCCCACCACGTCGCCCAGTCCGGCGCCGCCCAGCCCCCCTGCCCCGGCACGCACCGAGAGGAGCCTGATCCAGCCGGTCGATTTCCCTGAGGTCACGCGCAGCCAGCCCCCCTGCTTGGCGAGGATGTTGACGCTGGCGCCCTTGGCCACGCTGCCCGCCTGCTTGGACGCCGCGCTCGGCTGGCTGTAAAGCTTGTCGTTGCGCAGGACCGTGCCCGGCGCGGCGTTCGCCGACGCGGCCGCGACGCATAGCACCAGCAGGCTTGCCGGAATCAGGAATGTCTTCATCGTGTGTCTTCTCCGTCTGACTGCGAAACTGTAGAGCCTGCCATCCGATGGCGCAAGCGTCGGCAATGGCGTTAAGATGCCGCGATGAATTTTCTTGCGGCTTCCATCGAATCGCTCGGCGCCAAGGTCGTAGGCTGGTTCACCGTCGGCTACGCCATGGCCGCGTTTCTGGCCCGGGCCGGCTTGCTGCTGCTGGAGCCCGCGACCTGGAACCGCGCCACCTTCGACGTCGTGGTGAAGCAGGTGTACTTCACCGCAGTACAGATCCTGCATGTATTCCTCGGCTATGCCCTGGTCATTTCGTGGCTCATCATCACCATCATCCTGTCCACCGCGCGCGACTTCGGTCTCACCGAATTCGCCAGCGAAATGACCATCCGCGTCCTGGTGCTGGAACTGCTGCCCTTCCTGACCGCGCTCTTCGTCGCCCTGCGGTCGGGCAGCGCGATCAACACCGAGGTCGCGCTGATGCAGGTCAACAGCGAATTGGATGCGCTCGCGCATTGCAAGGTTCCGCCGATGCAGTTCGAATTTCTGCCGCGACTGGTCGGCGGTGTCGTTTCGGTGGTGACCCTCGCCGGCCTCGCCGGCCTGCTCGCCCTTTTGATGGGCTACCTCGCCATCTACGGCGTGAACACGGCGGGCTTTGAGCCGTATACCCGGACCATCGCAAAAATATTCGACTTCAAGATCATGGCGGGGCTGCTCGTCAAATGCGCCCTGTTCGGCCTGGCGGTCACCCTGATCCCGGTCACCGCCGGACTCGAAACGCCGAAAAAGCTCTTCATGGTGCCGGTTTCGGTGCTGCGCGGCATGATGCGGGTGTTCTTCGCCATCGTGGCGATCGAGGTGGTGTCATTAGCGCTCAAATACATCTGACGCCGTTCGACGACCGCGACGCCCTGATGGCGGCGGTCGTCGCACTGCCCGACGACGTCGCGCGCGTCTCGCACGAACTGCCGCTCAGGGCCAATCTGTCGGCGCTCGACAACATCGCACTGATCCCGATCTACCAGCGCCACTTCAGCGTGGGCGAATCGAACCAGCAGGCGCTGCAGTTGCTCGACCAACTGGGGCATGCCGATATTGCCTCGCTGCGCGACCCCGACATGACGCCGGCCCAGCGCTTCGTCACCAAGCTCGCACGCGCGCTCATTCTCAAGCGTCCCAGGCTGGTCATCGACCGTCCCGGCGCCATGCTTTACGATGTGTCCTATCCGGCCTTCATCCGCCAACTGGCCATGCAGGCGACGATGGCGGGCACCTGGGAGATTTTCGACTTCAGCTGGAACCGGGTACTTTATAACGAATGAACAAACTGCATTTCAAGGTCGGTCTGTTTGCCGCTGCATCGCTGCTGCTGGCCGGGATGTTTGTTGTCTACCTGCTGCATGCGCGCGGCTTCTTCGAGAAAACCTTCCACCTGCAGCTGGCCGCGGCCAGCGCCGACGGCGTCGCGCCAGGCGTGCCGGTGGTATTTTCCGGCATCGAGATCGGCCGCGTCACCACGCTGGGGCTGAACGAAAACGGCGGCATCATCATCCACGCCGAATTCCTCGGCCGCAATGCCAAATGGCTGAAGGAAAACAGCACTTTCACGCTCGACAAGCCCATCGTCGGCGGCGCGAAGATCCGGGTCGACTCCCCCGATCTCAAAGCCCCCGCGCTGCCCGACAACGCCACCATGTTGCTGCTCACCTCCGACATCAGCAAGGAAATCCCGGCATTGGTCGACCGGGTCAAGGCGATCCTCGACAACGTCGAACATCTCACCCGCAAGGATGGCGAACTCAACGCCACGCTCGCCAACGCCAAGACGGTGACCGGACGCATGACCGGCGAATACGGCATGCTCGAAGGCCTGCTGGGCAGTCCGGAGAAGGCCCGCGCACTGACTGACTCGCTCGACAAGACCCGCGCACTCATCACCAAACTCGACGGCTTGGCCGCCAAGGCGGATCAATGGCTGTTTGCCGAGAAAGGCGTGGCAGCGCAGACACGCGAATCGCTGGCCCAGATACGGCTGCTGCTGAACGACGCGCAGTCGAGCCTGAAGAAAGCCGATGTCATGATGACGAATGCCGTGGAGATTTCCGCCAACGTCAAGGACGGCACGCAGGATCTCGCCCAACTGCGCGCCGAGATCGACGATGCCGTGCGCAAGGCCAGCGACCTGGTCAACCAGATCAACAGGAAATGGCCCTTTGCCCGCGAACCCGAGGTGAAACTGCCATGAAATCGCTGCTCGCCCTGGCCAGCCTGGTTCTGCTTGCCGCCTGCGGCACCGGCGGCCCGCCGCCACCGGACTGGAAAACCGATTCGGCCGATCTCATCGCGCGCTACCAGAAGCACGCCCTGCTGGGCGAAAACGCGCTGGCCGAGCGGTATTTCCAGCAGGCCGTTGACGCCACCGGCGGCGCCGGCCGCGTCACCGAAACCGCCCGCCTGTGGCTGGTGCGCTGCGCCACCCGGCGCGCCATGCTGATCGACGATGCGTGCACGGAGTACGCCGATCTGGCCCGCATCGCCCCGAACGCGGCAGACCAGGCCTACTATCGGTTCGTGACCCTGCGCTGGGAGGGGCTCGATGCATCCCTGCTGCCGCGCCAGCACCAGGACCTGCTGCGCGCGCCGGCCGGCAAGCGCCCTGAAACGCTCGGCAAGATCGACGATCCGCTGGCGCGCCTGCTCGACGCCAGCCTGCTGGTCATGCGCCAGGAAGCCGATGCCGCCACCCTGGCACTCGCCACGGAAGCCGCCTCGTCCCAGGGCTGGCGCCAGCCGCTGCTGACCTTCCTGAAACTCCGGCAAAAACAGGCTGCGGCGCAGGGCAATGCCGCAGAATTGGCACGACTCGACCGCCGTATCCAGCTGGTGGAACACAGCCTCTACCCCGCCCCCCGATAAGCAGCCGGCTTGCTGGAGCGCCTGCACCTGCCAGCGGGGATTCCGGCAGGCCGACGCAACGCTGGCGAGCACCGGCCAGCCGCGCCGGCACGACCGCATGGACAAGGCCTCCTCCGATTGACAAGCCTGCAGGCGATGATTACCGTGCAGCCTCGAAGAATGTCTTTCTTCGTAAAGAAATCGTAAAAAATAAGCTATAACCCGAATCGAGCCTTAGCCCAATCGTTAAACGGAGGAGTTACCCATGAAATACACATCGATCGCGCTGGCTGCCTTGGCCGTATTCGCCACCGCAGCCCACGCCGCACCCGCCATGATGTCTGCCGAGTGGACCGCACAGGCTTGCGACGCGTGGAACAAGGACGCTGCCCTGAGCGGCGGCCTTGGAGACAAGTGGATCAAGAACGACAAGGGCCGCGGCTACAAGATCATCCACCTGTATCGGACCGACTGCGGCGAAGCGACCCAGACCGAACTGAAGATCGTTCCCAAGGACGGCAAGGCCATGTGCGTCTATGGCGGCGCAGTGCAGAACACCAAGATGGACTATGACGTCGACTACACGATGCATGCCACCACCGACCGTTGGGACGAAATGGGCGCCGGCGAGTATGGCCCGATGAAGGCGATGTTCTTCGGCCGCCTCAAGTTCACCGGCCCCAAAATGGAAGCCATGGGCGTGATGGGCCCGTTCGAGGCTTTCCTGCGTCTGCCGGGGAAAATCCCTGGCGACAAGGCCTGCCCGAAGTAAGCGGATAACGCCACGAAAAAGCCGGGAGTTTTCCCGGCTTTTTTTTGCGTCAATGAAACGCGCCGTTATCTAATGAACCGTTCCGGTCTGCACGTCCAGCGGCCGCCCGTTGCGGATTTCCTCCGGCGTGGCGTCGCGGATGTCCATCACGTTCACCAGGCAGGTCACGCTCTGCCCGGCCAGCGAGGGGTTGCCGTCCAGGGTGAGCTTGCCGTCCTCGATGGCCGTGACGTAAAAGATCTTGGTCTCGCCCGACTCGTTCTCGAACATGACCTCAGCCCCGACGCGCCGGAATTCCGGCGGCACATTGTCGATGTCGTCCACGAACACCAGGCTTTCGTCGCGCAGCCCGTAGCCCTCTTCGGGCGACAAGGCAATTTCGACACGGTCGCCTATCCTGCGGCCCGCCACCGCCGACTCGATCGCAGGCAGGATGCCGCTGTTGGCGCCCTGGACATAGCCCACCGGAATATCATGCTGCTCGACGACCATGCCGCGTGAATCCAGAATGGAATAGGTAATGTATACGAGTTTGTTCTGTGTCACGGTGACCATGCTGTCCCATCCATCTTCGTCGAAGAAAACGTCGCGCAGTTGCCTGTCCGGCTTCCGCGCCGCCCGCTTATGATACCTTCGAAGTCCGCACCCACCACACATCGCACGCTCATGAAACCGCTCAAACATCTGC
The DNA here is from genome assembly GCA_021802945.1 of Pseudomonadota bacterium. Taxonomy (GTDB): domain Bacteria; phylum Pseudomonadota; class Gammaproteobacteria; order Burkholderiales; family Thiobacillaceae; genus Thiobacillus. The sequence continues at coordinate 21,477 of JAJZRE010000035.1, forward strand.
CCGCCTGGAAGACTCTGGAAGATCACTTCAAGGCCATGCGCACGTTCGACATGCGTGTCGCATTCCGCGAGGACGCCAGCCGTTTCGACCAGCTGTCGCTGCGTTGCGGCAACCTGCTGCTCGACTACTCGAAGAATCGCGTCACGCCCGAGACCATGCAGTACCTGAAGCAGCTGGCACGCGAGTCCGAACTGGATGCCATGCGCGACGCCATGTTCAGCGGCGAGCGCATCAACTTCACCGAAAAGCGCGCCGTGCTGCATACCGCCCTGCGCGCGCCGGTGCGTCCGCCGCTGATGGTGGAAGGCGTCGATGTCGAACGCGAGGTCGCCAAGGTACTCCATCGCATGCAGCACTTTGTCGAGTCGATCCATAATGGCAGCTGGCGCGGCCACACCGGCAAGCCGATCCGCAACGTGGTGAACATCGGCATCGGCGGCTCGGACCTCGGCCCGGCGATGGTGTGTCACGCGCTCGACCATTATGCGGTGGAGAACGTGCGGGTGCATTTCGTCTCCAACCTGGATCCGGCGCATCTTGCCGGCACGCTCGCGCAGCTCGATCCGGAAACCACGCTGTTCATCGTCGCCTCGAAAACATTCACCACGCTGGAAACGCTGGCCAATGCCAATTCGGCCAAGGCGTGGCTGCTCGCCGCGCTGCGGGCGCCGGCGGCGGTGGCGCGTCACTTCGTGGCGCTGTCGACCAATGCGCAGGCGGTCGAGGCCTTCGGCATCGACCCCGACAACATGTTCATCTTCTGGGACTGGGTTGGCGGCCGCTATTCGCTTTGGTCGGCGATCGGCCTGTCGATCGCGCTGCAGATCGGCTGGGGCAACTTCCAGGCGCTGCTGGCCGGCGCCCACGCGATGGACATCCATTTCAGGGAAGCGCCGCTGGAAGCCAACATGCCGGTCATCCTCGGCATGCTCGGCATCTGGTACGCCAACTTCTGGAACACCGACACCTACGGCGTGTTCCCCTACGACCAGCGCCTGCGCCTGCTGGTGCCCTTCCTGCAGCAGCTCGACATGGAGTCGAACGGCAAGAACGTCAACCGCGCCAACAAGCGGGTCAACTACAACACCGGCCCCATCGTCTGGGGCGCGCCCGGCACCAACGGCCAGCACGCGTTCTTCGAACTGGTGCACCAGGGCACGCGACTCATCCCGACCGATTTCCTGGTGGCCGCGGTCAACCCCACGCCGCTGGCCGACCAGCACGAATGGCTTCTGGCCAACTGCCTGGCGCAGACCGAGGCGCTGCTGAAAGGCAAATCGCGCGCGGTGATCGAGGCCGAACTGATCGCGCAGGGCATGAGCCGCGAACAAGCGAAGGCACTTGCCCCGCACAAGGTCTTCCCCGGCAACCGCCCGAGCAACACCCTGCTCTACCAGAAGCTCGACCCGCATGCGCTGGGCATGCTGATCGCGCTCTACGAGCACAAGGTCTTCGTGCAGGGCGTGATCTGGCAGATCAACAGCTTCGACCAGTGGGGCGTCGAACTCGGCAAGCAGCTGGCGCCGCCGATCCGCGCCGCGCTGAGTTCGGTTCGGGTCATCGGCGAGCACGACGGCTCCACGCTGGGCCTCATCACCGACATCCGCCGGCGGCGCGGGCTCAGTACCTGACCCCTACCCGGTAGGCGAGCGTCGCCTTCCCCTTGTACCAAGGCCGCATGATGACCGAAACATACGAAAAAGGGCGCTCGGGGCTAGAATGATCGTACTACCCATGCAGTGAATCACATGACCTCGGACGATCCTCATCCTTCGCGCATAGTCGGCGGCGGCGTCAACACAGGCGAATACGAACAACCCATGGTGGTTACGCAAATGCTGGGCATCGACAACAACGATCCCGTCCGCGAGGAGGCATTGCGCGCACGCTTCTTGTCGTTCGACCCCCTGTTTGACGCGGCTTCCAATCTGGTTGCGCATCAACTGGTCCTGCGCGGCCGCGCGGCACCGGCCGACGCGCCGGCCGAACTGCGGCAAATGGAAGAGGACATGCTGCTGACCGGCCTGTTTTCCCTGACGCAAGACGGCCTGACCGGCGAACTGCCCCTGCTGGTGCGGATCAGTGCCAGCATGCTGTTCAGTGAGGTCCCGCAGCAACTCAATCGCCGTCAGCTGATCTGGTGCGTGGCCATCGACAACGAACAGCACTTGGCGCGCGCCCTTGCCCTGCAGGACGCGGGGCTCACATTCTGCCCGACGCTCAGCCGCCACAACGCGATCATCCAGGATAGCGCTTCGGTCTGGCGCTATCTGGCCTGCCACGCCGACGATACGCCGCCGGCGGTTCCTGCGCGCCTCGTCGTGGAAGGCGTGCGGCACGCGCACACCCAGGCCCGCTGGCCCGGGAATGCATGGTTCAGGGGGAGCTTTTTCTCCGGCGACACCCTCCCCGGCGAAATCAGCCATGAACAGGCAGTCCAGCTGGAACTGCTGGCGATCGCCCTGCGTGAACCGGTCAAGACCCTGGCGCAGTTCTTCCGTCTGAACCCCGACATGTCCCCGCGCCTGCTCGCCATTGCCAACTCCCAGATCGGCGGCCTGAGCCGGCCCGCCGAATCGACGCCCCATGCGCTGATCATGCTGGGGCCGCAACGCGCCAGCCGCGTGGCGGTGCTGCTGGCGCTCGCGGGCAGGCAGCCCACCGAATCCTCGCGACGCTACGCCATCACCGCGCTGACGCGGGCGCTGTTCATGGGGAAGATCACCCGCCTGGGCGCTCCCGCCGAGAGCGCGGCCGCCGCATTCGAAATCGGGCTGCTGTCGACCGCCACGCATGCGCTGTCGGTGCCGGTGGAAACCCTCATCCGCAAGCTGGGCCTGTCGGCCACCAGCGCACGTGCGCTGAGCGCACACCCCTCGCCGGAAGGCGCCCTGCTGCAGCTCACCTATGCCTGTGAAAACAACGACGTCGACGCGCTGGCTTCCTACGCGCAGCAACTGGACATTCCGCTGCACCAGATTTCGGTTGCCTACCTGGATGCCCTGATCGCCGCATCGGAACTCGACGCCGCCCTGCATTGACAGCGTAAAATGGCGGCTTTTGCCGGCCGCCCGCTCCATGCATCCCACCCTGGTTTTCGACATTGAAACGATCCCCGATCTCGCCGGGTTCGCCGCCGTCAACGGCATAGACGAATCGGCGCTGCCCCAGGCCGAGCTCGCCGAAATGGCGCTGCTCGCGCGCCGCCAGAAGACCGGCAGCGACTTCATGCCGCACCACCTGCACCGCATCGTCGCCATATCCTGCGTGCTGCGCAGCGGCGACCAGCTCAAGGTGTGGTCGCTCGGCGAGCCCGGCAGCAGCGAGTCCGAGCTGATCCAGCGCTTCTATGACGGCATCGAGCGCTACACCCCGCAACTGGTCTCCTGGAACGGCGGCGGGTTCGACTTGCCGGTGCTGCATTACCGCAGCCTGATCCACGGCGTCGCGGCTGCGCGCTACTGGGACTGGGGCGACGACGACAAGGAGTTCAAGTGGAACAACTACCTGTCGCGCTACCACACCCGCCACCTCGACCTGATGGACGTGCTGGCGATGTTCCAGGCCCGCGCCAACGCCCCGCTCGACCAGATGGCCAGGTTGTGCGGCTTTCCCGGCAAGCTGGGAATGGACGGATCGAAGGTGCTGGACGCGTTTCAGCGCGGTGAAATCGACGCCATCCGCAACTACTGCGAAACCGACGTGATGAATACCTGGCTCGTCTACCTGCGCTTCCAGAAAATGCGCGGCACTCTAAACGAGGCGGCCTACGCCGCCGAAATCGAACTCGCGCGCAGTACCGTCGCCGGCCACCCGGCGCCGCACTGGCAGGAATTCCTGGCGGCCTGGGCATGAATCCGGTCGTCGACATCCTCTCCCTCGACCACGAGGGCCACGGGGTCGCGCGCATCGACGGCAAGGTCACGTTCGTCGACGGCGCCCTGGCCGGCGAACGCGCGGAGATCGCCATCTACCGCAAGCACGCCAAGTACAACTCGGCCAACGCGATCACCATCCTCAAGGCCAGCGCGCAGCGCGCCGCGCCGCGCTGCCAATACTTCGGCCGCTGCGGCGGCTGCTCGATGCAGCACCTGGAGGCCAGCGCCCAGGTCGCCGCCAAGCAGCGCGTACTGGAGGAAAACCTGGCCCGCATCGGCAAGGTCCGCCCCGATATCGTCCTGCGCGCCCTGCACGGCCCGACCTGGGGCTATCGCCACCGTTCGCGGCTGTCGGTGCGTCGCGTCGACAAGAAAGGGGGCGTGCTGGTCGGCTTCCACGAGAAGCGCTCAAGCTTCATCGCCGACATGGCAAGCTGCGAAGTGCTCACCCCGGACGTGTCCGCGCTGATCCGGCCGCTGCGCGAGTTGATCGTGCAACTATCCAATTCGGACCGCATCCCGCAGATCGAGATTGCGGTGGGCGAACACATCACCGTGCTCGTGTTCCGCCTGCTGGAACCGTGGACCGGTGACGATGCCGTTCTGGTGCGCGCGTTTTCCGAACGGCACCGCGTGCAAATCTGGGAGCAGTCCAAGGGTCCCGACACCGTGCGTCCTTTCTGGCCTGACATCGCCCCCGAACTCAGCTACAGCCTGCCTGAGTTCGGCCTCGTCATGCCCTTCAAACCGACCGAGTTCACCCAGGTCAACACGGCCATCAACCGCGCGCTCGTGAGTCGCGCGCTGCGCCTGCTCGACCCGCAGCCGGGCGAGCGCATCGGCGACCTGTTCTGCGGGCTCGGCAACTTCACCCTGCCCATCGCGAGCCGCGGCGCCGAGGTGCTCGGCATCGAGGGGAGCAAGGAACTGGTCGAGCGCGCACGCGAGAATGCCCTGCGCAATCGCCTGCCCGACGCCCGCTTCATCGTCGACAACCTGTTCGAGATGACGCCGGAGAAATTTTCCACACTCGGCCATTTCGACAAGCTGCTGATCGATCCGCCGCGTTCCGGCGCCATCGAAGTCGTCAAATCCCTGCCCGACGCCGGCGCGCCGCAACGCATCGTCTACGTCTCGTGCGATCCCGCCACGCTGGCGCGTGACGCCGAGGTACTGGTACACGTCAAGGGCTACCGGCTCGAGGCCGCAGGCGTCGCCAACATGTTCCCGCACACCGCGCATGTGGAGTCCATTGCGCTGTTTACGCGCTAATCCATTAAAATCCGCTGCTTAACTTACATTCAACCATCATGGCACTCATCGTACAAAAATACGGCGGCACCTCGGTCGCCAACGTCGAACGCATCCGCGCAGTGGCGGAACGCGTCGCCAAGTTCAAAACGCTCGGACATCAGGTGGTGGTCGTGCTCTCTGCCATGTCAGGCGAGACCAACCGGCTGATCGCGCTGGCGAAGAACATCCAGGCGCAGCCCGATCCGCGCGAACTCGACATGCTGGTGTCCACCGGCGAGCAGGTCACCATTGCCCTGCTGGCCATGGCGCTGAAAGACCTTGGCCTGAAAGCCAAGAGCTACACCGGCGCGCAGGTGCGCATCCTCACTGACAATGCCTTCACCAAGGCGCGCATCCTCAGCATCGACGAAGCCAACATGCGGCGCGATCTGGATTCGGGCCACGTGGTCGTGGTCGCCGGTTTCCAGGGCGTCGACGAGCAGGGCAACATCACCACGCTGGGCCGCGGCGGATCCGACACCACCGGCGTGGCGCTGGCGGCCGCCTTGAAGGCCGACGAATGCCAGATCTATACCGACGTCGACGGCGTCTACACCACCGACCCGCGCATCGTGCCCGAGGCGCGCCGGCTGAAGACCGTCACCTTCGAGGAAATGCTCGAAATGGCGAGCCTCGGCTCCAAGGTGCTGCAAATCCGCTCGGTCGAATTCGCCGGCAAGTACAAAGTCAAACTCCGCGTGCTGTCCAGCTTTCAGGACGAAGGCGACGGCACGCTCATCACCTTCGAGGAAAACGACAACATGGAACAGGCCATCATTTCGGGCATCGCCTTCAACCGCGACGAAGCCAAAATCACCGTCGTCGGCGTGCCCGACCACCCCGGCATCGCCTACCAGATCCTTGGCCCGGTCGCCGACGCCAACATCGACGTCGACATGATCGTGCAGAACGTCGGACACGCGAACACCACCGACTTCACCTTCACCGTGCACCGCAACGACTTCGCCAAAGCGATGGACATCGTCAAAGCCACCGCGACCGGAATCGGCGCGCGCGAAGTCAGCGGCGACGACAGGATCGCCAAGGTCTCCATCGTCGGCGTCGGCATGCGCTCGCACGTAGGCATCGCGCGCAAGATGTTCGAAACCCTGTCGAAGGAGAACATCAACCTGCAGATGATCTCCACCTCGGAAATCAAGATCTCGGTGGTGGTCGAGGACAAATACATGGAGCTCGCCGTTCGCGCCCTGCATCAGGCCTTCGAACTCGACAAGGCCAGCGCGTAAGGTGGCTTTCCGCCGCGCATTCCGCTACAATGCGCGGCGGTTCGGAGACGTGGCCGAGAGGTTGAAGGTACTCCCCTGCTAAGGGAGCATGCGGGCTTAAACCTGCATCGAGGGTTCGAATCCCTCCGTCTCCGCCAAATTCGGATTGCAGATGGGTCACACCTGTCCAAGATCACCAAAACTGCGTATAATGCGCAACCTTCAAAGCGCCCGTAGCTCAGCTGGATAGAGTACTTGGCTACGAACCAAGGGGTCAGGAGTTCGAATCTCTTCGGGCGCACCA
>JAJZRE010000082.1 GCA_021802945.1 Pseudomonadota bacterium
GGTGGTCGATGCGGTCGGTGTTGAACAGCGAGGTGCGGCGCTTGATGCCGTGGACTTCGTAGCCCTTGCCCAGCAGGAATTCGGCGAGGTAGGCGCCGTCCTGGCCGGTGACGCCGGTGATGAGGGCCGTTCTGGTCATGTTTCTGAACTCACAACAATTATGCAATCCCGAATTGTCTTATTTTTCTCGCTTGACTGTCATTTCTTTTGCCTGCCCCCGGATTCCGACTTCCCAAGCTGCGGCTCGTCACCACGGCAAATGCGACGGGCAGCGCGTACGATTCCAGTTCGCCGACCCGATGCGACAGCACCGCCAGCGCCCGGGTCTCATTGGATACAGTCAGCGCACGGCGTCGACGTTGCATGCGCCTGGCCGCGCGGCGTGCCTCCAGCACACGCGACGTGACTGCAGCCCGAACGCTGGGCGCATGGGAGACAATCCAAACCGGCGCGGCTGGTCTCGCGCCGACCCGATCATCACTTCGGGCCGGATCCGCCCTTGCCGTTCGCGTCGGTATCCGCAGCCGCGGGGGCAGCCGGCATTGCGGGCGACTCAGCAGGCGCGGCTGGCGCAGCCTGTTCCTTGCCGGCGTCGGCAAATTCGCCCACGTATTCGATCTTGGCCGCGGCCTTCAGCGCATCAAGCTCGGCCTTGGCGGCCTTCTGCCGCGCCTCGTTCTGCAGCAGACGCGCGATGGCCGGCTTAACCTGATCCAGCGTCACCGGCTGCACCTGCGAGTCGGCCAGCACAACCACCAGCAGACCGTCCGGCGCATTCACCACCATCGCCTGGCCGTCGGGCATCGCAGCCAGCCTGGACAGGAGCGCCGGCGGCAACTGCTCGGCCGGCTTCACGCCCTGCGATACCTGCACCGGGTATTTTTCGGCTTTCAGCCATGCTGCAAAATCGTTCAGCGACCTGGAGTCGGCCAGCTGCTTGCGAATCGCCTCCTGCTTGTCTTTTGGCGCCTTGATCGAGACTTCCTGCAGGCGATAGATCTTGCGTTTGGTGAACAGCTCCGGGTGCGCGTTGAAGTAATCCGTCACCTCGGCATCGGTGGGCTCCGCCGGCGTGCCCAGCTTGCGGCTCATGTAGGCATCGGCCATGATCTGGCGACGCGCGGCCTCGAGCGCCTGCACCACCATGGGGTCGCGATCAAGCTTCTCGGACTGCGCTTTCTGCGCCAGCACCTCCTGATCCACCAGGTTGCGGACCACCTGCAGCGAGGCCGCCCTGGACTGCTCCTTGTCGAGATTGGGTATGTGCTGCAGCGCAAAGTTTACCTGTGCCACCGTCAGCTCGGTGCCGTTGACCCTGGCTGCCACCTCGACGGGCTTTTTCTCTTCAGCCGCGTGCTCCCCCTTGTCGCTGCACCCGGCAAGCAGCGCAATAGCCAGCAACGGCAAGTACCGCTTCTTCAAACCTTGCATCTTCGTCTTCCTCTTTGTCAGGGTTATTGGAAACTTGGTGCTAGCGATGGTACACCAGCCAAGGCACAAAATTTGGCCGCATGAAGGGCGCCCTGCCCCGGCACGGCGATGAAACCGCCAGTGCACGTGGCCGCATGAAGCGTCCACGCATCGCGGGAGCGGAAACGCTGGCCTGGTGAAGCCCCTGTCCAACCGGCATGCCCGCGGCTTTCGGCAGAACGGAACCCGTCTGAATTGTGGTTTTGCTTACCGCATGCACGGGGCAGGCTGCGTTCGTCCCAGACCCGACGCTATGCTATGCTCATCCCCATTTTCAGGAGTCCGGCGTGGGCAAAATCCTTCTGCTCATCATCATTAGCCTCGTGGTTTACGCGATGATCCGCAACTACCAGCGCTCGCTCAACAAGCCCTCTGGGACGTCGCGCGAACAGACCGTTGAGGACATGGTGAAATGCGCACATTGCGGCGTGAACCTGCCGCGCAGCGAGGCCATCTATTCCGGCGGGGAATTCTTCTGCACCCCCGAGCACAAGCAACTCGGCAGGAAATGAACGTTCCGGCAGCCACCCTGCCACGCCCGGCCACACAGGGCTATTACGCGTCGCACTGGCGCAGTCTCGATTATTTCAACCTGTATCGTCTGACCCTGGCGGCGGCACTGGTGTTCAGCAGCCTGCTGTTCAGCGGCTCTGAACTGTTCCAGGGAGGCTCGGACGAGCGTTTCCAGGGCTTTGCCTATGCCTACCTGGTGGTCGCGGCCCTGTTCGTTCTGGGCATCCGCGCGCGCTGGCCGGGATTCCAGGTCCAACTGACCGCGCACATCATCGCCGACATTGTGCTGGTGATGCTCATGATGTCGACCAGCGAGCGGCTGGCAGGCGGCATGGGCCTGCTTCTGGCGATATCCATCGCCTCGGGCGGTTTGGTCGGCAGCGGGCGGCTGACGCTTCTGTATGCGGCCCTGGCGTCGATTGCCGTGCTGTTGCAGCATGCGTTCAGCATTCTGGGCGGCAGGGGGCGGGCGGACAGCTTTCTCCAGGTCGGCCTGCTGTGCGCCGGATATTTCGCCATCGGCCTGCTGGCCCATGCGCTGACCCAGCGTGCGCTGCGTTCGGAAACACTGGCGCAGCAGCAGGCGGACGAGCTGGCGCTGTTGAACCGCATCAACGCCCTGGCCATCGAGAACTCGCCCGATGGCCTGCTGGCGGTGCGGGGTGACGGCGTCGTGCGCCACGCCAGCCCGCGCGCGCTGACGCTGCTCGGCGTCAAGGCACCGGTGACGCCCGGCGTCACGCTTCTGGAAGACGTCTCGCCTGTGTTGGCGCGCTTATCCCGGAAGGTACGCCCCGGCACGACACTCAGCCTGAACACCACGGCCGCGCTGTTGCGGGTGCGCTGCATTCCGCTGAAGACGCCGGACGACAGCCGCGTGCTGGTGCTGGAGGACCAGAGCCAGGCCGAGCAGGCGGCGCAGCGGATGAAGCTGGCGGCGCTGGGGCGACTTACCGCCAACATCGCGCACGAAATCCGCAACCCCCTGTCGGCGATCAGCCATGCTGCGCAGTTGCTGGGCGAGGAGACGCACGACGCCGCGCAGGCCCGGCTGGCCGGCATCATCGAAAACAATGCGCGCCGGCTCGACCGGCTGGTGGAAGAGGTGCTGACACTCAACCGCCGTGACCGGCTCAGCCCGGTCAGCTTCGATGCCCCGATGCTCGGCGCGTTGATCGATGAACTGCGCCAGACTGAAGAAATTCCGGTGGACGCCGTCATAGTCAACATGCCAGACGACCTGCATTTCCAGTTCGACCCCGACCACCTGCGCCAGATCGTGTGGAATCTCATGCGCAATGCCTGGCGTTACAGCCGCAAGCAGGCGGGCAGCCTGCGCTTCAGCGCGCAAGCGCCGGGCGACAGCGTACAACTCGAGATCGGGGACGACGGCCCGGGGCTTTCTCCGGAACACCAGGGCAAGCTGTTCGAACCCTTCTTTACCACCGATGCGCAGGGCACGGGCCTGGGGTTGTTCCTGGCGCGTGAACTGGCCGAAGCCAATCATGCGGCGCTGGCCTACATCCCCGGCGCAGCCGGCGCACGCTTCCGCCTCAGCCTGCGCGGTGGCAAGTGACCATGGCGGCTTCCCCACGCATTCTGCTGGTAGACGACGAGCCCGATCTGCTCGACCTCATGGAACTGACCCTGATCAAGATGGGACTGGAAACCGACCGCGCCACAAGCGTCGCCGAAGCCCAGGCCCGCCTGAACCAGACGCACTACGATCTTTGCCTCACCGACATGCGGCTGGGCGACGGCGAGGGGCTCGAGGTGATTGCCTGCGCCAGCACGCTGGCGGTGCCGGTTCCTGTCGCCGTCATCACCGCCTACGGCAATGCCGGCAATGCCGTGGCCGCGCTGAAGGCAGGTGCGTTCGACTACCTGGCCAAGCCGGTGGCGCTTGACCAGCTGCGCGCGCTGGTCAAATCCGCACTGAAAATACCCGGGGCCGCGCAGGCCGATGATCCGACACGCGACCTGATCGGCCAGTCTGCCGCCATGCAGGACATCCGCTCACGCATCGCCAAGCTCGCGCGCACGCAGGCGCCGGTGCATATCGCCGGAGAATCGGGCAGCGGCAAGGAACTCGCGGCGCGCCTGATCCACCGGCTCGGCAACCGGGCCGACAAGCCCTTCGTCGCGGTCAACTGCGGGGCGATTCCCGAATCGCTGATGGAAAGCGAGTTCTTCGGCTACCGCAAGGGCGCCTTCACCGGCGCCGACGCCGACCGCGACGGTTTCTTTCAGGCAGCGGACGGCGGTACCCTGTTTCTCGACGAAGTGGCCGACCTGCCGCTGTCGATGCAGGTGAAGCTGCTGCGCGTGCTGCAGGAGAAGAAAGTGCGCAAGGTTGGCGCCACCGCCGAAGAATCGGTCGACGTGCGCATCATCAGCGCCACGCATCAGAATTTGTCGGAGCTGGTCGAAGCGGGCCGGTTTCGCCAGGACCTGTATTACCGGCTGAACGTGATCGACCTCCTCATGCCCAGCCTGCGCGACCGCGCCGAGGACATTCCGGGCATGGCGCGCTTCCTGCTCGACAAGCTGGGCGGCGTCGAGGTCAAACTGGATCGCGACGCGGAAAAGGCGCTCAGCGCCTATGCCTTTCCCGGCAACGTGCGCGAACTGGAAAACACGCTGGAGCGCGCGCTGGCGCTGTGCGAAGACCGGCACATCACGGCAGCCGACCTCAACCTGTCCCCTGCCCTGCCCGCCACCGGTACTGCGCCCGGCAGCAAATATCCGCTGCAGGATTACCTCGACCAGATGGAACGGGCCGCCATACTCGAAGCGCTGGAACAGACGCGCTACAACAAGACAGCGGCCGCCCGCGTGCTCGGCGTCACCTTTCGCAGCCTGCGTTACCGGCTCGAGCGGCTGGGGATCGATTAGCCGTGCCCGCATGAAAAAACCCGCATCCGGACGGATGCGGGTTGCGTGTCGGATGGTGCCGCTTGTCGGAATCGAACTGACGACCTACCGCTTACAAGGCGGT
>JAJZRE010000036.1 GCA_021802945.1 Pseudomonadota bacterium
ACGCCGAAGATCACGTTCGACGAACTGGTCGCCGAAATGGTGCGCGAAGACCTCAAGGCCGCCGAACGCGACGAACTGGTGAAGAAGCATGGCTACAAGGCCATGGACTACCACGAGTGAGTTGATGGACAAGCATGCCAAGATCTATGTCGCGGGACATCGCGGCCTTGTGGGCTCCGCCCTCATGCGCAACCTGCGCGACAAGGGCTACGCGAACCTCCTGACCCGTACGCACGCCGAACTCGACCTCACCAGCCAGGCGGCGGTCGAGGAATTCTTTGCGGTCGAGAAGCCTGACTACGTCTTCCTCGCCGCGGCCAGGGTCGGCGGCATCCACGCCAACACCACCTATCCGGCCGAATTCATCCGCGACAACCTCGCCATCCAGACCAACGTCATTCACGCCGCATACAAAAACAAGGTCAAGCGCCTGCTCTTCCTCGGCTCCAGCTGCATCTACCCCAGGCTCGCGCCGCAGCCGATAAAGGAGGCGCACCTGCTGACCAGCGAACTGGAGCCGACCAACCGGCCCTATGCCCTGGCCAAGATCGCCGGCATCGAGATGTGCTGGGCTTACAACCGCCAATACAAAACCCGGTACCTTGCCGTCATGCCGACCAACCTGTACGGACCCGGCGACAACTACCATCCGGAGAATTCCCACGTCATCCCCGCGCTGATCCGCCGTTTCCATGAGGCCCGGCAAAACAACAGCCCGAGCGTCACCGTATGGGGCACCGGCACGCCCAGACGCGAATTCCTCTACAGCGCGGACATGGCCGATGCCTGCGTCTACCTCATGAACCTGCCGGACGGGAAGTTCGTTCCGCTGCTGGGGCAGGACCGCAACGACGGCCTGGCGCCGCTGGTGAACATCGGCGTGGGGGAGGACCTCACCATACGCGAACTGGCCGAAACCGTGAAGGATGCGGTTGGCTACGAGGGGGCGATCGAATTCGACGCCAGCAAACCGGATGGCACGCCGAGGAAGCTGATGGATGTGGCGCGGCTGAATGCCATGGGGTGGCGGGCAAGCACGCCATTTTCGATTGGCATCAAACAGGCCTACGCGGATTTCCTGGGTGGAAATAACCCGGGCGCGTGAATCGCAGGCATGGGTGTCTGCTGAATAGATAAGAAATATTAGGGAACGTCATTGTGATAGTGGTTACGGGCGGCGCCGGCTTCATCGGCGCGAATTTCATTCTCGACTGGCTGCGGGTGAACGACGAGCCGGTCGTCAATCTGGACAAGCTCACCTACGCGGGCAATCTGGAAAATCTGGCCAGCCTGCAGGGTGATGCACGGCATGTCTTCGTGCAGGGCGACATCGGCGACCGTGAACTGGTCGGTCATCTGCTGAACCGGCATCGCCCGCGCGCGATCGTCAACTTTGCCGCCGAGTCGCACGTCGACCGCTCGATCCACGGTCCGGAGGATTTCATCCAGACCAACGTGGTCGGCACCTTCCACTTGCTGGAGGAGGTGCGTGGCCATTGGATGGGCTTGCCGGAAGCGGAGAAGGCTGCGTTCCGCTTTCTGCACGTGTCGACCGATGAAGTGTATGGTTCGCTGGGGCCGGACGATCCCCCGTTCACCGAAGCCACGCCGTTTGCGCCCAACAGCCCGTATTCGGCCAGCAAGGCGTCGTCCGATCACCTGGTGCGCGCCTACCACCACACCTACGGCCTGCCGGTGCTGACGACCAATTGCTCGAACAATTACGGTCCCTGCCAGTTCCCGGAGAAGCTGATCCCGCTGATGATCCTCAACGCCATCCGCGGGCAGCCGCTGCCGATCTACGGCGACGGCATGAACGTGCGCGACTGGCTGTATGTCGCCGACCACTGCTCGGCGATCCGCACCGTGCTCCAGCAGGGCAAGCCGGGCGAGACCTATAACGTGGGCGGCTGGAACGAGATGCCGAACATCGAGATCGTGAAGACGGTGTGCGCGCTGCTCGACGACATGCGCCCCGACCCGGCCGGTCCGTATGCGCGCCTGCTCGCCTACGTGAAGGACCGCCCCGGTCACGACCGCCGTTACGCCATCGACGCCGGCAAGATTCACCGCGAATTGGGGTGGAAGCCAGCCGAGACTTTTGAAACTGGCATTCGCAAGACGGTGCGCTGGTACCTCGACAACATGGCGTGGGTGGAGCATGTTGCCAGCGGTGAATACCGCAAGTGGCTCGATACCAACTACGCGGAAAGGGGGGCGCGATGAATCGCAAGGGAATCATCCTGGCCGGCGGTTCCGGCACCCGCTTGTATCCGGCGACGCTCGCGGTTTCCAAGCAGCTGCTGCCGATCTACGACAAGCCGATGATCTACCATCCGCTCACCACGCTGATGCTGGCGGGGATGCGGGATATTCTGATCATCTCGACGCCGCAGGATACGCCGCGCTTCGAGCAGCTGCTGGGCGACGGCAGCCAGTGGGGGATCAATCTGCAATACGCGGTGCAGCCGAATCCGGAAGGGCTGGCGCAGGCCTTCATCGTCGGCGCGGATTTTGTCGGCACCGGGCCCAGCGCGCTGGTGTTGGGCGACAACATCTTCTACGGCCACGAGATGGCGAAGGATCTGTGCGAAGCGAGCGAACGGAAAAGTGGCGCCACGGTGTTCGCCTATCGGGTGCACGACCCCGAGCGCTACGGCGTGGTGGAGTTCGATGCGACCGGCAAGGCCGTCAGCCTGGAAGAAAAGCCGGCTCAACCCAAGTCGCATTACGCGGTCACCGGCCTCTATTTCTACGACAATCAGGTGGTCGACATCGCCCGCAACCTGAAGCCGTCGCCGCGCGGCGAGCTTGAGATCACCGACGTCAACCGGCACTATCTCGAAGCGGGACGGCTCAAGGTATCGATCATGGGCCGCGGTCATGCCTGGCTCGATACCGGCACCCATGAATCGTTACTGCAAGCCTCGCTGTTCATCGAGACGATCGAGAAGCGGCAGGGCCTGAAGATCGCCTGTCCTGAAGAAATCGCTTATCGGCAGGGTTACATCACGGCCGAACAGGTGATGCGGCTTGCTGAACCGTTGCGGAAGAACGGCTATGGGCAATACCTGCTGAACATGTTGAATGAACAGATTTTCTGACATGGTGAGCAGGGTGCGCTAAATACAATCGGCAACCGCTCACCACGCACAAGAAATGAACATCATCGAAACCCCTCTCCCCGGTGTCCTCCTCCTCGAACCCGAGGTGTTCGGCGACGCGCGCGGCTTCTTCCTCGAAAGCTGGAACCGCCAGATCTTCGCCGGGCTGGGGCTGGATCTGGATTTCGTGCAGGACAACCACTCGCGCTCGGCCAGGGGCGTGCTGCGCGGCCTGCATTACCAGCTTGGCGCGCCGCAGGGCAAGCTGGTGCGCGTGGTGAGCGGGGCGGTGTTCGACGTGGCGGTGGATGTACGCAAGTCCTCGCCGCATTTCGGGCAGTGGGTGGGTTACGAATTGTCGGCTGATAACCATCGCATGATGTGGATTCCCCCCGGCTTCGCACACGGCTTTCTGGTGCTGTCGGACACGGCGGATTTTCTCTACAAGACGACCGCCTACTATGCGCCGCAGTGGGATCGCGGCATCCGCTGGGACGATCCGCAGATTGGCGTGCAGTGGCCGCTTGACGGTGCGCCCACGCTGTCTGCCAAGGACCAGACTCAGCCGCTGTTGAACGATGCAGAGGTATACGCATGAGCCGTCCGCGCATTCTGCTCACCGGGGCCAATGGCCAGGTCGGCTGGGAATTGCGGCGCACACTGAGCGGCCTGGGTGAAGTGGCTGCGTTGGATTCGCAGGCGATGAACCTGGCTGACGCCGATGCGGTGCGCCGGAAGGTGCGCGAGATCGCTCCGCGCGTTATCGTCAACCCTGCGGCGTATACCGCGGTGGACAAGGCAGAAAGCGAGCCCGAGCGGGCGCGCGCGGTGAACGCCGTTGCGCCCGGCATCCTGGCCGAGGAAGCGGGGCGGCTTGGTGCGCTGCTGGTGCATTACTCCACTGATTACGTGTTCAACGGCGGCGGGACCACGCCCTGGCGCGAGGACGATGCCTGCGACCCCCTCAACGTGTATGGCGCGACCAAGCTCGCAGGCGAGCATGCCATCCAGGCCAGCGGTTGCCGTCATCTGATCTTCCGCACGTCCTGGGTGTACGGCGCGCGCGGCAGCAATTTTCTGCTGACGATGCGCCGCCTGATGCGCGAGCGGCCGGAGCTGAAGATCGTCGCCGATCAGGTCGGCGCGCCGACCTGGTGCCGCGATCTCGCCGAGGCGACGGCGCAGGTGCTGAGCCAGGTCGCCTCGCCCATGCATGCTGCAGATGAAGCCGGATCCTGGGGCGTCTATCACATGACCAATGCCGGCGAGACGTCCTGGCACGGCTTCGCCGAGGCGATCCAGGCGCTCGATGAGTTCGACGAGACCTGTGTGCCGGCCCACCTTCGTCCCATCCCCAGCGCCGACTACCCGACCCCGGCAAAACGCCCGCTCAATTCGCGCCTGAACAGCGACAAGCTGGAACGGATGTTCGGCCTGCGGCTGCAGGATTGGCGCGCTGCGCTGGCGCTGTGTCTGGAGGCAAGTAACAAGTAACCCCGATGATCTGGAGGAACAGGTGAACGTACTATTGACCGGCGGGGCGGGGTATATCGGCTCGCATACCGCAGTGGAGTGCCTGGCGGCCGGGCACGAGGTGGTGGTGTTCGACAATCTGTCGAACAGCAGCCCGAAGTCGCTGGAGCGCGTGGCGCGGATTGCGGGCAGGCCGGTGGCGTTCGTGCAGGGCGACATCCGCGACCGCGGGGCGCTGCGCACCTTGTTTGCTGATCACCGCATCGACGCGGTGGTGCATTTCGCAGGGCTGAAGGCCGTGGGTGAGTCGGTGGAAAAGCCGCTCCTGTATTACGACAACAACATCGCGGGCAGCATTGCGCTGTTCGAGGAAATGGCGGCGGCAGGGGTGAACGCGGTGGTGTTCTCGTCGTCCGCCACCGTGTACGGCGACCCGGCGACGGTGCCGATCACCGAGGATTTCCCGCTGTCGGCAACCAATCCGTACGGCCGTTCCAAGCTCGTCATCGAGGAGATGCTGCGCGACATCGCACTGGCGGATCCGGGCTGGAACGTCGCGCTGCTGCGTTACTTCAACCCGGTGGGCGCGCACGAATCGGGGTTGATCGGCGAGGACCCGCGCGGCATTCCCAACAACCTGATGCCCTACGTGGCGCAGGTGGCGGTGGGCCGCCGTCCGCATCTCAACGTATTCGGCGGCGACTATCCGACGCCGGATGGCACGGGCGTGCGCGACTACATCCATGTGGTCGACCTGGCGCGCGGGCATGTGGCGGCGCTGAACAAGCTCCTGCAGCTGGGCGGGGTGCGGACCTGGAACCTGGGCACCGGGCGCGGGGTGAGCGTGCTCGACATGGTACGTGCGTTCGAAGCGGCGAGCGGGAAGAAGGTGCCTTACCGGATCGTGGCACGCCGCGCCGGAGATGTGGCGCAGTGCTGGGCCGATCCGTCGCGTGCGGCGCGGGAACTGGGCTGGCGTGCGGAATTCGATCTGCGGCGCATGTGTGCCGATGCGTGGCGCTGGCAGGCGGGCAATCCGGAAGGGTATGCCTGAGTTGTATCGACGCTGCCAGGATCCGCCAGGACAGCGGTTCGGCACCATACGGTTTCGATGCAATCTTTGATGCGCGCCTTCTTCGGACTTTTGAAGAGGGGAAGTGGTCGGGGTGAGAGGATTCGAACCTCCGACTCCTGCGTCCCGAACGCAGTACTCTACCAGGCTGAGCTACACCCCGAGGCAGATGGCGGGTTCAGATCAACCGAACCCCGTTTGAAGAACTACCGGGAAACTTCCGAAACAGCGCGGTCAAAAACTGCGGTCAACCGCGAAAGCCGCTAATTGTAGCAAAGCTGATTTGGAATTTGAATCAGTCAAGCAAGAAATTGCTGCATTGGCTGTCTGAACTTCGCGCTGCGCGACATCGCGGGCATACTGCAGGGCGCATGTATCCTTGATCGCGGCGAGCACGCTCTGGAATTCGGTGAGGCCGCCGTGCTCGATGGCCTGACGGATGCTGGCGGCCTGTTCGGCCGTGCCGTGTTTCATCGCATAGAGCAGGGGCAGGGTGGGCTTGCCCTCGGCAAGGTCGTCGCCGATGTTCTTGCCGGTCTTGAGGAAGTCGCCGGAATAGTCGAGCACGTCGTCGATCAGCTGGAAGGCAGTGCCGAGGTGCATGCCGTAGCGTGCCAGCGCCTCTTTTTCCTGCGCGGTGCCGCCGCCGATGACGGCGCCGAGCCGCCCCGCGGCCTCGAACAGCTTGGCGGTCTTGTAGCGGATGACGCGCAGGTAGTTTTCCTCGTCGATGTCCGGGTCGTGGCAGTTGAGCAGCTGCAGCACTTCGCCTTCGGCGATGGTGTTGGTGGCGTCGGACAGGATGCGCATGACTTCCATGTTGTCGACCGCGACCATCATCTGGAAGGCGCGCGAATAGAGGAAGTCGCCGACCAGCACGCTGGCGGCGTTGCCGAACAGGGCGTTGGCAGTCTTGCGGCCGCGCCGCAGCTCGGATTCGTCGACCACGTCGTCGTGCAGCAGGGTGGCGGTGTGGATGAACTCGACCACGGCGGCGAGTTCGTGGTGCGCGCTTCCCCGGTAATCGAAGCAGCCGGCCGACAGCAGCACCAGCGCCGGGCGCAGGCGCTTGCCGCCGCTGTTGATGATGTATTCGGAGACCTGGCGGATCAGCACCACGTCGGAATACAGGCTTTGGCGGATGACATGGTCGACGGCGCGCATGTCGTCGGCCAGGTAGGATTGCAGGCTCTCCAGGGACACGATTCGGACTTGTTGTTGGATAAGCCCGCAATGGTAGCAGCCCTGCCGGGCTTTTTCACCGCCGCGTGTGCCGGCAGATGGCCGTTGAAATGGTTTGACTTGTTCTGGCAACCCCGCTAGAATCTCGCGCTTTCCTGGGTTCGTATTGGTTGGAGACCCCCATGTACGCAGTCATCAAAACCGGCGGCAAGCAATATCGCGTGAGCGCCGGCGACAAACTTAAAATTGAAAAGCTCGAAGCCGAGATCGGCAGCGAGATCACCTTTGATCAGGTGCTGATGGTGGGCGACGGCGCCGACATCAAGATGGGCGCGCCCATGCTGCGCGGCGCCACGGTCACGGCCACGGTGCTGAACCAGGCCCGCGGCGACAAGATCAGGATTTTCAAGATGCGCCGCCGCAAGCACTATCGCAAGAGCCAGGGCCATCGCCAGTACTTCACCGAAGTGCAAATCGGCGGCATCACCGCATAAGGAGCGCATAGCATGGCACACAAGAAAGCAGGCGGCAGTTCGCGTAACGGTCGCGATTCGGAGTCGAAACGTCTGGGCGTCAAGCGCTACGGCGGCGAGATGGTTCTGGCGGGCAACATCATCGTGCGTCAGCGCGGCACCCAGTTCCACCCCGGCGACAACGTCGGCATCGGCAAGGACCACACCCTGTTCGCCAAGGCGGACGGCACGGTCAAGTTCGAGATCAAGGGCGCTGCCCGCCGCCGCATGGTTCGCATCGAGCCGGTCGCGGCCTGATTTAACTCACACCACTCAAAAGCCCTGTCCGCCGGATGGGGCTTTTTTGTTTGTGCGGGATCAACCAGGGTCACACCCATATGAAATTCATCGACGAAGCCAAGATTCAGGTTCTGGCCGGCAAGGGCGGGGACGGCAGCGCGTCGTTCCGCCGCGAGAAATACATCCCCAAGGGCGGGCCGGACGGCGGGGACGGCGGGCGCGGCGGCAGCGTGTTCGCGGTGGCCGACTGCAACATCAATACCCTGGTCGAGTTCCGTTTCAAGCGCATCTTCAAGGCGCAAAACGGCGAAAACGGGCGCGGCGCGCAGTGCTACGGCAAGGGGGGCGAAGACCTCATCGTCCGCGTGCCGGTGGGCACGGTGTTCACCGACATCAACAGCGGCGAAGTGGTGGCCGACCTGACCGAGAACGGGCAAACGGTCTGCCTGGCCAAGGGCGGAAAGGGCGGCCTGGGCAACCTGCATTTCAAATCCAGCATCAACCGCGCGCCACGCCAGCATACGCTGGGCGAACCGGGCGAGGAATGGGAACTGGCGCTGGAACTGAAGGTGCTGGCCGATGTGGGCCTATTGGGCATGCCCAACGCGGGCAAGTCGACCTTTATCCGCGCGGTGTCGGCGGCGCGTCCCAAGGTGGCCGATTACCCCTTCACCACGCTGGCGCCCAATCTGGGCGTGGTGCGGGTGGACAGCGAACGCAGCTTCGTCATCGCCGACATTCCCGGGCTGATCGAGGGCGCTGCGGAAGGGGCCGGTCTGGGCCACCAGTTCCTGCGGCATCTGCAGCGCACGCGGCTGCTGCTGCATCTGGTCGACATCTCGCCGCGCTGGGAAGCGGGCGATCCGGTCCGCGAGGCGCGCGCCATCGTCGAGGAGCTGCGCAAGTACGACCCGCAGCTCTATGACAAGCCGCGCTGGCTGGTGCTGAACAAGATCGACATGGTGGACGAGGCCGAGCGCGAGGCGGTGGTGGCGAAGTTCGTGGCGGACTACGAATGGACCGGGCCGGTGTTCGCGATTTCGGCGCTCGACGGCACCGGCTGCACGGCGCTGACCTATGCGGTGATGGACTATCTGGGCACGCAGGTCAGGCCTGTCGAGGATGCGCCAGCGGCAGACCTGCCCGCCACGGCGTCGCCCAGCGCCGATTAAGCCGCCTGCGATTCGGCCGATGCCGTGTCGCCGCCGACCCGCTTCCAGTCGTTTTCCTGCAGCGCCACCTGGTACTTGGCCCAGCGCGCGAATTCCGCCGGGCTGCAATGGCCTTTCTTGCGGCGGCAGGTGCCGGCTATTCCCTTGAAGTGAACCACCCGTTCGCCGGTCTCGGCGTCGGTGGCGATTTCGGCCAGCTGGCGCACGCCCCAGGTGCGGCCGTAGGCGCCGTTGCTGTAGAAAAATCCAACTTTCAGTTCGTCCAGGCTCATGTCGTGATGCGTCGGTAAATGTCGGTGACTTTCACCGGCAATTGTCGCACGTCGTCCAGGATGATGTAACGCGCCGCGCCGTACATGTGCGGCAGGTAGTCGCGGGCGTCGCGGTCGAGCGTGATGCAGAACGGGTGGATGCCGGTGCGCGCGGCCTCCAGCAGCGCCATGCGCGTGTCCTCGATGCCGTACTGGCCGCGGTAGACGTCGAAATAATCGTCCGGGCGGCCGTCCGACAGCGTCACCAGCACGCGCGTCCTGGCCTCGACCCGGTTCAGCAGCTTGGTCATGTGCCTGAGCGCGAAACCCATGCGCGTGTATTCCTGCGGGCGGATGCCCGAGATGCGCGCCTGCACCTCGTCGCCGTAGCGTTCGTCGAAGGTCTTGATGCGGAACAGCTCGCATCTTTTTCGGGTGGTGCCGGAAAAGCCGTAGATCGCGTAGCGGTCGCCCAGCAGTTCCAGCGCCTCGCACAGCAGGATCAGCGCCTCGCGCTCGGCCTCGTTGATCCAGCCCTTGGTCGAGCCGCTCATGTCGACCAGAAACGCCACCGCGATGTTGCGCTCGGCGCGGTGCAGGCGCACGAACAGGCGGTCGCTCATCTCGCGGCCGTCCTGCGCGTCGGCGAGCGCCTCGATCAGCGCGTCGAGATCGATCTCGTCGCCCTGGGTCTGCCGCTTGTCGAGGCGATTCTCGTCGCGCAGCGCCTCGAATTTCCTGCGCAGGTGCTTGACCACGCCGGCGTATTTGTCGAGCGTGTCGCGATAAAAAGCGTCGTGGACCGGCGGGACGGTTTTTTCCCGCATCACGCACCAGTTCTTGCGGTAATGCTGGCGGCCGTGGTCCCACTCGGGAAACAGTTCGGCACCCTTCTCGTGATAGGTGCCGTGCCACACGGCGTCGGGATCCTCGGGCTGGTCGAACACACGATCCGGGTCGTACTCGCCGTCGCCCGCCGGCGTGAGGTATTCAGGGGGAATCTCGCCGAAATCGAGGTAGACCGAGGTGAGCAACTGCCTGACATTGTCGGGCGGCGCCAGCGGGGCGCCGTCGAGCGTGATCGCGAAGTCGAGCCGGCCGTTTTCGTCGTGCGGCTCGACCGCCAGCGCAGGCGGCGTTTCGGGCGCTGCCTGCGGGGCGGCTTGCGCGGCCCGGTGTTCCTCCAGCAGTTCGGCCAGCCTGATGCGCAGCCGCGCCTTTTCCTTGTCCAGCCGGGCGGCGCGGGCGGCGGCGATCGCTTCCGGGCGCAGGCTGCCCTGATCGCTCCATTGCGGGCACTCGGCCTCGTCATACGCGGCATCGAGCAGGGCCAGGCTGTCGTCCACCGCCGCCTGGCTTGTGCCGAGCATCGTTTCGAAGCGCTGCCAGCGTGGCGGCAGTCCAGGGTCGAGCCGGGCGCGCAGTCGCAGCATTTCGCGGTGCAGTCCCGGCAGTTCGCGCGCGATGCGCGCGGTCAGGCGCAGGGTTTCCAATGCATGCAGGCGAGCCAGCGCGCGTTCAGGGTCGGCATACCGCGCGCCGAGCGCGGAGAAGTCGACACGGAGGCTGCCGAAGCGGGTTTGCGCCCACAACAGCGCGACGGTGGCCTTGGCGAGCTGGAAATTGTCGTCCAGGCTGGGCAGGGCTGCGATCAGCGGCGGCAACACGATGCGCTCGCCGTCGGTCCAGGCGGCCTCGCCTTTCTCGATGCGCAGCCGTCGTCCCGAGAGACCGCAGACGAAATTGCCGAGCACCGGCGCGATGTCCTCGAACAGCGCGCCGGCCGCATCGTTCCGGTGCTGCGTTTCGTCGAAGCTGTCGACCTCTTCCATCACCCTGAGCGCGGTCTGCAGTCCGGTGCGGTCGAACACGTCGCAGGTGTGCACCGCCCAGGCTTCCAGCAGGCGCCGCTCCATGCGCGGCAGCAGGGCAGGGGCCCGGCGGCCGAACTGCCACGCGAGCGTGATGTGGGTGGAGGCGATGCGGCGGATCCAGCCGAGGATGAAATCCTGCTCGTCGCGAGTCAGCCCCTCGAGTTCGAGGGCGAGTTGCTCGACCTTGAAATAGGTGAATTCGGTTTCCAGCCAGGCGTGGAGGCTGGCTTCCATCTCGGCGGCGGTAAGCGGCTTGGCCATCAGAAGATGGAGGAGGAGAGCTCCTGGATCGCTTTCAGCATGTCGGCGTCGTCGGTGACGGCCTGCGCAACCGCCGATTTGCAGGCGGTAACGGGGCTGATGCCGTCGGCGATGAGCTTGCCGGCATGCACCAGCAGCCGCGTCGAGGCGCCTTCCTCCAGGCCGCTTCCCTTGAGGTTGCGCGTCATCTGCGCGAAGCGCACCAGGCCGTCGGCAATGGCGTCGCTGACGCCGGATTCGGTGGCGACGACGCGGCGCTCGAGCGCGGCCGACGGGTAGTCGAATTCGAGGGCGACGAAGCGCTGCCGGGTCGACTGTTTCAGATCCTTCAGCACGCTCTGGTAGCCCGGGTTGTAGGAGATGGCGAGGCAGAACTCGGGTGGCGCCTCGACGACCTGCCCGAGCTTTTCCATCGGCAGCGTGCGGCGGTCGTCGGCGAGCGGATGGATCACCACCATCGTGTCCTTGCGTGCCTCGACGATCTCGTCCAGGTAGCAGATGCCGCCGCAGCGCACCGCGCGGGTGAGGGGGCCATCGACCCACACGGTCTCGCCGCCCTTGACCAGATAACGCCCCACCAGGTCGGAGGCGGTGAGGTCGTCGTGGCACGACACGGTGATCAGCGGGCGCTTGAGCCGCCACGCCATGTGTTCCATGAAGCGCGTCTTGCCGCAGCCGGTGGGACCTTTCAGCAGCACCGGAATCCGCTGCCGGTACGCGGCCTCGAACAGCTGGATTTCGTCGCCGACCGGTTCGTAGTAGGGCTCTTTTGCGATCAGGTGGTGCGCAGGGTCGAGGGTGCGGGCGTTCATGGTCTGGAGGGTTTTTCAGAAGCAGCCGGATTGCTGCTTTTTGCGTTCGAGTGCCTTGACCTCAAGGTTCCACTTGTCCATCTGCGCCTGCGTGTAGCCCTTGCGGCGCGCCTGGTCCATCTTGTCGAACACCTGCCCAAGCTTGTCGGTCAGTGCGTCGCACTTGCCTGCCGATGCACGATGGGACGGCTTGCCGCCGGTGTGCCGGGTTTCGGGACGAATCGGGGCGGGCTCCCTGGAGGGAGCCGCTGGCTTGGCCGCCGCGGGCTTTGCGGGCTGGGCAACTTGTGCCTGAACAGGCTGTGCCCGGGCCGGATCAGACTGCGGCGCGGGATCGATTTCGACGGTGCGGACTTCCTTGGCGTTTCGGCAAGGCAGGTTCGAATAGGTGACCTCTCCCTTGGCATCGATGCACTTATTGAGCGTCGCGGCTGCCACCTGGAGTGGCAGCATCAGGACGAGAAGGCCCATCAATCCGATCTGGCTTCGCATCGCCGGTCAGTGCTCGCCCGAATACTTGTCGTCCTCCAGCGCCATCTTCTGCTGGAACTCGGCTTCTTTTTCCTGCTCGGCCAGGGCACGACGGCGGGCCAGACGCTTCTCGTAGGCATCCGGACGCTCCTCGACGAATTTCTCGCCAAACAGCGTGTGGCGGAGGAAGTTCAGGCCGAAGTCGAGCAGGGCCTCGTCGTCGGCAATCAGCGTGGCCATGACTTCGACCGGGATGTCGTAGGTATCGTTGAAGCTCGGGCTCATGACGAAGGCGCGGAAACGGTCGATATCGTAGCTTGCCATGAAGAAGAGCTGGTTGGACACCGGCGTAGGCCTGCCGATGGCGGGGCCGGCCGATTTGCGCTTGACCACCAGCTGGCGCCAGGCGTGGGCTTTCCGGTCGTACTCGTCGACGCCCTGTTCGTGGCGGTATTCCTCGATGGTCTGGGTCTTGTCCTCGAAATGGCCGAGGCAGTGCGGTTCCTTGACCATGGCATAGGCGCTGCGATCGACGTATTCGTCCGAGCGCCGCATGGTCAGCAGGGCAACCGGATAGTAGCGGCACGCCGTGGGACGGTCCTCGTAGACGCCGCAGCCGTCTGCAGTCATGAACTGGCAGGCGGTGCCGCCTTCGACCGGGTTCAGCTTGATGCCGGGCATGCCGTCCTTGTCCATCTCGAACGGCACCGAGTACTGCTTGAGGAACTCGCCCGACGACATGTCCAGGCGCTTTTTCAGGCGCAGCACGTCGTAGGGGGTCAACGGGATGTCGATGTTGCTGCAGCAGGCGTTCCAGCACTTGACGTTGCGGTGGCAGCGGAATTGCAGCGTCGCATTCTCCGCCAGCATGATGGGTTTGACCGGGTTGCCCGCGAAGGGAGAGTCCTCGATCAAGTCCTTGAATTCATTTTCGTTCATTTCACACTACCTTCCGGGGGCGCGCCCCACATCTGTAACACACACACGAAAGCGCAAGGTTACGCGCTTTCGGCTGGATGCTGAACCTTGTTGGCCTTTCAGGCGTATCCACCCGAAAAAACCGGGCGGGGGCAATGACAAGGCGTCGCCCAAAAAACCGGGCGCCGCAAGGGCGCCCGGAATTCACTGCCTGCCTGATGAATCAGTGGGCAGCGGGCTTGAACAGCTTGGACTTGTCGACCAGATCCACGTGGGCGCGCTTGAAGCAGTTCCACTGTTTGGAGTTCTTGTCGTACACCGAGTTCACGAAGCAGTGCCAGTTTTCCTCATCGACAAAGTTCTTGTCCATGCGGTAGTAGAAGCCGGGGTAACGGCTTTCCTCGCGGAACTGGATGTGCTTCATGTGGGCTTCCGCCGTCAGGATGCGGTGGTAGTTTTCCCACGCGCGCAGCAGTTCGTGCAGGTCCTTCGCACGCATCTTCTCCGCGTCTTCCTTCAGCATGTTCAGCTTGTCTTCCGCCACGCCCAGCATGTTGGCATTGGTCGTGTAGTAGGTCGCGACGCCGGCCACGTACTCGTCCATGATCTTCTGCAGGCGGAACTGCAGCATCTTGGGCGTGATGTAGTTGGGGTTGACGTCGATCGCCGTGGTGTAGTCCTTGTGCTCGAGGAAGGTACGCACCGGCTTGTAGATCTCCTCGACCAGCTGCTCGACGGGGGTGTCGAGCTCGGGCTTCAGGTCCTTGTTGTCGATGCAGTACTTGACCATGGACTTGGCGCACATGCGGCCTTCGGCGTGCGAGCCGGAGGAGAACTTGTGGCCGGACGCGCCCACGCCGTCGCCGGCGGTGAACAGGCCCTTGACCGTGGTCATCGAACGGTAGCCCCAGTTCCAGCCCTTGGGCAGGTGAGCCGGGATCTTGCCCGCATCGGCGTGCGTTTCGTCGGTCGGCGCGCCCAGATCCTCGGGACCCGACACCCAGATGCCGCAGCAGCCGGAGTGCGAGCCGAGCAGGTAGGGCTCGGTCGGCATCAGCTCGGAGTTCTTCTTCTCCGGCTCGATGTTCTCGCCGACCCAGATGCCGCACTGGCCGACGCACATGTCGAGGAAGTCTTCCCAGGCTTCGGCTTCGAGGTGCTTCACTTCGCGCGGGGTCAGGGTCTCGCGCAGCTTGGCGAGCGCGGTCACGGTGTCCATGTAGATGGGGCCGCGGCCTTCCTTCATTTCCTTCAGCATCAGGTGGTTGCGCAGGCAGGACGCCGGCACGGCAGCCTGGCCGTAGGGGGGATAGTCGTTCAGCAGTTCCTTGTTCTTCTGCATGTAGACTTCGCCGTAGGCGTTGACGGCCTGGGCCTTGAACAGCAGGAACCAGGCGCCGACCGGGCCGTAGCCGTCCTTGAAGCGGGCGGGCACGAAGCGGTTTTCCATCATGGTCAGCTCGGCGCCGGCTTCGGCGGCCATCGCGTAGGTCGAACCGGCGTTCCACACCGGGTACCAGGCACGGCCGGTGCCTTCGCCGACGGAGCGCGGACGGAAGATGTTCACGCAGCCACCGGCGGCCAGCAGGATGGCCTTGGCCTTGTAGACGTAGACCTTGTGGTCGCGGGTCGAGAAGCCGACGGCCCCGGCGATGCGGTTGGGGTCGTTCTTGTCGTTGACCAGCTTGACGATGAAGATGCGCTCCTGGATGCGGTCCATGCCGAGCGCCTTCTTGGTCGCTTCGGCAACGATCCACTTGTAGGATTCGCCGTTGATCATGATCTGCCATTTGCCGGAACGCACGGGCTTGCCGCCGTCCTTCAGCGCGGGCAGGCCTTGCGAGCCGTCATGACGCTCGCCGTTTTCGTCGGTTTTCCAGATCGGCAGGCCCCACTCCTCGAACAGGTGCACGGAATCGTCCACGTGGCGGCCCAGGTCGTAGGCGAGGTCGTCGCGGGTGATGCCCATCAGGTCGTTGGAGACCATGCGGGCGTAGTCGGCGGGGTCCTGCTCGGTGCCGATGTAGGTGTTGATCGCGGACAGGCCCTGCGCCACGGCGCCGGAACGGTCCATCGCGGCCTTGTCGACCAGCTTGATCTTCAGGTCCATGCCGAGCTCGGCCTTGGCGGCGTCAGCCCAGCGCATGACTTCATAACCGGCGCCGCAGCAAGCCATGCCACCGCCGATCAGGAGGATGTCGACTTCCTCCTGGATAACTTCGGGATTACCAAATTCTCCAGCCATTTCGTTTACCTCTCTTGATTACTTGCGGATCAGTTCTGCAGGATTGCCGGGGCGATAGCCTTTGGTGATGCCGCCATCAGCGGAGCCGGTGAAAAAGCCGGTTGCGGTGATGTTGGCCAGGCTGGCGGTCGGCTTGCCGCCGAAGGGATCGATCGAGCCTTCGGGCGTGGTGCGGATCGGGAACTTGAAGCGCTTCAGCGTGCCGTTGCGGAACTTGATGGTCCACATGATGGAGTCGGAACCGCGCAACGGCTGCACCATGCCGCCCAGCGGCACGACGTCGGCGTAGTGGCGGGCTTCGATCGCCTGCTGCGGGCAGATCTTCACGCAGGAATAGCACTCCCAGCACTGCTCGGGTTCCTGGTTGAACGCCTTCATGGCGTGGCCGGTTTCCGAACCGTCCTTGTCCAGCTTCATCAGATCGTGCGGGCAGATGTACATGCAGGCGGTCTTGTCCTGACCCTTGCAGCCGTCGCACTTGTCGGTACGAACATAGGTTGGCATTACAGTCTCCTAAAGTTAGCTAACAATCCGCGACCGTCGCGGTCCGTCTAGAACTGAACCCGTCCTTGGCCGGGGCGTTTCGCGAATCCGCTTCCGGTAGGCTCGTGTCCTAAAACCCTTGTCCCGGTCAAGCGGCCGGGGGGTTCGCCCGGCATCGCTGCCGGGCGGAAAAAATCATGCTGCCGAGTGGCCTTTCAGTTCGACCTTGACGTTCTGCTCGGCGGAAAGACCAGCGTAGTACTTCTGCAGGACTTTCGCGACTTCCGGGCGGCTGAACTCGACCGGCAGGTCCTGGCCTTCGGAGAGCATGGCGCGCACCTTGGTGCCGGACAGCAGGATGCGGTCGTCCTTGGTGTGCGGGCAGGTGCGCTGGCTGGCCATGCCGCCGCACTTCTTGCACCAGAAGGTCCAGTCGATGTTCATGTTGACGGTCTCGAGCGAGCCCTTGGGGATCTCGTCGAAGATCTTCTGGGCGTCGAAGGGGCCGTAGTAGTCGCCGACGCCGGCGTGGTCGCGGCCGACGATCAGGTGCGAGCAGCCGTAGTTCTGGCGGAACAGCGCATGCAGCAGCGCTTCGCGCGGGCCGGCGTAGCGCATGTCGAGCGGGTAGCCGGCCTGGATCACGGTGTTGGGCGCGAAGTAGTTCTCGACCAGCACGCTGATGGCTTCGGAACGCACTTCGGCGGGGATGTCGCCCGGTTTCAATGCGCCCAGCAGGGAGTGGACCAGCACGCCGTCCATGGTCTCGATGGCGATCTTCGCCAGGTATTCATGGCTGCGGTGCATCGGGTTGCGGGTCTGGAAGGCGGCGATCTTGGACCAGCCCAGTTGCTCGAACTTGGCGCGGGTCTCGGCCGGGGTCATGAACTGGTCGCCGTATTCTTCCTTGAAGCTGCCGGTGGACAGCACCTTGACCGGGCCGGCCAGGTTGTACTTGCCCTGCGCCATGACCATCTTGACGCCGGGGTGCTCGAGGTCGGTGGTCTTGTAGACCTGCATGCACTCGTGGGCCTTGTCGATGGTGTACTTGTCGGTCACCTTCATGGTGCCCATGATCTCGCCGGACTCGCCGTCGACCAGCGCGATCTCGTCGCCGTCCTTGATGGATTCATCATCGGTCGACAAGGTGACGGGGATCGGCCAGAACAGGCCGTTGGCCATCTTGTAGCCGTCGCACACGCCCTGCCAGTCGGACTTGGTCATGAAGCCGTCCAGCGGCGTGAAGCCGCCGATGCCCATCATGATGAGGTCGCCGGTTTCGCGCGAGCTCATCTTGACCTTGGGCAGCGAGGCGGCGCGCGCTTTTTCGGCGGCGAGTGCGTCGCCCGTCAGCAGCAGGGGTTTGAGTTCTCCGCCGCCGTGGGGGCGTACCAGTTTGGACATGCTGTCTCCTCAGACTTGATGGGGGTATTCGAGTCAGGGCAGGATAGCACTCGGTCTGGCGCCTGAATAATCCTTTATTTTTATTTGAGGATAAGCGGGTTTGATATGGAATCACGCAAACAAAAAAGCCCGGTTGTCCCGGGCTTTTTTGTTCTCAAACAGATGTTTATGCATCGAAGAAGGCGGGCATGTCAGTCTGCTCGGTCTTGATCACGTCGACCCATGCGGGCTTGGTGTCGCCCCCGGCCGCAGCCAGCTTCTTGGTCTCTTCGTAAAGCATTTTCCAGCGGTTGTAGAGGCAGTCGCTGACCTTGCGCATGCCCGAGTCGAAGTAGGAATTGTGCAGGTCGCCGATGGTGCGGGTGAACGATTCCATCTGCTCCAGCAGGTTGTGCGGATAGCCATGGCGATTGGGATCGGCGTATTTGACCATCTCGCGCTTGACCGCGCGAACGAAGACTTTCTGGCCTTCGGTAAGGTCGGCTTCGGTGCGGGGTGCGCCGCCGAAATTCATCACTTCCTGGATGAAACCGTTCAGGCGTTCGCCGAAATCGAAGTTGGCATAATCGACGTTTTGCATAAATCCTCCAATTATTTAGAGCGCTACAGGTGCTGCCGCAAGACTGGATGTGACTCCGGCGCCTATCCTACGCCGCGCGATACGGCTGTCCAGCGCCTCCTCCGGGCTGATCGTTCGATTATTTTCTAAGCCCTTGAATCCAGCGGGAATAAATTTTGTCCGCCAGTTGGTGCAGGCGGGCGGTGCGGGCTGGCACGTCCGCCTGGATGGCGTCGGCCGACTGCACGCCGGGGCTGTCGCTGGCGGCGATCTCGGCGGCGCCGTGGTCGCACCAGCTGGCGATGAGCTCGGGCGTCATTTCGACATGGCACTGCATGCCGATATGGCGGTCGTTCAGCACATAGGCCTGATTGGCGCACCAGGCGCTGTCGAGGATGCGCGTGGCGCCGGGCGGCAGGCTGAAGGTTTCACCGTGCCAGTGGAACGCCGGCATGGGGTGCATGGCGTCGCCCAGCCAGGGGCGCGCGGCGTCGGCATCGGTGACGCGGACATCACCCCAGCCGATTTCCTTGACCGGGTTGGCGCTCACGGCGCCGCCTAGCGCCTTGGCCATCAGTTGCCCGCCCAGGCAGTGGCCGATCACCGGAATGTCCGACGCGACGGCCTCGCGGATCAGCGCCAGCAAAGGCGGAATCCAGGGCAGCTCGTCGTTCACGCTCATCGGCCCGCCCATCAAGCAGACGCCGGAAACGCCGTTAAGGGTATCGGGCACGGCGTCGCCGGCGTCGATGCGTATCAGTTTCCAGGGGATGCCGTGGCGATCCAGGAACGCGGTGAAGTACCCCGGCCCCTCGGTGGGGGAATGACGAAAAATCAGGACAGGAAGCATGATCCCTCTCAAGAATAAAGGCGGTCTCGATGATGATAGCCGCAGGCGGGCTTTCCTGCACATACAAGCAAGGCCGGGCGGCCAGTCGGTGTCGGGACGGCGGCAAGGCGTGGTGCCGGCCTGGATGTGCCGTTGCTGGGGATGCGGTTTCTCGACCGGATGGAAATGAAGCGCGACGGTCAGACGATGACGCTGCCCCAGCGTTGCTGATTCCTGCCCGGGAAATGCAAAAGGGCCTGCGGCGCAGGCCCTTTTGCATTGGAGAATGTAGCGTTACGCGGCCGTGCGCTTGTCGCGCTCGATCAGCGCATACGCCGAGTGATTGTGGATGGACTCGAAGTTCTCGGCTTCCACCACGTAGGCGTCGATCAGCGGTTCGGCATTCATCGCCGCGGCGACGTCGCGCACGATGTCCTCGACGAATTTCGGGTTGTCGTAGGCACGCTCGGTGACGTATTTCTCGTCCGGCCGCTTCAGGAGGCCGAAGAGTTCGCACGAGGCCTGGTCTTCCACCTTGCGCACCAGGTCCTCGATCCACAGGAAGCCATTGGTTTTCGCTGAAACGGTGACGTGCGAGCGCTGGTTGTGCGCGCCGTAGTCGGAGATCTTCTTCGAGCAGGGGCACAGGCTGGTCACCGGCACCAGCACCTTGGTGGTGTGGGTGTACTGACCGTTCTCGATCTCGCCGATGAACGTGACTTCATAGTCGAGCAGGCTCTGCACGCCGGAGACGGGCGCGGCCTTGTTGACGAAGTAGGGGAAGCTCATTTCGATGTAGCCCGATTCGGCCTCGAGGCGCTCGACCATCTGGCGCAGCATGCCCTCGAAGTTCTCGACCGAAATCTCGCGCTCGCGCGTGTTGAGGATTTCGATGAAGCGCGACATGTGCGTGCCCTTGAAGTTGTGCGGCAGGTACACGTACATGTTGAACGTGGCGATGGTGTGCTGGACGCCGTCGCTCTTGTCCGCCACGCGAATCGGGTGGCGGATGCTCTTGATGCCGACCTTGTTGATGGCGATTTGCCGCGTGTCGGCCGAGCTTTGCACGTCGGGCATGCAAACGGCGGTGTCGCAAATCTGGTTCATGGCAGGCTCCTTGGCTTTTGCAGTTTAGACTGAGTATAAACTGCGGGAATAGTTGAGTAAACTACTCGGGCATACGATCTTTCGCGGGCTTTGGCCCGACTGAAAGTCGGAGTCCCCGCTAGTGGGGCAATAGGGTTATCCGCCGGTGCACGGCACGCTCGATGCCGGCGGCGTCGAGCCCGCAGTCGGCCAGCATTTTCTGCGGATCGCCGTGTTCGATGAAGGTGTCAGGCAGGCCCAGGTGCAGCATAGGCATCGTCACGCCGAGTTCGGCCAGCGCTTCGGCCACTGCGGCGCCGGCGCCGCCCGCCACCGCGTTTTCCTCCAGCGTCACCAGCAGGCGATGGCGGTGCGCCAGGTCGCGCAGCAGGTTGATGTCCAGCGGTTTCACGAAGCGCATGTCGGCCACGCTGGCGTCGAGCGCTTCGGCGGCTGCCAGCGCGGGCGCGACCAGGCTGCCGAAGGCAATCAGCGCGACGCCGCGGCCGTTGCGCCGCAGCACCCCCTTGCCGATCTCGAGCGGCTGAAGGCCGGGTTCGATCGCAGCGCCGGTGCCGCTGCCGCGCGGGTAGCGTACCGCCGACGGGCCGTCGTGCAGGAAGGCGGTGGTCAATAGGCGGCGACACTCGTTCTCGTCGGACGGCGCGGCGATCAGCATGTTGGGGATGCACCGCAGGAAGGAGAGATCGAAGCTGCCGGCGTGGGTGGGGCCATCGGCGCCGACCAGCCCGGCGCGGTCGATCGCCAGCATCACCGGCAGGTCCTGCAGGGCGACGTCGTGGATCAGCTGGTCGTAGGCGCGCTGCAGGAAGGTCGAGTAGATCGCGACCACCGGCTTGATCCCTTCGCAAGCGAGACCCGCGGCAAAGGTCAGCGCGTGCTGTTCGGCGATGCCGACGTCGAAATAGCGCCTGGGGAATTCCTGCGAGAAACGCACCAGGCCGGAACCCTCGCGCATCGCCGGGGTGATGCCGACCAGCCGGGTGTCGGCAGCGGCCATGTCGCACAACCAGTCGCCGAAGACCTGGGTGTAGGTAGGCTTGCCGCCGGATTTCTCGGCCACGCCGGCGGCGGGGTCGAAGCGCGATACGCCGTGGTACAGGCAGGGATTGGCTTCGGCAGGCGCGTAGCCCTTGCCCTTTTTGGTCACGATGTGAAGGAACTGCGGCCCGTTCAGCTGCTTGATGTTGGAAAGCGTGTCGAGCAGCACGTCGAGATCGTGGCCGTCGATCGGACCGATGTAGTTGAAGCCGAATTCCTCGAACAGCGTGCCCGGCGTCACCATGCCCTTCATGTGTTCCTCGGCGCGCTTGGCCAGCTCGCGGATCGGCGGCGCGACCGACAATACTTTCTCGCCGGCGCGGCGGGCGGCGGCATAGAACTTGCCCGACATCAGGCGCGCGAGGTAGTTGTTCAGGGCGCCGACGTTGGGCGAGATCGACATGTCGTTGTCGTTCAGCACCACCAGCAGCGGCAGCTCGGTCGCGCCGGCATTGTTCAAGGCTTCGAACGCCATGCCCGCGGTCATCGCGCCGTCGCCGATGACCGCCACGGCGCGCCGGTCGGATCCCTGTTGGTGGAAGGCCTCGGCCATGCCGAGCGCGGCCGAGATCGAGGTGCTGGAGTGGCCGGTACCGAAGGCGTCGTATTCGCTCTCGGCGCGGCGCGGAAAGCCGGCGATGCCGCCGGCCTGGCGCAGCCCGGCCATCGCATCGCGGCGGCCGGTGAGAATCTTGTGAGCGTAGCTCTGGTGGCCGACGTCCCACACGATGCGGTCCGCCGGGGTGTCGAATACGTAGTGCAGCGCCAGGGTCAGCTCGACCGCGCCCAGATTCGAGGCCAGATGGCCGCCGGTATGGGCGACGGAATCCACCAGGTATTCGCGCAGTTCGGCCGCCAGCTTCGGCAGCTCGGCCGGTGCGAGCGCGCGCAGGTCGGCCGGGGTATGAATGGTATCGAGCAAAGGTGGGGTCATGTCAGAACGTCCGCTCGACCACGAAGTCGGCGAGTTGGCGCAGCCGTGCGGCGGGTGCGCCCAGCTTGTCCAGCGCGGTGTGCGCGTCGGCGCGCAGTTCCTGCGCCAGTTCGCGCGCGCGCGCCGCGCCGAGCAGGCTGACGTAGGTCGGCTTGTTGTGGGCGGCATCCTTGCCGGCGGTCTTGCCCAGCGTGGCGGTGGGCGCCTCGGCGTCGAGCACGTCGTCGACCACCTGAAAGGCCAGCCCGATGCACTTGGCGTAACGGTCGAGCGCGGCGGCGGTGGTGTCGGTCAGGTTGCCGCACTGCGCGCCCAGCAGCACCGAGGCACGAATCAGCGCGCCGGTCTTGTGGATGTGCATGAACTCGAGTTCGCTCAGATCGAGCGGCTTGCCCACGCTGGCGAGATCGATCGCCTGGCCGCCGGCCATGCCGCGCGAGCCGGCGGCATGGGCCAGCAACTGCACCATCTTCAACTGCGCGGCTGCATCGTCGGCCAGGGGTTGCGAAGCGAGGATGTCGAACGCCAGGCTCTGCAGGGCGTCGCCCACCAGCAGGGCGGTGGCCTCGTCGAACTCGACATGCACCGTCGGCTTGCCGCGCCGCAATGCGTCGTCGTCCATCGCCGGCATGTCGTCGTGCACCAGCGAATAGGCGTGGATCAGCTCGACCGCCGCGGCGGCATGCTGCACGCGCTCGGGGTCGGCGCCCGCGACCTCGCCGGCGGCGAACGCCAGCAGCGGCCGCACCCGCTTGCCGCCGCCCAGCACCGCGTAGCGCATGGCGTCGTGCAGGCGCCGCGGGGCAATGCGGGAAGGGGGAAGCCACGCGGCCAGCACGCGTTCCATGCGCGCCTGGCAGCCTTGCGTCCAGGCAGCAAAATCAGTCATCGGCGTCTTCGGTCCTGAAGGGCTGCAGGGTGCCGTTTTCCAGAATCTTCACCTGCTGTTCGGCATCGGCGAGTCGCTGGCGACAGTACTGCAGCAGCTCGGCGCCGCGCTTGTAGGCCGACAGCGAGGCTTCCAGCGGCAGCTGGCCGGATTCCATTTCGGCCACAATGGCTTCCAGTTCGGCCAGTGCGGACTCGTAATCCTTGGGGGGCGTGGCGGCGCGGGATTTGGCCATGAATTTCGGACCCGGCGGAGAAAGGACGCTACTTTAACAAATTCAGCGCAGGGGCGCCTCCCCGGCCTGGGGGCTATGCTAGAATTTCACGCTTACCCTGTGTTGCGATGCGCTGTATCCAGGCAGGGGCTTCGTCCGTAAATCCGGTGGGTCATCTTGCCGCTCCAGCGTTGTATTGCTGGAGGGGGCTTGGTTTTGAGTAGGGTACGCCATGAGCGATCTCGCCGAATCCAGCGCCTTGTCGCTAACTTCGCCGCAACTGCCAGTTTCCTGGTACTTCGATCCAGCCATCTACGAGCTGGAATTGACGCATTTGTTCAAGCAGGGTCCCGGCTACGCAGGACATCAGTTGATGGTGCCAGAGCCGGGCGATTATCACGCGCTCGAAATGTTCGACGGCGCGAAGATGCTGGTCAACAACGGCTCGGGCATCGAGCTCCTGTCCAACGTCTGCCGCCATCGTCAGGCCCTGATGCTGACCGGGCGCGGCAAGCTGCCGTCCAGCAACATCGTCTGCCCGATCCACCGCTGGACCTACGACAGCCAGGGCACGCTGATGGGCGCGCCGGAGTTTCCCGGCAATCCGTGCCTGAATCTGAACCGCACCGGCCTGCAGAACTGGCAGGGCCTGCTGTTCGCCGGCGAACGCGACGTCAAGGCCGATCTGGCCGGCATGCAGGCGGCGCGCGAACTGGATTTCTCCGGCTTCATGCTCGACCGCGTGCAGGTGACGCACTACGCCTGCAACTGGAAGACCTTCATCGAGGTGTATCTGGAGGACTACCACGTCGCGCCGTATCACCCCGGCCTCGGCCATTTCGTCACGTGCGACGATCTGAAGTGGGAATATGGCGACTGGTGGTCGGTGCAGACGGTGGGAGTCAACCGCGGTCTTTCCAGGGCGGGCTCGCCGGTCTACCAGAAGTGGCACGAGCAGGTTCTGGCGTATGACCGGGGCACGGTGCCGGCGCACGGGTCGATCTGGCTGACCTATTACCCCGGCCTGATGGTCGAGTGGTATCCGCACGTGCTGGTGGTGTCGTCGATCGTGCCGACCGGCGTGGAGTCGTGCACCAACGTCGTCGAGTTCTACTATCCCGAGGACATCGCGCTGTTCGAGCGCGCCTTCATCGAGGCCGAGCAGGCGGCGTATCACGAGACCGCGGTGGAAGACGAGGACATCTGCGAACGCATGCACAAGGGGCGGCGCGCGCTCTACCGGCAGGGCATCTCGGAGACCGGGCCGTACCAGTCGCCGCTGGAAGACGGCATGATGCATTTCCACAGTTTCCTGCGGCGCGAGATCGAGCCGCATCTCAAATGAGCTTCATGAGAAATGCTGACGGGCGGCGTGTTCCGCCCGTTTTTTTCGCCCGTCTCCGATGAAGTCGAGCTGGATGCTGGTGGCGGCGGCCCTGTTCGCGCTGATGAGCGTGCTGGTGAAGCATGCCTCGGCCACCTTTTCTCCTGCCGAGCTGGTGTTCTACCGCTCGGCGTTCGGCCTGCTGGCGATCTGGGGCGTGATTGCCGTCAGCCACCGGCGGCTGCTGGCGCCGCTCGCCACCCCTTGCTTAAAGGCTCATTTCTGGCGCGGCCTGTCAGGCTTCGCTGCGCTGGTGCTGTTCTTTTTTGCGCTGGCGCGGCTGCCGCTGGCCACTGCCGTCACCCTCAACTACACCGCGCCGCTGTTTCTCGCCGCGCTGTCCGCCTGGTGGCTTCACGAACGCCACGGGCGGGGTCTCGTCGGCGCGGTGCTGCTGGGCTTTGTCGGCATCGTGCTGCTGTTGCGGCCGCAGGTCGAGGGACAGGCCTGGCTGCCGGCGCTGGCCGGGCTGGTGTCGGGCATGCTGGCAGCAGCGGCCTACGTCAACGTCAAGCAACTGGGCCGGCTGGGCGAACCCGAATGGCGTGTGGTGTTCTATTTCACCCTGCTCTCGAGCGTGGGCGGCGCGTTGTGGATGGCGGTCGCCGGGTTTCACCGTCCGCAGCCGGGCGACTGGCCGTGGCTGATCGGCATCGGCGTGACCGCCACGGTGGCGCAGCTCGCGCTGACACGGGCCTATCATCGCGGCCGCACGCTCATCGTCGGCTCGCTGGCCTACACCACGGTCGGGTTTTCCGCCCTGTACGGCATGCTGCTGTTCGGCGAGCGGCTGCCATTCCTGGCCTGGACCGGCATGGCGGCCGTGGCGGCGGCGGGCGTGTGGGCGGTGCGCGCGTCAACCTCAACCCGGCCCGATTCGCTATAGTGGAAGCATATTCAAGAGGAGCGCACCATGATCAGCCTGAACGTCAAGGGCAACCAGATCGCCGTCACCGTGATGGGGCAGTTCACGCTGGCCGATTACCAGGAGTTCGAGAAGGCCGTGAACTACGGGGTCCGGTTCCAGGGCACGGTCGACCTGCTGTTCGATCTGCGCGACATGCTGTCCTATAGCGTCGACGTGGCATGGGAAGAACTGAAGTTTTCGCGCGAACACAGGAACGATTTCGGCCGCATCGCCATCCTCACCGGCGACCAGTGGGTGGCGTGGAGCATGTGGATCAACCGCATGTTCATGTCGGCGGACATCCGGCTGTTTGAAGATCTGGAGATGGCCCAGGCCTGGGTGGCGGGTGGCGAGTTGCCCGCCGATGCGGGCTGAAGGGCCTGCCAAAATGGGCGGCTACGTTCAGGCCGCTGCGTTGCGCGCCGGCCTGAAAATGTCCTGGTTGGCGTAATACGCTGCACTCGCATTGGCGGGATCCCAGCCGGGGATGCCCTGCACCGGCAGCGGCGCGAGTTGGCGCGGGGCGTCGATTCCGGCGAGCGCGGCGGTCGACAATTCATCTGCGGTGTCGGGGTCGGGCGACGCCGCGATCAGCGTCAGGCTTTTCCCCGTCATTGAGGGATAGGGCGCAAGTGCCTTCTCCAGCAGCGCATGTCCGACCACCACGAACCGCATTTCAGTCTCGACTGCGTGCCGGTGATCCCAGAACAGCGCGTGCCACGCGCGTTCCGCCAGCAGGGCCGGCAACGCCGGGTCGCGGCTGATCACCCACACGCCGGACTCGTCCAGCACCGTCAGCGCGTCGCGGCGGCGGCCGCGCCTGGAGTCGCTTTCCATCGCGATGGCCTCGCCGTGGGCCGCGTTCAGCGCGGACTTGAAGCGCGGAAAGCGCAGCCATACGAGCGCGTTCAGCACGTCGTGCCAGGTGTCGGCGCGGGTCGGTACCTGGCCGGTTCGCAGGATGCAGGTTTCGTAGTCGCGCGCGGAAAGACGGCCGTCGGGCGCGAAGAAGCGCAGCGGCAGTCCGCTGGCGTTGCGTGTGCCGAGCGCGGCGGCCTGGGCGTTGAGCGCGTCGAGGCAATCCCGGCCGGGCGTGGGCAGGGCGCGCGCGAGTTCCAGCGCGTCGATCAATGACCGGTAGGGCGCGAAGGCGGGGTGATCGAACTTCAATGCAGCGATTCGGACAGCGCCTGGCGGTATTGCCGCGTCAGCGGATGCGCGCTGCCCAGCAGTTCGAACAGGGCGAGCAGGCTGGTACGGCCGAGGTCGTTGCGATAGCCGCGATCGGTGCGGGCGATCCACAGCAGTTCGTCCATCGCGCCGGCAAA
>JAJZRE010000037.1:0-21915 GCA_021802945.1 Pseudomonadota bacterium
GCGCGGCTGGTCCGGCAGGCGCAACAGGGGCTGGATCTGCCGTTGCACGTGCTCGATGGGCAGTCGCACGGCGCGCTGGCTGCCTGCGACGTGGCGCTGGTGGCCTCGGGCACGGCCACGCTGGAGGCGGCGCTGTTCAA
This sequence comes from Pseudomonadota bacterium, assembly GCA_021802945.1. Lineage (GTDB taxonomy): Bacteria > Pseudomonadota > Gammaproteobacteria > Burkholderiales > Thiobacillaceae > Thiobacillus. Next base: position 141 of record JAJZRE010000037.1, read on the forward strand.
GAAGCCCATGGTGATCACGTACCGCGTGCCTGCCCTCACCGCGCGCCTGATGCGGCAAAAGGCGCTGTTGCCCTGGATCGGGTTGCCGAATATTCTGGCGCGCGATTTCGTGGTGCCGGAACGGGTACAGGAGGCCGCCACCCCCGAAGCCCTGGCTGACGATGCGCTGGCCTGGCTCGAAGACGCCCCGCGCCGTCGTGCCCTCGTCGAGACATTCCGCGCCATGCATGCAAGCCTTCGGCAGGATGCCAGCGCACGCATCGCCGAGGCCGTTGCACCCTACCTGGACTGATCGACATGGAACTTCATTGGGGACCGTCGGGTTTGTGCGGGGTGGACGAGGCGGGGCGGGGGCCGCTGGCAGGGCCGGTGGTCGCTGCGGCCGTGATGCTCGATCCCGCCCGGCCCATTGACGGACTGCGCGATTCCAAGAAGCTCTCCGCTGCCGCTCGGGAACGCCTGGCCGAGGAGATTCGCACGCGGTCTGCCGCCTGGTGCGTCGCCGAGGCCAGCGTGGACGAGATCGATCGCCTGAACATCCTGCATGCCACCATGCTGGCGATGCAACGCGCCGTCGCCGGATTGCAGAGGCCGCCTGACGACGTGTGGGTGGACGGCAACCGCTGCCCCGACTGGGCGTGGCGCTCGCAGGCGGTCGTCAAGGGCGACGACAAGGTGGCCGCCATTGCCGCCGCATCGATTCTGGCCAAGACCTCGCGCGACCAGTTCATGTGCGCGTTGCATGAACAATACCCAGCCTATGGATTCTCCAGGCACATGGGCTACGGCACTGCCGCGCACCTGGCCGCCTTGCGGGCATACGGTGCCTGCCCGCAGCACCGTCGCAGCTTTGCGCCGGTTAAACTCGTCCTCGATCAAGCCACTCTGTTCTGAAAGGAAATCCTGTGAACCTGACCTTGTTTTTGCACGTGTTGAGCGTCGTCGTCTGGGTGGGCGGCATGTTCTTCGCGTACATGGCGCTGCGCCCGGTCGCGGCCAGCGTCCTCGAGCCGCCGCAGCGGCTGACCTTGTGGGCGGGCGTGTTCGGCGAGTTCTTCCCGTGGGTGTGGGGAGCGGTCGTTCTGATCCTGGGGTCGGGCCTGTACATGCTGATGAGGCTCGGCGGGGCGGCGGCGCCGCACTACACGTTGACCATGCTGGTGCTGGGCATCGTGATGATGCTGATTTTCGCGCACGTGTTTTTTGCGCCTTACAAAAAACTCAAACGCGCGGTCGGCGAGCAGGACTGGAAAGCCGGCGGTGCAGCGCTCGGCCAGATCCGCAAGCTGATCGGCATCAACCTCAGCCTGGGGTTGCTGACGATTGCGGTGGTATTTATCGGGCGCGCGCTGGCGCTGAATTAGGGCTCGTCCTGCGGCGGCGCCGTCAGCAGCTCGTGCGCCTTGTCGCGGATGGCGTCGGGCATTGCCTCGCACTGCAATTCAGCATGAAACTGCCCGTCGAGGTAAAGATAGACCGTGGGCAGGTGGAAGATGCCGAAGTAGCGCGCCACGCCGGTCGCTTCGCTGACGTCGACTTCATGAAACGCAGCGGCCGAATCGGCCAGCGCCTGCGGCAGCAGGCGCTTCCACGTCCGGCACGCGCCGCAGCCGGGGGTGCTGAACAGCACCACCGCCACGCCCGACGAAGCGGCGAGCCGGCGCTGGAAGTCGCCCTCGCCCAGACGTGAAAACGCGGCCGGGGCGAACGGGTCCGGGCTGGTAGAATCGCCGTTTTCCTCCTGGCTGGCTTCCATGCTGTTTCTCGAACTCTTCGGCTATCTGCTGCTCATCCTCGTTGCGGCAGAAATCTTTGTCAACGCGCTCGAACACCTCGGCGAGAAGCTGCACATTTCGGAAGGCGTGACCGGTTCGCTGTTTGCCGCGATCGGCACCGCCATGCCGGAAACCCTGGTGCCGCTGCTGGCAATCTTTGCCGGCACCGGCAACAACGTCACCAACGAGGAAATCGGCGTCGGTGCCATTCTCGGCGCGCCACTGATGCTGTCGACCCTGTCGCTGTCCCTGATGAGCCTGGCCGTTCTCAAGAAACGCGGAATCCACGGCCATCTCACGCCGGAGAAAACCGGCCTCAAGCGCGATCTGGACTTTTTCCTGATGGCGTTCCTGCTGGCGTTCGCCGCCATGTTCGTGCCGCACGGCGACGGCTGGGCGCGCGTCGGACTGGCTTTCGTCATGGTGCTGATCTACTTTGTCTATGTGATGCTGACCCTGCGCGCCTCGAGCAAACTGGTGGAAGAAGGGCACGCCACCGAGGCGGGATCGCCGATGCTGCTGACGCGTCTGGGCCTGCCGCAGAACCTGTTCTTCATCGTGGTACAGCTGGCGCTGGGACTGGCACTGCTGGTCGGCGGCGCCAAGGGCTTCATCCACGGCGTCGAGGAGGCCGCGCCCATCATCGGCATCTCCGCGCTGCTGTTGTCGCTGATGATCATCCCGATCGCGACCGAACTGCCGGAGAAGGTGAATTCGATCCTGTGGATCCGCAAGCACAAGGACACCCTGGCGTTCGGCAACATCACCGGCGCCATGGTGTTCCAGGGCACGCTGCTGCCCGCCATCGGCATTTCGCTCACACCCTGGGTGCCGCAGAAAGAGGTGTTGCTGGGCGTGGTGATCACCCTGGTCGCGGCTTTCTGGCTGCGCTGGGCGGTTTTGAGCGGCGGTCTGCGCGTGTGGCACCTGTTCGTCAACGGCGCGCTTTACGTGATTTATCTGACTGCTGTCCTCGTTTGATCCATTCAATCCGGATTGGCCCGTCTGCGGCGGATCATTCGCGCAGCCAATCGGCCGGAGGGGCGCAAGCGAGGCCCCATCCGGGTTCCTTCGTTTCGAACCGCATCACGCCCCCGCGGCCGAACATGAGCGGCGCCGCGCAGGCATCCTGTTCCAGCAACTGCGTGCCGAACGCGCCTTCCTGCGCGATCAGGCAAGATTCGTGGCGAGCATGATGGCGAGGATCGCCAATTGAAAGGCCGGCAGCACCGGATAGGGCATCGTGCCACCGTGCCAGGCATCGAAGTCGGGCAGGCCCGGCAAGATCAGGGAAAGCGGCTGCGCTGCGATGCGCAGCACGACAGCGCGGTCAATGCCCAGAGCCTGGCGCAAAAGGGATCGTGGCTCGCCGGATTGTCGGGCATGGGACGAGGCATGGTCAGGTCTTTCGGAACGGGCCGTCGAGTTCATCCATGTAATGCGCGATGGCATCCGTCTCGCGTTCCAGGAAGCGGTCGACCGCATCGCGGAATTCGGCGTGTTCCAGCCAGTGCCAGGAATGCGTGGCGGTGGGGACGAGCCCGCGCGCGAGCTTGTGCTCGCCCTGCGCACCGCCCTCGAATACCCGCAGGCCGTGCGCGATCGCGTATTCGATGCCCTGCTGGTAGCAGGTCTCGAAATGCAGCCCGGGGACGTATTCCAGCGTGCCCCAGTGGCGGCCATACAGCCGCTGGCTGTCCTTCATGCAGAACGAGCAGGCGGTGGGCTCGCCGTCCTTGTCCGCAATGATGAGCAGAAGATTGTCCGGCATCGTTTTGCGCAGATTCGCGAAGAACGCACGGTTGAGATGCGGCTCGCTGCGGTGGCGTGCATAGGTGTCGGCATAGCAGCGGTAGAAATGGTCCCAGTTGGCGTCGGTGCTCTGTGCGCCTTCGACCCAGCGGAACGTCACGCCCAGATTCGCCAGCTTCTTTCGCTCCTGGCGGATTTTCTTGCGCTTGTCGTGCGTCAGGGCGGCGAGAAAGTCGTCGAAGCTGGCGTAGTCGGCGTTGTGCCAGTGGAACTGGAAGCCGCTGCGATGCAGCAGCGGCGCATACGATCTTGCAGGGGCTTCCGCCCCTAGCAAGTCGGAGTCCCCGAGCGGAGCGAGTGGGATCGCATTGAGCGCGGCATGGTCAGGCTCGATGGGAAACAGGATGTGGAGCGACGAGCAGTTCAAATCACGCGTGAGCTTGAGCGCGGCCTGAATCAGCGCGGCGCGGTCGGCGTCGCTCTTCGCCAGCAGGCGCGGCCCGGGCACCGGCGAGAAGGGTGCGCAGGACACCAGCTTGGGGTAGTAGTTCAGACCATGCCGGCGGTAGGCGTCGGCCCATGCCCAGTCGAACACGAATTCGCCCCACGAGTGGTGCTTCACGTAAAGCGGCATCGCGGCGTCCAGTTGGCCGTCGCGGAACAGCGCCAGGTGCACCGGCTCCCAGCCGATGGGGGCGCCGACACAGCCAGTGGTTTCCAGTGCCTCCAGGAAGGCATGCTGCACGAAGGGTGACTCGCCGGCGAGGGCGTTCCAGGCATCCGCAGGCAGCGCTGCAATGCGCGTGACGACGCGCAAGACGGTTTCTGCGGCTTTGGCTTCCGTCCCGGAGGGCTTTGCTTCAAAATGCACGTTTTGGCGGCTTCCTTCGAAAAAACAATGAACCTGCACGAATTCCAGGCCAAGCAGATCCTGCGCACGGGCAACATTAACACGCCGCGCGGCATCGCTGCGGCGAGTGCCGACGCCGCGGTCAACGCCGCCGGCGAACTGGGCGGCGACGCCTGGGTGGTGAAGGCGCAGATCCACGCCGGCGGGCGCGGCAAGGCGGGCGGGGTCAAGGTGGTGAAGCGCCTCGACGATGTGCGCGCCGTGGCTGCCACGCTGCTGGGAAGCAAACTGGTGACGAACCAGAACGCCCCCGACGGCCAGCCGGTGAACCAGGTGCTGGTGGAGGAAACGCTGCCGATCGCGCGCGAGCTGTATCTCTCGCTGCTGGTCGACCGCGAGACCGAGCGCGTCGCCATCGTCGCCTCGGCCGCCGGCGGCATGGACATCGAGGACGTCGCCCACGCCACACCGGAAAAGGTCCTGACCGAAACCTGCGATCCGCTGCTGGGCGTGCAGGATTTCCAGTGCCGTGCATTGGCCTTCGCGCTGGAGCTGGCGGGCGAGGCCTACAAGGATTTCTGCCGCCTGCTGCCGCAGCTGTACCGCGTGTTCATCGCCAACGATCTCTCGCTGCTCGAAATCAACCCGCTGGTGGTGACCACCGACAACCGTGTGCTGCCGCTCGACTGCAAGATGAGCGTCGACGACAACGCCTTGTACCGCCGCCGCGCACTGGCAGAACTGCGCGACGACAGCCAGATCGACGCCAAGGAGGCGGCAGCCAACGCCGCCAGCGTCAACTACGTCGCGCTCACCGGCAACATCGGCTGCATGGTCAACGGCGCCGGCCTGGCGATGGCGACGATGGACCTGATCCAGCTGGAGGGCGGCGCGCCCGCCAACTTCCTCGACGTCGGCGGCGGCGCCACGCCGGAGACGGTGGCGCAAGGCTTCAAGATCATCCTGCTCGACCCCAACGTGCGCGCCGTGCTGATCAACATCTTCGGCGGCATCGTGCGCTGCGACGTCATCGCCGAAGGCATCATCCAGGCGGTCAAGGAAGTCGGCGTCAAGGTGCCGGTGATCGTGCGGCTGGAGGGCACCAACGCCGAATTGGGGCGCAAGCTGCTGGCCGGGTCGGGGCTGGCGATCCTCGCGGCGGCAAGTCTTACCGATGCTGCCAGGCAGGCTGTGGAGCGCGCACAATGAGCATCCTCGTCAACAAGAACACCAAGGTCATCTGCCAGGGCTTCACCGGCAAGCAGGGCAGCTTCCACTCAGAACAGGCGATCGCCTACGGCACCCGGATGGTCGGCGGCGTCACCCCGGGCAAGGGCGGCCAGACGCATCTGGATCTGCCCGTGTTCAACACCGTGCGCGACGCAGTTCGGCAGACCGGCGCCGACGCGACCATGATCTACGTGCCGGCGGCGTTCGCCGCCGACTCGATCCTGGAAGCGGCCGACGCCGGAATCGGGGTGATCGTCTGCATCACCGAGGGCATTCCGGTGCTCGACATGCTGAACGTGAAGGCCGCGCTGCGCGCCAACGGCGCGCAGCTGATCGGCCCCAACTGCCCCGGCGTGATCACCTCGGGCGAATGCAAGATCGGCATCATGCCCGGCGTCATCCACCAGAAGGGCAAGGTCGGCATCGTCTCGCGTTCCGGCACGCTCACCTACGAGGCGGTGCACCAGACGACCCAACTGGGACTGGGGCAGTCGACCTGCGTCGGCATCGGCGGCGACCCGATCAAGGGCCTGGATTTCATCGACTGCCTCGAACTGTTCGAGGCCGACCCGCAGACCGAGGCAGTGATCCTGGTCGGCGAAATCGGCGGCAGCCGCGAGGAAGAGGCGGCCGAGTATATCCGCTCGAACATGAAGAAGCCGGTCGCGGCCTACATCGCCGGGCGCACCGCGCCCAAGGGCAAGCGCATGGGCCACGCCGGCGCGATCATCGCCGGCGGCGCGGGAACCGCGGACGCCAAGATCCGCGCGCTGGAGGCGGCCGGCGTCGTGGTCGCGGCAAGCCCGGCGGGGCTGGGCGAGGCGGTGCAGGCGGTGCTGGCAAGGCGATAAACATGTATGTCCCGGCGCACTTCATGGAAGACAATCCCGAGCGCATTTCGGCGCTCATCCGGGAGAACGCTTTCGGAATGCTGGTGACAGCGCCAGAGGGCCGGCCCTTCGTCAGCCATCTGCCCTTCCTGTTCGAGTGTGCGCCGGGAACGCAGGGCACGCTACGCGGCCACATGGCACGTGCGAACCCGCACTGGCAGCATCTGATTTCCGGTGCGGAGGTGCTCGTGGTCTTTCAAGGGCCGCATGCATACGTATCTCCGTCATGGTACGGATCGCCCGGCGTCCCGACATGGAACTACGCAGTGGCCCATTTGCGCGGCAAGCCACGGCTCATCGAGAAAGAATCCGAGCTTGAGGCATTGCTGGAGCGGCAAACGCACGTTTATGAACAGGGCATGCCCAGACCGTGGAAGCCCGACCTTGTTGGCGAGCGGCGTAGCAAACTTCTTGGCATGATTGTCGGGTTTGAGATTGAAATTTCCGACATACAAGCCAAATTCAAGCTTAGCCAGAATCGCCCCGCAGAAGATCGATCGCGCGTGATTGCGGAATTGAACTGTTCAACCAATCAGACAGAGGTTGCCGTTGCGAAACTTATGTCTTGAAGCGTGTGTGATCGCCTCCGGTAGGCAGGGGGCTTCCTTTGCGTTTTCCATTTCGGGACTGGAGCGGTTTCTCCGATGAAACTCGGCATCGCCCAACTCAATCTCACCGTCGGTGACATCGCCGGCAACGCCGCGCGCCTGCTGGCTGCGGCGAAGGAAGCCCACGCCGCCGGTGCCGAACTGCTGCTCACCCCCGAGATGTCGATCTGCAGCTATCCCGCCGAAGACCTGGTGCTGCGAAGCGATTTCACATCGGCGTGCGAGGCGGCCGTCCGTCAACTGGCCGCCGATGCACCCGCGGGACTCGCGCTGATCGTAGGCTACCCGGAACGCAGCGACGACGGCCTGTTCAACGCGGCCGCCCTGCTGCGCGGCGGCCGCGTCGAGACGGTGTACCGCAAGCATCACCTGCCGAACCATTCCGTGTTCGACGAGCAGCGCGTGTTCGACAGCGGCGACGCGCCCTGCGTGTTCGCCTGCGGCGGCGTGAATTTCGGACTCAATATCTGCGGCGACATCTGGGAGCCGGGACCGGCGACGCGCGCGATGGAGGCCGGCGCCGACTGGCTGCTGGTGCCGAATGCCTCGCCCTACCATCTCAACAAGGAGCGCGAGCGCGTTGCCGTCGCGCGTTCGCGCCAGCTGGAGGCCGGCCTGCCGATCATTTACGCGAACATGATGGGCGGGCAGGACGAACTGGTGTTCGACGGCGCATCGTTTGCGCTCAATGCCGACGGCGAAGTCGTAGCGCAGTGCCCGGCCTGGCAGGAAGGCCTGTTCTATGTCGACCTTGCCGGCGACACGTGCAACGGGCCCCGGCATGCCCTGCCGGACGAGGAGGCCGCCGTCTACGATGCGCTGGTGCTGGCGGTGCGCGATTACTTCCGCAAGAACGGCTTCAAGGGTGCGCATCTCGGCTTGTCGGGTGGCATCGATTCGGCGCTGACGCTGGCGATCGCGGTCGATGCGCTGGGCGCGGACAAGGTGCATGCGGTGATGATGCCGTCGGATTACACCGCGGGCATCAGCGTCGAGGATTCGCGCGACATGGTGAAGCGGCTCGGCGTGCGCTACTCTGAAATCGCCATCAGACCGATATTCGATGCCTTCGTGGGACAACTCGCCGGCGAGTTCGCCGGACGGGCGGCCGACACGACCGAAGAGAACCTGCAGGCGCGCACGCGCGGCACGCTGCTGATGGCGCTGTCGAACAAGTTCGGCACCCTGGTGCTGACCACCGGCAACAAGAGCGAAATGGCGGTCGGCTACGCTACCCTCTACGGCGACATGGCGGGCGGCTTCGCGGTGCTGAAGGACGTGGCGAAAACCCGCGTGTACCGGCTGGCGAATTACCGCAATCGATTGTCCCAGGTCATCCCGCAGCGCATCATCGACCGTCCGCCGTCGGCCGAACTGCGTCCCGACCAGACCGACCAGGACAGCCTGCCCCCCTACGACGTGCTCGACGCGATTCTGGCCGCCTACGTCGAGCGCGACCTGTCGGCACGCGACATCGTCGCGTCGGGGTTCGATGCCGCCACGGTGAAGAAAGTCATCCGCATGGTCGACCTCGCCGAATACAAACGCCGCCAGGCCCCGCCCGGTCCGCGCATCACGCCGCGCAATTTCGGCAAGGACCGCCGCTATCCCATAACATCGAAATACCGACCCGAAGGAGACCTGCCATGAAGAAAATCGAAGCCATCATCAAGCCGTTCAAGCTGGACGAAGTGCGCGAAGCGCTGTCCGACATCGGCGTCACCGGCCTCACCGTCACCGAGGTCAAGGGCTTCGGCCGCCAGAAGGGCCACACCGAGCTGTATCGCGGCGCCGAATACGTGGTGGATTTTCTGCCCAAGGTGAAGGTCGAGATCGTCGTCGGCGACAGCCTGCTGGAACGCGCGATGGAAGCGATCGTCAATGCCGCCCGCACCGGCAAGATCGGCGACGGCAAGATTTTCGTGACGGCGGTGGAGCAGGTGGTGCGGATCCGCACAGGGGAGTCGGGCGAAGCCGCGATCTGATCCCGGCCCAGACAGGCGGGATCCGCCGGATTCAATCCGGTTTCCGCTTCACCAGAACCGATACCACGCCTTGTCCTTGATGGCCACGCCCTTGAGGTATTTGCTGTTGGGGAAGTTGAGTTTCAGCACCCGCTGCGCATCGTCGCGCAGCGTGGTGAGGTGCAGGTTGTCATAGGCCACGACCATGATGCCCAGCGCTTCTTCCAGGGCGGGGGCCTGGGGGTAGTCCGTCAGCACGACCTTGGCGCGGTTGGCGGCGGCCACCCAGGCCTTGCGCTTCAGGTAATACCGGGCGACATGGACTTCGTTGCCGGCCAGCGCGTTGACCAGGTATTTCATGCGGGCGGTCGCGTCAGCCGCGTACTTGCTGTCTGGGAAACGGGTGATCAGTTCCTTGAATGCCAGAAACGCGTCGCGCGCGGCCTTGGGATCGCGTTCGCTCATGTCCTGGTCGACCAGGTTGCCCAACAGGCCGAGGTCGTCGTTAAAATTCGCCAGGCCCTTCAGATAGTAGGCGTAATCGACGTTAGGGTGATTGGGGTGCAGCTTGATGAAGCGGTCGCATGCGGCAATGGCCGAAATCGGCTCGTTGTCCTTGTAATAGGCGTAGCCCACTTCCAGTTGCGCCTGCTGCGCGTAGCGGCCGAAGGGGTAGCGCGCTTCCAGCGTCTCGAACAGCTTGACGGCGCGTTCGTAGTTGCCGTCGTTCAGATTATCCTTGGCTTCGGCGTAGAGCTTTTGCGCCGACCAGCCCGCGGTTTCGTCCTGGACCTCGGGCAACAGGCCGCAGCCGCCCAGGGCGAGCGTGGCGGCCAGAAGCGCCGTGCCCAAAGCCCGATTGAGGCCGAGCGCCCGATTGAATGCGTTAAAACCGGATGAACATTGCTTAAGCATGGGAAAAGACACAGAAAATTTGTCGGACGATTATAAGGGAAATACCGAAGGCGGCGTCCGTGAGCTGGTAATCCCCGATGCGCAGGGGGGGCAGCGCCTCGATCAGGCCCTGTCGGCCCTGCTGCCCGAGTTCTCGCGCAACCGCATCCAGAACTGGATCCGCGCGCGCAAGATCGCGGTGGACGACGCCTGGGGCACCACCAAGATGAAGGTCAGCGGCGGCGAGTCGGTGCGGGTCGAGATCGAGCCCGACCCGAACGCCACCCCCGATGCGCCGGAGGCCATCCCGCTCGACGTGGTGTTCGAGGATCCCATGCTGATGGTGATCAACAAGCCGGTCGGGCTGGTGGTTCACCCCGGCAGCGGCAACCGCCAGGGCACGTTGCTGAACGCGCTGCTGCACTGGGTTCCGCAGGTGGCCGAACTGCCGCGCGCCGGCATCGTGCACCGGCTCGACAAGGATACCTCGGGCCTGCTGGTCGTCGCCAAGACCCTGCGCGCGCATACCGACCTGGTGCGCCAGCTGCAGGCGCGCACCGTCAAGCGCGAGTACCTCGCCCTGGTGTATGGCGAAGTCGACCGGTCCGGCACGGTCGATGCCCCCCTCGCGCGCGATCCGCACAACCGCACCAAACGCACCGTGCACAGCATGGGCAAGGAGGCGGTCACCCATTACGACGTGGTCGAGCGTTTTCCCGGCCTGACGCTGTTGCGCTGCAAGCTCGAGACAGGGCGCACGCACCAGATCCGGGTGCACATGCAGCACATCGGCCATCCGCTGGTCGGCGACACGGTCTACAGCGCCAGCCGCCGCAGCCACCTCAGGATCCCGTTTCCGCGCCAGGCGCTGCATGCGGAAAAGCTGGGCCTGATCCATCCGGTCACGCAGGAATTCATGCAGTGGGAATGCCCGCTGCCGCCCGACTTCGCCTCGCTGCTGCACGCGCTGCGCGAAAATACCGACTGGGTGAAGTGAACCTGATCGTCCCCGACTGGCCCGCGCCCGCGCGGGTAAACAGCCTGATGACCACCCGCGCGGGCGGCGTGAGCCAGATCCCATGGCGCAGCTTCAATCTGGGCGGCCATGTCGGCGACGATCCGGCCCACGTCGAGGCCAACCGTGCCCGCCTGCGCCAGCAGCTGCCGGCCGAGCCGGGCTGGCTCAGGCAGGTGCACAGCGCGCGGGTGGTCGAACTCGGGCGTGAACCGAATCCCGAAGCCGATGCGGCGCTCACCCGCGAACCCGGACAGGTCTGCGCGGTGCTGACCGCCGACTGCCTGCCGGTGCTGTTCTGCGACCGCGCCGGCCACGTGGTCGCCGCCGCGCACGCCGGCTGGCGCGGACTGGCGGGCAGCGTGCTGGAAGCCACCGTTGCCGCGATGCAGGTGGCCCCGGGCGACATCCTTGCCTGGATGGGCGCGGCCATCGGCCCGCAGGCATTCGAGGTGGGCGAGGACGTGCGCGAGGCGTTCGTCGCGCGGCACCCCGAGGCCGCTGCCGCTTTCCTTCCCCACCCGGCGGCGGCAGCCGGAAAATGGCTCGCCGACATTTACCAGCTTGCGCGCATCCGGCTCAACCACATTGGCGTGCACGCGGTCTACGGTGGCGGGCGCTGCACGTTCAATGAATCAGACAGCTTCTTTTCCTACCGCCGCGACGGCGTGACCGGACGCATGGCGTCGCTGATCTGGCTGGCGTAAGCGCGGGCAACCCGGGCTGTCCAGACCCCGCACGGGTGACATCGGCATCGGCGGCGTGCACCACGGCCAGCGCGCGTGCTTCAGTCCAGCCATTTCTGCAGGAATTGCGCATGGCCCATGGCGGGGTCGAGCCGGTAGGCGGCGAACCCCAGCCGCCGATAGAGATTTCGCGCGGACGCATTGCCGTCCAGCACTTCGAGCGTGAGCTTGCAGGCGCCGCGTTCGCGGGCGATGGCTTCGACCTCGGCGAACAACTGCCCCGCAATGCCGCGGCCGCGATGGCCGGGCAGTACGACGACATCGTGCACGTTGACCAGCGGTTTGCAGGCGAAGGTGGAAAAGCCCTCGATGGCGTTGATCAGGCCGACCGCGACGTTGCCATCGAACGCCAGCACGCTGAAGATGAAAGGCCGCGCAGCGAGCTGACCGACCAGATTGTCACGCGCAAAATCGCTGAGCGGCTCACCGCCGCCGGCCGGGTCGCGTGCGTAGGCATCCAGCAGGCCGACCAGCGCGGCGGCATGCGCCGGGTCGTCGTAGCGGGCGCGAACGACCTCGATCATTGCGTGTCGATGCGCATCGACAAATCCACCGCGCGGACATGCTTGGTGAGGCTGCCGACGGAAATGCGGTCGACCCCGGTTTCGGCCACGGCGCGCACGGTGTCCAGCGTGATGTTGCCGGAGGCTTCGAGCAGCGCGCGGCCGTGGGTGAACTGCACCGCGCGGCGCAGGTCGGCGAGGCTGAAGTTGTCGAGCAGGATCAGGTTCGCGCCGGCGGCGAGGGCCTGCTCGAGTTCGTCGAGGTTTTCCACCTCGATCTGCACGCTGACTTTGCCTTCCGCCAGCCTGAATGCGGCGTCGAGCACCGGCGCGATGCCGCCCGCCGCCGCGATGTGGTTTTCCTTGATCAGGATGCCGTCGTACAGCCCGGTGCGCTGATTCTGCCCGCCGCCGACCCGCACCGCGTATTTTTCGGCGACGCGCAGGCCGGGCAGGGTCTTGCGGGTGTCGAGGATGGCGGCGTGGGTGCCGCGCACGGCCTCGACATAGGGCCGGGTGGCGGTCGCCACCGCCGACAGGGTCTGCAGGAAATTCAGCGCCGGGCGTTCGGCGGTCAGCAGCGCGCGGGCATTGCCGCGGATTTCCACCAGTTCGTCGCCGGCGGCGACAAAGTCGCCCTCGTTGACGCGCCAGTCGATGGTGCAGCCGAGGTCGAGCGCCTTGAAGCAGGCGTCGAACCAGGGCCGGCCGGCGATCACGGCGGCCTCGCGGCTGATGACGCGGGCGCGGGCGGTGCGCGTCGCGGGGATGAGCAGGGCGGTGCGGTCGCCGCTTCCGACGTCCTCGTCCAGCGCGCGTGCAACGTCGATTTCGACGGCGGAAGCAATCAATTCAGACATGGCGGGTTGAAATCGGCCGGAATGCCTCTATTTGGGAGGCATTGAATATACCTTAAGCCAGGGGTTACTTATGCGTTTCGACAAGCTCACCACCCAGTTCCAGCAAGCCTTCTCCGATGCCCAAAGCCTGGCCGTCGGCGGCGACCATGCCTACATCGAGCCGCAGCACCTGCTGCTGGCGCTGCTGAACCAGGAAGGCGCCGGCGCGTCGTCGATCCTGTCGCGCGCTGGGGTGCAGGTGCCGGCGCTGAAGGCGTCGCTGACCCAGGCGCTGACCCGCCTGCCCAAGGTGGAAGGCCACGGCGGCGAGGTCAGCATCTCGCGCGAGCTCAACAACCTGCTGAACCTGACCGACAAGGAGGCGATGAAGCGCAACGATGCCTACATCGCCTCCGAACTGTTCCTGCTGGCGGCGCTGGACGACAAGGGCGAGACCGGGCGCCTGCTGAAGCAGCACGGCGCCCAGAAGGCCGCGCTGGAACAGGCCATCCAGGCCGTGCGCGGCGGCGAGGCCGTGCAGTCGCAGGAAGCCGAAGGCCAGCGCGAGGCGCTCGCCAAATACACGCTCGACCTTACCGCGCGCGCGCGCGACGGCAAGCTCGATCCGGTGATCGGGCGCGACGACGAAATCCGCCGCTCGATCCAGATCCTGCAGCGCCGCACCAAGAACAACCCCGTGCTGATCGGCGAGCCCGGCGTCGGCAAGACCGCCATCGTCGAAGGCCTGGCGCAGCGGATCATCAACAACGAGGTGCCGGAAACGCTCAAGGGCAAGAAGGTGCTGGTGCTCGACCTTGCCGCGCTGCTTGCCGGCGCGAAATACCGTGGCGAATTCGAGGAACGGCTGAAGGCCGTGCTGAAGGAGCTGGCGATGGACCCGGGCCGCTACATCGTCTTCCTCGACGAACTCCACACCCTGGTCGGCGCCGGCAAGGCCGAAGGCGCGATCGACGCCGGCAACATGCTGAAGCCCGCGCTGGCGCGCGGCGAGCTGCACCTGATCGGCGCCACCACGCTCGACGAATACCGCAAGTACATCGAGAAGGACGCCGCGCTGGAGCGCCGCTTCCAGAAGGTCCTGGTCGACGAACCGAGCGTCGAATCGACCATCGCCATCCTGCGCGGCCTGCAGGAGCGCTACGAACTGCACCACGGCGTCGACATCACCGACCCCGCGATCGTGGCGGCGGCGGAACTCAGCCATCGCTACATTACCGACCGCTTCCTGCCGGACAAGGCGATCGACCTGATCGACGAGGCCGCCGCGCGGGTCAAGATGGAAATCGATTCCAAGCCCGAGGTGATGGACAAGCTCGACCGCCGCATCATCCAGCTGAAGATCGAGCGCGAGGCGGTGAAGCGGGAAACCGACGAGGCCTCGAAAAAGCGCCTGTCCCTGCTGGAAGGCGAAATCGACAAGCTCGGCCGCGAATACGCCGATCTCGAAGAAGTGTGGAAATCCGAAAAGGCCCAGGTGCAGGGCAGCGCCCACATCAAGGAAGAAATCGACAAGCTGCGCGGCGAGATGGTCGAGCTGCAGCGGCGGGGCTTGCTCGACAAGGTCGCCGAGATCCAGTACGGCAAGCTGCCGCAGCTGGAAGCGCAGCTGAAGCAGGCCGAAGTGGCGGGCGCTGGCAAGCCCGCATTCAAGCTGCTGCGCACCGAAGTCGGCGCCGAGGAAATCGCCGAGGTCGTGTCGCGCGCGACCGGCATTCCGGTGTCCAAGATGCTGCAGGGCGAGCGCGACAAGCTGCTGCACATGGAAGACAAACTGCACAGCCGCGTGGTGGGGCAGGACGAGGCCGTGCGCGTCGTCTCCGACGCCATCCGCCGCTCGCGCGCCGGCCTGTCCGACCCCAACCGACCGCTCGGTTCCTTTCTCTTCCTCGGCCCGACAGGCGTGGGCAAGACCGAATTGTGCAAGACGCTGGCCGAATACCTGTTCGATTCCGCCGACCACATGATCCGCATCGACATGAGCGAATTCATGGAGAAGCACTCGGTCGCACGCCTGATCGGCGCGCCGCCCGGCTACGTCGGCTATGAGGAGGGCGGCTACCTGACCGAGGCCGTGCGCCGCAAGCCCTATTCGGTCATCCTGATGGACGAGGTGGAGAAGGCGCACCCGGACGTGTTCAACGTGCTGCTGCAGGTGCTCGACGACGGCCGCCTGACCGACGGCCAGGGCCGCACCGTCGACTTCCGCAATACCGTGATCGTGATGACCTCCAACCTCGGCAGCCAGATGATCCAGCAGATGGCGGGCGACGATTACCAGGTGGTGAAGCTCGCCGTGCTGGGCGAAGTGAAGTCCTACTTCCGCCCCGAGTTCATCAACCGCATCGACGAGGTCGTCGTCTTCCATGCCCTGAGCGAGCAGCACATCGCCAGCATCGCGCGTATCCAGCTTCAGGGTCTGGAGTCACGCCTGGCGCAGATGGAGATGCGGCTCGACGTCACCGAAGCCGCACTGGCCGAGATCGCCAAGGCCGGCTTCGACCCGGTGTACGGCGCGCGGCCGCTCAAGCGGGCGATCCAGAGCGAGCTCGAAAACGCGCTGGCGAAGGAAATCCTGGCAGGGCATTTCGCGCCCAAGGACACCATCCGGGTGGATGCGCAGGGCGGGGTGTTCAGTTTCGGGAAGGCCGCATCACAGCCGGCTTGATCAGGCATGGCTGGGTGAACGAGAGGGCGGGATTCCGCCCTCTTTTTCTGTGTGGCCGGGGCGCCTCAAGCGTTCGCGCGTACCGCGCGCAGCCGCCACCGCACAGGCGGATGCGTGCTGAACCAGGCGGGGTGCGGATGGCTGATGGCGAGCCCCTCACGCAAGGCATCGCCCGCCCCGGCGCCCACTGCACGAGCGGCACACCGGTCGGCATCCAGTTCGAAGGCCCAGTGCACCATCAGCCAGAGGAACAGGAAGCCGCCCGTTTCGATCCAGGTGGCGGGCGATTTCAGGCCATCCGGCGGCAACACGGTAAAAACCAGAAGCGGCAGGAGCGCGGCGAGCCGATGGCGCAGGGTGGCGTGGACGGCGGCACGTGCCAGCAGGAATTGCAGCGCGGACGGCGTCAGCCGGGTTGCCAATCCGGTGGAGACGAACACCGCGCACTGCCTGGGCAGCAGGCCGGCGGTCAGCACGAACGGCATCGCATGGTCGAAGCGCGTGACGGGCGGGACGGCCAGTCCGGCCGCCTTCAAGCCGGCTCTTCCCTGTTCGATGGCGGCGTCGAGGGCAGAGGTGCCGGTGGGGCCGACCGCCATTGCCCGGCAGAGGGCAGGGCCGAATCCGAAGCCGAGCACCACGAGCAGGCCCTGGTAGAAGGCAGAGCCGACGAGGTAGGCATGCGTGTGCGCCCAGGCTGCCGGCACCAGCAGATCGGGGCCGAAATAGGCAAGGCTGCTCGCGATCAGGAACAGCCAGGTGCGCCGGGGAGTGGACGGAATCATAGGGCGGGGGGATACATGCCGGGATATGCTGATATTCCGATAGTGTACGTGCCCCATGTCCAGGCTGGACGAAACCAGGCCCTCCCGGTTACCGATGCCAGTGCCTGCCGCGACAGCAGTTTTGCCCGGCCCTGGCACACCTCCTAGAATGGCCTGACGCCGTGTCCCATGAGAATGTCTTGCCAGATCGCCTGTTCAAATTCCTGATCGTCCTTGCCATGCTGCATGCGACGCCGGCGCACGCGCTGACGGTGGAGGTGAATGCGCCCGATGAAATCAAGGCCTTGCTGACGCAGCATCTGGAAACGGCACGGGCGGCGCGGCAGGGCGAGACGCTGGACGCCGAGGAAATCGCACGGCTGCAGCGGCAGAGCGAGCAGACGGCGCGCGATCTCTTGGCGACCGAGGGGTATTTCTCGCCGCAGGTGGGGAGCACGGTGGAACGGGTAGGTGGCGACTGGCGGGTCGCGTACCGGATCGATCCCGGTGCGCGCACGACGGTGCGCAGCGTGAAGCTGATTTTCGACGGAGACTTGAAAACGCGTGCCGATGCGGCCGGCTTGCGGGGGCGCATCGAGCGCAGCTTTTCGCTAAAGCAGGGGATGCCGTTTCGCCAGGTGGACTGGGCGGCGGCCAAGCTGGCGGTACTGCAGCCGCTGCTGGCGGTACGTTATCCGGCGGCGAAGTTGGCCGCGAGCGAGGCGCGCATTGATCCCGCGGCGCAGACGGCCGACCTGACGCTGACGATCGACAGCGGCCCGGCATTCTTCTATGGCGAACCGGTCATCAGCGGCGTTCAGCGCTACCCCGTGTCGATCGTCCGCAATCTCAACCCCGCCAGGCGGGGAAAACCGTTTCGCCAGCGGGATCTGCTCGATTACCAGGCAGCGCTGGAAACGAGCGGCTATTACGCGCATGCCACGGTCAGCATCGATCCCGATCCCGCGCGGGCGGCCGCGGTGCCGATCCGCGTCGAGGTGGTGGAGCGGCCGGAAAAGCGCTTCAGCGTGGGCGCGGGGGTGAGCACGGATACCGGTGCGCGGGTGCAGGCGGGGTGGCTGGCGCGCGACATCGCCGATCGCGGCTTGCGCCTGAAACTCGACGCGCGCATCGAAACCACGCAGCAGTCCGGTGCGGCGGAACTCGCCTGGCCGCGCACGTCCGCCGGCTACGAGAACAGCCTCGGCGCGCAGCTCAAGCAGGAAGACATCAAGGGGCAGAAAACCCGTTCCACGCTGGCGGTGGCCAAGCGTAGCCAGACACGCGGGCAGATCGAAACCACGCTGTCGCTGCAATACCAGACCGAGCAGCAGACCATCGGCGATGTGGTCAACGAGCGCAACCAGGCGCTGTCCGCCAACTACGCGTGGACCCAGCGCACGGTGGGACGCGCGCTCTATCCGCGGCGCGGCCATGTGCTCACCCTGCAGGGCGGCGGCGCGGCGGCGGCCCTGCTGTCGGATACCAGTTTCATTCGCCTGTATGGCCGCCATACCCAGTATTTCCGCGCCGGCGCCAACGGGCGCCTGATCCTGCGCGGCGAACTCGGCAGCGTGCTGGCCGACACGCGCGACGGCATCCCCACCGATTTCCTGTTCCGGGCCGGCGGCGACAACTCGGTGCGCGGCTACGCCTACCAGAGCCTGGGCCGCACGCTGGAAGGCGGGGTGGCGTCGGTGCGCTATCTCGCCACCGGCAGCGTCGAGTACAACTATTTCTTCGGCCCTACCTGGGGCATGGCGCTGTTCGTCGACGCGGGCGATGCGGCCGACACCCCCCGCCAGCTGTCGCCGGTGTTCGGTTACGGCCTCGGTGCGCGCTACCGCTCGCCGGTGGGACCGGTGAACCTCGATGTGGCGTATGGCGAGGCCACCCGCCAATTCCGCCTGCATTTCTCGCTCGGGGTGTCGTTTTGAGGCGCGTCGCCCGGGGAGCGGCCGCGCTGCTGGCCGTGCTGGCGTTGCTGATCGCGGCGGTGATCGGGTTGGCGACGACGACCACCGGGTTTCGCTGGCTGGGCGACGCGGCAGCAAGCCTGAGCGGCGGGCGGCTGGTGCTCGAAGGCGTGGGAGGGCATGTCGGCGTCCCGATCCGTATCGGGAGGCTCGTCTTCACCTCCGACACCAGGCGCATCACGGTGGAGCGCGCGCGGCTGGAATGGCAGCCGCGCGCGTTGCTGCGCGGACGGCTCGAGATCGGCCTGCTGGCGGCGCAAACCGTGCGCATCGATATCCTGAAAAAGGACACGCCGCCGCCGACGCTGCCCGCCAGCCTGCGCCTGCCGGTGGACGTTCGGGTAGCGGTGCTGGACGTGGCGCATCTCGAGGTGGTCGATGCCGGTGGGACGCTCGATTTCAAGAACCTGCACGGACGCATCGACGACGATGGCGACCGCTACCGGTTTAGCGACATGACGGCTACCACGCCCTGGGCGGAGATGAGTGGCCAACTCGACCTCGGCAAGGATGCGCCATTCCGGCTGCAGGGCCGCTTCGATGCCGTGCGCAAGGACCCCAGGCCGATCAACGGCGCGCTCGCTGTGCGGGGACGGCTGGAGGCGATCGTGTTCAGGTTCGATGCCCAGGCCGAAACCATGAGTTTCCTGGCCAGCGGCGAAGCCGCGCCGTTCGCACGCGTGCGTCTGCCCAAACTGCTGGTGGCCGGGCAGGGCATCGACCCGCGCCAGCTCGTGGCGGGCGCGCCGGGCGCCGATCTGGCGTTTTCCGGCGTGTTCGAAGGCCAGCCTGGCGAACGCCTGCTGGGCAACTTCAGTCTCAGCAACCGGAAGGCCGGGCGGTTCGACCAGAACCGCCTGCCGCTCGTCAGCCTGAGCGGCGCGGTGGTGGGCGACAGCGTACGTGCCGATTTCAGTGGGCTGGCGATCGATCTGGGGGCGGCCGGGCAATTCAGCGGAACGGGCGCGTGGCGCAACGGGCGCCTGCGCGTGAACCTGAGCAGCCCGCATCTCAACCTGGCCGGACTGCATCGTAAGCTGTATGCCACGCGCCTGCAGACGACGCTGCAACTGGACGGCGACGCGACGCGCCAGACGCTCACCGCCGACGTCAGCGAAACTTGGGGGCAGGGCCGGTTCACGCTGTCGCATGCCGATGCGGCCCTGCGTCTGGAGTCGGCGAATTTCGCCGGACAGGCGGGACGGCTGAATGCCGAGGGCGCGCTGCAACTCGACGCCACGCGCGCCTTCACCGCCGCGTTCGAGGCCAGTCAGATCAATCCGGCGCGCTTCGGCAAATTTCCCCAAGCGCGACTCAATGCGCGTGGCGAGATGAGCGGTGCACTGGCGCCGACGCTGCGCCTGCAGACGCAGTTCATCCTGCCGCCGGGCGAACTCGCAGGCCGCCCGGTGAGCGGGCATGGGCGGCTGCGCTACGAAAACCGCCATCTCGCCGATGCCGACATCGATCTGGATCTGGCCGGTAACCGGGCGAAGCTGAAGGGCGCGTACGGCCGGGCGGGCGACCGGCTCGTCTGGGACGTCGACGCGCCGGCGCTGACGCGCCTGAACCTGGGACTGGGCGGGCGGCTGACCAGTCGCGGCAGCGCCAGCGGCGTCCCCGCCCAGTTGCAGATCGAAGCGCAGGTCGCCGCCAGCGGCCTGCGCCTGCCGGGCGATATCGCCGCCGACACCCTGGCATTGAGAATGAATCTGCAGGCGGCGGCCAACGGCACGTTCGACGGCCAGCTCGATGCGAGCGGGTTGCGGCTGGCCGGGCAGCGCCTGAATGCCGTGGGTGTGACCCTGCGGGGTCGCCGCAATGCGCACACGCTGACGCTCGACGCCCGCCTGCCGGCGTGGCGGGCGACGGCGAATCTGGCGGGCGGGCTGGATGCGAATCTGGTGTGGCGCGGGCAACTGAATCAGGCCGAGGTGCAGGGCGACTGGCCAATGAAACTGGTGGCCCCCGCCACGCTGCTGCTGTCGCGCGGACAGCAGCAGGTGAACGGCCTGGCGCTGACCGTGGCGGGTGGCCGGCTGAACGTCGAACAGTTCGAGCGCCAGGGAACACGCCTCGCCAGCCGTGGCACCCTCGCCAATCTGCCGCTGGCACCGCTCCTGGCGCTGCTGCAAACCGCGCCACCCATCGCGACCGATCTTCGGGTGAATGGGGACTGGGATCTGCGCGCGGCCGACAGACTCGACGGCCAGTTGCGGCTGCGCCGCCAGTCGGGCGACGTGCGGCTGACCGAACCGGCGCTGACGCTGGGCCTGACCACCCTGACGCTCGATCTCGACGCGGCTGCCAGCCAGGCCAGCGTCCGCCTCGTCGCCGACACGCGCGAAGCCGGCCAGCTGCGGCTCGACGGCCGCGGCGCGCTGGTGCGCGAAGGCACCGCGTTCACCCTGTCGCGCAGCGCGCCGCTGATGTGGAATGCCCGGCTCGACGTACCCGACTTGCGCCTGCTGAGGCCGTTCATTCCGGTCGGCATCCGTGCCGATGCCCGCGTCAATGCGCAGTTGACCGGCAGCGGCAGCCTGGCGGCGCCGCGCATCGACGGCTGGATCGCCGCCGACGCCGTGCGTTTCTCCATGCCCGAACAGGGCGTGGCGATCACCGACGGCACGCTCAGGCTGCTGCTCGCGGACGACCGGGTGCAGGTGCAGGAAGGCGTGCTTAAAGGTACCAGCGGCCGCATCGTGGTGAGCGGCAACGCCCAGCTCAGAAACCCGCAGGCCGGGCTCACCCTCGCGTTTGAAAAGTTTGCGGCCACCAATCGCAGCGACCGCCGCGTGATCGTCTCCGGCACGACCCAGCTCAATCTCGACCCGAAACGCCTGCAACTCACCGGTGAACTCACCGCCGACCGGGCCCGCCTGGAAATGCCCGAGGCGAGCCGGCCGGCGCTGTCGAGCGATGTCGTCGTGGTCGGCCGCCCGCCGCGCGAGAAGCCGGTCGCGCAGCGCCTTCCGCTGGCGCTCGATCTCAATCTCAGACTGGGCGACGATTTCCTGTTCAAGGGCGCCGGGCTCGATGCGCGGCTGGGCGGCCAGCTGCGGGTGTTCACCGTGAACCAGGTGCTGCGCGGCGAGGGCACGATCCAGGTGGAAAAAGGGCGCTACGCCGCCTACGCGCAGACGCTGGATATCGAGCGTGGCGTGTTGCGCTTTGCCGGCCCCATCGACAACCCCGGCCTCGACGTGCTGGCGGTACGCAAGACGCCGACCGTCAAGGTGGGCGTGCAGGTCGGCGGCACGGTGCGGCGCCCGCTGGTGACGCT
>JAJZRE010000037.1:22015-25910 GCA_021802945.1 Pseudomonadota bacterium
GCCGCACTCGCGCAGGCGCTGGCGCCGCTGGCCGACATCACCGTGGTGGCGCCCGAGCGCGACCGCAGCGGCGCCTCCAACTCGCTCACGCTCGATCGTCCGCTGATGCTGCGCCAGGCGCCGAGCGGCTTCTATTACGTCAACGGCACGCCGACCGACTGCGTTCATCTGGCTGTCACCGGCATGCTGGACCATCTACCCGACATGGTGATTTCCGGCATCAACCACGGCGCCAACATGGGCGACGACACCATTTATTCCGGTACCGTCGCTGCCGCCACCGAGGGCTACCTGCTCGGCATCCCGTCGATCGCGGTGTCGCTTGCCAGCCACAATGCGCAGCACTTCGATACCGCGGCGCGCGTGGTGGCCGAGCTGGTGCAGCGTATCCAGACGCGGCCGCCTTCGGAACCGATGCTGCTCAACGTCAACGTGCCGGATCGTGCCTGGGCCGACCTCGGCGGCCTCACCGTGACCCGGCTGGGCAAGCGCCACAAGGCCGAGTCGGTGGTGAAAACCACCAACCCGCGCGGCCAGACCGTGTACTGGGTGGGCGCCGCCGGCGCCGCGCAGGACGCGGGCGAGGGCACCGATTTCCATGCCGTCGCCGATGGTTATGTATCAATCACCCCGCTGCAAATGGATCTCACCCGTTTCAGCCAGATGGACAGCGTGAACGCATGGCTGAAACCCTGAACCCCCGTGCCGGCATCGGCATGACCTCGGCGCGCACGCGCGGCCGTATGGTCGAACGCCTGCGCGAGCAGGGCATCAAGGACGAAATGGTCCTGGCGGCGATGGGCAGCGTGCCGCGTCACCTGTACGTCGACCAGGCGCTGGAATCGCGCGCCTACGAAGACACCGCGCTGCCGATCGGTTTCGGGCAGACGATCTCCAACCCCTACATCGTCGCGCGCATGGCCGAACTCGCGCGCCACGGCGAGAACGGCCAGGGCCGTGAACTCGGCCGCGTGCTGGAAATCGGGCTCGGCTGCGGCTATCAGGCGGCCGTGCTGGGCAAGCTGGCGCGCGAGGTGGTGTCGATGGAACGCATTGCCGCACTGGTCGGCAAGACACGCGCACGGCTGCGCGAACTGCGCGTCAACAACGTCAAGCCCAAGCACGGCGACGGCATGCATGGCGCGAAGGATTTCGCCCCGTTCGACGCCATCGTGATCGCCGCTGCATTTGGCGAGGTGCCGCACGCCCTGCTGGCGCAGCTGGCCGACGGCGGGCGCCTGGTCATGCCGCTCGGCAACGCCACGCAGACGCTGTGCGTGATGGAACGCCAGGGCGATGCGTTTGCCGAGCGCAAGCTCGAGGGGGTGAAGTTTGTTCCCTTGCTGCCGGGGGTGGCGTAGATGGAAACGTCTACCGGGCAAGGCGTGCGCGCGGTCTGGCTGGGGGCGATGCTGCTGGGGCTGGCCGCCTGTTCCTCAACCGGGATGGCGCCGGTGGATGAACGCTCGCCGGCACACCGCCCCGCCCGGGCCGATGGCGGGCGTCCCGTCACGCCCCAGATCGCGCCGTCCACCAATGGACTGCATACCGTCCAGCGCGGGGACACGCTGTACGCCATCGCCTTTGCCAACGGCCTGGATTACCGCGAGATCGCCATCTGGAACCAGCTCGAGTCCCCGGATCGCATTCTGGTCGGCCAGGTTTTGCGGCTTGCGCCGCCGGCCGATGCAGTCGAGATCAAGCCGCTCGACGACGAGCCCGCGCCGAGCGCCCGGCCGCTGGCGGACCCGCCCGTGCTGCGTGAACCGCAGGCGCAGCTGCGGGTCTACTCGGAAGCCAACTGGGCGCAGGTGTCCGGTGCGCATCCTGTCACGGCAGCGGCGCCCCCCGCTGCGAGCCCGACGCCTGTCGCATCGGCACCCGCCACGGCGGCGGAGGCGAAGCCCGCGAACACGGAACCCGCTTCGAGCGGGTCGGTCGACAGCTGGCTCTGGCCGGCCGACGGCACGGTGATCGGCCGATTCGGCGCGGCGGGTGGCAAGGGCATTGATATCGCCGGTGCGCGCAACACACCGGTCAGGGCGGTGGCGTCCGGAAAGGTGGTGTACAGTGGCAGCGGTTTACGTGGTTACGGTCGGTTGCTGATCGTCAAGCATGCAGGCGAGTTTCTCTCGGCCTACGCGCACAACGAAACCATTCTGGTCAAGGAAGGCGACATGGTGACAGCCGGACAGAAGATTGCCCTGATGGGTGACAGCGATGCCGATCGGGTCGCGCTGCATTTTGAAATCCGCCGTTACGGAAAGCCCCTCGATCCCCTGACCTATTTGCCGGAGCGCTCATGAGCCATGAACCCAGCGACGAATCAGATGATCTGACGCAAGAGGACATTGGAGCAGACGCAGAGCAGCCGGCTGGCGCGGATACCAACGAGGAGTTGGCATCGGCCATTCTCGACGAGCCGCAGGTCGATGTAACCCAGCTCTATCTCAACGAAATCGGCCAGGCGCCGCTGCTGACCGCGGCGGAAGAGGTCGCGCTGGCGCGGCGCACCGTGCAGGGCGATTTCGAGGCGCGCCAGACCATGATCGAGCGCAATCTGCGCCTGGTGGTGAACATCGCCAAGCATTACGCCAATCGCGGGCTGACCCTGCTCGATCTGGTGGAAGAGGGCAACCTCGGCCTCATCCACGCGCTGGAAAAATTCGACCCCGAGCGCGGCTTCCGCTTCTCGACCTACGCCACCTGGTGGATCCGTCAGAACATCGAGCGCGCCATCATGAACCAGTCGCGCACCATCCGCCTGCCGGTTCACGTCATCAAGGAACTCAACATCTATCTGCGGGCGAAGCGGCACCTGGAAACGCACGGCGTCACCGATGCCAGCGCGGACGATATTGCCGCGCTGACCGCGCATCCGGTCGAGGACGTGCGCCGCATCATGCAGTTGAACGAGCGGGTCGCCTCGCTCGATGCGCCGCTCGACGTCGATCCCACGCTGTCGCTGGGCGAAGCGATCGCCGACGACAACGCGCACCTGCCGGACGAAATGCTGCAGCTCGAGGAAGTCGAGCACCACGTCCACGAATGGCTGACCCAGCTCAACGACAAGCAGCGCTGGGTGATCGAGCGCCGTTTCGGCCTGAACAACTGCGAGGCCTGCACGCTGGAGGACCTTGCGCTCGAACTGCAGGTGACGCGCGAACGCGTGCGGCAGATCCAGATGGAATCCCTGCGCGTGCTGCGGCAGTTGCTGCGGCGGCGCGGCGTGTCCAAGGACGAGCTGTTCTGACCGGGAATCGGCTGCGGCGCGCGCAGGCATTGCAATGATCGACTGGACGCATATCGACACCGTCTTTCTCGACATGGACGGCACCCTGCTCGATCTCTATTTCGACAACCATTTCTGGCGCGAGCACATGCCGCGCCGCTACGCCGAATACCACGGGCTCGACGAAGCGGTGGCGCGCACGCATCTCGACCAGCATTACGAGCGCCACGCCGGCACGCTCAACTGGTACTGCCTGGACTTCTGGAGCAGCGAACTCGCGCTCGACATCGTCCGGCTGAAGGAGGAGGTCGCGCATCTGATCGCGGTGCGCCCGGACGTGCCGGCCTTCCTGCAGGCGGTGCGCGCGTCGGGCCGCCGGATCGTGATGGTGACCAATGCCCACCCCAAGAGCCTCGGCCTGAAAATGCGCGAGACCCGCATCGATGCCTATTTCGACGCCCTGATCTCGTCGCATCAGGTCGGCCTGCCCAAGGAGCATCCGGATTTCTGGCGGGGCCTGCAGGCGATCGAGCCGTTCGACAAGGCGCGCACCCTGTTCGTCGACGACAGCCTGCCGGTTCTGGAGAGCGCGCAGGCCTACGGCATTGCGCACCTGCTGGCGGTGTGCAATCCGGATTCGCGGCAGCCGCACAAGGATTGCGG
>JAJZRE010000038.1 GCA_021802945.1 Pseudomonadota bacterium
AGATGGACGACGTGACCCAGCAGAACGCCGCGCTGGTGGAAGAGGCCGCGGCCGCGGCCGAGAGCCTGCAGGAGCAGGCGGCGAAGCTGGCCGAGGCGGTCAGCGTGTTCAGGCTGGAAGGCGGGGCGTCCCGCGTGCAACCGGAGCCTCGGGCTCAGGCCAGGAAGAGCGTCGTCATTCCGATGCCGGATACCCTGAAGGGCATGAAGTCCAGGGTGGCGCTGGTCACGCGGCCGCAGAAGCGTGAGGCGTTCTGATTCGGCCTCCGCTGCGGGAATCAAGGTCGGCCCCGCCAGTCTCCCGACTGGCGGGTCAGATCGCAAAAGGGCACAGCCCCCGGTTGCGTGCTGAAATTGGGGCTTATGCGTCCGGCGCCATCTCCAGGCGGTTGCGTCCAGCCGTCTTGGCCCGGTAAAGCGCATCGTCGGCCTGCTGCAGCCCGGATTCCAGGCGTGCGCCTTTGCCGGGTACCACCACGGCCGCGCCGACAGACAGGGTGACGATGCCGTGCTCGGAATGAATGTGCGGGATTGCGGCCTGTCGCATCTTGTCCAGAATGGCGTTTGCCACATGGCGTGCGCCGTCCGTTCCGGTATTGCCCAGCATCACGATGAATTCCTCTCCGCCGAACCGGGCCACGGCATCGTCGGGGCGATTGATCATGTTGCCGAGCAGTTCGCCGATCTGGCGCAGGCAGGCGTCGCCGGCCAGGTGGCCGTAGTGATCGTTGTAGCGCTTGAAATAGTCGATATCGAGCATCAGGATCGCCACCGGCTCTTCGTGACGGATCGCCCGGCGCCAGAGCCGTGTGGAAAACCCGTCGAAATAGTGGCGGTTGGGCAGCCCGGTCAGGTTGTCGTGCGTGGACAGGAATTCCAGTTCTTCATTGACCCGCTTGAGCTGCCGGTTGGCCTCCTCGGTTTTGTCCTGCTGCTGCCGAAGGTCCGCCAGCATCGCCCGCCGCTCGCTGATGTCGCGGATCGTCCCGATCAACAGCACATTGCCATCATCTCCTGTTTGGGTGATGGTCACTTCGACCGGGAAGCTCGTGCCGTCGCGTCGCACGCCCTCGCCCTCGACCGTCCGCCGGAACAGTTTTTTCACCGGCCTGGCGATGTGCTCCTCCACGTAGCCGGCATGCTGCATGCGGTCGTGGCCGCCGATCAGCATGCTGATGTTCCGGCCCGCCAGCTCGCTTTCGTCGTAGCCGTACATCCGGCACAGGGACTGCGTGACGTTGAGGATGCGGCCTTTGGCATCCGATACCACCAGGCCGTCTCCCACGGTATCCAGGATCGTCGACAGGAAGGCTTCGCGCTCGGCCAGTTTCCTGAGCGCGCGGGTTTCGTCGGTCACATCGAGCAGCGAGAGCAGCAGGCCCGTGATCTCGCCCCGGGCATCGTGGACCGGCAGCAGGTCGACATCCCAGTAGGTGGTTCCCCGTTCGGGCTGGTCGGGGTGCGAAAAAGGCCTGGCGTCCGCCCGGTAGGGTTTGCCGCTGGCCAGGACCTCCCTGAATATCCGCTCGTTGCCGGGATCGGGGTAGAGCGCAAAGTGACTCTGGCCGATGTATGCCTCCGTGGGGCGATGGCCGGCAGCGGCATAGGCCTTGTTCACGAACATGAGCCGGAAATCGCGGTCGAGATAGGCCGTCATGACGTGGCTGTTTTCCAGCATGCTGGACAACAGGTCGTTCATTTCCGCCAACTGGTCGTTGCGTTCGTCCAGGCTCAGATTGGCCTGCTCCAGCTGTCGCGAAACCCGGGTCAGCTCGCCGATGCTGGACAGACGCTCGTAGCTGGTGGCCAGCGCTTCATACAGGCCGCGCTGGAAGCCGGACACGATGCCCGTCGTCAAAATCAGATACAGCAGGCCGGCGACGCCGATGAGCTGGCTTTCAGGCGCGCCGGTCTGCAGCAACTGATAGAGGGCGAGTGGCGCGATCAGGGGCCAGGTGAACGCCATGTGCGAGGGGCGATGGTGTCCGAATGCGCTCATGCTGCCGCCGGAGAGGCCGAACAGCACCATGGTCATGGCGACCATGTGCGTGGGGGCGAGCCAGGCTGTGAACAGCAAACCGGGCAGGCCCCACAGCATGCCGACCGCAAGCAGGCTGAGGACGAAGCGCCGCTCCCAGCGCGCGATGTCCTCGGCATGGATATCGCTGCGCAGGTAGTCCCGCACCAGCAGCAGCCGGATCAGCGCGGCCGCGCCCAGCAGGCCGGCCCAGAGCCAGAGCCAGACCGGCGGAACGCCGTCCGCGAAAACGTAGGCCATGATCGGGATCAGCACGACATGGCTGATCATGCTGAGCCGGGACTGGGAATAAACCAGGTTGACGGCTTCGGCGCCGATGAGCTGCGTGTTGTCCACGCCCGGCTGGGTGCGGAATTTCAGGGTTTCAACTCGTTTGTTGTCGAGGCCGAGGCCGCTCAGGATAGCTTTGAACACATGCATGACGGGGCAATCAATCGAAGCGTTCGCGGGGCAATATGCCCGCGCCGGCATGCATGGTATAGGGTAAATGGCATCGCCACACGCGTTTCCGTCCTGGCCGGCTGTCCGCCGCGGCCGCGCGGGGCCGCAGCCGCGGCGCATGGCCGCTTCAGCGCGCCTTCAGCACCGCGGCCGGGGGCACCACCAGCCGCACGTAATCGAGCGCTTCGTAGTTGCGGATTTGCGCCGGACCGGAAGGGGCCACATCGATATAGGCGGGGAAGTCCTCGGCCGACAGTCCACGCGCGCCCGCGTAGGTCTCGCAGACATGCACCGGAATGCCGTCGTCGCGGCTGAGGCTTTCCGCCATCTGATGGATAGCGGGGTTGCCGGCGCGCTTTGCGGTTTGCAGGGCAAACATTTCCTGGCCGTGCGTCACCAGCGCCATCGGCAGGCCGGGATAACGGGCCTTGAGCCGCTGCGCGGCCCGCTTCACCCAGGTCAGCCCAAGGTCCAGCGCGCGCGGGTCGCGGTCGACGATTTCAAACACCACGCCGGGCGGCGCCTCCGGCCGCGCCAGCAGCGCGTCGAGCGTGAGCGGCGCTGCGCCGGCCCAGGCGGTCATGGCAGAAAGACCGAGCCAGAAAGGCAGCAAGCGATTGATCAGGAATGAGGCCGCTGCCGGAAATTTGTGCTTGCCCATGCTGCCGCGTCCTTAATTCGTCTTCGCGATCAACTGCAGAAACTCCTGCCGGGTGCGGTCATGATCGCGGAAGGCGCCCAGCATCATCGAGGTGATGGTCCACGAATTCTGTTTCTGCACGCCGCGCATCATCATGCAGAAGTGCTGGGCCTCGATCACGACGCCGACGCCGGCTGCGCCGGTGGCAGTCTGGATGGCGTCGGCGATCTGGGTGGTGAGCTGCTCCTGGATCTGCAGACGCCGCGCGAACATGTCGGTGATGCGCGCGATCTTCGACAGGCCGATCACCTTGCCCCGCGGCAGATAGGCCACGTGGGCCTTGCCGACGAAAGGCAGCAGATGGTGCTCGCACATCGAATACAGCTCGATGTCCTTGACGATGACCATTTCGTTGTTTTCAGAATCGAACACGGCCTCGTTGATGATGTCGTCCAGCGACTGCGTATAGCCCTGCGTCAGGAACCTGAACGCGGCGGCTGCGCGCTCGGGCGTTTTCAGCAGGCCATCGCGCGAGATGTCCTCGCCTGCGCTGTGGAGGAGCTGTTCGTAGAGCTTGGCGGTGTCCATGGGGGAGGCCCCTGTCTGAGCGTTGATTACGCCGACTGTGTCAGAGCGCCGGTGCAGCGTCAACCCGGATGGGGCCGGGCGCCGGGCGCGAATCGGGGTCGGGTTCTTCGCGAGGCCGGTTGATCGGGACGGCAGCGCCGCGTCGACGCGCGCCGTGGCGGCACGCTGGGCCGCGATCGATTCGTCATCGGCTAGCGCGCCGACAGGTAGCGCGGGAAGGCGTGCTTGTCGAGCAGGATTTCAATGAGGTTGATCGCGCCGGTGAGGTCGGCGTTCTCGAACATCGCGTCGAGTTCGGCTTCGGTTTCGATGCGGTAATGCGCGACGCCGAAGGCCTTTGCGAGCAGGCCGAAATCCGGGTTCGTGAAGTCGCAGTCGATGTAGCGTTCGCCATAGAGCTGGAACTGGTTCTTGCGGATGAGCGAGAGGGTGCCGTTGTTGATCACCACCACGTTGAGCGGGATGCCGTAGTTCACCGCCGTCATCATTTCCATGCAGCACATCTGGAAGCCGCCGTCGCCGAGGATGGCGAAGGTGGGGCTGTCCTTGGCGAAGCAGCGCGCGCCGATGGCCGCCGGGATGGCATGGCCGAGCGAGGAGATGCCGGAATTCGGGAAGTAGCGGTTGCGGTCGGAGACATCCAGGTAGCTCTGCGCGAAGACGATGTTGTCGTCGAACACCAGCGCGTTGCGCGGAAAACGCTGGGCGAGCCTGCCGAAGAACGAGCGGATCAGCTGGAACGCTTCCTCGGGGCCTGTCGCGCCATCGGTCGCGTGGGGCGTGACGGCGGCGCGGTGATCGTCGAGCCGCTCCCCCGGCTTGGGCGGCATGCCGTCGGCTTGCAGCGTGGCGAAAAGGTCTTCCATCACCGCGCGGATATCGCCGCAGATCGCCACGTCCGGCTGGAATACGCGGCCGAGCTGCGCGGAGTCGCGGTCGACCTGGGCGATCTTCTTGCCGGCCAGCAGTTTTGCGTCCCACAGGTAGCTGGTCCGTTCGTTGAAGCCGGCGCCCAGGAAGACCAGCAGGTCGGCATGGTCGACGAGGTAGCGGTAGGCGTCGCCGCTGGAGGTGACACCGAGGCAGCCGAGCGACAGGGGCGTGCCTTCGGCCACCACGCCCTTGGCCTTGAGGCTGGTGGCGACCGGAATGTGGAACGCTTCGGACAGGGACGCGACGACTTCGCGCGCGCCGGCCCGGATGCAGCCGTAGCCGGCGACGATGACCGGATTGCGTGCGGCGCGCATCAGTTCGGCGAGCGCGGTGACGGGCTCCGTGTGCGGGATCACGGCCTTGTGCGGGAAATGAAGCTGTTCGAGCACGCGCCCGTCGACTTCTTCCTTCTGCACGTTGTAGGGGATCGACAGCAGCACCGGTCCCGGGTCACGCCCGAGCAGCGCGTGCGTGGCCTGCTTCAGCACCTGGCCCAGATAGTCGGTGCGCTCGACCAGCTTGTGATAGCGGGTGATGCCGGCGAACAGCGCGCCCTGGTCGATGGCGCCGCCTTCGCCGGAGCTCTCCTGCAGGCCGCCGCGGCCGAAGATGTAGGTGGAGGTCTCGCCGGTGATCGCCAGCACCGGCAGGCGCTCGGCGTAGGCGTTCGCGATGCCGGTGATGAGATTGGTCGCGCCGGGGCCCGCCGTGGCGATGCAGGCAGCGGGCCGGTTCGACACCCGTGCGTATCCCCCCGCCATGAAGGCGGCGCCCTGCTCGTGCTTGACCAGCACGCTCTTCACGCCGGAATCGTGCAGGCGGTCGTAGATGGGCAGCACGTGCGCGCCCGGCATGCCGAAGATGTGGTCGATCCCCAGGCGTTCCAGATACCGGACGATCAGTTCGCTGACTGAAATGTTCATGTGTTCGTTATGTGTTTCGCGGTCTCGCTCCGCCGGCGCCCATCGACACGCGGACAGTACGGGATTTGAGCACAAGACGCCGCGCGGAAAAACCTCGGATGCGGCGTGGAATAGTGCGAGGGCACCGGAGCGGCGGCCCGTGCCCTGCGGAACATGATGCGGGCACCCGGACACGGGCGCCGCCGCGCCTGCGGGGGGCGGTGCAGCGGTCAGCCCGCTCAGATGTGCGCCAGATGCCGCTCGATTTCAGTGAAGGTATGGGCCACTTCGGTGGTCTCGACGGTCACGCCCAGCTGCTTGCACAGTTGCGACAGCGACAGCAGCCCGCGCACCATCTGCCGGCCATCGGCGTGCTCGATCACCAGGGCGTGCTGGCGGCCGCGCACCTTGAGCGTTTCCAGCACATGGCCGACGCGTGCATGGGCGATGTCGTCGTAGTCGACCGCTTCCAGCCGCTCCACGGGCGTCATGATGTCGGCCACCAGTACCTCGTCGCGGCGGATGCCGCGGCTTTGCACGACCTGCAGGGGCTTTTCGCCGTGGATGTCGGTGCTGGTGACGAGTCCGGCCACGCGGTCCTGGCCGTCCATGACGAACAGCAGGCGAACCTTGCGGCGCAGCATGCGCTCTTCCGCCTGCTGAATGGTGTCGCCGGGCGTGGCGATGAACGCGGTCATGCGGCGGAAATCGGTCATGACGTCGAGCGCCGGGTTATCCAGCCCGACCCGCTCGGGCAGAACGCAGGCCGGACGCAGCAGACCAGCCGACATGTCGAGATTGCGGGAAGGCAGGTGGGTGTAAGTCATGGTCATGCGAATCTCCTTGCATCGCTTGCTGGACTCCCTGCACGCATTCCCCGCGTGCAGGACTGGAAAGATCAATCCTGTTCCTCGACGCGGCCCCTGTCCATTCAAGATTTTTTTGCCGCGCATAAATTGTTCTTGCTTGATGCAGCGCGGACTGCAGCGCGCTAACGCGCCATCGCCGCGGCGTGAAATGCCAGATGCTCGCCGATGAAGGTGGCGATGAAGTGATAGCTGTGGTCGTAACCCTCCTGCATCCGCAGCTGCAGCGGGATGCCGCGCGCCGCGCACGCCGCCCGCAGGTTCTGCGGGAACAGCTGCTCGTCGAGGAATTCGTCGGCGGTGCCGTGGTCGATCAGCGCGGGCGGAAGCGATGCGCCGGCCTCGACCAGGCAGGTGGCGTCGTACGCTTCCCAGGCCTTTGTGTCGTCGCCGAGGTAGGCGCCGAAGCAGCCCCGCCCCCACGGGCTGAGCACCGGATTGCAGATCGGGGCGAAGGCGGAAACCGAGGCGTATACGCCGGGATTTTTCAGCGCGCAGATCAGCGCGCCGTGGCCGCCCATCGAGTGGCCGCTGATGGCGCGCCTGCCTGGAATGACCGGGAAGTTCGCCTCGACCCGCGCGGGCAGCTCGCGGGTGACGTAGTCGTACATCCGGTAGTGCGTCGCCCACGGCGCCTGCGTGGCGTCGACGTAGAAGCCCGCGCCCTGGCCGAGGTCGTAGCGCTCGGGCACGTCGGGCACGCCTTCGCCGCGCGGGCTGGTGTCGGGCATGACGAGGATCAGCCCGAGCTCGGCGCAATAGCGCTGCGCGCCGGCCTTCACCCGCACGTTGTCGTCGGTGCAGGTCAGCCCCGACAGCCAGTAGACCACCGGCAGCTTCTGCGTCGCCGCCTGCGGCGGCAGGTAGACCGAGAAGGTCATGGTGCAGCGGCAGGATTCGGATTCGTGCTGCCAGCGCTCGAGCCAGCCGCCGAATTCCTTGATTCTCTCGACTTGTCTCATCGCCGCCTCAGAAAAGGATGACCGAGCGGATGCTCTTGCCTTCGTGCATCAGGTCGAAGGCGCGGTTGATGTCTTCCAGCGGCATGGTGTGGGTCACCAGCTTGTCCAGTTCGATCTTGCCGGCCAGGTAGTTGTCGACGTAGCCCGGCAATTG
Source organism: Pseudomonadota bacterium (assembly GCA_021802945.1). Lineage (GTDB taxonomy): Bacteria > Pseudomonadota > Gammaproteobacteria > Burkholderiales > Thiobacillaceae > Thiobacillus. Next base: position 7,524 of record JAJZRE010000038.1, read on the forward strand.
CGAGCGGCCCTTGACGCCGCCGAACGCGGTGCCTTTCCAGGTGCGCCCCACCACCAGGTTGAACGGCCGGGTGCAGATTTCCTTGCCGGCGCCGGCGACGCCGATCACGGTCGACACGCCCCAGCCCATGTGGGTGCATTCGAGCGCGTCGCGCATGACGTTGACGTTGCCGATGCACTCGAACGAATAGTCGACGCCGCCCTTCGTCAGGTCGCGGATGTATTCCGAGATCGAGCCGTTGACCTCGCGCGGGTTGATGAAGTCGGTCGCGCCGAGCGCCTTCGCCATCTCGAACTTGTCGGGATTGATGTCGATGGCGAGGATGCGGCCGGCCTTCGCCATCACCGCGCCCTGGATGCACGACAAACCGATGCCGCCGAGGCCGAACACGGCGACGGTCGAGCCCGGCTCGACCCTGGCGGTGTTGAGCACGGCCCCAATTCCTGTCGTCACGCCGCAGCCGAGCAGGCAGACCTTGTCCAGCGGCGCCGCCGGATTGATTTTTGCGAGCGCGATTTCCGGCACCACGGTGTATTCGGCAAAGGTCGAGCAGCCCATGTAGTGGAAGATCGGCTGGCCGTTCTTGGAGAAGCGCCGGGTGCCGTCGGGCATATAGCCGGTCCACACGGTGGATGCGATCGACTGGCACAGGTTGGTCTTGGGCGAGGCGCAGTATTCGCAGTGACCGCACTCGGGGATGTAGAGCGGGATCGCGTGGTCGCCCGGCTTCAGCGTTTTCACCCCCGGCCCGCACTCCATCACGACGCAGCCGCCCTCGTGGCCGAGGATGCAGGGGAAGGCGCCTTCGGGATCGTCGCCCGACAGGGTGAACGCATCGGTGTGGCAGACGCCGCTGGCGACGACCTGCAGCAGCACCTCGCCTTCGCGCGGGCCTTCGACGTCGACTTCCTCGATCGACAGCGGTTTCTTCGGTTCCCAGGCGACGGCGGCACGGGCTTTCATGGACAGGCTCCTTGGTTGATGAGGGTAAGGCACAAACGGATTGCGGCGGGGCGATGATGATGCCGAATTTCGGGAACATCAACAACGCTCGCGGCGTAGGGGTATGGGGCGCGGTTCAGCCGGTCTGCTGCAGCAATTTCTGGTAGGCCGCTTCGAACAGGCCGACGCCGTCGGCCTGCAGGGTGTTGCCCACATGCTCCATGTCGATGCCCAGCCGTGCCAGTTCGGCCAGCTGGGCCTCGGCCTCGGCGACGCCTTCCTCCACGCGCGGCGCCGGCTGGCCATGGTCGCGCAGCGCGGCGAGCGTCTTGTCGGGCAGGGTGTTGATGGTCTCCGCGCCGATCAGCGGCTCGACGTAGAGGAGATCGTGGTAGCCGGGATTCTTCACCCCCGTGCTCGCCCACAGCAGGTATTGCGGCGTCGCGCCCTGCCGGGCCAGTTCGGCGAAGGCTTCGCCGTGAAAGGTTCTGCGATAGGCCTGATAGGCGAGCTTGGCCATCGCCACCGCCGCCTTGCCGCGCAGCGACAGCGCTTCCCGGGTGCCGATGGCCGTGAGCTGCGTGTCGACCAGGGTGTCGACGCGCGACAGGAACAGGCTCGCCACCGCCTTGCTGCGGCGCACGTCGGCGCCGGCATGCACGCGCGCGGTGAGGCCGCGGAGGTAGGCGTCGAACACCGCTTGCGTTTGCGCGACCGAGAACAGCAGGGTCACGTTGACGTTGATGCCGAGCGTGGTCAGCGCCTCGAATGCGCTGACGCCTTCCGGCGTGCCCGGCACCTTGATCAGCAGGTTGCGGCGGTTCACGGCGGCGGACAGGCGCTTGGCTTCCTCCACCGTGCGCGCGGCGTCATAGGCCCAGCGCGGCGCGACTTCCAGGCTGACGTAGCCGTCGTTGCCGCCGCTGGCTTCATGGGTCGGCAGCAGCAGGTCGCAGGCCGCCTGGATGTCGGGGATGGCCAGCGCCTCGTAGCGGCGCTCGGCATCGGGCTCGCTGGCTTTCAAGCGGGCCAGGTCGTCGGCGTAGTAGGGGCTGGTGGCGAGCGCGCTCTGGAAGATCGACGGATTCGACGTCACCCCCGACACGCCGTCCTCGGCAATCAACCGGGCCAGCGTGCCGTCGCGGATCAGGCTGCGCGACAGGTTGTCGAGCCAGAGGCTTTGGCCGAGGGAAGCGACGTGCTGCGTAGTGTTCATGGGCGATCCTCGTGTTGTGAACTGTTCAGGATAGAACACGCCTATGGCGGCAAGTTCAGCGGGCCGCGGCGGACGGCGTCCGAAGCCGCGCCTGTGCTAGACTTCGACGCATTCTTTCGGTTCCTTATCCGGCTTATTCCATGTCAGGCAGCACACTCGGCAAACTGTTCTGTGTCACCGTGTTCGGCGAATCGCACGGCCCCGCGATCGGCTGCGTGGTCGACGGCTGCCCGCCCGGCATGGCGCTCGCCGAGGCCGACATCCAGCACGACCTCGACCGCCGCAAACCCGGCACCTCGCGCCACGTGACCCAGCGGCGCGAATCCGACACGGTGGAGATTCTCTCCGGATTGTATGAAGGCAAGACGACAGGCACGCCGATCGCGCTGCTGATCCGCAACGAGGACCCGCGCAGCAAGGACTACGGCAACATCGCCGAGACTTTCCGCCCCGGCCACGCCGACTACACCTACACGCAGAAATACGGCTTCCGCGACCCGCGCGGCGGCGGCCGCTCGTCGGCGCGGCTGACCGCGCCCATCGTCGGCGCCGGCGCCATCGCCAGGAAATGGCTCAAGGAGAAATACGGCATCGTGATCCGCGGCTACATGAGCGCGCTGGGGCCGATCGACGTTCCCTTCGAGTCGTGGGACGCCATCGACACCAACGCCTTCTTCGCGCCCGGCGCCGCCATCGTGCCCGAGCTCGAGGCCTACATGGACGCGTTGCGCAAGTCGGGCGATTCGGTCGGCGCGAAGATCAGCGTGGTGGCCGAGAACGTGCCGCCCGGCTGGGGCGAGCCGCTGTACGACAAGCTCGACGCCGACCTCGCGCATGCGCTGATGGGGCTGAATGCGGTGAAGGGCGTGGAGATCGGCGACGGCATGGACGCCGCGCGCCAGAAGGGCACCGAGCACCGCGACGAGATCACGCCGGAAGGCTTCCTCTCCAACCACGCCGGCGGCGTGCTCGGCGGCATTTCGTCGGGCCAGGCCGTGGTCGCCCACATTGCCATCAAGCCCACCTCGTCGATGCGCCTGCCCGGCCGCTCGATCGACCTGCACGGCCAGCCGATCGAGGTCGTCACCCACGGCCGCCACGATCCCTGCGTCGGCATCCGCGCCACGCCCATCGCCGAGGCGCTGATGGCGATCGTGCTGATGGACCACGCGCTGCGCCATCGCGCCCAGTGCGGCGACGTGGCGAGCGGCACGCCGGTGATTCCCGCCAACAGTTAGATGACTGTCCGGCTGCGTCGCAGTCATCGAGCGGCGGGCCCAAATGGCGATCGGGGTTTGACGGATCGGCGGCGTGCGCTAGGGTTAAAGTCCCGCGCCACCGATGCCTGACGCCATGCGACTGCCCATCAGCCTCAAAATCTTCAGCATCACCACCGCCCTGCTGGCGCTGATGGTGGTCGTCACCTGGCTGTCGGTGCTCAACTTCCGCCAGCTCAACAACCAGGTCCGCGCGCTCTCCGACTACTACCTGCCGCTCGAACAGCAGGTGGCGAGCGTCGAAATCCTCATCCGCGACCAGATGGTGCACCTGGAGCGGGTGATGGCGGGCATGGATGTCGCGAAGCCCGATCCGCAGTTCCTCGCCAAGGAATCGAACGCCTTCGACATGCGCGGGATCAACGCCGACCAGATCGTCGATTCCTCGCTGCGCATGCTGGGCGAGGCCGAAAAGGAAAAGGGCATCCGGCTCGACCGCGTCACGCTCGCCGTGCTGGGCCGGGAACTGCCCTTGATCCAGACCACGCGCCAGCATTTCCACGCGACCTTCCGCCAGTATCAGATCGAGGCGCAGGAAGGCACGCCGCGCTCGCAGAAGATCGTGCGCGACGCCCTGTTGCACGAGAAGGACGCCATCGACGTCGAGATCCAGAAGACCACCGACATTCTCAACAAGCTCACCCAGGACACCGCCAGCCAGGCCAAGGCCGAGGAGGCGCGCGCCACCACGCTCAACTGGATCGTCACCGGCATCGCCACCGCGCTCGGGCTGATCTTCGCCGCCTTCGTCACGCGTTCGCTGGTCGATCCGGTCAAGCGCCTGTTGGGCGGCACGCGCGCGGTCGAGGCGGGCGACCTCGACGTCGAAATCCTGGTGCGCACCCACGACGAACTGGCCACGCTCGCCACGTCCTTCAACCGCATGGTGGGCGGGCTGCGCGAGAAGGAGCGCATCCGCGCGACCTTCGGCCAGTACGTCGACCCGCGCATCGTGAAGAGCCTGCTGGAAAACCGCATCCCGACGGACCGGGGCGAGCGCCAGGTGATGACGGTGTTCTTCTCCGACCTGCAGGATTTCACCCGCCTGTGCGAGGGGCTGACGCCGGACGCCGCGGTGCGCTTCCTCAACCGCTATTTTTCGCTGATGTCCGAGGTGATCCGCGGCCAGCAGGGCATCGTCGACAAGTACATCGGCGACTCGGTCATGGCCTTCTGGGGCCCGCCCTTCACCGATCCCGCCGACCATGCGCGGCTCGGCTGCATCGCCGCGCTGGAGCAGCTGGCGCGCATGGAGGCCTTCCGCGCCTGGCTGCCCGAGATGTTCGGCACCCGCCAGGGCCTGCCCGAGGTCAACGTGCGCATGGGCATCGCCAGCGGCGAGGTGACGGTGGGCAACATCGGCTCCGAAACCTCGCGCGGCTACACCGTCATCGGCGACATCGTGAACCTCGCGTCGCGGCTGGAGCAGGCCAACAAGTTCTACGGCACGCGCATCCTCGTCAGCGAGGGAACGCGGGATATGGCAGGCGAGACGCTGGCCTTCCGCGAAATCGACAGCCTGCGCGTCGCCGGCAAGCTGGAGCCGGTGCGGGTGTACGAATTGCTGGGCTATTCAGCCGAACTGGGCGAAAGCGACAGGCAGCGGGTACAGGCCTACGAGGCCGGGCTGGCGCGCTATCGCGCGCAGGACTGGGATGCGGCCGAAGCGGCGTTCCGCGAATGCCTCGCCAAGGCGCCGGTCGATCGCCCCAGCCAGGTCATGCTGGAGCGGGTTGCGGCATTTCGGAAGGCGCCACCGGAGGTGGGGTGGGATGGGGTTTGGGTGGCGCTGAGTAAGTGAGTGTTACGTGACTTTGACCATCGATAGTCCGTAATGCAGCTGACTAACTCATATGCTCTTCCAGCACTTTTCGCCCAGCTTCCAGACGTTGTTGCCTCGGCGCCCCACGAAGGTCAGCGTTTCCCTAAATGCTAGCCTGAAGCTCACCTAGGCTACGTATCATTGGTATATCTTCAGCCACCGATGACAAATCCTGGCCATCGCGGTTTAGCCAAATTCCTTTCATCCCCGCTGCTTTGCTCCCTACCGCATCCGTTTCATACGAGTCACCGATGTAGATGCATTCCGATAACTCGACACCGCCCCGCCTGCATGCCTCTTGAAATATTCTTGGATCTGGTTTGCTTATATGAATCTCACCCGATGCCACAACGACTGAAAAATATCCCCGAAGCTTAAGCGCTTGCAGTTTTTGAATTTGTTGATTCATGTTGCCATTACTAATAATGCCTAAGCGATATCCGGCGTCGGCTAGCTTATTGAGGCAGCTGAGGACATCTGGAAATGTTTCCCAGTTTTGTTCATAGGTTTCAAGGAACGTATCAAAAAGCCTATCTGCTTCCGTTTTGGTTAAGGATTGGCCGTAGAGTCCGAATAGCCCATCCATGCGTGCGCGCCTTTGCTGCTCGAAGCTCATGGCACCTGTCAGATAGGCAGCATAGTACTTGTCCGAAATCGATTGCCACTCCCGTATGAGGCGCGATTCATCGTCGACTTTTTCTCCGAGCCGTTGACGGGTTAACGAAAGAATCGATTTGTTCGCGGCGCCCGCGTGATCCAATAGCGTTTGGTCGATATCAAAAAAAATCATTCTGTCTTCTCTAATACACGTCCTGGCAAGAACCACGCAGATTCCACACGCATCGGAATCCTACACTTACGCCGGTGCGTCCCCATCGTCAATAAGACCAATCCTCGTCGATATCCGTAGGGGGTTTGTTCCAAGCACAACCAATAACTGGGAAACTAAGTCTTCTGCACTCTTCCTTGGTCGGTTCCCGACAATCCGACAAGCACCATTCTGCTACGTTGCCAAACAGGTCATCGAATCCTTGCTTTGATTCCGGATAAGCCCCTATGGGCGTTACCTTACCCATAAGCAGTAAGGGGTCAGCATCAAGCCGCTTCCGCATGCAACCGCACGCCCAGCGCCCGCGCAACCTTGAGCACCGTCACAAAACTCGGATTGCCGTTCTCGCTCAGCGCCTTGTAGAGGCTCTCCCGGCTCAGTCCCGCGTCGCGCGCAACCTGCGACATGCCCTTCGCACGAGCAATGTCGCCCAGCGCGCGGGCGATCCCTGCCGCGTCGTCCGGCGCCTCGTCTAGCCAGGCGTCGAGATAGGCGGCCATTTCCTCGGGGGTGCGCAGCTGCTCGGCCACGTCATAGGGGACGGTCTTGGTCTTATTGGATGTACCAGCCATTTTGGTCATTCCTGAAACTCCTACTTGCTATTCGGCGACGCCTTCATCCCCATGACACGTACACCCCGGCTCGGTGCTGACGGTGCCGTCGCAGCACACGATCTTGCCGGCGCGGCAGCCGCAGAGGCCTTTGTGGGCTGAGCAGCAATTGAGTTGGGCGACGTGCGTGCCCTTTGCGCTGGCGGTACAGGCCGGTGGCGAGATCGTTTCCAGCGGTGCGGCGACGGACGTGCGCTTTACGGTCGAATCGGCGGCAGCCGGCAGTGAAAAGAGGGCAGGGACGAAAGCCAGGACGGCGAGCAGGGTACGGATGCGCATGGAAGTCTCCTTGGTAGAGGCGGGCTGACTCACTATAGCCGATCGGGCGCGAGCTTACCCGTCGCGCAGCAGCAGCCCCAGCATCAGCGCGGCCCCCACCAGGATCGCCGCCAGCAGGGTGAAGGCGCTGCCGTAGCCGGCGACGCCGATCATGAAGCCGGTGAGCACCGGGCCGATCGACTGGCCGACGTCCATCACGGTGCGCAGCACGCCCATCGACGAGCCGTAGCGGCCGTCGCGGGTGAGGTCGGCGACGAGCGCGGAGGTGGAGGAGGTGACGGTGGCGAAGCCGATGCCGAACGCGAGGCTCAGCACCGACAGGCCGATGAAGCTGGGGGCGAACGGCAGCAGCACGACGCTCGCCGCGCCGATCAGCAGGCCGGGCAGGATGACGCGGCGGCGCCCCACGCGGTCCGACAGCTTGCCCATCAGCGGCTTGGCGAACACGATGCTGACCAGCTGCACGCCGAGGATGACGCCGATCTGCCACGCGGGAATGCCGAGCGAGGCGGCGAACAGGGCGAGGAAGGCTTCGATGGCGCCGAACACCAGGTATTGCGCAGATTCGACCAGGCTCACCAGCATGATGCTGCGGTCGCGCAGCACGGTGGTCAGGCTCGCCCAGAAACGCGGCAGCGCCAGCTTCTTCTTGGGCAGGGGCGTATGGTCTCGCAGCAGCAGGCCAGCTCCCAGTGCCAGCACGCCGCTGATGGCGCAGGCGATGTAGACGGCGTGGAAGCTCGCCAGCGAGATCAGGCTGCCGCCGAGGAACGGCGCGATGGAGCGCCCTACGATGGTGACCGAGGAAAAGGTGGAGAGCCGCGCCGCGCGTTCGTCGGTGTAGCGCGCGGCAATCGCAGCGTTGGCCACCGTCCCGAAAATCGCGGTGGCGAAGCCGTGATAGAAACGCACCGCCATCAGCTGCGGGGCCGTTTTGACCAGCAGATACAGAAAGGGCGCGGTGGCGAACACGACCAGCGACGCCAGCAGCAGGCGCCGCGCGCCGAGATAATCGGACAGCGCGCCGGCGGGGTAGCTGATGAGGATGCCCGGGATCGTCGAGGCCATGACGATCCAGCCGATCTCGGCGGGCGTGGCGTGGAGCGCGTGGGCGAACAGCGGCAGGACCGGAGTTTTCGACAGCGTGGAACTCAGGATCGCCAGCCCGCCGATGAGGGCGATCAGGACGAAAAAGGACGGGCGGGCGGGTTTCATCGGGGGGAGGCTGTGGGGTGCAGTCGGGTTTTCCTAGAATGTAGTGCGAAATCCTGTCGCGTACGAATCCCGAGGAAACGTGGACACCCCGAAACCGGCTGTCAGCCCGCCGCTGGTCCTGTTTGGCGCCTTCGACCGCCACAACTTCGGCGACCTGCTGTTTCCTCATCTGATGACGGCCCTGCTGCCGGGACGGGCATTCGAGTTTGCCGGTCTGGCCGAGCGCGACCTGCGGACCTTCGGCGGACACCGGGTGGGCGCGCTCGCCGCACGGCAAGGCCCGCGCCCCGCCCACCTGATTCACGTCGGCGGCGAACTGCTGACCTGCAACGCCTGGCAGGCCGCGGTCATGCTGCTCGAACCGGCCGTGGCCGCGGCGGCCGTCGCGCGCTACGACGACGATCCTGTTGCGGCCGCCGACTGGGCCGCCCGCCAGCTCGGCACCGCGCGCAGCCTGCCCTATGTGGCGGGGCGCGATGCGGCGGCGCTGTCGGGACGGCTGATCTTCAACGCGGTGGGCGGGGTGGAATGGACGCTTTTGTCCGGGGCGCAACGCGCCGAAGCCCGGGCGGCACTCCGGCAGGCGGACTGGCTCAGCGTGCGCGACCACGTCACGCGGGACGCGCTGCGGCGAGAGGGAATCGAGGCGGCGCTGTGTCCCGATCCGGCCGTGATGGTGGCGGACTGTTTCGGCGAGGTGATCCGCAGACGCCAGCGACAGGGTGCGGTGAAGGCCCTGCTGGAGACCTGTCCCCAGGGCTACCTGGCGTGCCAGTTCAGCGCGGATTTTGGCGACGACGCCACGCTGGATGTGCTGGCGCAGGGGCTGTTCCGCGCGTCGGCCGAAGCGGGGCTGGGGCTGGTGCTGTTCCGCGCAGGCAGCGCGCCCTGGCACGATGATCCGGAACTGTATGGAAAAGTGCAGCGCCGGCTGCCGCCCGGCACGGTGCGGGTTTTCCCGTCCCTGCATCTGTGGGACATCTGCGCCCTCATCGCCGCCAGCCGGGGCGCGGTCGGCAGCAGCCTGCATGGGCGGATCGTCGCGCTGGCCCATGGCCTGCCGCGGGTCAGCCTGATCCCGCCCCAGCAGGGCGCACGCCCCCTCAAGACGGCCGCCTTTGCCGAAACCTGGGAGCCGGACACGCTTCCCCGCAGCGTGACGGTCGATGGAGTTGAACAGGCAGTGATGCGGGCGCTGGCCGTGCCTGCGGAGGGGCTGCGCGAGACTGCGGCCAGTCTGCGCGAACGCTATCTGCAAAGCCAGGCGCAATGGACCGGCCTGCTGATGCCGTGAATCGGGCCGGCAAGACGGACTTGCGCAATAATCCCCCAATCCATACGGACCTGAATCCACACCATGCCGACCGTCCTCCTGTCGCCTGCCGACCTGCGCCTGACCATCGATCCCGCCACGCTCGGATTCGTCGACACCGCCGAACTGGCGGACGAGGCCCTGCCCTGGATCGGCCAGGCGCGTGCCGAGGCGGCCGCCCGCTTCGGGCTCGGCATGGACCTGCCCAACTACAACCTGTTCGTGCTCGGCGAAGTCGGCAGCGGCCGCTCCTCGCTGCTGAAGCAGGCGATGGTCGAAGCGGCGGCGAAGCGGCGGGTGCCGCCGGACCTGTGCTACCTGCATAACTTCGATACGCCCGAGCGGCCGCTGGCATTGCGCCTGCCGGCCGGCGAGGGGCGGCTGCTGCGCCAGCTGCTGGCGCAGGCGGTGAAAACCCTGCGGGCCGAGATTCCGCCGCAGCTGGGCGGGCAGGACTACAAGACCGAGAGCGAGCGCATCGAGAAAGCCTGGAAGGACGACGTGGCGCGCCACTATGCCGAGCTGTCGGCGTTTGCCGAGGCGCGCAGCTTTTCGCTGCACCGCGAGGCCGGGCGCATGGTGTTCACCCTCGTCGGCAAGAAGGGGCAGGCGCTCACCGAGGACGAGGTGCTGGCGCTGCCGAAGGCGCGCCGCGTGGCGGTGGAGCAGGCCGAGCAGGAACTGCGCGCCGAGATCGCGCGCTACGTCGAGAAGACCCAGCCGCTGGAACGCGCGATGAACGAGGCGCTGGCGGCGCTGCGGCGCCAGGTGGTAAGGCCGCTGGTCGAGCGCGAACTGCAGGCGATCCGCGCCGGGCTGAAGAAGCAGATCAAGGACGCCGCCAAGCTCAACGCCTGGCTCGACGCGCTGGAGCAGGACGTGTTCGACAACCTGGAACTGTTCAACGGCGGCGAGGAGGACGAAGGCCGGGAGGAGGCGCTGCATGCCGTGCTGGCGCGCTACCGCGTCAACCTGGTGGTCGACAACGGCGGACTGGCCGGCGCGCCGGTGATCGTCGAGGACAACCCGCTGTTCCGTGCCCTGTTCGGCAGCATCGAATACCAGTCCGAGAACGACGTGCTGGTGACCGACTTCTCGCGGATTCGCGCCGGCAGCCTGTTGCGGGCGCACGGCGGCTTCCTGATGCTGCATCTGCGCGACGTGCTGGCCGATCCGCTGGTGTGGGAGAAGCTGAGGCGCTTCCTGCGCAGCGGGCGGCTGCAGATCGAGGAGCCGGGCGTGTCGTTTTCGCCGATCGCGGCGGTGTCGCTGGCGCCGGAGGCGGTCGACGTCGAGGTCAAGATCGTGCTGGTCGGCTCGCGCGACCAGTATTACGAACTGCAGGAGGCCGCGCCGGAATTCGCCCGCCATTTCCGCGCCAAGGTGGATTTCGCCGACAGCTTCGTGGCCGGTGCGGACACCCGCCGCGCGTCGTCTATTTTCGTCGCCCATGTCTGCCGCGACCACGGTCTGCCGCATTTCTCGGCCGCGGCGGTGGCGCGCCTGCTCGAGGAGTCGCACCGCGAGGCGGGCGACCAGTCGCGCGAGAGCGCGATTTTCGGCCGCACCGAGGCACTGGTGATGGAAAGCGCGGCGGTCTGCCGCGCGCGCGGCCCGGGCCGGGTGACGGCGGAGGATGTCGAGACGGCGCTCGCGGCGCATACCGCGCGCCACGATTACCCCGAGCAGCGCCTGCGCGAGGAGATCGCCGAGGGCGACGTGCTGATCGACCTGCACGGCGAGCGGGCGGGCCAGATCAACGGCCTCACCCAGATCGACCTCGGCGACACCCGCTTCGGCCTGCCGGTGCGGCTGTCGGCGCGCGTCCATGCCGGCGAGGACGGGCTCCTCAACATCGAGCGCGAGGTCGAGCTGTCCGGCCCCATCCACGACAAGGGCGTGTTCATCCTGCAGTCCTATCTGACGGGGCTGTTCGCGCATCTGGCGCCGCTGTCCCTCAATGCCTCCATCGCGTTCGAGCAGCAGTACCACGGCGTGGAAGGCGATTCCGCCTCGTGCGCCGAACTCTATGCCTTGCTCTCGGCGCTGTCCGGCCTGCCGCTCAAACAGGGCATCGCCGTCACCGGCGCGGTCAACCAGCACGGCGAGGTGCTGCCGGTGGGCGGCATCAACGAAAAGATCGAGGGCTGGTTCGGCGTCTGCGAGGCGGCGGGCCTGGACGGCCGCCAGGGCGTGCTGATCCCCGCGCGCAACCGGCGCCATCTGATGCTGGCCCCGCGCCTGGTCGAGGCGGTCGCCGACGGACGCTTCCACATTCATACGGCGGAGCAGGTGACCGCGGGCATCGAACTGCTGACCGGCGTGGCCGCCGGCGAGCCGAATGCCGCGGGACACTATCCACCCGACAGCGTGCTCGGGCATGCGCAGGACACCCTGCTGGCGTTTCGCCGCGCCTGCCAGAGCCAGGAGCATGCGCGAGCACCGCGCCGGCATTTCCGCGCGGGCGACCGTCCGCAGCGGCGCTGACCGGCCAGCAGGGCGGACAGGCGTGAGCTATAGTGAAAGCCGCTCAAGTTGTTCTATAAGGAGACGATCATGAACGCACTGCACCGCATGGAACGCTTTCTCGACCGCCACATGATTCCGTTCGACATCGTGGCCCATCCCCATTCGCAGACCAGTGTCGAAACCGCGCGTGCGGCAGGCATCCCGCCCGGCAGGGTGGCCAAGGGCGTCCTGCTGGACGGCGTCGGCTGCCAGATGGTGGCGATGATTCCCGCCGACCGGGAAATCCGTCTCGGCAAGTTGGGGCAAGATTACGGCATGGAGTTCAGTCTGGCCGACGAAGCCAGCGTGAGCCGCCTGTTCGGAGAATGTGAGCCGGGCGTGGTGCCGGGCCTGCCGAATGCCTGGGGGGTAGAAATGGTATGGGACGACGATTTGATGGCTCAGCCGGATGTGTATCTGGAAGGTGGCGATCACGAACGTCTGCTGCATATCGAAACCCGCTATTTGCGCGAGATTTTTGGCGATGCGCCGCATTGCCACTTCAGCCAGCCGCGCATGCAACACGTCGCCTGAGCCGGCCGCTGCCGGACGGGAAGGTGAAGTGAAGTGCTGAGGAAAGCGCCATTCAGGCGGCGCGTTGCGTATCTGCCCCTGTGTGCTCGGGAGAGCGAATGAAAAAAACCTTTGGACATCCAAGGCTTCTGTGTTATCAATACGCCATCTGTTGGATTCAAGCTTTAAATTGCGGTACCTCTGGTAAGCCTTTTTCCTTGAAATTCGATTGATGGAGCATGTCGCTCATTTTTTTTGATAGATAGGAAACAAGATGGAAACGGGTACTGTTAAGTGGTTTAACGATGCAAAAGGTTTTGGCTTCATCACCCCGGATAACGGCGGCGAAGACCTCTTTGCACATTTCTCCGCAATCAACTCCAGCGGCTTCAAGTCCCTGCAGGAAAACCAGCGCGTCAGCTTCGAAGTGACCACTGGCCCCAAGGGCAAGCAAGCTTCGAACATCCAGGTCGTGTCGTAATCCTTTCGATCTGATGTGAAAAAACCCCGGTTCGCCGGGGTTTTTTTATTCATGCTTTTCGAGTGTGAACACCCATGGCGCTTAAAGCCACCATCCACAAGGCCGACCTGCAGATTGCCGACATGGACCGGCATGTCTACGGCGACCATGCGCTGACCATCGCCCGCCACCCCTCCGAAACCGACGAACGCATGATGGCGCGGGTATTGGCCTATGCGCTGTATGCCCAGGACGGCATCGCCTTCACCAAGGGTCTGTTCGACGTCGACGAGCCCGAAGTGTGGGTGAAGAACCTGGCTGGCGAGATCACGCTGTGGATCGACCTCGGCCAGCCCGACGACGCGCGCATCCGCCGCGCCTGCAGCCGCGCCGACCAGGTCGTGGTGCTGTGCTACAGCAGCAGCTGCGAGGTGTGGTGGAAGCAGATCGCAAGCAAGCTCACGCGCTTTGCCAATCTGACCGTGTTGCAGCTGCCCGCCGAGACCAGCCAGGCACTGGCGGCACTGGCCGAACGCAGCATGCGCCTGCAATGCATGGTGCAGGACGGCGAAATCTGGATCAATACCGGCACCGCCAGCGTGCCGGTGAAACTGGCTACGCTCCAGGCGGCTGCATAACCCTCATTTCGCGGGCGGACAGTTCTTGACGCACACCGTTTCGGTGATGCGCTGGCCGCCACAGCCGACGAAACAGGTGTCGTAAGCGGGCAGGCAGCCGCAGTCGGCCTGGCAGTTCGATTTCTCCAGTTGCGCGCGCACGCCTTCGCGCGTCGGCATCTCGGGCTCGCGATAGGGCGGCGGGTAATACGGCCCCGGCCACGGATCCCACCCGTACGGCTGGAAGGGGTAGCGGTTCATCCAGTCGAAGCGCATTTGCATCTCATAGTGCCGCAACGCCGCCGCGTACTGCTTCAGCTCGAGTTCGTATCGTTTCAGCGCCTCGACATAGCGCGCTTCCACCTGCGGCTCGAGGGCTTTCGCACAGGCCTGGTAGCGGGTCTGGCACGCGTTCTGGCAGGCCGTTTTCCGCGCTTCGCATAGCTGCACGCAGGCGCGGCCCTGCGCATCGGCCGGGGGCACCAGCCGCACGGTCGTCCGGTATTGCGGCGTGGCGCAGCCCGCCATGAACGCGAGCAGCGCCAGCGCGGCGAAGTGAAACGGCAGGGTGGGCAGACGCATGGTTCGATCGCAAGAAACAATGCCTTCTCGAAGCATAGGATTTTTTGCGGATTACGGTGGGCTGAGGAAGCGGCCTTCGAGCGCCTGCAGGTTGAGTTCCTGCAGGATCTGCCGCAGGCGTTCGCGCGCGTTCCTGCGCGGCGCGTTTGTCCGGGTGGCGATGATGAGCTCGTTCTTCAGCGAATGCTCCCAGCCGACCAGTTCGGTGACCGTGACCTGGTAGCCGTGCGATTCCAGCTGCAGGCAGCGCAGCACGTTGGTGAGCTGGCTGCCGAATTCGCGGGTGTGGATCGGATGGCGCCAGATTTCCGACAGCGGGGTTTTGCCGAAGGATTCGTTCTTGTGTTTGCGCAGCACCGCCGCGACTTCGGCCTGGCAGCACGGCACCAGCACGATGTGGCGGGCCTCTTTGGCGAGCGCGAAGCGGATGGCGTCGTCGGTGGCGGTGTTGCAGGCATGCAGCGCGGTGACGATGTCGATGCGCGGGGGCAGGGACTCGGTGGTGATCGACTCCGCCACCGTCGCATTGAGGAAGGACATGCGCTCGAAGCCCAGCCGCGTCGCCAGTTCGCGCGACTTTTCCACCAGTTCGTCGCGTGTCTCGATGCCGAAGATGTGGCTGCCGGGGCGGTCCTTGAGGAACAGGTCATATAGGATGAACCCCAGATACGACTTGCCGGCGCCGTGGTCGGCCAGCGTCAGCGTGTCCTGCCGGCCCGGCACGTCGTCCAGCAGCGGCTCGATGAAGTTGCACAGGTGGTAGACCTGCTTCAGCTTGCGGCGGCTGTCCTGATTGAGCTTGCCGTCGCGCGTCAGGATGTGCAGTTCTTTCAGCAGCTCGATCGACTGGCCGGGGCGCAGCACCTCGGCCAGCGGGTCGGCGTAGGCAGTCTTGGGGGCGGCGGAACGGGGTTGGGCTTGTTTCATGTCTGATCGAGCAGGCGCACTTCGCGCTGCGGGAAGGGAATGTGGATGCCGCGCTCGCGGAAGGTTTCCAGCACCGCCCGGGTGATGTCGCTCGACGTGTCATTGTAGTCATCCACCCGGGTCCACGGGCGGATGGCGATGTCGACGCTGGAATCCGCCAGCGTCAGCACGCGGATCACCGGCTCGGGCTCCGGCAGGATCCTGGGATGCGCGCGCAGCAGGTCCTGGATGGCCGCGAGCGCGAGCTTGATGTCGGTATCGTAGGCCACGCCGACCACTACGTCGAGCTGGCGCAGGGTGCCGAAGTTGTGCAGGATTTCGCCGACGATCTTGCGGTTGGGGATGACGATGCGCGAACGGTCGGGATGGCTCAGCACGGTATTGAAAAGCCTGATGTCCTCGACCGTGCCTTCCACGTCGACGATGGAGACGTATTCGCCCACGTGGAAGGGCCGGGTGAAGATGATCGTCAGTCCCGCCGCCAGGTTGCCAAGCACCCCCTGCATCGCCAGCGCGATGCCGGCGCCCGCCACGCCCAGCCCGGCGATCAGCGGCAGCAGCTGCACCCCGAGGTTCTGCAGCGCCATGATGAGGAACAGCCCCAGCACCACGATGCGCACGAAGCGTACCAGCAGCAGGCGCAGGGGCGCGTCGAGCCCGATTTTTTCCAGCATCGAGTCGGCGAGCCTGCCCACCCAGCGTCCGGCGTAATAGCCCGCCGCCAGGATCAGCAGCGCCACGATTACCTTGGGGCCGAACTGGATGGCGAGGTCGATCGCGGTCTGCTGGGCGTGTTCCAGCGTGTTCAGTTGTTCGTTCATGGGCGGGGAGGGGCAGGGGAATGGCCGAAGCGTATCAAAACCGTTGCCCGGACAGAACCGGCAGGCAGTTATCCCGCAGCGCGGTTTCCGGGATAATGCCGACTTGCTGAAAGGGTTTTAGCCGTGTCCGTCGTCAATATCTCCTGCTACAAATTCGTCACCCTCACCGACCGCGAGGCCTTGAAGGCCGCGCTCACCGCGCGCTGCCTCGAACTGGACCTCAAGGGCACCCTCCTGCTGGCGCCCGAGGGCATCAACGTATTCCTGGCCGGCTCGCGCGGCGCGATCGATGCCATTGTCGCCGACCTGCGCGCCGATCCGCGCTTCGCCGACCTGCAGCCCAAGGAAAGCCTGTCGGTCGAGCCGCCGTTCAAAAGGATGCGGGTGCGGCTGAAGCAGGAAATCATCACCATGAAGCATCCGCTGATCCGCCCGGAAGCCGGCCGCGCGCCGGCGGTTCCGGCGGCCACGCTGAAGCAGTGGCTGGATCGCGGCTGCGACGACGAAGGCCGTCCGGTGGTGATGCTCGACACCCGCAACGACTACGAAGTCGCCGCCGGCACCTTCGAAAACGCGGTGGACTACGACATCGGCATCTTCAGCGAATTTCCCTCGCGGCTGGCCGAACATCTGGCCGACTATGCCGGCAAGACCGTGGTGTCGTTCTGCACCGGCGGCATCCGCTGCGAAAAAGCGGCCATCCACATGAAGGCAATCGGCATCGAGCGGGTGTACCAGCTCGAAGGCGGCATCCTCAAATATTTCGAGGAAGTCGGCGGCGCGCATTACCGCGGCGACTGCTTCGTGTTCGACGAACGCGAGGCGCTGAGCGCGGACCTGCAGCCGGCGGCGGGGCGGCTGCACCGGTAAGC
>JAJZRE010000039.1 GCA_021802945.1 Pseudomonadota bacterium
AAAGTCAGCACCCGGTCGCTTTCGCTGGCGAGGCGATACAGGTCCTGCATGGTCGACAGGGCGCACACCGCGCCCGCACCGGCGTGGCGCAGCGTGAGGCAGGTGCCGCAGGCGTCGATCTTGCCGCCGCCGTCGGCCAGTTCCCGCATCGCCTGCGTCACCGCGAACTGTTCCGTGTCCAGGGACTCGCATTCGACGCCTTTGCCGAGCAGGAAGACATTGACCGCGTCGCCCTGCCCCAGCGCGAACTTGCCGAGACGAAATGCATTCCACACGGTTTCCGGGTCGTTCGAGCTGATGACGATGCCTAGTTTCATGCTGCGCTCCTTCAGCGGGTGTTTCGCCGGGTCCCGGACAGGATCACGAAGCTCATGCGGCCAGCGACGCTGCCGGGGGTCTCGCCAGGATCGGGATCGCCCACCCTGAACCACATGCCCGCAATCTCGCCCTTTGCGTAAGGCGTGCCGTTTTCCGGCACACCGGTTTCGGTGATGCGTACCCGTGCCGTTGCGAGGCTATCGATCCGGTAACCCGCAGCATACGCCGCCACCGCGTAACCCCGCTTCATGGCGGAGACGTCTTCGCAGCCCGGCTTGCACGTCTCGCACACTTCGATATGCAGCACAGGGAGCGGCCCGGCCTCGGCCGGGGACTCGCAGCGCAAGCCCTGCTCGGGCAACTGCTGCCGCATTCCGGCCTCCATCGACCGGGCAGCAGTCCCGTTCGCCCAGGCGAGCGGCGCCGTCACCGCGAGAACGGCGACCACGGTGCGGTTCATGCCAGGCCCTCCCCGATCACGCTCTTCAACAGAATATAGCTTGCCACCCCCACCAGGAACCAGGCGAAGGACTTTTTCAGGGCGGCGTGCGAAATGCGCCCAGCCAAACGCATGCCCATGAAGCTGCCCAGCACAGTGACGGCCGTGAATGCCCCCATCAAGGGGTAATCGATCGGCACACCGCCCAGGTAGCCGACGAAACCCGCATAGGATTGGGCGGCGACAATGGCCAGCGAAGTGCCTACCGCCTGCTTCATGGGGACGCCGGAGAGCAGCACCAACGCCGGCACGATCAGGAAACCGCCGCCCACCCCCACCAGGCCGGCCAGTACGCCAACGCCGATGCCGTGCAGGGCGATGCGGCCCATGCAAGGGGAGAAGAAATCGTGGCAACCGCGGAAGGCAGCCGCCCCGCCCCCCATGGCAACCACCTCGTCAGCAGATGCCGCAACGGGCTCGACGGAATTCAATCTGGCTGGCTTCAGCATGCGCCAGGCGGCGGCGTACATCACCAAAGCGAACAGGCCGAGCTGAATCACCACGGGCGTCAGCAAGCCCAGCCTCGCCCCGGCGAAGGTGCCCATCATGCCGAACATGCCGAACACCAGCGCCACCCGGACAATCACGTTGTTACGCCGCCAATGGTCGAAGGCCGTCAGGGTGGCGGTGATCCCCACCACGCCCAGGCTCATGGCGATGGCCGATTTCGGCGCCACGTTGAGCAGATACAAGAGGGCCGGCAGCGCGATGATGGAACCGCCGCTGCCGAACAGGCCCAGCACCATGCCGGTTGCCATGCCGGCGAGGATCGCAAGAATGTCCAACGCTGCCTCCCATCAAAACACAATTGATCGTCGTCCGGCCGGACTCAAGACCCGGCCGGTCGGCTGAAAATGCTGTACCCCGGCGAGCCCGCCTCGATCGTGAGCGGGATGCCGCCGGTTTCGGCGTAGGGTGCGGTGAAGAAGTTGAGCGGGCCTCCCATTGCCGGCGGTTCGAGCGGGAAGTCGCGGGCATGGTTGTAGGCGACCCAGTTGGCCTCGGCGCCGCCCAGCAGATAGGCGTTGACCTCCCGCTGCAGCGCGTCGGGCGCGCCCGCGTCGGCGAGCTTCAGCGCATCGGCGGGATCGGCCGGCACCCAACCAAGGCCGCCCAGGTACACCTCCGCCCGGGTATGCAATGCCTGGGTGACGTCGCCGGCGGCCCCGAGCGCGGGATCGAATCGCGACGGCGCGGCGCGGATACCGAGCACGGTGCGCGCCGGCAGGCCGGCGGCGCGGCACAGGGCCACCAGCAGCGAGTTGATATCCACGCACTTGCCGCAGAATTCGCCGGCCGCCAGCATCGCCGGCACGTCTCCCAGGCCGCACCAGGCGACATCGAAGCGGCGTTGGGCATGCGCCAGCACCCAGCCGTAGAGGGCGCGCAGCTTGTCCGCCGGCGAGTCCAGGCCCTGCGTGATAGCCTCGGCCCGGCTGCGGACCGCGCCCGCGACCGGCAGATGCGCGCTCGCTTCCAGGTAGCGGCGCGCGTCATCGGGCAGGGGTGCGTCTGCGCGCGCCTGCGCGAGATCGCAGTTCACTGCCTGCGTTTCCATGTGCGTGGCCACGGTCAACCGGGGATCGTCCTGCACGCCCGGCCAGCGCACGAACAAAATAGGCGCGCCATGCTGCGGGTCGCGGTGGAGCGCAAGCCCGGCATGGTTGCCGGCGCTTTCAAGCGCAAGCCGGCGCTGATGCGGCGTGTCCTGCGGCACGGGAAGCCACAGGGCGAGATCCCGGAAGCGTCCCTGCAGCGTCAGCTGGAATGTCAGGTCAAGTTGCATCGCGTGGTTCGGTTCAGTGTCCGGCTGGGCGGCCGGCGCGCGCATGGGCCTCGAAGCCGCCCTTGGCTTTCCAGCCCTCGATGCCGTCCTGCAGCACCTTGACGTTGTCGTAGCCCAAGAGGCGCAGCGCGAAAACCGCCTGCGCGGACAGCGAACCGGAGTTGCAGTACACCACCACCATGCGGTCCGCCGGCAACTCGGCGCGGCGCGCCACCGCCTGCCGCCACTCGATGTTGACCGCTCCGGGAATGTGTTCCCTGGCGTACTGGGCGGCGTCGCGCGCGTCGACGATGAAAACCTTCTTCCAGTCGTCGGCCGGGATCTGTTCCGGCCGGATCAGGCTGCCGCCATATTCGGCGAAGTCCATGTAGCCGGACAGCGCGTCGACCACGGCGGGGTTGACTTCCGCCCGGGCGGGCGCGGCCAGCACGACGAGGCCGGCAAGCAGGGCGCCGAGTTTGATCATGTAAAGGATTTTGTTCATGGCAGATTCCTTGTCGGGCAGGCTCAATCGGCGGCCGGGTTGAGCCGCGGATGCGTCTCGTCGCTGAATACCCATACGATGAGACCGGAGACGAACATGGCGATCGCGACGAACCAGAAGCCGGACGTCAGGTTGCCGCTGGCGTGCGCCACCCCGCCCAGCAGCAGCGCGCCGATGCCGTAGCCGGTGTCGCGCCAGAAGCGGTAGATGCCGATGGCCGAGCCGCGCCAGGCGGGGTGGGCGATGTCGGCCACCGCCGCCGAAAGGTTGGGATACAGCAGCGCCATGCCGAAGCCGGTCACCGCCGCCGAGGCCACCCACCACCACACGTGATCGCCCATCAGCATCATCGCCACGCCGGCGCCGCACAGCCACATGCCCCAGACGATGGGTTTCTGGCGGCCGATGCGGTCGGACAGCTTGCCGGTGAAAAACTGCGAGCCGCCCCACACGAAGCCGTACACGCCGACCACCCAGCCGATGTGGGCGAGGCTCAGCCCGCGTTCGTAGAGATACACCGGATACACCACCCAGATCAGCGCATCGACGAACTTCTCCACCAGCCCGGCCTGGCTGATGGCGGCCATGCGCCTGTCGCGCCAGGACATGAGGGTGAACACCTCCCAGGTCGTCGGCGTATCGGAAATGTTTTTCGGGAAGCGCGGCCTGGGTCCGGTGGATTTGCCGGCGGCGTGGCGCGCGCCCTCGGCGCGGGCCCAGGGCAGGGTTTCCTTCACCCACAGCGCGGTCAACACCAGCGCGCTGGGGATCACCACCGCGCCGAACACGAACAGTCCCATGCGCGGGCCGAATGACGTGGCCAGGTAGCCGGTGATGATGCCGGCGATGGCCACGCCCACATAGCCTGCGAATTCATTCAGGCCGATGGTGAGGCCGCGCTGGTCGGCGCGGGTGAGGTCGAGCTTGGACGTCTGCGTCATCGACCAGGTGAAGCCCTGGTTCACGCCCAAGAGCACGGTCGCGGCGACGATCCAGCTCCAGCTCGGCGCGTACAGGATCATGAAGGGAATCGGGATCGCCGAGGCCCAGCCCAGCAGCAGCACGGTCTTGCGTCCCAGGCGTTCGGACAGATGGCCGGCGACGAAGTTGAGCGCGCCCTTGACGAAACCGAAGGCGACGACGAAAGCCATGAGCAGCACGAACGAGCCCTTCGGCACGCCGAACTCGGTCTCGGCCAGCGCGGGGATCACCGTGCGCATCATGCCCAGCGTCAGGCCGACCAGAAACACCTGGAACAGCTGGTGCAGGAACTGGTTCAGGTTGTCGCGGATGCCATGGTTGTAGGCGTGGTAGGAAACTTCAGCATGGCTCATGAGGGCACTCCAAAACGTGGGCCGGAATCAGGGTTTGGCACGCGGCGGCTTGAGGTGCGCGCCGTAGCCGGATTGTTTGACGACTTCGATCAGTTTCGCCGGGCTGGTCCTGGCGTCGTCGTAGCGAATCACTGCCTCGTCGGGATCGCGGGTGACCCTGGCCTCAAACACGCCGTCGGCGAAATCCAGCGCGGTCTTGACCGTGACCGGACACATCGCGCAGTACATGCCTTCCAGCACCAGGGTCACGCTGCGTGGTGCGGCCAGGGCGGCAGAACCGGTGCCCAGCAAGAGCGCCAGCACGGTCGCGGAAATGATTTTTTTCAGGTGCATGGCGATATCTCCTAAGCGAGCAGCAGGCGCGGCAGTATTTCCGGCAGCGCCACCACGGCCGTCACGCTGGCAACGACCGCCCAGAATGCAATGCGCTGCGCCCGCATCAGGCGCGGGTTGGCGCACAGCGAACCGATCGCACAGGCCTTCTTCGGCCGGTAGAGCATGGTGCCGCTCCAGGCCAGAAAGGCCGCCGTGGCCGCGAGCAGGTAAGGCTTGAACGGATACAGCGCGCCCAGACCCGACACCCACGCCCCGCCGACGCCCAGCAGCACCAGCACCAGCGGACCCAGGCAGCAGACCGAGGCGAGCAGGGTGCCGATCACCCCGCCAGCCAGCCCCAGTTTTACTTTTTTGGCTTCATCCATGGCGGATCCCTAGGCGGCGATGTTGGCCGCGACCATCTTGTTCATCTCGGCGGGGCGGGGCGGAATATCGCTGGTGAGGAAGCGCACGAACTCGTCCCTGCTGTTGATATGCAGGCCTGGATTGAAGCGCTTTTCGAAGCCGATGGTTGAAGAGGGCTTGCCGGAAATGCCCGCACCGCACACGCTGCCCGCCTGGTGGCCGGGGAAAATCTCGGTTTCGTCGGGCAGCGTCAGCAGCTTGGCGTGGAGCGAGTCGAACAGCATGCCAGCCATCGCCTGCTCGCGGCCAGCCAGATCGGGGCGGCCGGCGCTGCCGACGAACAGGGTGTCGCCGGTGATGACGAACCAGGGCTGTTCGCTGCGGCGCTTGTCGGTCACCAGCAGGCAGATGCTGTCCAGGGTGTGGCCGGGCGTGTGCAGCACCTTGATCACCACGTTGCCGGCCTCGATGGTCTCGTTGTCGGTCAGCGGGGTGAACTCGAACTGCACCACGTCGGCATCGCTCTCGTGCAGGCAGTATTTGGCGCCGGCCAGCTTCGCCAGCGCGCGGCCGCCGGAGTAATGGTCGGCGTGCACATGGGTGTCGATCACATGGCTGATGGTGACGTTGGCTTTTTTGGCTTCTTCGATGAACCATTCCTCGTCGCCCGCCACCACGTCCACCGCCACCGCCTTGCCCAGCGAGCCGCAGCCGAAGAAGTAGGAAAGGGACGATTCTTTTGTCGCGAGTTGCTTGAAAAACATGGAAGTCTCCTTGGTTTCTGATTCAAAAACAGGTGTTCACGATTCGGCGAGCGGCAAACCCGCCGCCTGCCATTCGGGCGTGCCATCGGCGATCTTCTGCGCGCGGTAGCCGTGCTCCTTCAGCAGCGCCACCGCCTCGGCGGACATCATGCAGAACGGTCCGCGGCAGTAGGCGACGATGTCCTTGTCGGCGGGCAGTTCGGCCAGGCGCTGCTTGAGTTCGGACAGCGGCAGCGAACGCGCGAACGGCAGGTGGCCGCTGTCGTATTCGGCGGACGGACGCACGTCGATCACCACCACCTCGCCGCGGCGCGCCTTCTCCATCAGCGAGCGCCGCGTTTCGGCGTCGAGCTTTTCCGGGGCGGCGAAAATCCGCTCCATTTCCACCTTGAGTTCGACCAGGTGCGCTTCCGCCACCGTGCGCAGATTGACCCACAGCGCGCCGACGTCCTCGCCGGACAGGCGATAGGCGATGAAGCGCCCGTCGCGTTGCGCCTCGACCAGCCGCGCCGCCTTCAGCACCTTGAGGTGCGCGCTCGCGAGCTTGATGTCGATGCCCGCCTCGGCGGCCAGCGCCTCAACGGTTTTTTCGCCCTGCGCCAGCAGTTCCAGCAGTTCCAGCCGCTTGGGGCTGGAGACCGCCTTGCCGATGCGGGCGACCTCTTCGAAGAGCAGATCCTTGGTTTGGCGCTTGTTCATGTTTCTCATATTCTAACGATAATTAGAATATGTCAACAGGTACGAAACCACCATGCCCCTGCAAAAGGGGCTGCCATGTGAACCTCGATGGCGCTTGTCTGCGTTTTGATCGGGAAAGCGCGCCCCTGCGCCGTCCGACAGCCGGGGTTGAACCTGCGCAAGCCGCTTACGGCTTGCGCCACAGGGCCTGCCAGCCCTCGATCCCCAGCTTTTGCAGCGTCCCGATATTGCGCTCGTAAATCGTCCCGGCTCCGGGAAACGCCGCCACCGCCCGTTCGATGCTGGCCTCGCGCAGCAGGTGCAGGGTGGGAAACGGCGCCCGGTTGGTGTAGTTGCCGATGTCGTCGGGGGCCGTCCCCTCGAACTGGAAGGCCGGGTGGAAGCTGGCGATCTGGATCACGCCTTCCAGTCCGTGCTCGTCCACCGCGGCCTCGGCCAGTTGCAGGAAGTCGTTGAAATCGAGGAAATCCGACAACAGCGAGGGATGGATGAGCAGCGTGGTGTCGACCTCGGCGGGATCGGCGGCGGCAAGGAAATCGAGCTCGCGGTCGAGGTCTTCGAGGAAACCGTCGAGGTGCGGCGCCCGGCTCACGGCGAAACGCACCTGGTTCTTCACGTAGACCGCCTTGGCGAAGGGACACAGGTTGAGCCCGATCACCGCCTTCTCGATCCATTCGCGCATCGCCGCGATCACCGCCGCCTCGTCCATCTCGCCTGCCCCTGCCGCCTGTAAGGCCGGAACTTTAACGGATACAATCGCTTAATTGTCCGCCGTCCGTGCACAAACCGATTTCAAAACCATGAAAAGCAGCGCCATCCGCCAGAGCTTCCTCGACTTCTTCGCCTCCAAGGGCCACACCGTCGTGCCCTCCAGCCCGCTGGTGCCCGGCAACGACCCCACCCTGCTGTTCACCAACGCCGGCATGGTCCAGTTCAAGGACGTGTTCACCGGTCAGGACACGCGCCCCTACACCCGCGCCGTGTCGTCGCAGCGCTGCGTGCGCGCGGGCGGCAAGCATAACGACCTCGAGAACGTCGGCTACACCGCGCGCCACCACACCTTCTTCGAGATGCTGGGCAACTTCAGCTTCGGCGACTATTTCAAGCAGGACGCGATCAAGTACGCCTGGGAATACCTCACGCAGGTCTTGAAGCTGCCGGCCGAGAAGCTGTGGGTCACGGTCTACGCCGAGGACGACGAAGCCTGGGACATCTGGCACCACGACATCGGCGTGCCCAGGGAACGCATCGTCCGCATCGGCGACAACAAGGGCGCGCGCTACGCCTCCGACAACTTCTGGGCGATGGGCGACACCGGCCCCTGCGGCCCCTGCACCGAGATCTTCTACGACCACGGACCCGGGGTCGCCGGCGGCCCGCCCGGCTCGCCCGACGAGGACGGCGACCGCTACATCGAAATCTGGAACAACGTCTTCATGCAGTTCAACCGCGACGAGGCCGGCACCATGCATCCGCTGCCCAAGCCCAGCGTCGACACCGGCATGGGCCTCGAGCGCATCTCGGCGGTGATGCAGCACGTGCATTCCAACTACGAGATCGACCTGTTCCAGGCGCTGATCGCCGCCGCCGCGCGCGAGACGCAGACGAGCGACCTTTCCAGCAACTCGCTCAAGGTCATCGCCGACCACATCCGCGCCTGTTCCTTCCTCATCGTCGACGGCGTCATCCCCGGCAACGAGGGCCGCGGCTACGTGCTGCGCCGCATCATCCGCCGCGCCATCCGCCACGGCTACAAGCTCGGCGCGCGCGCGGCCTTCTTCCACCGCATCGTGCCCGACCTGGCGGCCGTGATGGGCGAGGCCTACCCGGAGCTGGTGAAGGCGCAGGCGCGCGTGATGGACATCCTCAAGCAGGAAGAGGAACGCTTCTTCGAGACCATCGAGCACGGCATGGGCATCCTCGAAACGACGCTGAAGGCGCTGCCCGCCGGCGCCAGCTTCGACGGCGAACTGGCGTTCAAGCTGCACGACACCTATGGTTTCCCCTTGGACCTCACCGCCGACATCTGCCGCGAGGCGAATGTCGGCGTCGACACCGCGGCCTTCGACGCCGCCATGGCGCGGCAGAAGAGCCAGGCGCGCGCCGCCGGCAAGTTCAGGCTCGGCGCCGGGCTGGAATACTCGGGCGAAGCGACCATCTTCCACGGCTACGACACCCTGACGCACGACGCCACCGTGCTCGCCCTGTACAAGGACGGCGCCGCCGTCAACGAACTCAGGGAAGGCGAGCTCGGCGTCGTCGTGCTCGACCACACGCCCTTCTATGCCGAATCGGGCGGCCAGGCCGGCGATCGCGGCGCCCTGCAGAGCACCAACGGCGTGTTCGAAGTGGAGGACACGCAGAAGATCCAGGCGCAGGTGTTCGGCCACCACGGCGTGGTGAAGACCGGCATGCTGGCGGTCGGCGACGCCGTGCTCGCCCGCGTCGACGAAGACAACCGCGCCCGCACCATGCGCAACCATTCGGTGACCCACCTGATGCACAAGGCGCTGCGCGAGGTGCTGGGCGAACACGTGCAGCAGAAGGGCTCGCTGGTCGATGCGGAAAAAACCCGCTTCGACTTCGTGCAGCCGAACCCGATGACCGCCGCGCAGATCCGCGAGGTGGAGGCGCGCGTCAACGCCGAAATCCTCGCCAACACCGCGACGCAAGCCCGCGTGATGCCGATCGACGAGGCGCAGAAGACCGGCGCGATGATGCTGTTCGGCGAGAAATACGGCGACGAGGTGCGGGTGCTCGACATCGGCAGCTCGCGCGAGCTGTGCGGCGGCACCCACGTGGCGCGCACCGGCGACATCGGCGCGTTCAAGATCCTGCTCGAAACCGGCGTCGCCGCCGGCATCCGCCGGGTCGAGGCGACCACCGGCACCGGCGTGCTCGCCTACCTCGACGAAACCGAACAGAACCTCGGTGCCATCGCCCAACTGGTCAAAGCCCCGCCAGTCGAGGCCGCCGAGCGCGTGGCGCAACTGCTGGAACACAGCCGTGCGCTGGAAAAGGAGCTGGAGCGGCTGAAATCGAAACTCGCCTCCAGCCAGGGCGACGAGCTCGTGCAGCAGGCGGTCGACGTCCAGGGCGTGCGCGTGCTGGCGGCGCAGCTCGACGGGGTCGACGCCAGGGCGCTGCGCGAAACCGCCGACAGGCTGCGCGACAAGCTGAAGTCCTGCGCCCTGGTGCTGGGCACGGTGGCCGGCGGCAAGGTCAGCCTGATCGCCGCGGTGACGCCCGACGTCACCGGCCGCATCAAGGCCGGCGAACTGGTGAATTTCGTGGCCACCCAGGTCGGCGGCAAGGGGGGCGGCAAGCCGGATATGGCGATGGCGGGCGGCAGCGACCCGGGGCCGTTACCGGCGGCCCTGGCGTCGGTGCAGGGATGGGTGCAAGCCCGGCTAGCCTGACAACCGGTACAGATTTTGCTGAAGTACCCGTTAAGTACCTGAAAGCACGCTTCGTCATTCTGGGATGGTTTCACACCATGACTTCACTGGCAGATAAATTCGCTTCGCGCCTCGCCCGGCTGACGCCTTTCGGCAAGCGGGACGATGACCCGCTGACCAGCGTCAAGACCGCGTCCCGCTGGATCGAAAGCCTGCCTGTCGGCGATGCCTTCAAATGCCAGGACGCCATGCTCAATGCGCTCAAGCGCTTCAACGAGAACTCGACGCCATACACGAGAGATCGCCTGGCGGTCTTCATGCTGCTGGACGAAAAATCGCGCAACCTGCAGGACACGCTGGTGCGTCAGTACCTGCGCAATCCGCGCATGTCGCGCCAGATCGAAAGCCAGCTGTGGCATGCCGTGTACGGCCTCTACAGTGAGATTGCGCGCGGCTACCATGCCTTCGTGCTGCATCTCGCTGGCGAGAAGGGCAAGACGCCGCGCGATGAATCTGCACCGCTGATCTCCCTGCGCGCCATCCGTACCGTTGGCCAGTTGCTGAAATGGCGCGCCATCCGTTATCTGCCGGCAGGCGACAAACTCTGGCTGCGGCTGCACACGCTGTATGCCCTCGCCGAAACCGGGGGATTTCATCGGCAGGCTCTGCGGGCGTACGCCGACGACACGTCCGACTGCAGTTGCGAGACGGCCTATCTCCACATCCTGATGCTGAATCTGGCCAGTTCCGGCACGCTCTATCCCAGGCAGATCGATCTGGTCGACCAATGGCTGTGCGGCTGGCACGGCATGCTTCAGCTGGACAGCCAGGTCGACACCAACGTCCATAATTTCGTGGTCGACCTGACGGCAGACCACGGGCCGCGTCGCGTGCGCAAGCCCGATACCGACAAGCCGCTGCGTTTCTGGGCGACGGCCGCCGTGCTGGAAAAGCTGCAGGCGCTGCATGCCGGGTTGCAGGCAGGCAGCCCGCCGGCACAGCTCGGCCTGACGGAAACCGCACGCACGGCCGAAAGCCTCGACCTGCTGGAACACCTGCAGCACCAGTGGGCTTCTCTGGCAACGCGTGAACAACGGCGCGCGCCGCGCGAATCGATCAAGCGGCTGGTCGACGTGGCACACGGCCTCAGCGCCATCGTCGGCCAGATCAAGTCTGCCGACACGCCGGCCAGCGTCTCGCCTTATGGCACCGGCCTCAATTACAACGAGGCCGACGATGTGCAGGTGTACGGTTTCGTCACCGAACGCACGCGCGAACGCGTCTCGCGAATGAAAGTGCCGGCCATCAAGAACTCGCCCGATGTCGAACGCTGGGTCATGAACGACGAAAGCGAATACGGATACGGCGCCATTGTCGAATCGCGCGACAAGGACTGGTTGCGCGTGGGCGCGCTGATCGGGATCAAGTCGCATGACGCCCATAAATGGCGAATCGGCATCGTACGCCGCCTGTCCCGGCTTAACGACGACACCAGTTCGGTCGGCATCGAAACCCTGATCGAAACACCCACCCTGGCGATGCTGTACGACACCGGCACTCCGGGTTATACGGTCAACGGAGTCGACAACAGCGGCGCCGGCCTGCCTCACCCCGGCCTGTGGCTGGACGGCGAGCCAAAGTCGCTCATCATCGATCCGGTTCATTTCGCGCCTGGCAAGGTATTCCAGGTTCGGGGCGCGCAGGCGACCGGGTTCATCGCCCTGGGCAATCCGATCGACCATAGCGAAGGCTGGACCCGCGTACGCATCGAACCGGTAAGCAGCTGACTTTCCCGGAACATCCTCCCTCGCGGATTCGTGCCCGCACGTGACGCGAATCCCCCGCGGAATGTGCATCCTGGTTTAACTTTCACCGGGTCTCTGGCACAATCGCCGAAAATCCGTCAGTCACATAACAACTTTCACTGTACGCAGATACAGGTGCGCTCTCGGTACCAATCGACCTGGAGGATATGTGGTCCAAGCCAACAAGCCTAGCCTGCTGATCGTCGATGACGATCCGCTGATCTCCGATACGCTCACCTATGTCCTGAGCAAGGACTTCGACATCTCCGCCGCCGAATCGCGCGCGCAGGTGAAAAGCCTGCTGATGCAGCTGGACGAGCCCCCGCAGCTGGCCCTGGTCGATCTCGGCCTGCCGCCCCAGCCGCACAAGCCGGACGAGGGCTTTGCCCTGATCGCCGACCTGCTGGGCATTTCGCCCAGCATCAAGATCCTGGTGCTCTCCGGCCAGAGCGACGAAGCCAACGCACGCCATGCGCGCGCGCTCGGCGCCATCGACTTCGTCGCCAAGCCGTGCGAGCCCGAACGGCTGAAATCCCTGCTGTTCAACGCGCTGCTGGTGCAGGACGCCGAGCGCAGCGCCGAGAAGGCGCCCGCCCCCGCCAAGGACTCCGGCATCGTCGGCGCGAGCCCGGCGATGGACAAGCTGCGCGAGCAGATCAAGCAGTACGCGGCGGCGCCCTTCCCGGTGCTGATCGAGGGCGAGTCCGGCAGCGGCAAGGAACGCGTCGCCTCCAGCCTGCATCAGCTCTCGCCGCGCTCGCACAAGCCCTACCTGGCGCTCAACTGCGCGGCCATTTCGCCGACCCTGGTCGAGCCCACCCTGTTCGGCTACGCCAAGGGCGCGTTCACCGGCGCCACCAGCGCGCGCGCCGGCTACTTCGAGGAAGCCGAGAACGGCACCCTGTTCCTCGACGAGATCGGCGAGCTGCCGCTTGAACTGCAGGCCAAGCTGCTGCGCGTGCTGGAAAACGGCGAATACCAGCGCGTCGGCGAAACGCAGCCGCGTTTTTCCAACGCCCGCGTGGTCACCGCCACCAACCGCGACCTGCGCGCCGAGATCAAGGCCGGGCGCTTCCGCGCCGACCTCTACCACCGGCTGTCGGTGTTCTCGATCGCGGTGCCGCCGCTGCGCGAAATGGGGCAGGACAAGCTCACGCTGCTCAACCACTTCCGCGACTTCTACGCCCGCGAAGCCAAGAGCCAGCCGTTCTCGCTCGACCCGCGCGCCCAGCAGATGTGGGAGGACTACCACTTCCCCGGCAACGTGCGCGAACTGCGCAACATCGCCATCCGCCTCACCACCAAATACCCCGGCCTGGCGGTCAACGCCCAGCAGCTGGAATCCGAGCTCGACACCGACCAGGCCTATCCGCAGGAAATCCCGCTCGCCAGCGACGGCAAGGCGCTGATCGAACTGGCGCGCAAGCAACTTCAGACGCTGGCGAATTTCAACCTCGACGTCACCCTGCGCCAGTGGGAAAAGGCCTACGTCGAGGCCGCGCTCAACATGACCCACGGCAATCTGTCGCAGGCCGCCAAGCTCCTGGGCATCAACCGCACCACGCTGTACAGCCGCATGCAGACGTACGGCTCTGAATAAACGCCCTCCGTGTACCTTGACTATTTCGGTCTGAAAGAAGCGCCCTTCCGCATCACGCCGAATACCGAGTACTGGTATGCCGGCGGCCAGCGCGGAGAAATGCTCGCCGCCTTGCTGTATGCCATCGGTCAGGGCGAAGGCATCATCAAGGTCGTGGGTGAAGTCGGCAGCGGCAAGACCATGCTGTGCCGCAAGCTGGCCGCCCAGCTGCCCGACACCATCGACAGCGCCTATCTCGGCAATCCCACCCTGTCGCCGGACGACATGCTGGCGGCGATCCTGGCCGACCTCGGCATCGACACGCCCGAGAACGGCCGCCAGGCGCGGCTGGCGCAGCTCAATGCCACCCTGCTGGCCCGCCACGAAGCGGGCCGGCGCGTGGTGGTGTTCGTCGAGGAAGCGCAGGGCATCGCGCTCGACAACCTGGAGTTCCTGCGGCTGCTGACCAATCTGGAAACGGCCACCGACAAGCTGCTGCAGATCGTGCTGTTCGGCCAGCCCGAACTCGACGTGCAACTGGCCGATCCGCGCATCCGCCAGTTGAAGGACCGCATCACCCTGAGCCTGAACCTGTCGCCGCTGGCCGAATCGGAGGTCGCCGAGTACCTGCGGGCGCGCCTCGCGGTGGCCGGCTACCGCGGCCCCGACCTGTTTCCGGCCGCGCTGATCGCGCGCCTGACGCACCTCTCGGGCGGCCTGTCGCGCCGCATCAACGTGCTGGCGGACAAAACCCTGCTCGCAGCCTATGCCGGGCAGACCCACACCCTGACCCCGGCGCATCTGGACGCCGCGGCAGGCGATGCCGAAATCCAGGCGCCCGGCCAGCCCGTTCGCCGCGCCCGGCTTCCGCGCTGGGCGTGGTTGACCGCCGGCGTGGCGGCCGGAATGGGCCTGCTTGCGTTTGTCGCCTGGCAGGCGCGGTCGTCGCAGGTTGTGCCGCCCCCCCCCGCGCGCGCCCTTACAGACGGCGCACCTCGCCCGCCCGCCCAGGTGACGGTCGCCCGCGTGACCGAACTCGCACGGCAGACCCAGCGCTGGCTCGCCACCGCCGCGCCCGACACCCACGTGATCCAGATCGCCTCGGCTAAAGAAGCCGCGCAGGCAGCCGTATTATTGGGGGGCTTGAACGCCGCCACGCCGCAACCGGTGCGGGTGTTGCACGGGTTGAGCCAGGGCGCGCCAGCCTGGATGATTCTGGCGGGCGAGTACCCCAACCGTGACGCGGCCATGGCGGCATTGCGCACCTTGCCCGCCGCGCCAGCAAGTACGCCGTTTCTGCGCACGGTCGGCAAAATGCGCAGCGTGGTCTTGCCAACGGGATGAGGATGGATAATGCCGTGTTGAAACGTTCCGTACTGACGGGCCTGGCGCTGTCCAGCCTCGTGCTGGCGAGCGGCTGCGCACCCCCGCGGGCGTTCGACCCCTCGCCCGACCATATCACCCGCCCCGGCCCCGCAGCCGTGCCGGCCAGCCCGCCGCCCGCGCCCGTCAAGGCCGTGCCCGCCCTGTCTCCGCCCAGGCCGGGCGCGCCGGTTCCGACCTATACCGTCGTGGTCAACGACGTGCCGGTGAAGGACCTGCTGTTTTCCATCGCGCGCGACACCCATTACAACATCGACCTGTACCCCGGCATCTCGGGGAACGTCTCGCTCAATGCCGTGCAGGAGCCGCTGCCGGCCATTCTCGACCGCATCGCGCGGCAGGCCGGCCTGCGCTACGAAATGAACGGCCGTACGGTGTCGATCATGCCCGACACCCCCTACGTCAAGACCTATGCGGTCAATTACGTCAACGTCGCCCGCAACACGACCTCGAGCGTCGGCGTGGCGGCGCAGATCGCCAGCACCGGCGGCGGCATCGGCGCAGGGACCGGCAGCACCGCCACCGCGACCGCGACCGGCACGGGGAACTCCTCCACCACCACCGTCGCCAGCCAGTCGAACAACGACCTGTGGACCGTGCTGGCCGACAACATCCGGACCATCCTGGCCGGCACCCGGGCGGTGACGCAAAGTACCGAGGAGCGTGCGGCACAGCTCGATGCCGAAAAGGCCGCGCGCGCCGAACGCGTGTCCCAGGCCGAAGCCGCCAGCAAGGCCGGCGCGGGCGCCGCCAGCCTGTTCAGCACCGCGTTTGCCAACCAGCCGACAGGCGACGGCAAGAACGATGTGGCGGTCAATCCGGTGGCAGGCACCGTGACGGTTCTGGGCACCGCCAGGCAGCAGGAACTGGTGCAGCAGTACCTCGACCGCGTGATGCAGGCCGCGCAACGCCAGGTGCTGATCGAGGCCACCATCGTCGAAGTCACCCTCAAGGACCAGTACCGCGCCGGCATCGACTGGTCGAAGGCCCTGCAGGGCGCCACCGGCTGGTCGATCACAACCGTGGGTGGCGGCACCAACGCACTGGCGGGCGCGCTCTCGCCCTTCATCCAGGCCACCTACACCAATACCGGCAGCAACGGTTTCAGCGCAGCCATCGATCTGCTGGAATCCTTCGGCAAGACCAAGGTGCTGTCGAGCCCCAAGCTCATGGCGCTGAACAACCAGACCGCCCTGCTCAAGGTGGTCGACAACCTGGTTTATTTCTCCGTTCAGTCGCAACAGGGGGTCTTGTCGTCCACCGGCACGCCCCTGCAGCCCACCACGTTCACCACCACCGCCCACACCGTGCCGATTGGCGTGGTGATGTCGGTGCTGCCCCAGATCAACGAGAACGGCATGGTGTCGCTGACCGTGCGCCCCACCATCTCGCGCAAGGTGGGATTTGTGGACGATCCCAATCCGGATCTTGAAAGGGCGGGGGTCAAGAATGCCATTCCCATCATCCAGGTACGGGAAATGGAATCGCTGCTGCAGGTGCGCAGCGGACAGACCGTGGTCCTCGGCGGCCTGATCCAGGACGACAGCAACAATGCGCGCGACGGCCTGCCGGTGCTGTCTCGCCCCGAGGGCATCGGCGCCGTGTTCGGCCAGCACGAACGCATGAACAACCAGACCGAACTGGTGATCTTTCTGCGGCCCACCGTGGTGTCGAACCCCACGCTGGACAGCGATGAGTTGCGCCAGTTCCAGCGCCTGCTCCCTACCGCGCGGAGTCACCCTTGAGCCTGCTGCTGAAAGCGCTGAAACAGGCCGAAGCCGCAAACCCGGGGCGACTTGGCGCGGACAGACCGGATTCCGACAACCGGATCGAGGGCGACCTCGAACTGGAACCGGCCCTCCCCGGCACCGCGAAGGCGCGCGAATGGGTTGAGCCGCCCGGCCTGCTGTTCGGCAACAGCGACCCCGTGCCCGGCGCGCGCCCGGCGCCCCGGCTGCGCCGGCCGCAGCTTTCGCTGGTGCCGCTCACCGCCCTGCTGGCCGCCCTGGTCGCGCTGGGGTACGGGGTGTATCTCTACTTCGCCCTGCAGCCGACGGTAGCCGCCCCGCCGCCGGCCGCAGCCCATGTCGCCGCGCCTGCCCCATCCCTTGCATCCCTGCCGCAACCCGCCCCTGCCTCACTGCCCGCCGCGCCCAAGCGCCATCCCGAGGCGACGGCAATCGCCGCGCCGCCTGCAACCCGGCCGCCCCCCTCCCCTGCGGCCAGTTCGCGTCCCACGCCCCCGCCGGCACGCCCCGTGCTGACGGCCACGCCGCCTGCGTTCCGGCCCGACCTCCAGACGAATCTGCTCACCCAGGCCTACGCTGCCTATGAACGCGGGGCCCTGGCCGACGCACAACGGCTGTATACCCAGGCTGCGGCTCACCGCCGCAGTGTCGATGCATTGCTGGGGCTGGCGGCGATTGCCAGCGCGCAAAAGCGCGATGCGGATGCCCAGCGCCTGTATCGCGAGGTGCTCGACCTCGACCCCCGCAATGCGGCCGCCCAGGGCGCCCTGCTCGACCTGCTCGGCAACACCGACGCCCAGGCCACCGAAAGCCGCCTGAAAACGCTGATCGAGCGCGCGCCCAGCCCCGAGCTCTACCAGACGCTCGGCAACCTCTACGCCGGGCAGGGGCGCTGGAACGACGCGCAGGCCGCCTACTTCGAGGCGTACCGGGGCGCGCCCGACAACGCCGATTACGCCTTCAACCTGGCGGTCAGCCTCGACCAGCTGCAGCAGTACCCGAGCGCGCTGACGTATTACGAGAAGGCCCTCGCGGGCGGCAGCGTGCACCGCTATGACCGCGCCCAGGCCGAAGCGCGCGTGCGGCAGCTGAAGTCGATTCGTTAAAGGCACCCGATGGAGCGCCGCAAGAAACTCCGCATGGGCGAAACCCTGGTCTCGCAGGGGCTGATCACCCTCGACCAGCTGCGCATCGGACTGAAGGAGCAGAAAACCACGGGGCTGCCGATCGGCCGCCAGCTGGTCGCGCTCGGGTTCATCACCGAGGCCGTGCTGCGCGACCAGCTCGCCAACGCCCTCGGCAGCCAGGGCATCGACCTCACCCAGGTCGTGGCCGACCCCGAGGCCCTGCAACTGGTGCCCGAGGAATTCGCGCGCCGCCACCACCTGCTGCCGATCGCCCACGACGCCGCGCGCAACGTGCTGACGCTGGCGACCACCGACATGTTCAACGTCGTCGCGCTCGACCAGCTGAAAGCCGCGCTCGGCAGCCAGATCGAGATCGACACCCTGCTGGCGGCCGAGGCCCAGCTGCTCGAATGCATCGACAAGTTCTACGGCTTCGACCTCTCGCTCGACGGCATCCTGCGCGAGATCGAGACCGGCGAGGTCGACTACGCCAGCCTCAATCCCGACACCGAGGAATACACCCAGCCCGTGGTGCGGCTGGTCGGCGCGCTGCTGACCGACGCCGTCAAGCGCGAATCGAGCGACATCCACTTCGAGCCCGAACACGCCTTCCTGCGCATCCGCTACCGCATCGACGGCGTGCTGGAGCAGATCCGCAGCCTGCACAAGACCTACTGGCCGGGCATCCTGGTGCGGCTGAAGGTGCTGTCCGGGATGAACATCGCCGAGACGCGCGCGCCGCAGGACGGCCGCATGTCGCTGACGCTGAACGGCCGCCCGATCGATTTCCGCGTCTCGTCGCAACCCGGCATCCATGGCGAAAACCTGGTGCTGCGCATCCTCGACCGTGAAAAGTCGATCATGCCGATGGAACAGATGGGCTTCACCGCCGACGCGCTGCGCGAGCTGAAGCTGATGATGGCGCGCCCCGAAGGCATCCTGGTGGTCACCGGGCCGACCGGCTCCGGCAAGACCACCACGCTGTACTCGATGCTGTCGCACCTGAACAACGAGACCGTCAACATCATGACGCTGGAAGATCCGGTCGAATATCCGGTCACGCTGATGCGCCAGAGCTCGGTCAACGAAACGCTCAAGCTCGACTTCGCCAACGGCATCCGCTCGATCATGCGGCAGGACCCCGACATCATCCTGGTCGGCGAAATCCGCGACAAGGACACCGCCGAGATGGCCTTCCGCGCCGCCATGACCGGCCACCAGGTGTTCACCACCCTGCATACCAACTCCGCGCTCGGCGTGTTCCCGCGCCTGATGGACATCGGCATCCAGCCCGGCATCCTGTCCGGCAACATCATCGGCGTCGTCGCCCAGCGCCTGGTACGCAAGCTGTGCCCGCACTGCAAGGAAGCCTATACGCCGGACGAAGACGAGGCGCGCATCCTCGGCACCGACCCCGACCAGCCCACGTGGATCTTTCGTGCCGTCGGCTGCCCCGCATGCAGCAACAAAGGCTACAAGGGGCGGCTGGCGCTGATCGAACTGCTGCGGATGGACCCGACGCTGGACGAACTGGTGGCCAACCATGCGCCGCTGCACGAAATCCGCCGCGCCGCCCTCGAACATGGCTACCATCCGCTGGCCGAGGATGGCATCAAGCGGGTTCTGGATGGCGTGACCTCGTTGTCGGAAGTGTCGCGGGTGGTGGATTTGACGGGGCGGGTGTGAAGATGGGGTTCACGTTTTTGCTGGCGTCTGCGGATTTGCTGAGGCTTCGCTTTTCGCCTTTAGGCGAGTCACTTTCTTTTGCTTCGCCAAAAGAAAGTAACCCAAGAAAAGGCGACCCCACATCGCTGCCCTGCGGGTTCCCGATTTGGCGCGCGCGGGCGGGCGCTCCACCAACTCGCCCTGGCACGGGGCACAAAACGCCCCGTGCTGCGGAGCTCGGACACGGTTCCGCTTTTTCCCCACAAGGGGACTCCGACTTTCTACGGGCTGAAGCCCGTGAAAGATCGTATGCCCCGTCCGCACGCGCCAAATCGGCAGCGCTGAAGGGGACAAAAACCGACTGTCCGCGCATACAGAACCGTCATGTCCAAGCACAGGCGTCCGCAGAGAAGCCCCTTGTGTGTCGCCGAGAAGCGCAGCCAGACGGGGGGGAAAGGCGCGGGGTGTCTGAGCCCGCCAGGGCGAGTTCCCGCGCCGCCCCGGCTGGCGAGCATCGCAGGGAAGCCGAAGGCCGACACACCAGGGGTGGCTTTTTCTTTGGTTACTTTCTTTTGGCCACGCAAAAGAAAGTGACTCGCCCGCAGGCGAAAAGCGAAGCCGTCGCGAGGCAAGATTAACCCATGCCCTTCTTCGACTACCGCGCCATCGACCAGACCGGCCGCAACGTCCGCGGCACGCTGTCGGCGGTCAACGACGTCGACCTCGAACTGCGCCTGAAGCGCATGGGGCTCGACCTCGTCACGCTGGCCGAGCTGTCGCGCCAGTATGCCCCCACCGGCCGCGAGCGCGTGACGCGGCGCGACCTGGTGACCTTCTGCATCCACATGCGCTACATCACGCGCGCAGGCATTCCGCTGCTCGACGGCCTGCGCGACCTGCGCGACAGCATGGAAAAGCGCGGCTTTCGCGACGTGCTGACCGCGCTGCTGGAAGACCTGGAAGGCGGCAAGGTGCTGTCGCAGGCACTGGCGGCGCACCCGGCGGTATTCGGCGCCGTGTTCGTCCACAGCGTCAAGGCAGGCGAGCAGACGGGGCTGCTGGACACGGTGTTCGAGCGCCTGGCCGAATCGCTCAAATGGCAGGAGGAAGTCGCCGCCAAGGCCAAACGCCTGATGATCTATCCCGCGATGGTGCTGGCCGTCGTCGGCGCGGCCATCCTGTTCCTGCTGATCTACCTGGTGCCGCAGGTACTGGGCCTGATCAAGACCATGGGGGTGGCGCTGCCGCTGCCGACGCTCATCCTGATGGCCATATCGAATGCGGTGCGCTCGTACTGGGCGATCGGCCTCACGCTGGCGCTGGCAGTGGGCATCGGGCTGCCGCTCTGGGTGCGGAAGAGCGAGGCCGGGCGCGAATGGTGGGACCGCAGCCAGTTGCGACTGCCCGTCATCGGGCCCATCGTGCAGAAGATCGTGTTGTCGCGCTTCACCAATACGCTGGCGATGATGTACCGCTCGGGGGTCACCGTTCTGGATGCGCTGCGCGCCTGCGAGATGATCGCGGGCAACCGGGTGATCGCCGGCGGCATCCGCCGCGCCGCGCAACAGATTGCCGACGGACGCGGGCTGTCCGAGAGCTTCCAGTCGCTGGCGCTGTTTCCGCCGCTGGTGATCCGCATGCTGCGCGTGGGCGAGGCCACCGGCGCGCTCGACGAGGCGCTGGACAACGTGACGTTTTTCTACAACCGCGAAGTGCTCGACTCGATCGAAAACGGCCTCAGGGTGCTGGAACCGGCGCTCACGGCCATTCTGGGCCTGCTGCTCGGCGGCATCCTGGTGTCGGTGCTGTTGCCGGTTTACGATCTGATCGGGAATATGCCGCTGTGATGTTCGACCACCGCCTGATCCTGCTCGCCACCCCCCGCCAGATCGGCGTCCTCGACTGGCGTCCCGGCCACATGCACTGGCTGGGCGAGTTTTCCGCCAGCGCGGAAGGATTGGCCGCATTTCGCACGATCGTGGTCAAGCGCGCGCATTTGCCCGTGCTGCTGGTCGTCGATACGGTCGACGAGGACTACCGCAGCGAAGCGCTTCCGCACGTGCAGGGACGCGCGCGCGACGAACTGCTGGCACGCAAGCTCAGGCAGGTATTCCGCAATACGCGCTTCACCGGCGCGTGGCGGCAGGCGCGCGAGACTTCCGGGCGCCGCGACGACCGCTACCTGCTGGCGGCCCTGACCGACGCCGACTGGCTGACGCCCTGGCTCAGCGTGCTCCATCGCGAGCGCGTGCCGCTGGCGGGCATCGCGCCGCTGGCGCTGGCCTGCCAGCACCTGCTGGACAAACTGCGGGAACCGTCGTCGCACACCCTGCTGGCATGCCGTCTCAACAACAGCTTGCGGCTGTCCTACTACCACAATGGCCTGTTGCGCTTTTCGCGCCTGATCGGCGGCGACACGCCGACGCAACTGCCGGGCAGCGCGGCCGACGAAATCGCGAAAACGCAGCTCTACCTCACCGGCCAGCGCATCCTGCCGCGCGAAGCCCGCCTGCACGTGCTGCTGCTCGACCCCAGCGGCCAGCTGGACAGCGCACAGGCGCCGCTGAACGCCGACCCGGCTTTCAGCACGCGACGGGTCGACATGTCGAGCGTCGCGCACGCGCTGCGCATCCCGGACGCCTTCCTGGCCGCCACGCCGGAAGTCGCGCCGCTGGCCGCCATTGCGGGCGAGGCGCTGAAGCTGAACCTGGCGCCGCCCGAATTGTTGCAGCGCCATACCGAATTCCGCTGGCGGCGCGGCCTGCATGCAGCCGCGGGGATCGTCGCGCTGCTGGGCCTGGTTCTCACGGCCGCCTACTGGCTGCATGCCCAGGATCTGGACGATCAGGCGCGTCAACTGACCCAGCAGTACCAGCAGTTCGATGCCCGCTATCGGGCCATCGCACGGACATTTCCCACCCAGTCCATGGCCCCGGAGCAGATCGTCCAGACGGTAAGCCTGGCGCGCCAGCTCGACAGTGCGAAGATCGACGTGGCCGCGCTCCTCGCCACCATCGGGCAGCCCCTGCTTGCCGCCCCCGACATCAAGCTGGACAGCCTCGGATGGTCGGATGAGTCGCTGGTGCCCGCCGGCGAGGTTCGCGTCAACCTCGATGCCGGACTGACGCCGTTCGACGGCAATTACCGGGCCGCCATGCAACGCATCGAAGGATTCATGCGCGCCCTGCGGGCCATGCCTGGCGTTCAGGGCGTGAGCCTGCGGCGCAGCCCGGTGAATGCCGATTCCAGCAGCACGCTGTCGGGCAAGACGCCCGGCGCCGATGCGGCCGATGCCCCGGCTGCACGTTTCAGCCTCAGCCTGCTTTACCGTGAGGCCCGGCCATGACGCGCCCGCCGTTCGCCGTCCTCAAACTGCCGCTGCTGCTGGTGCTGGCGGCGCTGCTGCTGGCGGCCGGCGGCATCGGGTGGGG
The DNA here is from genome assembly GCA_021802945.1 of Pseudomonadota bacterium. Classification (GTDB taxonomy): domain Bacteria; phylum Pseudomonadota; class Gammaproteobacteria; order Burkholderiales; family Thiobacillaceae; genus Thiobacillus. The sequence goes on from JAJZRE010000039.1 coordinate 22,702, forward strand.
TCACAGCCAGGCCGAAGACGCCGCGGCAGCGCTGCAACAGCAGCGCGCTGCCCTCAACCAGGCCCGTCAGCAACTCGACCGCAGCCGCCAGCAGCAGCAGCTCATGACCGCCCATCTGGCCGATTACCAGGCACTCGTGGCGCGCGGGTTCGTCGGCGCGGAAGACCGTCTGGCGTGGATCGAAGCGGTGCAACTGGCCAACCGCGATGCGGGCCTCTATGGCCTGAACTACCGCCTGATGCCCCGTACGGCCTCGCCGCCCGCATTGGCCCAGACCCTGCCGCTGGGGCAGACCCGCATGACGCTCAGCCTGCCGCTGCTGGTGGAAACCGATCTCACCCGTTTCCTCGACGCGCTCAAGGCGCGCGCGCCCGGGGTGGTTCGCGTCCAGGGCTGCCGCCTGTCGCGCCCCGACAACGCGCCGTTCGAGGCTGCCAACCGTCCGCATCTGCAGGCCGAATGCGACGTGCTGTGGTTTACCGTGGCGACGGCGACGGAGGGGCGCCATGAATAATAAACGGCCATCCCGATCCGACTGCAACACGCCGGGGACGCGCGCAGCTTCCTGCGTCTGGGTGCTGGCGCTGTGCCTGGGCAGCGCCGGCACAGGCATGGCCGCGCCGGCCGATCCCGGGCGCCTGTTCTTCACCCCGGCGCAGCGCGCCCAGCTGGAAGCCGCGCGCGCGCGCGACGTCACGCCGTCCGGCCCAGGCCAGCAGCCCGCGCCCGACAGCGTCCCGGCCCCGCTGCGCTACGACGGCGTGGTCATCCGCTCCGACGGCGAGACCACGCGCTGGATCGACGGCAAGGCCCGGCGTGACGGCGTCGGCGTGTCGGGCCTGAAGCCCGGCCAGGTCCGCGCCGACGGCAAGGTGTACGAGCCCTATCAGGTGCTGCGCCCCGTCCCCACCAAACCGGCCAAACCCGGCGTGAACGAGCCCGAACCATGACGATCCAGCGCGGTTTCACCCTCATCGAGATGGCCATCGTGCTGGTCATCATCACCCTCCTGATCGGCGGGCTGGCCATGCCGCTGTCGGCGCAGATCCAGGCGCGGCGGATCGCCGAGACCAACAAGACGCTGGAAGAGGCGCGTGAAGCGCTCACCGGCTATGCGATGACTCACAGGACCTTGGTTGGCAACAAGCCCTATCTCCCCTGCCCCGATTCAAACGGAGACGGAATCGAAGATGCGCGCACCGCCAACAAATGCCCGCAACAAATCGGCTATCTGCCGTGGGTGACGCTCGGTGCTGGCGCCCAGGATGCCTGGGGCAATCGCCTGCGTTATGCAACGAACACCGACGTCAGCAACGACAACCCGGGTATCGACAGCAGTGTCTCGGCCAATTCCAGCTGGAATCAGGTTTGCAGCTCACATACGTGCACCACGGGCAACATTGCCTCGAATGTGCCCGTGGTGATCGTATCAATGGGCCCCAATGGCTGGGGGGCGCTGAATGTCAATGGCAACACCCTGGCCGCGCCCTCCGGAGCAGACGAACTTGAAAACCAGGATGGAGACAATATTTTTGTGAGCCGATCTCCCACCAAGCCGGGCGATCCAAGCGGCGAATTCGACGATCTGGTGACCTGGAT
>JAJZRE010000040.1:0-14385 GCA_021802945.1 Pseudomonadota bacterium
AACTAGCCCCTAGCCCCTAGCCCCTAGCCCCTAGCCCCTAGCCCCTAGCCCCTAGCCCCTAGCCCCTAGCCCCTAGCCCCTAGCCCCTAGCCCCTAGCCCCTAGCAATGGAATTCGACCTCATCGCCCGCCACTTCACCCGCGCCACCCCCGGCGCGGTGCTGGGCGTGGGCGACGACTGCGCGCTGCTGGCGCCGACCCCCGGCATGCAGCTCGCGGTGTCGTCCGACATGCTGCTCGAAGGCCGCCACTTCTCGCCGCAGGACAGCCCCGCCGGACTCGGCCACAAGTCGCTCGCGGTGAACCTGTCCGATCTCGCCGCCATGGGGGCGACCCCGCGCTGGGCGACGCTGGCCATCGCGCTGCCGGAAGAAAACGATGCCTGGCTCACCGCCTTCGCGCGCGGCTTTTTCCGCATGGCCGACCAGCACGGCATCGAACTGGTCGGCGGCGACACCACGCGCGGCACGCTGACGATCAGCATCACCGTCATCGGCGAAGTGCCGCCGGGCCAGGCGCTGCGCCGCGACGGCGCCAAGTCCGGCGACGACGTCTGGGTGTCCGGCACGATCGGTTCGGCGGCGCTGGCGCTGGCCTACCGGCAGGGGCGCCTGTTCATGGAGCAGATCGACGCCGCCAGGGTATTGCCCGCGCTCTACCTGCCGACGCCGCGGGTCGAACTCGGCATCGCGCTGCGCGGCATCGCGACCAGCGCGATCGACATTTCGGACGGTCTGCTGGGCGACCTCGGCCATATCCTGGAACGCTCGAACGTCGGCGCGACGATCGAGTTCGCAGCCCTGCCGACGCTGCCGGTGGCACAGACTTATCTGCACGAAGCCGTTGCGCGCGACTGCGTGCTGGCGGGCGGCGACGACTACGAACTCTGCTTCACCGCGCCCGCCGACCGGCGCGACGCGGTGGCTGCCGCCGCGCAGTCCGCTGGCGTGACGGTGACGCGCATCGGCCGCATCTCCGCCGAACCCGGGCTGGCGGTGATCGACGCCGACGGCCGGCCGCTGCCTTTCGAACACACCGGCTATGACCACTTTGCGCCCTGATCTCAAATTCCTGTTCGCGCATCCGGCGCACCTGATCGCCTTCGGCTTCGGCAGCGGCCTCGCCCCCAGGGCGCCCGGCACCGTCGGCACCCTGCTGGGGCTGCCGCTGTTCTGGCTCATCGCAGCCGCCACGCCCGACCTGCCGAACCGGCTCGTGCTGGTCATCGCCGCCTTCCTGCTCGGTGTCTGGGCCTGCGGCCGCACCGGCCGTGCGCTCGGCGTCGCGGACCACGGCGGCATGGTGTGGGACGAAATCGTCGCCTTCGCCCTGGTGCTGCTGTTCACCCCGGCCGGCTGGCCGTGGGTCGCGCTGGCATTTGCACTCTTCCGCCTGTTCGATATCCTGAAACCATGGCCGATCCGGCTGGCCGACAGACGCCTGAAAAACGGCTTCGGTGTGATGTTCGACGATCTTCTGGCGGCGGGCTACGCCGTCGCCGCCATCAAGGGAGTGCAATGGCTCGTGTAAGCGACGAAGAACTGCGCCAGCTCGCCGCCGAACTGGGCGAGAAGCTCATCGCGCGCGGCTGGATGCTGGCCACCGCCGAATCCTGCACCGGCGGCTGGGTCGGGCAATTGCTGACCTCGCTGCCCGGCAGTTCGCACTGGTACGAACGCGGCTTCATCACCTACGCCAACACCGCCAAGATCGAGATGCTCGGTGTGCCGGAAGAAACCCTCGCCGCCCACGGCGCCGTCTCCGAGGAAACCGCGGCCGCGATGGCGGCCGGCGCGCTCAAGCACAGCCACGCGCAGGCCGCCCTCGCCATCTCCGGCATCGCCGGCCCCGGCGGCGGCACCCCGCAAAAGCCCGTCGGTCTCGTCTGCTACGGCTGGGCGCTGGCGGATGGCACGGTCATGTCGTCCACCTGCCGCCTCGACGGCGACCGCGAGGAAATCCGCTCCCGCGCCGTGGCCGCGGCCCTGCGCGGTCTCATCGAATTGATTGGATGAGGGGGCGCGGACAGCCCTTCCTGCTCACGCCTCCCCCTTACTGAAACGCCCACGCCGCAAACGGCTCGATCTCGTCGCGGTTCAGCAGCATCAACTGGCAGGCATTCGGATTCAGGCTCTGGTCCGGCGTGGTGTCCACGCCCAGCCGCTGCAGCACATACCCGAGTAGCGCGCGCCGCACCTCCACCTCGATGACCTCGCCGCTCGCGCCGTAATCCAGCAGCAGGCTTTCGCGCCGGGCCGCATCGAGCCCGCGGTGCGGGGCGAGTCGCAGATTCACCCGTTCCACCCAGTCGTCGTCGTACTGCTCGCCGGATTCGGCGGGTGTCTCCAGGCACTTGGCCGCCATGACGCGCGACAGCACGAAATCGCGGAAATCGCAGGTGTCCTCGCTGTACGCCCGCACGTGCCAGCGCAGCCCGGTGTTGACGAGGGTGTGCGGCTCGAGCACCCGCTCCGCGCCGCGCTCGCGACTGGACAGCGAGCGGTAGTCGACGCGCAGCTTGCGCCGGCCATGGATGGCACGGGTGATCTGCGCCAGCGTCTGCGCGCCGGGCAGGCGGACCGGCAAGGGGAGCGACGCGGTCGGCAGGCCGTATGTCAACGCGTCCCCGTACGGCCCGTTCGCCACCGCCAGGTTGGCGGCGATGACGGGCAGCACGGCGGCGGGCGTCAGGTCGGCGAACACGGCCGCAAACCCCGCGCCCGGCACGAAGCCGAACACGCCGTGGTTGTAGACGAGGTTGCCGGGCGCCAGGTCGCCGTAGAGCTTGAGATCCTTGGTCGCCGCCGGGTCGGACAGGCCGAAGGCGCGCGCGACGTCGCTGCGCGTCACCACCCCGGCGTACCAGGCCATGACCTCGATGTACTGCAGCCGCTGGCGCGTCGCCCACTTCACGTCCAGGCGCATCTTTTCCTTTGTAATCATGTCGCTCGCTCCGCTCGAGCCGGTTTGAGCGGAATTATAGGGCGGCACGCCTCAAATACAATCTATCAACTTGTATTTTTTATGCAGGTGATATTTTTTATTGACACTTACAAATATATTGCCTACATTGCAACCCATGCAGACGCCACGCCGCCTGCCTTTCACGCAACCGTCCATCAGGAGAGAGAAACCATGGCATCCCCCGCATTGGCAGAAGACAAATCGAAGGCGCTCGCCGCCGCGCTCGGCCAGATCGAGAAGCAGTTCGGCAAGGGCTCGGTGATGCGCCTCGGCGACCACGACGTTTCGCGCGACATCCAGGCCGTCTCCACCGGCTCGCTCGGGCTCGACATCGCGCTCGGCGTCGGCGGCCTGCCGCGCGGCCGCGTGATCGAGATCTACGGCCCGGAATCGTCCGGCAAGACCACGCTCACGCTGCAGGTCATCGCCGAGATGCAGAAAATGGGCGGCACCGCGGCCTTCATCGACGCCGAGCACGCGCTCGACCCCAACTATGCGCAAAAGCTCGGCGTCGACGTCGACAACCTGCTGGTCTCGCAGCCCGACACCGGCGAGCAGGCGCTGGAGATCGCCGACATGCTGGTGCGCTCCGGCTCGGTCGACGTGGTCGTGGTCGACTCGGTCGCCGCGTTGACCCCCAAGGCCGAGATCGAGGGCGAGATGGGCGATTCGCACATGGGCCTGCAGGCGCGGCTGATGAGCCAGGCGCTGCGCAAGCTCACCGCCAACATCAAGCGCACCAACACCCTGGTCATCTTCATCAACCAGATCCGCATGAAGATCGGCGTCATGTTCGGCAACCCCGAGACCACCACCGGCGGCAACGCGCTCAAGTTCTACGCCTCGGTCCGCCTCGACATCCGCCGCGTCGGCGCGATCAAGAAGGGCGACGAGATCATCGGCAACGAGACCAAGGTCAAGGTCGTCAAGAACAAGGTCTCGCCGCCGTTCAAGGAAGCCTTCTTCGACATCCTCTACGGCCAGGGCATCTCGCGCGAGGGCGAGATCATCGAACTCGGCGTCGCCCACAAGCTGGTCGACAAGTCCGGCGCCTGGTACGCCTACAACGGCGAGAAGATCGGCCAGGGCAAGGACAACGCGCGCGAATACCTGAAGGAGCACCCCGAAATCGCGCACGAAATCGAGGCCAGGGTCCGCGCCGCCGTCGGCGTCAACAACCCGACCGCCGTGGTTGAGGATGAAGACGAAATCGACGCCTGAGCCCGGCGACCTGCGCGAGCGCGCCCTGCGCCTCCTGGCGCGGCGCGAGCACTGCCGGGCCGAAATCACGCGCAAGCTCGGCGCGGCCGGATTCGCAATCGAGGATATCGCACCCCTGCTCGATGAATTCGAGCAAAAGAACTGGCTGTCCGACCAGCGTTTCGCCGAAAGCTACGTCGCCGACCACCGCGCCCGCGCAGGCAGCGTCAAGCTCGCCTACGACCTGCGCCAGCGTGGCGTGAGGGACGACGTCATCGAAGCGGTGCTGGGCGACAACCGCGACAGCGAACTCGATCGCGCACGCGAAGTCTGGAACAAGAAATTCGGCACACCACCCGTTGATGCTGCCGAGAAAGCGAAGCAGATGCGCTTCCTGCAAAGCAGGGGGTTTACATCAGAGACCATCAAGCGCGCGATAAGCGGATCACCTATGGCGCAGTAAAAGGCTTGCGCGCTTTTTCATATTGTTCTGTATTTTGAATCAATAACGAACATGACTGGTTTGCCACTCAGTGGATTCAAAGGCTTGCCCATATGCAGTCACGTGCATACAATGCCAGCATGCGACTGCACACAAAGGAGTGGATCATGGCCAATCTAAGCATCCGTAAACTGGACGACGACACAATCGCGCGTCTGCGCATCCGCGCCGCCCATCACCGGGTATCGATGGAAGAAGAAGCCCGGCGCATCCTTCGTCAGGCAGTCACCCCATCCAAACATCTGGGCGACCTTTCCATGCAGTTCTTTGGCACCGAATCCGGGGTTGAGTTGGAACTCCCGCAACATGCGCCACACGATCCGCTGAGCTTTGCCAGATGATCGTCGTCGATACCAATGTGATTTCTGAAGTCATGCGCCCGCAGCCTTCGCCGGTTGTTCTTGATTGGCTAAATACCCAGGACAGCAATCTGCTATTCATCACTGCGGTTACACTGGCCGAAATCGGATACGGCCTGCGCGTTTTACCAGATGGCCTGCGCCGTCGACACCTGCAAGCCCGGTTTGAACAATTCATTGCACAGGCATTCGAAGAACGGGTGCTCGACTTTACCGCACCTGCCGCCCACGCCTATGCCGAAATCATGGGTCATCGCAAGGAATCAGGACGCGTCATGAGCCTGCCCGACGGGCAAATTGCCGGCATCGCTTTCGCTCACGGGTTTGCAGTAGCCACCCGAAACATCAAGGATTTTGAAGATTGCGGCATCGAACTGATCAATCCATTTGTATAAACCTGGAAGAAAATGGTGACCTCATTTTCCCCCTTGACTAACCGCCTACGGCCCGGGTCGGGCTCCCTCAGTCTTCAACACCCCCACCCCGGCCGCCCTGGCTGCTTCCATCAACGCCGCGTCCTGGGTTGCGATGGGCAGTTGCAGACGCAGGGCCAGTTCCAGATACGCGGCGTCATAGCTCGTCAGGTCATAGCGTAGCGCCAGGGACAAAATCGCGGCCGGACCCGGCGTATCCCGGTCGATCCCGATCGGCAACACGCCGATCTGATCAATCACTTCATGTGCGGCCTGTGCGTCGAGCGCACCCCGCTTGCATGCCGTTCTCAGCACATTGGCAAACTCCAACTGCCACAGGGAAGGGGCGTATGCCTGCTCATCCAGCAGGCGTGCTGCAACCGCCTCGGTGTAATCCGTGGCCTGGTTGCCGATAAACCAGCCGCGCACGACCGAATTGTCGACTACAAACGCCATCAATCCAGTCCGGCGCGCGCGACAGCTTTCATATCGCCTTCAAGCGCCAGCCCGCCGCGAATCTGGCGCAAACGCTCCAGCGCGGAGGCAACCTGCTGACGCTGATTGGTTATCGCTGCCACGTTGGCGGGCTCGGCCACCAGACGCGCAACCGGCACCCCCCGGCGCGTAATCGTGACCTGGTCGCCATGCTCGACAGCGGCGATCAGCTCAGAGAATCGATTTTTGGCTTCAAACACGGGGACGGCTTTCATGGCTAGCTCTTCTATATAAATAGATAGCCTCATTATTCTTGCACTGGGAATCTTGTCAAGGAGCAACAATATTGGGAAGCACGATGGAAGCAACGGTCTCAGACACGATTACCCTCGCCTTTCCGCGGACGCCCCACCCCCTTCGACGACGCCCGCCTTTGTCCCAATGCCTCGATTTCAGCCCTGAACCGCTCCCCGCCCAGCGCCCAGCCCTTATGTGTGCAGTCGCGGATTGCCATCAGATCGCCCCGATCGATCGCCGTAGCGAACAACGCCCGGTAAGCCTCCTGCCTATCCGCATCATCCCGCCCCAACCGGGAATATTCCGCGTGCGATGACAGCCAATCCGCATTCGGCCCGCTCTCGCCCAGCGCATTGCGCCGATAGCTCGACCACGGATAGTCCTGCGGCGCAACCACCATGCCCGCCCTCACCGGATTCAGTTCGATGTAGCGCATCAGCGTCAGCAAATAGTGCTCGCTGTCCACCACCGTCGCGCGGTAACGCCCCTCCCACAGGGTCCCGCTGCGTTTGTAGCTGTAATTGAAATACTGCACATAGCGCCGGCCCACCGACTGAAAAGTCTTGCCGATGCTGTCGTCAAATTCGGGCGTCGCCGAATGTGGTTCGTCATCCAGACGTAGGCATGAATGGCGAGACCGTGCTTGAGCGCCGCCTCAATCAGGGCGTCGCGGAAGAACGGGTAATCCGCGTCGGCGGCAAAAATTAACTGCCGGTTGTTGCCGCGCTGGATGATGTGCTGCGGCTGGCCGGGAATGACGTAACGGGGAAGGCGTGCCATGAGCGTTCATGGGAATGGGGTCAAGGCCCAAGATAATATAAACAATCGTGACCCTATTTATTCTATTTATTCGACGCAAAATCAACAAGCATCCCGGAATCGCCTTATGGGATCCAACCCGCCGCCCAGTAGCGCGGAACCGGTTGAATTCCGGAATCAACGAATGTCTTGGTGACTTCGGCACGGTTAAATATCTCCGGATAAGTACCCGTAAGCAAAGCGCCAAGCGTAAGCAGCGCGAGCGTTTGACTTCCAAGATGCATCAGTCGAGACACAATGACAGGCTGATCGAAACCCCTGAAATAAACACCCAGCGCCCAACCTGCGGTGAATGCAAGCCAGACTTGCGTGTACGGAACAACGATAACGCCGTCCACCATGGACTGAACGCTGACTGCCAACAAACCCGCGACTAAACACACCAGTAGGTGATCATCATGCGAAACGCCGGTCTGGCGTAACCTAGCCAGCAGGGTAATCAAGCCCCAGGCTACCGGCAAAGCGAATGCCAACATTCCAGGCACGCCCCATTCCGTCGCCAACTGCAATAGTGCATTGTGCGGATGGGCACCGAAGCGGTCGTGCAACGCGGCGAACTGCATCGGCCCCAAGCCGAGCCAAGGATGGGCGAAAATCTGCATCCACGCCAGATGCCATAGTTCGTCGCGGCCGCTGAGAGTTGCCAAATTGGATAGGCGATCTTCAATCGAAGCACTCTGCCCCAACCAGAGCGGAATCCACACGAACATCAAGACAAACAACAGTGCACCAGCCATGGCCGACAGCATCTGAATTCGTAGCCAGCGATAACTGGCATGCCAAGCCACCAGCGCCAGAACTCCAGTCGCCGCGCCCAATGCCACCCACGTTCCGCGCGTGCCGGAAACGATTACTAGCATCCACCATACCGTCAACAGGATATACAGCCCCCACTGATGTATGCGCGACACATCGCGCTTCAATAGAGAATACCCCAGCAACGGTACTGCCATGCTGGCGACCTGGCCGAAGAAACGCCTGTTCGAGAATGTTCCCTCAAACAGCATGATCGTATCCAGATGGCCAACTGCAACGAGAGCTGCCAGATAGCTCGCCATGAGTTTCAGTGCGATCACCACTGCAAGCGACACAACCAGGCGGCTCGCCCAAATGTCGAATTGGATCATGCCCCGTCTGGCCTGCTCACCCAACAACAGAGCCAATCCGAGCAGCAACAACAGCGTCGTCCATTCCAGCACTGCAAAATGCGGATACGCCGCGACAGAAACAGACACCAACCCCAACGCCCAAGCCCATGCCAACGCCCACCTGACCCACTTAGGCAAGCACGCAACGGATCGCACCATATCCTGACGCCAGATGGTCAGCACACCCAGTGCCGTCACGCCAAGCAAGCCGATCTGCTCGATACGGTGCTGGTCGTACCAAGCCAGGTCCGCATCCCAGTCCAATCCGGTGGCAGCAAGCAGTGCCAGGCCAACAAGCAACAATGGCGTGATGAAGCGACCCATAGCCAATTTCATGAAGCTCATTTCCATTAAACAAACAAAAACCCCTCCACAAGGGAGGGGCTAGATTGCTTCAGAGACCGCTAAATTAGGTACCCACGCCAGTTTTGGACTTGGTGCAACCGCCGCCATTAGTGAACGACCAAGTCATATTGTTAGGACCCGCTGTACCTGTCAACGTCACAACGCAGCTACCCACGGTCGCATCACCTGTCAACGTAAAGGTGGCAGTGGTAGCAGTCGTAGCAAGGGCCATCGTACCGTGGGGAATGGTGGGGAGAGAAGCCAATCCCAATTGCGCTGCAGTGGCACAGTTCGTCGGGTTACCCGCATTTTCCTGTGCGCACTGCGCAACCGCCAGTTTGGTTGACTCAATGGACATGATGTTGTCCTGCCACTTGGCCCGAGTGATGTAATCCTGGTAGGCCGGGATCGCGATCGCGGCCAGAATACCGATGATCGCGACGACGATCATCAGTTCGATCAGGGTGAAACCTTGTTGAACTTTACGCATTTCAAATCTCCTTTGGTTGGACAAGAGAACACGAGCCTCCCGTGTCTTGTGCAATAACGAGCAGGTGCCATGCCAACTTTAGCAGCAAGTTCAGATTTTGCAGGAACGGGCTTCGAAAGGCCCGCCGGGTCTTGCTTGCAGCGGACCACCGGTTTGCCTTGCGCCCCCTCCGTGGGAATTTTCCGGAATTCACGCGCGCCACGCATGACCCGCCGTGGCACGAAGTGACGTTTTTCGTCAGCCAGCCAGGGGATTAATCACGATCAGACCGGCAATGCGCTGGCCCTGCTGCAGGTCTTCACTCAATAATTCCACCGCGCCCGCGCGTTCTGCCGCTGCAACGATCATCCCATCCCAAAACGACAGGCTCCAGCTTTCGGCAATTTCGGAAGCCCGCACCACCATCTCGCCGTCGGTGGCGGCGCGAATCCATGGCAGATAAGCGCGCATGACTTCACGCGCGATAGCGGCGGACAAGGGTTGCGGGATTTTCCGGGTTACATTGACGAAGAACTCTTGCAGGACCTGGGGGCTCAAACAACCGCGGTCTTCGTTCCACAAGGTGATCAGCGCCTGCTTGGCACACGTATGGCGGATCCCGGCGTCGCGGTCATAGGCATATAAAAGGATATCGGTATCAACGAAGCTTGGCGCGGTCATGCAATGCCTCGCGATTCTGGAGGCCTTGTCCCCCAAGCGAAAAGGCCTGTTCGAGCAGGCTCAGCGCAATTTGTTTCGACTGCTCGAATCGCCGCTGCTGCTCGACTTTCATGCGCAACTCGTCGGCTAGCATGGCGCTCACGCTGGTGCCCTGCCGGGCGGCAAACGCACGCGCGGCTTTCAGGGTTTCGCGGTCTAGCGCAAGGGTGATGTTCTGTTTCATGTCTGTAGTCTCCATGTGACTGCATGCACGTATTCTACGTGTTTTCTGAACCCGTGGGAAAGTCCTCAGCTTTAAGCCGGTATCCCTGGCGACGGGCCAGATATCCACCATTCACGTCGCAATTTCCGGCGCGATCAGTTTCACATCGGAAAAATACGACATGTAGCGTCGTGTATCCCGGGTCAACAGCGGCATTCGCGACACGGCTGCGTGCGCACCGATGAAGAAATCGGCGAGCGCGTTGTTCTTATTGCCGCCCTGCCGGCGGTAGCGGACTAAGGCCTTGCCTGCAAGGAATAGCGCCGGGCGATCCGGTCATCGCCAATCCCAGTTCGCGATAGCCCGGTCCAGGGCCTCGACTGTCGGGAAGATCAGCGACCGTTCGGAATAGATGAGCGGATTGATCGCCAGCCGTTGAATTTTCGACTGGGCACGCAATTGACCGATCGACCAGTCAGCCCATTCCGGATCGTCCTCCAGAACGTCGGCCAGCAGCATCAGTCCTCGGCATGCAGATGCGTATAGCCCTTGAGCTGAGGCATCACCGTCTCCACCGTCAGCGTCAATACACCGCATCGTGGTCGCCCACATTGACCAGAATGATTTGCCCATCCTGAATCAGCAGCTCCAGCGTAATGCGATACGAGAGATTGATCGAAACAGAATGCACCCCCTGCAACCTACCGCTTAAAGCGTGCAAGCGCAGTGAAGGATGAAATGGATTGGCTTCCAGCAGTTGCAGGGTTTTGAGATATTGCTGGCGTAGGTCGGGGTGCTTTCTTAACCAGCGCGCCGCACGGCGGTTGTAGGCTTCGGTAAAAACCAGCACATGACTCATGCCTGCTTATCCAGCCTTGCCAAATGCGCCTCCGCCGATTCCTGCACAACTCGCCCCGCCGCCACATCGGCGCGCGCCTCGGCCAATGCGGCCTCCAATTCGCACTCGCGCAAATAGTTGTATTGCGCAATATCCATCACCACAAAACGATCTTTGCCGCGCACCGACACAATCGCCTCGGAATGCTCCGCCAGCATGGCTTCGATCACAGCCACCCCTTTGGTTTTTAACTCATTGGCGCTGATATGAGACATCGCAACCCCTATTAACAATACGATAACAAGCTCATTTAATCATACGATTTACAACACTGTAAAGAATGACCGATATAGACGCAGAACTGGCTAGCTGAGAGGCCCATGTCACGAGGTCGGCTCGTGGACATTGGGGGAAGTTAATCATCTTCGATGTGGTGCGGGTCAGAATCTGTGGCGTGCAGTGGCGCGTATGCAGCGGGAAGGTTAAGGAAGCGCTGATTTATTCGGTCATCGCGAGCGAAGTGACATGGCGATCCAGAGTTCGTTGATATTGCTGGCATTCTGGATTGTTTCGCTTCGCTCGCAATGACCAGGTTGAATTAATCAGCGTCGCCTTAAATAAGTCCGGCCGCCGCTACCCTGGTGCTACCCACGAAAAGCAACAGGGACTTGGCTTTTGGCCAAGTCCCTGTTTGATTTGGTGGGTCGGGCGAGATTCGAACTCGCGACCAACGGATTAAAAGTCCGCTGCTCTACCGGCTGAGCTACCGACCCCTGGATAAGGCAGAAGCCCCATCCGCGAAAGCCCGAGATTATAGCCGAAGCTCTGCGGGCGGGTAAAGGGTCACGACGCTTTTTTGAGGCGTGCGCGGCGGCAGGACACCCCCATCACCCCTCGGCACGCATCATCAGGGCGTACTGCACTTTCATGGTGGCCGCGCTGCCGATCACGATGGCGACGAAGGCGAGGATCGACCCCAGCGCCAGGGTGGAGAAGCCGGTGACGCCCTGGCCGATGGTGCAGCCCATCGCCAGCACGCCGCCGAAGCCCATCAGGGTCGCGCCGACGAGGTGGTTGACGAAGTCGCGGCCGGAGGCGAACCACTCGATGCGGAAGCTGCGCGAAACCAGCGACCACAGCAGGGAACCGGCCAGGACGCCGGCCAGCGCCATGATGCCGAAGGTAAGAAGGGTATGGTCGAAGCCCTTCGCGGCGTAGCCGAGGGCCTGCCCCATGGGGTTGATGAAGGTGAAGGACTGCGACGCGAGCGGCCCGGCGGCGGCGGGCCTGACCGCGTCGGCCGGCGCATACAGATCCCAGTCCTGCACGTAGGCTTGCAGCGACAGAATGTCGCCGTCGGCGTTCACCTTGACGTTGCTCGTGACATACCAGGCGGCAAGCACCGCGAGGCCGACCACGAGGCCGCCGAGGATGTTGTCGAAGCTGCCGCGGAAATCGGCCGACCTGAAGACCCAGATCAGCATCAGAACGCCGATGGCGGCGCCCATGACGATGCGGCCGGTGGCAACCTTGTCGCCGAAGAGTATCGCGCCGAGGTCCTGATTGGTGCTCAACGCGATCGTGGCCGGCTGGGTCCACGGATAGAACAGGGTGGAATACAGGGTCTTGTCGCTGCCCGGGAAGGGGTTGATCATGAAATAGGCGATCAGGCCGATGACCAGCAGCACCATGACCGACTTGAGGTTGCCGCCGCCGATGCGGACCAGGGTCTTGTTGCCGCAGCCGGAGGCGAGCGTCATGCCGATGCCGAAGAGGACGCCGCCGACCACGTTCTCGAGCCAGACCAGATTGTTCTGGCGGTAGGGCGGAAAGGTGCTGGAAACGTTCACCAGGCCGGCCGCCTCCAGCGCCGTCACGCCCAGCACGCCGATCGCGATGGCCAGCACCCAGGCGCGCAGGCGTCCGGTGTCGCCCATGTTGACCCAGTCGGACACCGCACCCATGGTGCAGAAGTTGGTCTTGTTGACCACGGCGCCCATGACGAGGGCGATCGCGAAGGTCGACCACAGTAAGAATGATTGCGCGCTTGCAAAGCCTTCGTAGGTCATGTGTCTATTTCTCCTCTGATGTTGGAGCGCCGCGGAGGATGCCGCCGGCGCCCGGACAAATAGGCGAATCTTAATGCGTTCGCGTGGAAGCCTGACTGGACAATAAATACCATTGAGACCGGTCCGTCAGGCCCCGAGGCGGGATCGGCTGCGGGTTATTCGGGTTCGCGAGCGTAGCGCGTGGGATCGGGGATGCCCGCGGCGCGGAACCCCTCGCGTCTGAGGCGGCAGGAATCGCAGCGCCCGCAGGCCAGACCTTCCGCGTCGGCCTGATAGCAGCTTACCGTCTGCGCGTAGTCGACGCCAAGTTGGGCGCCGCGCCGGATGATGTCGGCCTTCGACAGGCTTTGCAACGGCGCGTGGATGCGCAGGTGCGCGCCTTCGACGCCCGCCCTGGTCGCCAGGTTGGCCATGTGCTCGAACGCCGCGATGAACTCGGGGCGGCAGTCGGGATAGCCCGAATAGTCGACCGCGTTGACGCCGATGAAGATGTCGCGCGCGCCGAGCACCTCGGCCCAGGCGAGCGCCAGCGCCAGCATGACGGTGTTGCGTGCCGGCACGTAGGTGACCGGGATGCCTTCGGTCGGGCTTTCGGGCACGGCGATGGCATCGTCGGTCAGCGCCGAGCCGCCGATGTCGCCCAGCCCCAGTCGGATCACCCGGTGTTCGACCGCGCCCAGGCTCCTGGCCACGCGCGCGGCGGCGGCGAGCTCGGCGGTATGGCGCTGGCCGTAATCCAGGCTCAAGGCATGGCAGTCGTAGCCCGCTTCGCGCGCGATCGCGAGCACGGTGGCGGAATCCAGGCCGCCGGAAAGCAGGATGACCGCGGGCTTCATTTGCCGGGCGCGTTGCCCCACAGGATCTTGTGCAACTGCACCTGCATCCGCACCGGCAGGCGGTCGGCGAGGATCCACTCGGCCAGTTGCGCGGGCGGCAGTTCGCCCTGCACCGGCGAAAACAGGACGGGACAGATGCGGTCGAGCTGCTGCGAACGGATGACCTCGCGCGCCCATTCGTAATCGGCGCGGTTGGCCAGCACGAACTTGAGCTCGTCGCGCGGCGTCAGATGGGCGATGTTCTCCCAGCGGTTGCGCGCCTCTTCCCCCGATTCCGGCGGCTTGATGTCGACGATGCGCGAGACCCGCGGATCGACCTTGCCGACGTCGAGCGCGCCGCTGGTCTCCAGCGACACCGAGTAACCGGCGTCGCACAGCGCGGCCAGCAGCGGCAGGCAGTTCTTCTGCGCCAGCGGCTCGCCGCCGGTGACGCACACGGTCGGCACGCCGAAGTCCGCCACCCGCGCCAGCAGCGAACTCAGGGTGACGGTTTCGCCGCCCTGGAAGCTGTAGGTCGTGTCGCACCAGCGGCAGCGCAGCGGGCAGCCGGTCAGGCGGACGAACACGGTCGGCAGGCCGGCACGGCTGGTTTCCCCCTGCAGCGACAAAAACACCTCCGTCAGGCGGAGCGTGGTTGTTGCCGATTCATCGGATTTACAACCACGGCCTACCCCTTGCGGGTGGAGCGTGGTTGTTGCCGATTCATCGGATTTACAACCACGGCCTACCCCTTGCGGGTGGAGCGTGGTTGTTGATGCCTCAGCATCTTTAGTGCGTGGTTGTTGCCGACTTGTCGGCTCTACAACCAC
>JAJZRE010000040.1:14485-23506 GCA_021802945.1 Pseudomonadota bacterium
GGAGCGTGGTTGTTGCCGATTCATCGGATTTACAACCACGGCCTACCCCTTGCGGGTGGAGCGTGGTTGTTGATGCCTCAGCATCTTTAGTGCGTGGTTGTTGCCGACTTGTCGGCTCTACAACCACAGCCGCCCCTGGCGGGTGGAGGGTCAGGGATTCAGACACAGCGCTTTACTTGAGTGCAGCCAGACGGCGAGCGGCAAGCTGGGCCGCCGGGGTGCCAGGGTGTTTTGCGACCAGGTCCTTGAGCGTCCTGCGCGCACCGGCCATGTCATTCAGTTCGATCTGATTGGCGGCGATATTCAGCTGCGCATCGGGCACCTTGGGACTGTCAGGATAGGCGGCCACGAGTTTTTTCTGATTCGCCAGCGAGGTTTTGTAATCCTTCAGCGCGTAATACGAATAGCCGATCCAGTACTGCGCATTGGCTGCCAGCGTGCTGTCCGGATAGGCCGTCAGAAAGTCCTTGAATCCGGCAATGGCGTCCGCGTACTTGGCGTCGCGGAACCGTGCGAGTGCGTTTTCGTAGCTGCGCGTCTCGACCAGCGGATCGGGTTTCGGGCGCCCGCCCGCGGCGGGAGGCGTCGCCCCCGCCGCGGGCGCAGCCTGTGAACCGGATGCGGCAGGCTGTGCCGCATCCGCTGCCGGCCTGGCCGCCTTGGCGAGGTCTGCGATGCGCTGATCAAGGTCGGCATACAGGTCGTTCTGCCGCTTGCCCAGCGTGTCCAGCTGATTCGCCTGGATTTCGATCTGGCCGCGCATTCTGGCCATTTCCGCCTTGAGCGCTTCCAGTTCCTTCAGCAGGTCCAGCAGCGGCTGATTTTGCTGCATCGCCGCTTCCGCCTTGGCGAGCCGGGCATCAAGCGCATCGACGCGCTGCCGCAGCGCCTGCTGCTGCCGGGTCAACGCCTCGTCGTTGCCGAACAGCGCCGCCTGCGCCGGCTGGACCAGCACGAGCGCGGAGGCCGCGAGCAGACCGTAACGCCGGATCAGGCTCATTTCTCGTCGCTGTACACCACGTCGGTGCGGCGGTTCTCGGCGTACGCGGCCTCGTCGTGGCCCTCGTTACGCGGCTTTTCCTCGCCGAAGCTGATCGCTTCCATCTGCGCGTCGCTGACGCCGAGCACGGACAAGGCCTTGCGCACGGCTTCGGCGCGCTTCTGCCCCAGCGCCAGGTTGTATTCGCGGCTGCCGCGCTCGTCGGCATTGCCCTGCAGGATCACATGCGCGTCGCGCTTCGACATCAGGTAGCCGGCATGTGCCTCGAGCATCGGGCGGTACTCGTCCTTCACCACGAAGCTGTCGAAATCGAAATAGACGCTGCGCTTGGACAGGGGGCTGGCCGGGTCCTTGCGCGGATCGCCGGCATATTGGCCGCCCATCGCGCTGCCCGTCACGCCGCTGCCGCCCACGCCCGTGGTTTCGGTGCCCTGCCCGGTGGTTGCCGCCGCGGTTTTGCCCCCGGTGCGGTCTTCGACCGTCGCTTTCGTGCCCCCCGTGGTGCCGCACGCAGACAAGGTCAACGCGACCAGGACAGGCCAAAAAATCTTGTTCATTTATCTCTCCATTTAATGAATGAATAACAGCTTAAGCATAACAACCCAATATGAACCGTTCGGCGTTGCTGCAGCCGCCCGATTCCACTACCAACGCAACCGTTTACGGTCCCCAGACCGGCTCGCGCGCATCCACGCCCGATTCCGACAGGCGCGCATGCGTCTTGCCGTCCAGGCTCGCCGTACCGAGTATCCCCTGCCCGCCCTGCACCGTGGCGTACAGCACGACCTGTCCATTCGGCGCGAAGCTGGGCGACTCGTCGCGCGCGGTATCGGTCAGCAACCGGGTCTGGCCCGAGGCCAACTCCAGCAGGGCGACGCTGAAACGGCCTTCATCGCGATTGATGTAGGTCAGATACCGCCCATCCGGGCTGATCGCCGGAGACACATTATAACTGCCGTTGAATGTCACCCGCTTGGCCTCGCCGCCGCTGACGGCCATGCGATAAATCTGCGGGCTGCCGCCACGATCCGACGTGAAGTACAGGGTTTTCCCGTCGGGGGAGAATACCGGCTCGGTATCGATGTTGCCACCCCGGGTCAGACGGGCCAGCCCGCTGCCGTCGGCATTGACGAGGTAAATCTGCGAAGCGCCGTCGCGCGTCAGCACGACCGCCAGTTTCCGGCCGTCCGGGGCCCACGCCGGGGCCGAGTTCGAGCCCTTGTACGCGGCGAGCTTGCGGCGATGGCCGTCCCGCAGCGACTGCACGTAGACAACCGGCTTTCTGTCCTCGAACGACACGTACGCGATGCGTGCACCGTCAGGCGAGAACTTCGGGGAAATCACCGATTCGCTGGAGCGCATCACCGTGCGCGGATTTTGTCCGTCGGCATCGGCCACCTTCAATTCGTATCGACGGCCCTGCTTCTGCACGTACGCAATGCGGGTGCTGAACGCGCCGGGAATGCCGGTCAGCTTCGCATACACGACGTCCGCGATCTGGTGCGCGGTCGCGCGCCACTGGCCGGGCGTGATGGTGTAGCTGTAGGCAGCAAGCTGGGTCTGCTTGAGCACGTCCAGCAGAAAGAAGCGGACCTCGAGGCGTCCTCCCGGCAGCGCGGCCACCTGGCCGACCACCAGCGCGTCCGCGCCCTTTCCTCGCCAGACGCCGTAGTCGACCTGCGCGGGCATGACGGGCTGCTGTGCGCCCCCGGCATCCACCAGCCTGAACTGGCCGCTGCGGTTGAGGTCGTCCCCGGCGATCTGGGTCAAGGCCGGCACCGGCTGGCCCGGCGCTGCGCGAAACGGCACCATCGCCACGGCAATCTTGTTGGCCGCGCCGCCGATCACCTGAATTTCCATCGCGGCACGCGCGGTAAACGGCGCGCCGAGCAAAGCCAGGCAGAACAGGGAAAACAGTAAAACGCTACGCAGCGGGGATACGGACATCTCGTTCGAAATCGCTTTCTTGGTTGACCAGTCTAGCACAGGCCGCATACGACCGATGCCGCACGCCGCCTCGTTTGGCCCGATGCGGGCTACTCTTTGGGGCGATGAACGAAGGAAAGTTCCGGAACAAAGGCGGCACGCGCATCGCGATCGCCCGGCAAGGGCAGCGGGGATGATTTTTCGATGGCGCGCACCACGGCGTCGTCGTAGGCCGGATTGCCGCTGGACTTCGTCACGCGCACGCTCACGACTTCGCCGGTGGGCAGCAGTTTCACCAGGCAGCGCACCTCGGGATTGCCCTTCAGGTTGCCGGGCAGGCGGGTGTTGCCGCGCACCTTGGCGCTGATCTGGTCGCGGTACTGTCCGACGACGCTCGCCACCTCGGCCTGACGCTTGCTGGCTGCCGCCCGCGCCTCGGTCAGCCTGGCCAGACGCGCTTCGTTTGCCGCAGCCTCGGCCGCCATCTGCTGCTTCATGTCCTCGGCTTCCATCTGCCGCAGCAGCGCCTGCTTCTTCTGTTCGGCCAGCTGTTTCTCGTGCGCCACCCGGGCCGCTTCGGCCTTGGCCTTTTCCGCGGCCCGGGCTTTTTCCGCGGCCGCCTGCACGGCCTGCTGCTTTTTCAGGCGATCGGCCTCGGCCTTCTTTTTCTCGAGGGCAATGTCCGGCGCCCTCGGCGGTGGCGGTTCCTTTTCCGCCGGTTCTGGAATGGGCGCGGCTTTCACCGGCTCGGGCGCTTTCACCGGCGGCGACGGGCGCGGGGGGGGCGGCGCATCCGGCAGCGCTTGCAACAGGTCGACCATCACCGCTTCAGGGCGGTGCGTCTGCCACGACACGCCGAATACCAGCAGCAGGACAAACAGGGCATGCACCCCCAGCGCCAGCGCACCGGCAAGGAGATTGGGCGCGGGGCGGGAGACGAAACGCGCGTCCGCCGGAACGTTCATGGGGCCGGACGGGCAAGCAGGCCGATGCGCGTGATCCGGGCCTGCTGCAGGAGCGTCATCGTATGCATCACTTCCTCGTAGCGGACGCTCTTGTCCGCCGCGATGACCACCGGCTGGTCCGGCGCGGCGCGGTGCACCGCGGCGATCTCGTCGGCCAGCGCCGACTTCGCCACCACCCGCTCATTGTCCCCGGTCGCCCGGTTGCGCAGCACATACTCGCCCGATGCCCGGATCATGATTTCGAGCGGCTTCTGCGGCGCCTGCGAGGTCTTGCCGACGCTCGGCAGTTCGACCTGGGCCGGGTTGATGAACGGCGCCGTCACCATGAAGATCACCAGCAGCACCAGCATCACGTCGATCATCGGCACGACGTTGATCTGGGCGACCTGCTTGCGGGTCCGCGCCATGGTTCAGGCTGCCTTGGACGTCACCTGCCGCTGCAGGATGTTGGAAAACTCTTCCATGAAGCTTTCCATGCGGTTGGCCAGGCGGTCGATGTCGTGGGTGTAGCGGTTGTAGCCGACGACCGCGGGAATCGCCGCGAACAGGCCCATGGCCGTTGCGATCAGGGCTTCGGCGATGCCGGGCGCCACCTGGGCCAGCGTGGCCTGCGCCACGCTCGACAGCCCCATGAAGGCGATCATGATGCCCCACACCGTGCCGAACAGGCCGACATAGGGCGACACCGATCCGACGGTGGCGAGAAACGACAGGTGCGACTCGAGGCCGTCGAGTTCGCGCTGGTAGGTCGCGCGCATCGCGCGGCGGGTGCCGTCGATGATGACGTTGAGCGACAGGCCGGCCTGGTGCCGCAATTTCGAGAATTCGCGAAATCCGGCCTCGAAGATGCGCTCCATTTCGCCCGCGCCTTCGCGTTCGCCGGCCACCCGCTGATAGATGGCGTTGATGTCGCCGCCGCCCCAGAATTCGCGTTCGAAACGGTCGGTCACGCGGATGGCGCGCTTGAGGGCGAACATCTTGATGAAGATGAACCACCACGACATCAGCGAGGCGCCCAGCAACAGCGCCATGACGACCTGCACCGGCAGCGAGGCGTGGAGGATGAGATGGAACAGCGAGAGATCTTGTCCGAGTTCAGGATTCACGTTGCGGGGACCAATGCTTGTAGAAGGGACTCGGGTATTTTAACGGGTTTGAAACGCACCGCATCGACGCAGGCGAGCGTCACCACGGCCTCTGCCAGACGGTCGGGACCGCGCATAAGTTCCTGGCGCACGCCGAGGCTGGCGCGCCCCATTTCGTGCAGCCTGACCGACACCTCGAGCCGCTCGTTGAAGCGCGCCGGCGACCGGTAATCGATCTCCACCCGCCGCACCACGAACACGACGCCCGTCTCGTCGCGCAGCACATCCTGCTCGACGCCGAATGCGCGCAGCCATTCGCTGCGCGCGCGTTCCATGAACTTGAGGTAGTTGGCGTAATACACCACGCCGCCGGCGTCGGTGTCCTCCCAGTAGACGCGGACCGGCCAGACAAACGCCATCAGAACAGATCCGCGTTCGGTTCGGACGGCGCGGCGAAGCCGAGGTGGCGGTACGCCAGCGGGGTGGCGATGCGCCCGCGCGGGGTGCGCTGCAGGTAGCCCTGCTGGATCAGGAAGGGCTCGAGCACGTCCTCGATGGTGTCGCGCTCCTCGCCGATGGCCGCAGCGAGGTTGTCCAGCCCCACCGGGCCGCCCATGAATTTCTCGACCACCGCCGACAGCAGCTTGCGATCCATCACGTCGAGCCCGGCCCGGTCGACGTCGAGCATCACCAGCGCCGCATCGGCCACGGCACCGGTGGCCTGCCCTTCCGCCTTGACGTCGGCATAGTCGCGCACCCGGCGCAGCAGGCGGTTGGCGATGCGCGGGGTGCCGCGCGAACGGCGGGCGATTTCCAGCGCCCCCGCCTCGTCCAGGTTCATCTGCAGCAGGCCCGCCGAGCGGTGGACGATGAAGCCGAGCTCTTCCGCCGAGTAGAATTCCAGCCGCGCGACGATGCCGAAGCGGTCGCGCAGCGGGTTGGTCAGCATGCCCGCACGCGTGGTGGCGCCGACCAGGGTGAAGGGCGGCAGATCGAGCTTGACCGAACGCGCCGCCGGCCCTTCGCCGATCATGATGTCGATCTGGAAGTCCTCCAGCGCCGGATACAGCACTTCCTCGACCACCGGCGAGAGGCGGTGGATCTCGTCGATGAAGAGCACGTCATGCGGCTCCAGGTTGGTCAGCAGCGCCGCCAGGTCGCCCGCGCGCTCGAGCACCGGGCCCGAGGTCTGGCGCAGGTTGACGCCCATCTCGCGCGCGATGATGTGCGCCAGCGTGGTCTTGCCCAGTCCCGGCGGGCCGAACAGCAGCACGTGGTCGAGCGCCTCGCTGCGCTTCCGCGCCGCATGGATGAAGATTTCGAGCTGTTCGCGCGCCTTGGCCTGGCCGACGTATTCGGCCAGCGTGCGCGGCCGCAGCGCGCGTTCGATCTGCTCTTCCTGCGGGCTGACGGCGGAGGGGGCAATGAGACGGTCGGTTTCGATCATGGCGCCGGAGGCGGAGGGGCGGACAAGCGCGAATTCTACTCCGCGCCGTCCGCGCCCGGCGCGGCATCCTGCACCAGCTGGCCGCGCCCGCGCGCCTTCGCCCGGTAGAGCGCACGGTCGGCGCGCGCGAGCGCATCGTTGAGGGTGTCGCCGGACGCGCCGCCCAGCCAGGTCTGCCCGGCGCTCAGACCCGTTTGCAAATCCAGGCCAAGGGCATTCAGCTCGCTTCTGAAATGGTCGCTCAGACGCGGGTACCACGCGTCCAGCCCGGCGGCATCGATATCCGACAGCAGCACCGCGAACTCGTCCCCGGCCAGCCGCGCGGCCAGCTCGGCGCGCCGGGTCAGCGCCTTCAGCGAATGCGCCAGGGCGAGCAGGACCTGGTCGCCCACCCCATGCCCGTAGCGGTCGTTGACTTGCTTGAAATGGTCGATGTCGAGCATGACCAGGGCGACAGGATGCTGCCGTTGGGCGAGCCCCTGTGCCAGAGGGAAATGGGTTTCGAATGCGCGCCGGTTGGGCAGCCCCGTGAGCGGATCGGTCAGGCTCAGGTGTTCCAGCCGCGCCCGCTGTTCCTGCAGATGCAGGGCGATCATGTTGATGTCGGCCGCCACCGCTTCGAATTCGATATAGCGCGGCACGATCTTGGGCACGGTTTCGTCACGCGCCAGCGCGGTCAGCGCATCGACCGTCGACATGATGTCGCGCAGCATGGTGTGACGCAGCCGCACCATGGCAACGACCAGCACCAGCAGCACGGCCCCGAGGGTCAGCAAGCCTGCCACCACCTGCCGCCAGCCGCTGCGCGTCAGCCATTGCACCGGGGTCTGCGCGATGAGCGTCCAGCCCGTATCCGCCACAGGCAGGCGGAGTTCACGCATCCGTCCGCTTATCTCGCCGCGGCTGACGATGGTTTGTCCGCGCGCATCGACGAGCGCAATGGCATGATACGGATGGATCGCGGCATCGATCACGCGCTGGAACTGCGTCAGGCGCAGGCTCAAGAAAACGCCGCCCAGCAGATTGCCCCGGGCGTCGCGCACAGCGGATATCAGGTCGACATGCCCGGCGCCGGCCACCTCGCGGTGAACCCGCGGGCGGCCATCCGTCAGCGCGCCCGGCCGCCGCATCTCCTGCCGGCATTCCGGGCCGATGCGCAGCGACGCCGTCTCGCCCAGCACCTCGCCGTGCGGATCGACCAGCGCCAGCTCCACGATCTCGGGCAGCAGCCGCTGACGCGAACGTATCCACTGCTGCCGTGCATCGATCGTGCCGGATTCCATCAGGTCGACCAGTTCGGGATCGCGCGCCGCGTTGTCGAGCAGCAAGCGGTAATACGCCAGGTGCCGTACCAGATTGCCACGGGTCTGCTCGGCTTCGTACTGGATGAAGCGCTGCTGCTCTTCCCGGCTGGACTCCAGGCTGAACCACAGGCTCAGGCCGATCCCCGCGCCGAACATGCCGACCACGCTCAGCAACAGCCACATCAGGTGATGCTGCAGGGACGCCGAAGGCCGAGGGGGGTGAGCGGGGGGCGGCACAGGGCGGATTCAGGTCTTCGACAAGGCCCGCAGCGCCTGCCGGATCGCCTCGCCCACCGGCAGGTCGGGCGGCAGCTTGCGCACCGCCTCGGTCGTCTCGCGCTCGTTGTAGCCGAGCGCCAGCAACGCCTGGCGCACGTCGTCCGACACGCCGGCCGGTTCCGTGCCGGCGATCGCACCGGCAAATACCGGCTTGCCCTTCAGCTCGAGCAGCAGGCGCTCGGCGGTTTTCTTGCCGATGCCGGGGACCTTGACGATGCGGCCGATCTCCTGCGCCGCGATCGCCGCCGACAGGTCGTTGACCGACAGGCCGGACAGCACCGACAGCGCGGTCTTGGCGCCGATGCCGGAGACTTTCAGCAGTTCGCGGAACGCCGCGCGCTCGATCTCGCTGCCGAAGCCGTACAGCAGGTGCGCGTCCTCGCGGATGGCCAGATGGGTGAGCAGGCTGATCTTTTCGCCGATTGCGGGCAGGTTGTAGAAGGTGCTCATCGGCACGTCGATCTCGTAGCCGACGCCGCTCACGTCCACCAGCACCTGCGGCGGCTGCTTGGCGGCAAGGGTGCCGGTGATTCGTCCTATCATGTGAACTCCTCGCTCATACCAGTCGCCCGCCCTTGACGCGATAGCCCGCGGTGGACTGCGTGCCGAGCAGGCTGCCGTGCGCGTGGGCGATGGCGCAGGCGAGCGCGTCGGCGGCGTCGGCCGTGGGCGCGACGGGCAAACCCAGCAGGCGCTTGACCATTTCCTGCACCTGCTCCTTGGCCGCCTTGCCGTGGCCGACCACGGCCTGCTTGATCTGCAATGCTGTGTACTCGGCCACGGTCAGATCGCGCGATACCGCCGCGCAGATCGCCGCGCCGCGCGCCTGCCCGAGCAGCAGCGTCGACTGCGGGTTGACGTTGACGAAAACGATTTCCACCGCGCAGGCATCGGGCTGGTAGGTGGCGATCACCTCGTCCAGTCCGGCGAACAGCACGCCCAGCCGCCGCGGCAGGCTGCCCTCGCCGCTCCTGATCACGCCACTGGCAATATAGGCCAGCTTCTGCCCGGTCTG
>JAJZRE010000041.1 GCA_021802945.1 Pseudomonadota bacterium
GTGAGGTCGGAAAACGGGAACGGCAGGAGGACTACCTGGCCGGCTGCAAATGCGCCCATGCTTCGTCTTCCTCGGGTTTCAGCCAGTCTTCCGCGAGCGCGGCTTCGGCCAGCTGCAGCACTTCGTCAATCGGCGGCGTCAGGAGCGTGAGCAACGCACGCCCAGCAGGAATCGTCTGCATGGGCTCCAGCGGATGGACATGTCCCGACGCGTCAATTTCAACTTCGATGGTCTGCAGCATGGCGGCCTCCTTCGGGCAATACATCTATTCTATGCCTGCGGGAAATTCCGGTCGATGTGCGAGCTAGATGTGATCGCAGAGGCTTCTATTCTCGGTGGTTGCGCCAGGTCGGCAAAGATCGCAATCGAATTAAAGGTTTCAGGCTCGAATTGGCTTTTGCTGGCGAGTGGTATCCAGATCTTTTCAAGATCGCACTCGGCAGCGGGGGTGATGCGGTATTCAGCCATGTGAGGCCAGCATTTTCTGCTTGAACGCGCCCGTATCGAATGGTTTTGCTTCGCCGCTGGCCTCGCCTTCAATCAACGCCGCGCGCAGCGCCTCAATCTCGGCGCTACGTTCCTCTTCGCGCCGGATATCAGGTTGCCGGTCTCGAATAGGTGATTGATCGTTATGCACTTATCTCAGGCCGCCAGCTTCAACTCGCAATGCAACCCCGCTCGGGTCGCCAGGGTGACCAGCATGTCCAGACTGAACTTGCCCCATTTTCCCCGCATCAGGTCGATACGCGCGACTGGCTGATGCCCAGTACTTTGGCGGCTTCAACCTGCGTCCAGTTGCGCTTTTCGACCACCAGGCGCAGTTGCGCAATCAGGTCCGCATGCATTGTCAGGATGGCCGCCTCTTCCGGCGGGAAACTTAGGTCAGTGAATACATTGCCGCTGGATCGGGTGATTTTTTCTTTCACAATTCAATCTCCTATCAGTTTGTAGCGGCGAATCAATGGGCAGGGCTCACAATAAAAATCCCCAATCTAATTTTCATCCCAAGGCTTGCCCGCCATTCCGCCAACGTCGCGGCTGCCGTGCATCACCGCAAGCACGAGCACACGACCCTGTTCAAGGCGGTACATGACTCGATAACCCTGAACGATGATTTCCCGCAGGGTTTTGTCTTCCGCCTCGGGAATCATGCGACCGCTCTCTGGAAAAGCTTGTAACCGCCGTGTGGCAAGGACAACCCTTTCGGCAAAGCGCCGGGCATAGAATCCGGAATCCCGACTAATGTAGCGAACAAGATCGTCCAGATCGTCCCGCGCGCAATCCGACCACTCAACCTTCATGGTTGAGATAGCGTTTTTCCATTTCTTCCTGCGAGGTGATCTTGCCTTCTTCAGCCGCTTTCAGCGAGCGCTCCAGTTTCTGGCGCACGTAGAGGGCATACATGGCATCGTCGAAGCTTGCCTGATCTGGCAAGTGGTCAGCAATATCGTGGACGATTTGTTTGACGGTTTGCATGGGGTGACTCCTTGGAAAACCCGTTGAAACGCCACTCATTCTAGCCTGCCGCGCGCTGCCTCGCTGTTTCATACAAACACAGCGCCGCCGATACCGAGACGTTGAGGCTTTCCACCGTGCCGCCGATGGGGATGCGCGCGACCTGATCGCAGCTCTGCTTGACCAGACGGCGGATGCCGGCGCCCTCGGCGCCGAGCACCCAGGCGATCCCGGTTTTGGCGTCGATGCCGGAGAGGGGCTTGTCGCCGTCCATGTCGGCGGCGATGACCCAGATGTTGTGTTCCTTGAGGTCTGAGAGGGTGCGCGCGAGGTTGGTGACCATGATGTAGGGCACGGTCTCCGCCGCGCCCGAGGCGACCTTTTCCACCGTGGCGTTGATGCCGACGGCGTTGTCCTTCGGCGCGATGACGGCGTGGACGCCGAAGGCGTCCGCTGACCGGAGGATCGCGCCGAGGTTGTGCGGGTCGGTGACGCCGTCGAGGATGACCAGCAGCGGCGGGCCCTGGATGTTCTCCAGCACCTCGTCGAGCGAATGCGTGAGCGCGACCGGCTTGACGCGGGCGACCACGCCCTGGTGCTTGGCGGTCTTGCCGACCAGGCGGGTCAGGCGGTCGGCCTCGACCTGCGCCAGTTTGACCCCGTTGTCCCTGGCCTGATGCACCAGGTCGCGCGCGCGCGCGTCGCGCCGGGTCAGGTCGAGGTAGATTTCGAAGATGCCCGCGGGGTCCTGGCGCAGGCGCGCCAGCACGGGATGAAAGCCGTAGATGAGTTTTTCCGCGGCGTGTTTATCGGCGGGCTTCTCACTCATGTCCGCTTGCCGCCGCTTCTGCCGGCCTTCTTCTTCGGCGCGGGGGTTTCTTCCTGCACCGACTCGATTTCCGTGACCAGGCTGAAGTCGATCTTGCTGGTCTCGATGTCGGCGCGCATCACCTTGATGCGCACGCGGTCGCCCAGGCGATATTTTTTTCCGGTGCGCTCGCCGAGCATCATGTGCTTGGCCTGGTCGTAGTGGAAGTAATCCTGGCCGAGTTCGGACACGTGGACCAGGCCCTCGATGAAGATGTCGTCGATCGCGACGAACATGCCGAAGCTGGTCACCGCGCTCACGGTGCCGTTGTACTCGTCGCCGATGCGGTCCTGCATGAAGTAGGTCTTCAGCCAGGCGTCGACGTCGCGGGTGGCGTCGTCGGCGCGGCGCTCGGTCATCGAACAGTGGGCGCCGATTTCCGCCAGCCCCTTGGCGGGCAGCTTCTCGCCGTTCAGCACGGCCTTGATGCCGCGGTGCACCAGCAGATCCGGATAGCGGCGGATCGGCGAGGTGAAGTGGGTGTAGGCCTCGTAGGCCAGGCCGAAGTGGCCCTTGTTGTCGGGGCTGTAGATCGCCTGCCTGAGCGAGCGCAGCATCACGGTCTGCAGCAGGCCGTGATCGGGACGGTCCTTGATCTTCTCCAGCAGCGCGGCGTAGTCCTTGGCGTGCGGCTTGTCGCCGCCGCCGAGGTCGAGGCCGAATTCGGCGAGGAAGCCGCGCAGCGCGGCGAGCTTCTCGGGGGTCGGGCCTTCGTGGACGCGGAACAGCGCCGGCTGCTTGTTCTCGTGCAGGAAATCCGACGCGCAGACGTTGGCCGCCAGCATGCATTCCTCGATGATGCGGTGCGCGTCGTTGCGGATCACCGGCACGATCTCCCTGATCTTGCCGTTGTCGTCGAAAATGATCTGCGTCTCGGTCGAGCCGAAGTCGATCGCGCCGCGCTTGGCGCGTGCCTTCAGCAGGGTGCGGAACAGCTTGTCGAGCGCCTCCAGGTGCGGCATCAGCGCGGCCTGTTTCTTGTCCGGCCTGGCGGCGCCGGAGAGCCAGTCCCACACCTGGTTGTAGGTGAGGCGCGCGTGCGAATGGATCACCGCCGGGTAGAAGCGGTATTCCTTGATGCTGCCCGCGGTGGTGATGCGCATGTCGCACACCATCGACAGGCGGTCGACCTCCGGGTTGAGCGAGCACAGGCCGTTGGACAGCGCCTCGGG
The DNA here is from genome assembly GCA_021802945.1 of Pseudomonadota bacterium. Lineage (GTDB taxonomy): Bacteria > Pseudomonadota > Gammaproteobacteria > Burkholderiales > Thiobacillaceae > Thiobacillus. The sequence goes on from JAJZRE010000041.1 coordinate 3,496, forward strand.
CAGCATGGGGATGACGCGGCGCGGGAAGTACACCGAGTTGCCGCGGTTGAAGCCTTCGGTGTCGAGCGCGTCCTTCGGCTTGACGTAATGGCTGACGTCGGCGATCGCGACCACCAGCCGGAAGCCGCTGCGGCCGAGCGGCTCGCAGTACACGGCGTCGTCGAAGTCGCGCGCGGTTTCGCCGTCGATGGTGACGAGCGGCAGATGGCGGATGTCCTCGCGGCCGTCCATGTCCTTCTTCTGCACCTTGCCCGGCAGCCTGGACGCCTGCGCCTCGACCTCCGGCGGGAACACGTAGGGCAGGTCGTGCTTGCGCAGCGCGATCTCGATTTCCATGCCGGGGCCGGTGAAGCTGCCGAGCACCTCGGTGACACGACCCACCGCCTCGTTGTGGGCACCGGGCTGGGAGACGATCTCCACCGTGACCACCTGGCCGGACTTGGCATTCCCGGCGTTCTCGGGCGGCACCAGGATATCCTGGTTGATGCGGCGGTTTTCCGCGATCAGGAAGCCGACGCCGCCCTCGAGATAGTAGCGGCCGACGACGAACTTGTTGACGTGCTCCAGCACCTCGACGATCTTGGCCTCGCGCCGGCCGCGCTTGTCGAAGCCGGCGACGCGCACCAGCACCTTGTCGCCGTGCAGCACACGGTGCATTTCCTTGGGCGACAGATAGAGATCGTCGCCGCCCTCTTCCGGCACCACGAAGCCGAAGCCGTCGGGGTGCCCCTCGACGCGGCCCTTGATCAGGTCGAGCTTGTCCGGCAGGCAGAGCTGGCGCTTGCGGTTGAGCATCAGCTGGCCGTCGCGCTGCATCGCGCCGAGGCGGCGCTGGAACAGGTCGCGCTCGGCCTCGGTGATGTGCAGCTGCTCGGCGAAGGCGTCGGCATCGACCGGGCAGCCGGCGTCGGTCAGCAATTGCAGGATGTACTCGCGACTCGGCAGCGGCGATTCGTAGCGCTCGACCTCCCGCTCGTAGAACGGGTCGGCCAGGCGGATCGCCGGAATTTTGTGCTTGCTTGCGCGGCTGCGCGATTTCTTTTCAGGCATCTTCGTTGACAATTTATTCTCTGCTCTCTAAAATGCGCGCCTTCATTGCCCAGATGGCGGAATTGGTAGACGCACTAGGTTCAGGTCCTAGCGGTGGCAACACTGTGGAGGTTCGAGTCCTCTTCTGGGCACCAGACGCTGCAAGTAAAAAGCCGACCTCGTGTCGGCTTTTTGCTTTTTTCAGACTTCATTTTAACCATCAGGCCTCGTAGGGGTGACGACGCACGATCGTCTCCACCCGGTCCGGACCGGTCGACACGACGTCCACCGGCACTTCGCACAGGGCCTCCATCCGCTTCAGGTAGGTCTGCGCCTTCTGCGGCAGCTTGTCGAATTCCTGCACGCCCACGGTCGTATCGCTCCAGCCCGGCAGATCCTCGTAGATCGGCTCGACGTGGGCGATCGACTCCGCGCCCACCGGCAGGATGTCGCAGTGCTCGCCATCGATCCTGTAGCCGACGCACACGCGCACGGTTTCCAGCCCGTCCAGCACGTCGAGTTTGGTCACGCACAGGCCCGTCACACCGTTGATCTGGATCGAACGCTTGAGCGCAGCGGCATCGAACCAGCCGCAGCGACGCGCGCGGCCGGTGGTGGCCCCGAATTCATGGCCCTTCTCGCCGAGATACTGGCCGATATCGTCGAACAGTTCGGTCGGGAACGGCCCGGAACCCACACGCGTGGTGTAGGCCTTGGTGATGCCGAGGATGTAGTGCAGCGTGTTCGGACCGACACCGGCGCCGGTGGCGGCGCCGCCGGCCGTGCAGTTGGACGACGTCACGAACGGGTAGGTGCCGTGGTCGATGTCGAGCAGCGTGCCCTGCGCGCCTTCGAACAGCAGGTTCTCGCCGGCCTTGTTGGCCTCGTACAGGCTGCGCGGCACATCGGCCACCATCGGCTTGAGGCGCTCGGCCAGCGCCATCATTTCGTCGAGCGACTGGTTGAAGTCGACCACGTCGGTCTTGTAATAGTTTTTCAGCATGAAGTTGTGGTGGTCGAGCACCTCACCCAGCTTGGCGGCGAACCGTTCGCGGTGGAACAGGTCTTGCAGCCGCAGCGCACGGCGCGCCACCTTGTCTTCGTAGGCGGGGCCGATGCCGCGCCCGGTGGTGCCGATCTTGCCGGCGCCCTTGGCGATTTCGCGCGCGCGGTCGAGCGCCACGTGGTGCGGCATGATGAGCGGGCAGGCTTCGCTGAGCTTGAGGCGGCTGGCGACGTCGACGCCGGCCGCCTGCAGCATGTCCATTTCCTCGATCAGCGCGGTCGGCGACAGCACGACGCCGTTGCCGATGTAGCAGGTGACGTTGTCGCGCAGGATGCCGGACGGGATCAGGTGCAGCACGGTTTTCTTGCCGCCGACGACCAGCGTGTGGCCGGCATTGTGGCCGCCCTGGAAGCGCACCACGCCCTGCGCGCGGTCGGTCAGCCAGTCGACGATCTTGCCCTTGCCTTCATCGCCCCACTGGGTACCGATGACGACGACGTTTTTTGCTGCCATGGTGCAATCTCCCATTTCATTGTGCCGAGCCGGCAACGACCAGCTCGCGCAAATCCAGACTGAAACCGGTGGCCGGACGCGCCCGGCCGAATACCCGCCCCACTTCGTCGTAGCGCCCGCCCTGCGCGATCGCATGGCTGCGCCCGCCGGTGTAGGCGGCGAACACGACCCCGCTGTGGTAGCCGTAGCCGCGCAGCTCGGCCAGGTCATAGGCCGCTTCGACGCCGACGAGGCCGCGGTCGAGCCCCTCCAGTGTATCCAGTGCGGCCGCGATTGCCGCCAGCTGCGGCAGGCGCGCGCGCGCCTCGGCCAGCACGCTGCGGTCGCCATAAAGCTGCGGCAATGCGGCAAAGGCGTCGCGCAGGGCGATGGGCAGCCCGGCAGTGAGGATGGCGACGGCGCTGCTGTCCTTGGCCTGCAGCGCGCCGAACAGCTGGTGCTCGACCTCGCCGGAGAGGCCGGCTTCCTGCGCCAGCGCGCGGTAGACGCCGACGTGGCCGATGTCGAGCTGCAGCGTCTTCACGCCGCATGCGGACAGGCCCTGCAGCATCAGCGTGAGGATCTCGAGGTCGGCTTCGGCGCCGGCTTCGCCATACAGCTCGGCGCCGATCTGGATCGGTTCGCGCGAGCGGTGGAAGCCGTCGGACTGGGTGTGCAGCACGCTGCCTGCATAGCACAGTCGATTCACCGCGTTGGCGGCGAGCAGGTGCGCATCGATGCGCGCCACCTGCGGCGTGGTGTCGGCGCGCACGCCCATCAGCCGCCCGGTCAGCTGGTCGACCAGCTTGAAGGTCTTGAGGTCGAGATCGGCGCCGACGCCGGTCAGCAGCGAGTCGACGTACTCCATCAGCGGCGGGACCACCAGCTGGTAGCCGCGGCTGCGGAACAGGTCGAGCAGCGCGCGGCGCATGTCCTCCATGCGCCAGGCCTGCGGCGGCAGCACATCCTCGACGTTTTCGGGCAAGAGCCAGGCAGTCATTTCAATTCAGCACCAACAACACAAAAAGGCCACCCAGCATCGAGGTGGCTCCGATAAAACGCAATTGGCCGTCGCTGAGTTCCAGCATCCTGCGAAAGCCGTCACGCCATGCGGCGGGCGCGGCAAGCGGCAGAATCCCCTCGATCACCAACATCAGGCCGATTGCCGCAAGCCAGCCGGAACCCGTCATTTACCGCCGGCAGCGCGCGGGTTCTTCATGTACTTGAAGAAGTCGGCGCTGGGGTCGAGCACCATCACGTCGCTCTTGCTCTTGAAGCTCTCGCGGTAGGCCTGCATGCTGCGGTAGAAGGCGTAAAACTCCGGGTTCTTGTCGTACGCTTCGGCGTAGATCGCCGCGGCTTTGGCGTCGCCCTCGCCCTTGACGCGCTGCGCGTCGCGGTAGGCGTTGGCGACGATCACCTGCTTCTGCCTGTCGGCGTCGGCCTTGATCTTTTCCGCTTCCGCCGCGCCGGTCGAACGCAGTTCGTTGGCCACCTGCTTGCGTTCGGCTTCCATGCGGCGGTAAACGTTTTCCGACACGCTTTCCGGCAGATCGACCCGCTTGATGCGCACGTCGACCACCTGCACGCCGATCGAACGGGCATCCTGGTCCGCCTTGGTGCGAATCAGGTTCATCACCTGGTCACGCTGGCCGGAAACCACGTCGTGAATCGTGCGCTTGCCGAATTCGGCGCGCAGGCCGTCATTCACCGTCTGGTTCAGACGGATCTGCGCGCGCGTCTCATCGCCCCCGACCGACACGTAAAACTGCCGGGCATCGATGACGCGCCATTTGATGTACGAATCGACCAGCACGTTTTTCTTTTCCGACGTGATGAAGCGCTCGGGCTCTCCCGCATCCAGCGTGAGGATGCGCGTATCGAAATAACGAACGTTCTGCACCAGCGGCAGCTTGAAATACAGCCCCGGCTTTTTCTTCACCGACACGACCTCACCCAGCTGGAACACCAGGGCGTTCTGGCGCTGGTCGACGGTAAACATGCTGCCGCTCAAGACCACCAGCAACACAACCAGGCCGATCAGGATGGGACCGAAAATCTTGTTGTTCATGGCCGATCCTCCCGGTCACGGCTGCGCAAGGCATCACGCGAGCGAATATCCGCCGGCGCAGGCACCGTCGTCGTCGCGGCGGCGGCGGCGGGCGGCTGTGACGACGCGTCTGGCGCACTATTGCCCGGCTGGCTGACGATCTGCTGCAACTTGTCGAGCGGCAGGTACAACAGGCTGTTGCCGCCTTTCTGGTCCACCACCACTTTGCTGGTGTTGTTCATCACGGTCTGCATGGTGTCGAGATACATACGCTCGCGCGTAACTTGCGGTGCCTTCCGGTATTCGGCATTGATCTGCGCAAAGCGGCTGGCGTCACCTTCGGCGTTGGCGATCACCGACTGCTTGTAGCCGTCGGCCTCTTCCTTGAGGCGCGATGCCACGCCGCTGGCACGCGGCACCACATCGTTGGAATAGGCCTCCGCCTCGTTCTTCAGGCGCTCGCGGTCCTGGCTCGCCTTCACCGCGTCGTCGAACGCGGCCTGCACCTGCTCGGGCGGCTGGATGTTCTGCAGGGTGACCTGGCTGACGCTGATGCCGGTCTTGTAGCGATCGAGAATCTGCTGCATCAGCACCTTCGCCTGCGAGGCGATGTCGGCGCGTCCTTCGTACAGCACGAAGTCCATCTTGTTCTTGCCCACGACTTCGCGCATCGCGGTTTCGGCCACCTGGGGCACCGTGTCTTCAGGCGCACGGTTGACGAACAGGAACTCGACCGGGTCTTTCAGGATGTACTGCACCGCGAACTGCACATCGATGATGTTCTCGTCGTCAGTCAGCATCAGCGACTCTCTCAGCACCTTGCTCTTGACGTTGTTGCGGTAGCCGATTTCCACGGTGCGCACCTGGTCGACGTTGACGATTTCGCGTGACTCGATCGGCCACGGCAAGTGCCAGCGCGGCCCCGGATCGGTGGTCTCGATGTATTTGCCGAAGCGCAGGACCACGCCGCGCTGGCCGGTATCGACGATATAGAAGCCGCTCGCCACCCATACCAGCACGAGCGCGCCGATCAGCAGGCCGAGCAGGTTGCCGCCGCCCGCGCCCCCGGCAGGGAACCCGCCGCCGCCTTCGGGGTTGCGGTTGCCGAACATGCTGTTGAGGCGCTGGTTAAGGCGCCGCCAAAGCTCGTCCAGATCGGGCGGCCCGCTATTCTTGCGGTTGTCTTTGTTGCCCCATTGCGGGTCGTTCCAGGCCATAGTGTCAGGTTATCGCAGTGAGAGATGTGGTTCGGGAGGCGTCTGCGCGCGGCGCGCCGGCTTCGTCCTGGGCGCGCTCGGCGAGCAGGATTTCCGACAGGGCATCGCGCAAGAGTTCAAGCCCCGCGCCGGTTTGCGCGGATACATACACGCTTTGCAGTTTACCATATTCGTCACGCCCCACTCCCGGCGCAATGCCCGTCAGATCGAGCTTGTTGTAGACGCGGAGCTGCGGCACGGCATCCGCGCCGATTTCGTGCAGCACCTTGTCGACCGCCTCGATCTGGCGCTCGCGCCCGGGGCTGGCGGAATCGATCACGTGCAGCAGCAAATCGGCCTCGGCGGTGGCCTCCAGCGTGGCGCGGAAGGCGGCCACCAGGTCGTGCGGCAGGCGCGTGATGAAGCCGACGGTATCGGAAAGCACGACCTCACCCGCCTGCGGCAGGTAGATCTTGCGCGTGGTCGTGTCCAGCGTGGCGAAAAGCTGGTCGGCCGCGTAGGCGCCGGCACGCGTCAACGCGTTGAACAGGGTGGATTTTCCCGCGTTGGTGTAGCCCACCAGCGCCACAGACATGACCTGCTGCCGCGCACGCGACCGCCGCTGGGTGCGGCGCTGCTTGCCCAGTTTGGCGAGCCGCTCGCGCAGCGCCTTGACCCGCACCCCGATCAGGCGGCGGTCGGTCTCCAGCTGCTTCTCGCCGGGGCCGCGCATGCCCACCCCGCCGCGCTGACGCTCCAGGTGGGTCCAGCCGCGCACCAGGCGGGTCGACAGATGCTGCAGCTGGGCCAGTTCGACCTGCAGCTTGCCTTCGGCGCTGTGCGCACGGCGGGCGAAGATGTCGAGAATCAGGCTGGTGCGGTCGATCACCCGGCACTGCAGGCGACGCTCCAGGTTGCGCTCCTGCGCGGGCGACAGCTCGTGGTTGAAAATCACGACATCGGCTTCGGTGGCAGCGACCAGCGCGGCGATCTCGTCGGCCTTGCCGCTTCCCACGAACAGGGCTGCGTCGGGGCGGCTGCGCTTGCCCTGTACCTCGCCCAGAATGTCGAGGCCTGCCCCCGTCGCAAGCAGACGCAACTCGGCGACGCCTTCGCCAAAATCCGGATCGCCGAAGTCGAGCGCCACCAGGATGACGCGTTCGCCGCCAGCGTGCCGCTCAAACAAGCGGGCACTCCCGGTCCGCAGCCTGACACATGGCAGCCGGCAATGGGGGAAGGCAATGCGGGGAAGGATTCACGGACAGGTGTTCAGGGGGCTCGCAACACGCCACGGCGGATGGCAAAAGGGCCTCTCATTCTAGCCCGCATGCGCCCGTTGCGGACGCCCAAAATGCCAGCCCTGTCCGTAATCCACCCCCATGTCGGCCAGAATGCGGGCTGTTTCGGCGTCTTCGACATGTTCGGCCACCGTGCGCATGCCCTCCTTGCGCGCAAAGTTCGCCAGGCTTTCGACGATTCCCGCCACCTTGCGGTCCTGGCGCATCTGCGACACCAGCCAGCCTTCGATTTTCAGGAAACTCACCGGCAGGTGCGCAAGATAGAGATAGGACGAATACCCGCTGCCGAAATCGTCCAGCGCCAGGCGAAAGCCGAAGTCGATGAAGGGCTGCAGGTCGGCACGCAGTTTGTCCAGGCTGACGATGCGCTGGCGCTCGGTCAGTTCCAGCACGATGGGCTTGACCGGCCCCAGCATCGCGCTGCAGGTCTGGCAATAGTCCATGGCGTCCTCGAGCATTTCGTCCACCAGGTCGCGCCGCGCCAGAAACTGCGGCGACACGTTCACGAAATGGGCGAAATCGGGCGGCCCGCCTTCATTCATGCGCACCACGCAGTGCTGCATCACGCTGCGAACCACCTGCCGGTCGACTTCGGCCATCAGTCCGAGGCCTTCTGCCATGTCGACAAAATCCTTGGCCTCGACGATTTCGCCGGTCGCGGTCTCGATGCGCGCCAGCGCCTCGTCTGCAACCGCCTGTCTGCTCTGCAGGTCGACGATGACCTGCGAGGCATACCTGACCCGCGTTTCAGCCAGTGCCTGCCGCAACAATGCCCCATTCCACGGAAAGCGCGTATGCGCGGCCACCCGGATCTGATCGCGCCCCTCGCCCTTGGCCCGGTACAGGGCCAGGTCGATTTCTTCCAGCATCGACTGGATTTCGCAGTCGCCCTCGCCGAAGGCCGCCGCACCTGCCGAGAAGCTCAATGGAATGGCGCCCACGGAGGTCTGGACCGGCGTAGAACGCATCAGGCTGGCCAATCGGTCCAGGATCGCCACGGCGCCCTCCGCCGTGCTGCCATGCAGGACAAACAGGAATTCCTCCCCGCCCCAGCGCGCCACCCAGTCGCCCTCGCGCAAGCCGGCTTCGAAGCGGCGCGCCACCGCCTCGAGCACCTCGTCGCCCACGGCATGGCCGTACCGGTCATTCACCATCTTGAAATGGTCGAGGTCGACCAGGGCCAGCGCAAAGCCCAGGCCGTCACGCGGCATGCGCGCCTTCTCCTTTTGCAGGCGCTCCTCGGCCGCGCGCCGGTTGGGCAGGCCGGTCAGCGGATCGGTCAACGCGATGCGTTGCAGCAGTTCCTTTTGCGCGGATTGATGCAGGGCATTGCCGAGCCAGTCGGCAATGAGGTCCATGTAGGCAATATCGACCGCATCAAGCGGGGGTACGCTGCGCCTGCGCAAAAACGCCAGCACCCAGCGGGTCTCGTCGCCGACCGATACCGGAATGCCCGAAAAGACCCGCATGCCAAACTCGGTCACCATTCTATGGCCGGCATACAGGGGGTGCGCGGCCAGATCGGCGATATGGGCCGGCGCACAGGTCTGGTAGACAATGCGGCACAACGACAGCTCCACCGGCTGCCTGGTCCCTTCCGGAAGTACCCCCAGGCGGTCGCTGACATAGCGCGCGGTGCAATGCTCGCCCAGTTCGCCGAGCACCACCAGATCCATGTCCAGCACGTCGGCTGCCATGGCCAGCATGGCGCGTATGCGCTCGGGATCGGAAAGCCCGCGCCGCATCGACAGCTTCCACAAGGCGTTCAGGCGATCGACATGCGAGTTGTCCCGGTCGGCTGGCATCGCGCGCTGATTGGGTTCGTTGACTGGCAGCATGGGTTGCCGTTGCGCTTGTAAAAGCCGGTTATTCTAGCCTGCGGCTTTTTTTACAAGTCCACTGCACGCAGACGCTCGGCGGCCTGTTCCGGGTTGATCGTGTTGACGAACAATCCGGAGCCCAGCTCGAACCCGGTGGGAATGGACGTTCGCGGACAGATTTCCAGATGCCAGTGGTAGCTCGCCGCGTGCGCGCCCTGCCGCGCGTCGTGCGGCACCGAGTGCAGGAAGAAGTTGTACTGCGCGCCGCCGATGACGGCATCCAGACGCGCCATGGTGCGCTTCATCACCCGTGCCAGGTCGGCCATGTCCTCGCCGCGCACGTCGAGAAAGTCGGCCTGGTGCGCCAGCGGCAGGATGTGCACCTCCCACTCGTAGCGGCTGGCGAAGGGTTTGATGGCGATGAACTTCTCGCCGCGCTCGACCACGTACTGGCCGACGTTGATCTTGCGCCGCACCGCGCCCGAGTTGCGGTCGTAGATCGTCGCCTCGAAGGTCAGCGCCTCGTCGATCAGCGCGCAGAAGATGCAGTGGTGATGCTTGGCGTAGTGCGCGGCGCTGTTCCTCACCTCGGCGTCGACGTTCTCCGGCACCACCGGCATCGCGATCACCTGGCTGTGCGTGTGCGGGATCGACGCGCCGGCCGCCGGGCCGAAGTTCTTGAACACCAGCACGTATTTCAGCCGCGCGTCCGATTCGAACAGCTGCCGCATGCGCGTCTGGTAGACGCCGAACAGCGCCGCCAGGTGCGGCTCGGCCATTTCGTGCACGGCGATGCCGTGCTCGTAGTGGTCGATGATGACCTCATGCCGGCCGTAGCCGTCGATGGTCTGCTGCAGGCCGAAGTTGAAGTTGACCTGTTCGCGGTCGTCGCCCAGCACCGGATAGAGGTTCTCGACCATGCGGATCCGCCAATCGGCCTTTTCCGGCCAGGCCAGAATCGCGGGCGGGGTCTTGTGCTCGTTGCCGCGGCAGAACGGACAGGTTTCGACGTGCTTGCGGGTGTCGCGCGGCGCCAGTTCCTCGGCCTTCTTCGGGCGCATGCTGCGCGCAGTGGCGACCAGTACCGATTCGCTCGGCACGACGGGATTGATGCGGATTTCACGAACCTCGCCGGGTTCGTTCGTATTTGGCTCTGACATGCGGCTTCTCCTTGCCGGCAAGCATAAAACAGCCGGATGGCGCCGTCGGTTCATAATTCTTATGCACCCTGTCACGCTTTTTATCCCTTTCGCTGCCAAGGGCTTGCGTTGACGAAACCAGGGGCGATGCCGACAATGTAAGATCTTTGCTGGCTCCCGGAGTATCCCCATGGACGAAAAAGCCCTGCACGACGAGCAGCGCCTCATGCGCATGATGCGCAAGACCCTCACCTCCATCGTGCGCGACACCGCGCCGCGCGACGGCAACCCCAGCCCGCTGACCGATGCCACCATCCTCAACATCAAGGACTGCCTGATGGTGATCTCCAGCCGCGAGACGGAACTCGCCAGGCTCACCGGCCGCACCCTCGACGAGCGCCCCCGCTTCACCGACGAGACGCCGTCCAGCCACGCCGTCAAGATCAGCAGCATTCCCAAAAAGACCCACTGAGCATGCCGCAAGCCACCAGCCTGTTCACCGACGTCGAATCGAAGGTCGTCGGCACCTCGGCGGTGGTGATCTATTCGCCCTCCGGCAAGAACCGCAAGCGCTTTCCCGAGGGCGTGGTCGAAATTTACGCCAGCGAGGAGGAGGCGCTGGCGCACGCCGACCCCGCCAAGAACCGCCATGCGGCGATCGCCAGCGGCCCGTCGCGCTCGTCGGAAGGATTCAAGCTGTTTTACCTGGTGCGCTGGCTCGACTGAGCGTGGTTGTTGCCGATTTATCGGCTTACAACCACGGCCTACTCCTCGCGGGTGGAGCGTGGTTGTTGCCGATTTATCGGCTTTAGTGCACGGCTGTTGCTGCTTTAGCAGCTTACAGACATGGCCTCCCCCTTGCGGGGACAACCACGGCCTACACCCCGCGGGCGGAGCGCAACGTGGAGGCTCAGTCGGCGCCGTACACTTTCCGCCGCACCCGCTTCTTGCGCCGCATCCGCGTCGCCTCGCTCTCGGTGAGCGGCGCGCGTTTCTTGCCCTCGAACGGATTCTTGCCGCTGTCTTCCTTGACCTGGATTCGCAGCGGCGTGCCCTGCAGCTTGAAGGCCTTGCGGAAACTGCTTTCCAGATAGCGCTTGTAGTCGTCGCGCAGCCCTTCCAGCGCGTTGCCGTGCAGGATGATGACCGGCGGGTTCTTGCCGCCCTGGTGGGCGTAGCGCGGCTTCGGACGGAACAGGCCGTTCTTGGGCGGCGCGTGCTGTTCCACCGCCATCTCCAGCACCCGCGTGAGCTTGGGCGTCGACATCTTGATGAAGGCGGCGGCGTGGGCGGCTTCGACGTCCTTCAGCAGGGTGTCCAGGCCCTTGGCCTTGAGCGCCGAAATGTAGTTGAAGCGGGCGAAATCCAGGAAGGCCAGCTTGCGCCCGATGTCGCGCTTGATGTCGTCGCGCTGCCCGGCGGACAGGCCATCCCACTTGTTGACCGCCACCACCAGCGCGCGTCCGGTTTCCAGCACGAAGCCGGCGAGGTGCGCATCCTGCTCGGAAATGTTCTCGCGCGCATCGAGCACCAGCACCACCACGTTGGCATCCTCGATCGCCTGCAGCGTCTTGATGACCGAGAATTTCTCCACCGTCTCGAAGACTTTCCCCTTGCGCCGCACGCCGGCGGTGTCGATCAGGATGTAGGGCTTGCCGTCGCGCTCGAACTCGACGTAGATCGAATCGCGCGTGGTGCCCGGCTGGTCGAAGGCGATGACGCGCTCCTCGCCCACCAGCGCGTTGACCAGGGTCGACTTGCCGACGTTGGGACGCCCCACCAGCGCGATCTTGGGGATGCCGAAGTCGTCGGTTTTTTCTTCCTCTGCGGAAAACGGCGCCAGCGCCTCGTCCACCAGATCGGAAATGCCGTCGCCGTGCGCGCCGGAAATCGCCAGCGGCTCGCCGAGGCCCAGTTCGTGGAATTCGGCGGTCACCACCGCGCGGTTCATGCCCTCGGCCTTGTTGACCGCGAGCAGCACCGGACACGACGCCCGACGCAAACGGTCGGCGATCACCTTGTCCTGCGGCGTCAGGCCGGCCCGGGCATCAACCATGAAGATGATGGCATCGGCCTCGTCGATGGCCTGCAGGGTCTGGCGCGCCATCTCGGCCATGATGCCCTCCCTGGCCACCGGTTCGAGGCCGCCGGTATCCACCACCAGGTAGGGCTTGTCGCCGATGCGCCCGCGCCCGTAATGACGGTCGCGCGTCATCCCCGGCAGGTCGTGCACCAGGGCGTCGCGCGTGCCGGTGAGGCGGTTGAACAGGGTGGACTTGCCGACGTTGGGACGTCCGACAAGAACCAGAGTGGGAAGCATGTGAATCCTTAGCGGACGCGCCTGTTTTACCGGCGCGTCGTAATTGTTTACTTGAGCCGGAACGCGACGACGCTGCCTTTGGCCGTCTCGACCGCGAAACCCGGCCCGATGTCGACAGGCGCCGTCCGCACGCCGCTGTCGACCCTGGCACGCGCCACAAAGCTGCCGTCCTCGGCAGACAGGACATGCACGTAGCCTTCGCCGTCGGCCACCACCACCCAGGCACCGAGTGCAAGCGGCGCAGTCACCTCGCGGCGTGCCAGCTTGTCCTGCCGCCAGCCGGCGCTGCCGCTGGTCTTGTCATAGGCGGTCACGGCATCCTTGTCGTCCGTGACGTAGACGTTGCGCTCGTCCATGGCCAGCCCGCTGTTGCTGGAGGTGTCGCGCGCCCACAGCAACTCGCCGTTGCGGCGATTGAAACACGCCACCCGCCCCTGGTAGGCGACCGCACACACCTGCTGCCCGTCCACCACCGGGTTGCCCATGACGTCGGCCACCCGCTCGAGTTCAGTCGCCCCATGCGGCAGCGCTACCGTGGCCTCCCACAACTGCGCACCATTGGCGACATTCAGCGCGACCAGCTTGCCGCCGGGAAATCCGGCGTAGAGCACGTCGTCACGCACCGCCATGCCGCCCGAGCCGCGCAGGCTCAACGCCGGCAGATTGCGCGTATACAGCCATTTGCGGCTGCCGTCGTTTACCGCAAGGGCCTGCACGCGGCCATCGCCGGTGCGCGCGATGACATTGTCGCCCACCACCAGAACCTGGCCGGTCACCTCGCTCGACAATGCCGTCTTCCAGCGCACCTGGCCACTGGCCCGATCCAGCGCCAGCAACCCGCCCTTGCTGCTGCCTGCCAGGACCAGGCCCTGTCCCGCACCGGCGCCGGCTGACAGCTTCGTCCCGGCATCGGTCTTCCATACGGTATTGCCATTGGCCACCGCGATGCGCGCCACCCGGTTGCCGCCTGCCGCGAACACGTCGTCGCCTTCGGCTTGCGGACGGAACAGATAACCGCCGGTGTCGCCCACCTCGGCCTTCCAGGCTTCGGAGAGGCGGGCAGTGGGCTTGAATTCGACCAGTTCTGCCGGTTTGGCCCTGGGCGAGCCGTGGCCGAACCAGCCGCCGACCGTGCTGGTCATCGATCCGACCGTGCTGCATCCCGATACGGCCAGCGCCAGGCCTGCCACAATCAAACGCATCTTCACTTGGCTTCTCCTCCCAGCGCATCGAGCTTCAGTTCGACAACGCTGCGATAGGGATTGTCATTTTCCATCTTGCCGAACGCCGCCTGATAAGCCGCACGCGCTTCGGCCTTTTTACCCTGCGCCATCAGCACGTCACCCCGCAGGTCCTCGAAGCGGAAGGCAAACGCATCGCTGTGCGAGGCAGACAGGGTTTTCAGCGCAGCGTCATATTCCTTCTGGTCGAGCTGCACGCCGGCCAGGTGCAGGCGCGCCAGATCCTTGACCGCAGGCTCCTTGCTGTGGGCAACCGCCCACTCGAGTTGGCCCTGCGCGCTTTTCAGGTCCTTGCCGTCGACGTTGAGCTTGGCCAGCAGCATCGCGGCACGCGGCGCGTACCCCGTGTCCCTGTACTGGTCGATCAGCATCGCGCCCGCCTCGCGTGCGCCCTTGATGTCGTTTGCCGCCAGCGACTGCGTGAGTTTCTCATATACGGTGGCCGCTTCCAGGCTCTGCGTCACCGTCCGGTTCTGCCAGTAGCGCCAGCCTGCAGCGGCGGCGATCGCCACGGCCAGACCGATCATCACCAGGCTGCCCCAGCGTTTCCACCAGGCTTTCAGTTCGTCCAGCCGTTCCTGCTCGTCGAGATCGTAGGTTGCCATCGTCGTTATGCCTTTTGAATGAATTGAATCGCCAGCGCCACCTCGACGCGGGTCTGTTCCGTCGTATCGCGCAGCGGCTTCAGCGTCACCTGCTGCGCCGCGGCCTCGTCGTCGCCGATGATCACCGCGAAGCGCGCGCGACTGGCATCGGCCTTTTTCATCTGTGACTTGAAACTGCCGCCGCCGCAATGCAAGACCGTGGCAAGTCCGGCGCTGCGCAGCGCGGATGCCGCCTGCCAGGCGAACGCCTGCGCGGCGTCGCCGGCGTGGACGATGTAGGCGTCCGGCACCGGCGTCGCGATGGCGCGTCCCCCAGCCTCGATGAGCGCCAGCAGCCGTTCGATGCCCATGGCGAAGCCGGCAGCGGGCGCCGGCTTGCCGCCCAGCTGTTCGATCAAACCATCGTAGCGCCCGCCCGCGCACACCGTGCCCTGCGCGCCGAGCTGGTCGGTCACCCATTCGAACACGGTGCGGTTGTAATAGTCGAGCCCGCGCACCAGGCGCGGATTGATCTCGAAGGCGATGCCGTTGGCGCGCAGCAGGGTCTGCACGGCATCGAAATGGGCCCGCGCCGCGTCCTCCAGCTCGTCCATCAGCCTGGGGGCCGCATCGTTCAGCGCCTGCATCGCCGGATTCTTGCTGTCGAGGATGCGCAGCGGATTGCTGTGCAGGCGGCGCCTCGCGTCCTCGTCGAGCGCGTCCTGGTGCGCCTCGTAGTAGGCGATCAGCTTCTGCCGGTGGCGCTGCCGCGACGCGTGGTCGCCCAGCGTGTTGAGCTGCAGCGTCGGCGCGATGCCGAGTTCGCGCCAGAGGTCGGCGCACATCACGATCAGTTCGGCGTCGACATCCGGCCCGGCGAAGCCGAGCGCCTCGACGCCGACCTGGTGGAACTGCCGGTAGCGGCCCTTCTGCGGGCGCTCGTGGCGGAACATCGGGCCGGTGTACCACAGCCGCTTGCCGCCGTCGTACAGCAAATTGTGCTGGATCACCGCGCGCACCGACGACGCCGTGCCCTCCGGGCGCAATGCCAGCGATTCGCCGTTCAACTCGTCGACGAAGGTATACATCTCCTTTTCGACGATGTCGGTCACCTCGCCGATGGCGCGCTTGAACAGGCCGGTGTGCTCGAGAATCGGCGTGCGCATCTCGCGGTAGCCGTAGCGCCTGAGCCAGTCGCGCACGATCGCCTCGAACGCCTGCCAGGTGTCGGCGGCGTCGGGCAGGCAGTCGTTCATGCCGCGCACGGATTGAATGTTGTTGTTGCTCATGTTCTGGAAATCAATTTTTTATCCGCGAAGGACGCGAAGAAGCGCGAAGAAAACCCAAGCCCTGTTTTTCCTGATTTTCACTTCGCGGCCCTTCGCGTCCTTCGCGGATAAAGATTTTTCAATGCCCATACCGCCGCCGCACATAGTCCTCGACGATCGCCTGGAAGTCGGCGGCGATGCGGTCGCCCTTCAGCGTCACGGTCTTTTCGCCGTCGACGTACACCGGCGCGACCGGCACCTCGCCGGTACCGGGCAGCGAGATACCGATGTTGGCGTGCTTGGATTCGCCGGGGCCGTTGACCACGCAGCCCATCACCGCCACCTGCATGGCTTCGACGCCGGGGTACTGGCTGCGCCACAGCGGCATCTGGGTGCGCAGATAGGTTTCGATGTCCTGCGCCAGCTCCTGGAACACGGTCGAGGTGGTGCGGCCGCAGCCCGGGCAGGCGGTGACCTGCGGGGTGAACGCGCGCAGGCCGAGCGCCTGCAGGATCTCCTGGCCGACACGGACTTCCTGGGTGCGTTCGCCGCCCGGCTCGGGCGTCAGGGAAATGCGGATGGTGTCGCCGATGCCTTCCTGCAGCAGCACGGCGAGCGCGGCAGTCGAGGCGACGATGCCCTTGCTGCCCATGCCGGCTTCGGTCAACCCAAGATGCAACGGATAATCGCACTGCGAGGCAAGGTCGCGGTAGACCGCAATCAGGTCCTGCACCCGGCTCATCTTGCACGACAGGATGATCCTGTCGCCGCCCAGGCCCAGTTCCTCGGCCTTCTTCGCCGACTCCAGCGCGGAGGCCACCATCGCGCGGCGCATCACCACCTCGGCGTCTTCCGGCTGCGCGAGACGCGCGTTGTCGTCCATCATGCGTGCCGCCAGCGCCTGGTCGAGGCTGCCCCAGTTGACGCCGATGCGCACCGGCTTGTCGTAGCGGCATGCCACTTCGATCAGCGTCGCGAACTGCTCGTCACGCTTGTTGCCGCGCCCGATGTTGCCAGGGTTGATGCGCAGCTTGGCCAGCGCTTCGGCGCACGCCGGCACCTGGGTCAGCAGCTTGTGGCCGTTGAAATGAAAATCGCCGATCAGCGGCACACGGCAGCCCAGCACGTCGAGGCGCTCGCGGATGCGCGGCACCGCGGCGGCGGCCTCCAGCGTGTTGACGGTGAGGCGAACCAGTTCCGAGCCGGCCTCGGCGAGCGCCTGCACCTGGCGCACGGTCGCGGTGACGTCGACGGTATCGGTGTTGGTCATCGACTGCACCACCACGGGCGCATCGCCGCCGACCAGCACGGAACCGACCCGCACCTGGCGGGTGGGACGACGGACAATCTGAGACATCATTCTTCGCGGGTATTCTTCAAGGGTGGCTATTCTTCAAGCGTGAAGCGGGCAACTGTCGCGTCGGTGAACGGATCGAGGTCGATGGGACGACCGTTGTAGGTCATCCGCACGTGCGGCGCGTTTCCGATCACCACCTCGAATGGCGGCTGGCCGTGGATATCCACGCGGCTGTCCGCGGGGTTGAGCTGACGCAGCAGCATGCGCCCGCTGGCGTCCTTGATTTCGGTCCAGGATTCGGCGCCGAAATCGAGATGCAGCACGCTGCCGGACACCGCAGGGTCGGGGAGTGCAGAAGCAGCGGCGCCAGCCTTCTCGGCGCTCGCTGCGGCGGGCGGGGCGGGCGCCACCTCGGCAACGGGCGCGGAGGCGTGTGCCGGCGCCGCGCCCGGCGCAGCCGCAGCCGGATGCGATTGCACCGCTGACGCGGGGTGACGACTGTCCGCCCCCTCGACCGCGTCGCTGTTGAGCCACACGTAGAGCGCAACCGGGGCGGCCACGACGACCAGCAGGCCGAGCAGCGACAGGATCAGCCACGGCGAGGCCAGCCAGGAACGCGGCGGGGGCGGCTCGACCGGGCTGAGCGGGGACAGCTCGACCGGGGCACCTTCCATGCGTGCAAGCAGCGGTTCGGGAGCAAGCCCAAGCAGACGCGCATAGTTGCGCACAAACCCCCGCGCAAACACAGGCTGGCCGAGACTCTCGAAATCATCCCGCTCCATCGCCTCGATCTGGCGGTGCATCAGGCGCAGGCGCACGGCGGCCTCTTCCAGCGTCAGGCCCTGCGCTTCGCGCGCGTCCCGCAAAATCTGGCCGACCGAGGTTTGCCCGCTTTCGCTCATTCGAATTGGCCCGTCAGCATGAGCTGCGTCTCTTTCGAATCGGGAAAGCGCTTGCGCAGCTGCAGGCCATAGGCGGCTTCCTGCGCACGATCGCCCAGCTTGCGCTCCAGCCGCACGCCCAGCCACAGGCTTTCCGCGCTCGGCGGCGCCAGCTCGTCGTGACGCCCCAGCAGGCGTTGCGCTTCCGTCAGCCGCCCCTGGCGGAAATTGAGGCCGGCCAGCTTGAGCACCGTGTTGGGGTTGTCGGGCTGCAGCTTGAGCGCCTTTGCCAGATTGGCCTCGGCCAGCGCAATATCGCCCTTCCTCTCGGCGCACAAACCGGCGTTGGTGATGGCCCGTTCAGGCTGCGTGTACAAGGGGTTGCGAATGGCCGCACTGAACTGTGCGAGGCCCTCGTCGTAGCGGCCGCGGGTACAGAGAAACCAGCCGTAGTTGTTGCGCGCATCCGAATCCTTGCCATCCAGTTCGATGGCGCGGCGGAAGTTTTCTTCTGCCAGCCTGTCCTCGGCCAGATCCATGTAGATCATGCCGTAGATATTGTAGGCCGGGCCGTAGCGACTGTCCGACGTGATCGCCTTGCGCAGTTCGTCGAGCGCGACCTTGTACTGGGCGCGCGAGTAATAGGCGCCGGCCAGGTCCGTGAAGGCCTTTGCGCGCTCACGGCTCGCGCTGTCCGCCTCGCTGGCGGCAACCCCGCCGCCGTCCATCGGCTGCGCCGCGCAGCCTGCCAGCAATGCCGCCGCAACCAGTGCGCCCACCCGTTTCTTCACGCTGCCTCCTTGTGCATTCTTTTCAGGACACGCCCGCTCTTGTCCGCGACTTTCCCGGCCAGCTGGCCGCAGGCCGCATCGATGTCGTCGCCGCGCGTCTTGCGCGTGGTCACCACATGGCCCGCATCCTGCAGGATCTGGCGGAACACCCGCATCGATTCTGCCCGCGGTTTCTCGTAACCCGAATCCGGGAACGGATTGAAGGGAATGAGATTGAACTTGCAGGGCACGTCGCGCGTCAGCTCGATCAGCTGGCGCGCGTGCTCGGGCTGGTCGTTCACGCCCGCCAGCATCACGTACTCGAAGGTGATGAAATCGCGCGGCGCATGCACCAGATAACGCCGGCAGGCCGCCATCAGTTCGCGCAGCGGATACTTCCTGTTGATCGGCACGATCTGGTCGCGCAATGCGTCGCTGGGCGCGTGCAGGCTCACCGCCAGCGCGACAGGGCAGCGTTCCGCCAGGCGATCCATCGCCGGCACCAGCCCTGAAGTCGACACCGTCACCCGCCGCCGCGACAGGCCGTAGGCGTGGTCGTCGAGCATGATGCCGAGGGCGGTCACCACGTTCTCGAAATTGGCCAGCGGCTCGCCCATGCCCATCATCACCACATTGGTCACCGGCCGGTCGGAGATTTCGCCAGCGCCGTGATCGGGCGCGGTGCGGTTGGGCTCGGTCTTCAGGCCGTGATGCGCCACCCACAGCTGGCCGATGATCTCGGCCACGGTCAGGTTGCGGTTGAAGCCCTGCCGCCCGGTCGAGCAGAAGGTGCATTCGAGCGCGCAGCCGACCTGCGACGACACGCACAGGGTGCCGCGGTCGTCTTCCGGGATGAACACGGTCTCGATGCCGTTGCCGACGCCGACGTCGAACAGCCACTTGCGCGTGCCGTCCGCCGAGGTGTGGGCGAAATTGACCGCGGGCGCCTGCACCACCGCCTGCTGCCGCAGCTTCTCGCGCAGGCTCTTGGCGATATCGGTCATCTGCGCGAAATCGGCCACCCCGGACTGGTGAATCCAGTGGAACACCTG
>JAJZRE010000042.1:0-9738 GCA_021802945.1 Pseudomonadota bacterium
GACCTCGATGCCCCCTGTGACCTATCCCTCCGCGCGTCTTTCCCGGACCGGTTACGAGAGGCCATCGATCCTGGATAGGGAAATGGAGAAATTTCAGCGGAACGTGCCCAAGCCTGTCCGGCAGATGAAAGCGGGGAAAGCGGCGCGGACGACCCGGGCGGCGTTGTCCCCCGTCGCCGGAGCACGCAGCACGCGCTGTTTCCTGCTCAGGCCGGGTATTCGGGATTGACCCTGTCGTAGAACCGGGTGCGGAAAAGCAGCCGTTTGTTTGCGGCGTCGTCGCTGTCAACGAGCTTTTCGCGCGTATGCAGCACATTGTTCGAAATCAGGCCCATTCCCGATTCCAGCCGGCCTTCGATGACGTGCGCCGACTCGTCCGAAATGAGGGACGCCAGCACGTTCCGGGCGGCGGCGACATCGCTTTCATCCGACCAGGCCATGTCGGTTTTCCGGAAGGAAAACCGGTGGCACAGATGGCCCTCGGCGTTCGTCCAGAAAACCTTCCCGCCCCGGTGGGGGTCGATCTCGCCGGTGGCCGGATTCCTGTAATTGAAGCAATTCCGGTTCATCAACACCTCAAGGGCGCCGGGGTCCGTGTCTCTGAGGCGAATGTAAAGCATTTCGTGGTCCAGAAGCTTGTTGCTTCCGCCCTCCGCCGCGGGGCGCTTGCACAGCAGGAACAGCGCCTGGATGGGGTCGTCCGATCCGTAATAGGTGGCGTCGGTGTGCCAGTTGCAGTGCCGGGTGGAGAAGGGGATGGCCCGGTTCAGAATGCCTGAATCGGTCAGTTCGTCGGACTGCGCGTGCCGGGCGGATTTGTCGGTGCGGGCGACGCCGAGTTGTTTGCCCAGGGCCAGCAGGGAATGCATTTCCAGTTCGGCGGCGCCTGCCGTGTAGACGCACATGTTGGCCCGTTCGACGATTTCGAGGATTCTGGTTTTTTCCGCCGGACGCAGCGCGGTCATGTCGCCCAATTCGACAACCAGTTCGCCGATGTTTGCGGGATAGGCCGCCAGCTTCTCGTCGCGCCATTCAAGGTAATCCTGATCCGAGGCGAGATCGAATCGGTTGGGGTATCGGGCGTTCCATTGCTTCATGACTCAAACCTCGGGCATCGCGGGATATAAAGACTTTGATATCTTATATCAAAAACAAAAAATGGGGTGATGAACGGCGGCCTGGCATGCGTAGCGCGCAATCGTCATTGCGCTGCATGGATGCATCCGGCGCCTTGCACCCGCAAGAGGCCGGCAAGCCCGACGGATAGAGCCACGTTGGGCTTCATTTCATTCAGTCCCAGGCTGCGGCTGCCCCGCCCATCACTCCGCGCGCAGCGCATCCACCGGATTCAGCCGCGCCGCGCGCATCGCCGGCACCACGCCGGCGGCCAGCCCGATCAGCACCGACACCCCCAGCGCGCCGAAGGCGTAATCCCACGGCGTGTTGACCGGCAGGTCGCGCACGGTGAGCTTCAGCAGCCCGGCGACGCCGGCGCCGACCGCCAGGCCGCCGAGCCCGCCCAGGGTGGACAGCACGGTCGACTCCATCAGGAACAGGGTGCGGATCTGGGGGCGCGTCGTGCCCAGCGCGGTGAGCAGGCCGATCTCGGCGACGCGCTCGGCCACGGCGATGTGCATCAGCGTGACCATGCCGACCGCGCCGACCAATAAGGAAATCCCGCCGAGCGCGGCGACGGCGAAGGTCAGCACGTCGAGCACGGTGCCCAGCGTGTCGAGCATCTGCTGCTGCGGCGTCAGGGTGAAGTCCTCGCGGCCGTGGCGCGCGATCAGGATGCGTTTGGCATCGGCGACCACCGCCTCGAGCGGCGCGCCGGGCCGGTAGGCGATGTGGATTTCCATCACGCCTTCGCGGTTGAAGACTTCCAGCGCGCGCGCGGTGGGGATGTAGACGGTGTCGTCGAGGTCGAAGCCGAGCACCTGGCCCTTGGGCGCCATCACGCCGATCACCCGGAAGCGCGACGCCCCGACCTGCAGCGTGGCGCCGAGCGGATTGGCGCTGCCGAACAGCTCGCTGCGCACTTTCGCCCCCAGCACCGCGTAGGCGCGCGGATTGCGCGGGTCGTCGGCGGGCAGGAACTGGCCGGCCGCGACGTGCATGCTGAAGGCGCGCGAGAAATCCGGCCCTTCGCCGTACACCGTCACGCGCCGGCTGCGGCCGTGGGCGCGGATTTCCGCGTTGCCCATCACGCCGGCGTTGGTGTACTGCGCATAGCGCGAGGTCTTCAGGGCCAGCGCATCCTCGATCGTCAGCAGCCGCGAACTGCCGATGGCGCCCACCGAAGCGCCGTGGGTGCTGACCTTGCCCGGGCTGACGTTGATGATGTTGGTGCCGAACTGGGTGAACTCGGACAGCACGAACTGATGGATGCCGTCGCCGATCGAGGTGAGCAGGATCACCGCCGCGATGCCGACGGCGATGCCCGTGGCGGACAGGAAGGTGCGCAGCCGGTGCGCGGTCAGCGCGTGCAGGGCGAAGCGCAGGGTGTCGGCGGCGGTCATTCGGAAGCCTTTTTTGTCCGAGAAGGACGCGAAGGATCGCGAAGAAGGCCAAAAACAAGTGTTTCGGGCAAATCGCATTGCCCTGCATGCGCGCAGTCAACGACGAAGCTCTCAGGGGTTTCTTCGCGCCCTTCGTGTCCTTCGCGGATAAAGATTCTCCCCATTTTCACTTCCCGCTCAGCGCCAGCACCGGGTCGAGCCGCGCCGCGCGCGCGGCGGGCAACAGGCTGGCGACGATGCCGGTGAGGAGGGCGGTGGCGACGCCCGCCACGCTGGCCCAGTCCGGCGGCCAGGCAGGGAGTTGCGGGTAGGCGAGCCGGATCATCCAGGCGCCGGCGTTCCCCAGCGCGTAACCGATGGCAGCGCCGGCCAGCGACAGCCACAGCGCTTCGGCGAAGAACAGGCGGCGGATGTCGGCGGCGGGCGCGCCGAGGGCTTTCAGCAGGCCGATTTCCGGGGTGCGCTGGGCCACCGCCACCAGCATCACGTTCATTACCAGAATGCCGGCCACGGCCAGGCTGATCGCGGCGATGCCCGCCACGCCCAGGGTCAGCGCGCGCAGGATGCGGTCGAAGGTGGCGAGGATGGCGTCCTGGGTGATGACGGTCACGTCCTCCTCGCCGTCGTGGCGCCGTTTCAGCAGATGGCGGATCGCGTCCCTGGCCGGCTCGATGTCGGTGCGGCTGCGCGCCTCGATCAGGATGCGGAACAGCGACTGGGTGTTGAACAGTTCCTGCGCGTAGTCGATCGGGATGAGGGCGATCTCGTCGGAATTGAAGCCCATCGCCTCGCCCTGCGGGGCCAGCACGCCGGATACCAGGAAGCGGCTGTCGCCGAGCCGGATGCGCCGGCCGACGGCTTCGCCGTCGGGAAAGAATTCGCGCGCGAGCGTGCTGCCCAGCACGATCTGCGCGCTGCGTTCGGAGCCGTGGGCGAGGAAGCTGCCCTGCGACAGCTTCATGTGCCGGATCGGCAGCAGTTCGGCCGTGCTGCCGAGCACCGTCACCTCGCGCAGGCGGCCGCCGGACGTGAGTTCGGCCACGCCCACGTTGAGCGGCGCCAGGCGTCTGACCTGCGGCAGATGGCCGACGAAGCGGGCGTCTTCCAGGGTCAGGTCGCGCGGCGTCTGGCCGAGCGCCGCGCCGGGAAAGCCGCCCGAGGTCTCGGCGCGGCCGGGCAGGACGAAGACCAGGTTGGTGCCGAGCGAGGAAAACTGCCCGACCACGTAGCGCCGCGCGCCGTCGCCCAGCGCGGTCAGCACCACGACCGCCGCCACCCCCAGCGCCATCGCCAGCACGATGAGCAGCGAACGGGTGCGGTAGCTCACCACGGTCTGCAAGGAGAGGGTGAGCGTGTCGCGCAGGTTCATTTTTCGTCGGCGACGATCTCGCCGTCCCGCATGGCGATGTGGCGATGCGCGCGCGCGCCGAGTTCGCGGTCGTGGGTGACGACGATCAGCGTGGTGCCGGCATGGTGCAGCCCTTCCAGCAGTTCCATCACCTCGGCGCCGATGCGGTGGTCGAGGTTGCCGGTCGGCTCGTCGGCCAAGAGCGCGGTCGGACGCAGGATGGTGGCGCGCGCGATCGCCACGCGCTGGCGCTGCCCGCCGGAAAGCTCGGCCGGACGGTGGCGGGCGCGGTCCCCGAGGTCGAAGGCGTCGAGCGCGGCGTCGACGCGCGCCTTGCGCTCCGTGGGCGCGACGCCTTCCAGCATCAGCGGCAGCGCGATGTTCTCCGCTGCGGTCAGGCGCGGCACCAGGTGGAACGACTGGAACACGAAGCCGATCTTTTCGCGGCGCACGCGCGCCCGCTCGGTCTCGGACAGGCCGGTGACGTCGCGGCCGTCGAGTTCGTAGCGTCCGCTGTCGGGCTGGTCGAGCAGGCCGATGACGTTCAGCAGCGTGGACTTTCCCGAGCCAGACGGCCCCATGATCGACACGTATTCGCCCGACGCGATGTCGATACTGATGCTGTTCAGCGCCCGTACTTCCTGGTCGCCCATGCGGAACACGCGCGTGATCGCGGAGAGACGGATCATGGTTGCGTCGTTTTTGGGGTGACTTTCACGCCGGCCTTCACGTTTTCGTTATCGAAGGACAGCAGCACGCGGTCGCCGGCATCGAGCCCGCTGGTGACTTCCGTGAACGCCCAGTTGGCCAGCCCGGTCTTCGGCTTGCGCGTTTCCAGCGTGTCGTCCTTGCCCAGCACCAGCACCGTGCCGTCCTGCTGGATCGCCTGGGTGGGCACGCGCAGCACGTTGTCGCGATGCTCGATGATGGCTTCGACGTCGGCGCTGTAGCCGACCAGCAGGGCATCGTGCGGCGGCGTGTCGAAGTCGACCTCGACGTCGACCGTGCGTGCCTGTTTTTCCACCTCGGTCACGTACGGGGCGATGCGCCGGACATGGCCGTTGAAGACCCGGCCGGGCAGGGCGTCGAGGGTGATGCGCGCGGGCTGGCCGGGCTTGAGCCTGGGTGCGTCGACTTCGTCCATCGGCGCACTCACGTACAGGCAGCTGTCGTCGATCAGGTCCACGGCAGGCGGGGTGGGGATGCCGGGCGGCGAGGGCGTGGTGAATTCACCGACCTCGCCGGTGACTTTCGCCACGATGCCGGCGAACGGCGCGGTGAGCGTGGTGCGCTCCAGCCCGACCTGCGTGACGCGGATCTGCGCCTGCGCGCGTTTGACGTCGG
Source organism: Pseudomonadota bacterium (assembly GCA_021802945.1). Lineage (GTDB taxonomy): Bacteria > Pseudomonadota > Gammaproteobacteria > Burkholderiales > Thiobacillaceae > Thiobacillus. Next base: position 5,212 of record JAJZRE010000042.1, read on the forward strand.
CGGCGAGCGCATCGCAGTTGGCCTGGCGCGCGCGCGCATTGGCGCGGGCGTCTTCGGTGCTCTGCGGGCTGACGAAGCCCCTGGCTGCCAGTTGCGCGGTGCGATCGGCATCGCGCTGTGCGTTGGCGGCCATGATGCAGGCTTCGCGGCGGCGCTCCTCGCTGGTGGCCAGCTGGCGGGTGGCGAGTTCGCGCTGCGCGGCGAGGTCTCGGTTCCACAGTTCCAGCAGCGGCTGGCCGGCCTTCACGCGTTCGCCTTCCTTCGCCCACAGCTTGACGATCTGGCCGCCCGAAACCGGGGCGAGCCTGGCGCGGCGGCAGGCCTTGACCGTGCCGGCGCGGGTGTTGACCACGGTCGATTCGACCGTGCCGCGCGCAATCGTGGCGAGTTCGACCGCGGGCGGCTGCGGCCGGGTAAAGTGCCAGCCCGCGTAAGCCAGTGCGGCGACGGCCAGCACGATGATGACGAGACGAAGCCAGGTTTTGGGTTTGAGCATGATGGGGGAGGCGACAGTGAACCGCCCCAATGTAACATTCGGCCATGCTGAAAACCATCGTCCCCGCCCGCCTCGAATTCAAGGACGGCGTGCCGTATTCCGCCGCCTACGGCGACATCTATCATTCCGCCGACGGCGGCGCGGGGCAGGCGCGCCACGTCTTTCTGCGGGGCTGCGGATTGCCGCAGGCGTGGGCGCGCCGCGCCTCGTTCGTGATTCTGGAAACCGGCTTCGGCACCGGGCTGAATTTCCTGGCGACCTGGGCGGCGTGGCGCGACGATCCGGCGCGTCCGGGGCGGCTGCATTTCCTCTCGGTCGAGAAGCATCCGTTCGCGGCTGACGACCTGGCGCGGCTGCATGCGCAATGGCCGGAATTTGCCGCGTTGTCCGAAGAACTGCGGGCGAACTGGCCGGCGCTGATGCCGGGTTTCCACCGCATTGCGCTCGACGGCGGGCGGGTGCAGCTCACCCTGATGCTGGGCGACGCAGCGGACTGCCTGCCTCAGGTCGAGGCCGGGGTGGATGCTTTTTACCTCGACGGCTTCGCACCAGACTGCAACGCCGACCTGTGGCAGCCCGCGCTGTTCGACACGCTGGCGCGGCTGGCCAAATCCGATGCCATGGCTGCCACCTACACGGTGGCGGCGCCGGTGCGGCAGGGGCTGATGCAGGCCGGCTTCGTCTGCGACAAGCGCGCGGGCTACGGGCGCAAGCGGCATTGCCTGGCGGCGCGATTCAGGGGCGAGGCCCGCCCAGTCGAACCGGTGTCGCCGCGGCATGTCGCCGTCATCGGCGCCGGCGTGGCGGGCGCGGCGATTGCACACGCACTGGCGCAGCGCGGACTGGATGTCACCGTGCTGGAGCGCGCCGCTGCGCCGGCGCAGGCCGCGTCGGGCAATCCGATGGCGGTGTTCCGGCCGGTGATCTCGCGCGACGACAACCGTGCCACGCGCCTGACGCGGGCGGCTTTCCTGCACGACCAGCGCGCGTGGGCGAGGCTGGCGGGCGTCGAATGGGCGCGCTGCGGCGTGCTGCATCTGGCGAAGGATGCGGAGGCCGCGACGAAGCAGCAGCAGGCGCTGGCCGCCACCGCGCCGCCCGCCGGGTATGCGCGCTGGGCGGAACGGGACGAGGCGCGCGAACTGGCGAACTGGCCGGTCGCATCGCCCGGGGTGTTCTATCCGACGGCGGGCTGGGTGGTGCCGGCAAGCCTGTGCCGCGCCTGGCTCGACCATCCGGCGATCAGCCTGAAGACCGGCTGCGCCGTCGCGCGCGTGCAGGCGATCGCACGCGGCTGGCAGGTGCTGGACGGCGACGGCGCGGTGCTGGCCGAAGCCGAGGCCGTGGTGCTGGCGAATGCGCGCGATGCGCTGAGCCTGGTGCCCGATCAAGGCTGGCCGCTCAACACCGTGCGCGGCCAGATCACGCAGCTGCCGCCCGGCAGCCTGCCGCAGATCCAGCGGGTGATCGCGCGCGAGGGCTATGTGGCGCCGGGCGCCCGGCCGCTGATCGGCGCCACCTATGAACACGACGACGAGGACACGGCGCCGCGTCGGGAAAGCGACCTCGCCAACCTGGCGCGGCTGGAAGCGATCCTGCCGGGCGCGGGTTCGCGTGTTGCAATGGATGGGATGACGGGGCGTGCCTCGCTGCGCGCCGCCCTGCCGGACCGGTTGCCGATCGTCGGCGAGGTCATCGGGCAGCCAAGCCTGTATGTCGCGGCAGGCTATGCCTCGCGCGGCGTGGTGTGGGCGGGCTTGCTGGGCGAGGCGCTGGCCGACCTGATGACCGCGCAACCGCTGCCGCTGGAGGCCGAGCTGATGCGGGCGATCGCGCCGGCGCGCTTCGCGCGCTAGGCAGCGGTCAGGGGCTTGCCCTTGCTGGCGGCGACCGACTGGCCGGCCTGGTCGTACAGGCCGTTCTGGTTGGTCGCGGCGTGGATCAGCACATTGAGCGCCTGACGGACGGCGGTCAGGCGCAGATCGATCAGCGCGCCGATGCGCTGGTTCAGTGCCTGGGCCTGCTGTTCCATGTCGCACAGGTGCCGCCAGCGGGCGTGCTGTTCGGGCTGGCCGTGCTGCGCCAGCCAGGCGTTCATTCCGGCGTGATCGGCAGAGTGGCCGGCGGCCAGCAGTTCATCATGGCGCGCGCGGGCGAGGTTGCCCAGGGTTTGCAGCTGCGCCAGCTTGGACGCATTCAATGGCCCCAGGCGACCGGCCTCGCCGTCCACCAGCGCCTGCTCTTCCTCCGCCAGCACATTCAGCAGCGCCTGCCACGCGGCGCTTTCCACCGTCAGCTTGGCGATCAGGGCGGAGCTGCGCGACGCGTCACCTGGCGACATGGAGCATCTCCCTGACCGAATCGAGCAGGCTTCCGGCGATGTTGCCGGTATTGATGGTGTACTGCCCGGTGACGATGGCGTCCTTGATGCTGTCCACGCGCGCGCGGTCGACAACCGGGATCGCCGCCAGCCGGGTTTCCATCTGTTGCAGCTGGGTGGCGCGCGAACTCAGCGTGACATCTGTCTGCCGGGTATCGGCACCCTTGTTCCCGTCGGGCTGATCGGTGCGTTTTTCGACGGTGTTCGGCAGCGTGATCGGCTTCAGGCCGGGATCGATTTTCATGGCAGTTTCCTGGGTCGGTTCGCGCGGGCACGGGGTTCCCGGCAGGTGATCGATAACGTCAGTTTTCGTACGTCCAATTTCGGTTCGCTCATCTTAGAAGGCGACCACCACTTGCTGTCCGTCATGCGCCACGCCGCTCACGACCTCGCCGGACGGGGTTTTCACCCGCACCCGGTCGCCGCGGCTGGCGTTGGCCAGGGCCTGGCCTTCGCTCTGGACGGAAAAGCCCGGTCCTTTCAGCACCAGGCGGGTGGTCTGTCCCTGCTGCACGGCGAGCGGGGCGCGCAGCAGCGCACTGCGCAGCGGCGCCCCGGCGGCCAGTCCGGATACCGTGCGATATCCGGACACGTCGTCGGTGCGGGTGACGACGTCGGCAGGCAGGCTGCCAAGATCGCCCTCGCGCAGCGCGAGGTCGGCGGTGCCGAGGACGTGGTTGGCGGGCAGCGGCTCGCGGGTCACGACATACGATCCGATCACGCGTACCTGCGCGGCGAGGTAGACCGTCCACCGGGCGGGCGCCAGGCAGCGCACGCCGACCGTGGTGTTCCCCATGCGGCGGCTGCCGCCGGGCTGGAAGGCATCGAACGCGGAACAGGCGGGCAAGGCGGCGCGCGGCGCCTGGACCTGGAACGTCACCTTGCCAGGCAGTCCTCCGGTCTGGGCCTTCAGGAATTGCTCGGCCTGCGCCTTCACGGCGGCCGGATCCTGGTGCTCCGCTGCGCATGCAACGGCCGTCAGCCCCGCCAGGCAGGCGACGGCCGCCAGTCCCATCCCGAGATGTTTTTTCAAGGTTTGCATACGGTCGATTGCCATTCCGGCTCCCTGGCTCGGCTTCTCACACTGCCGCATTGTAGGGAGCGGTGCGTCATCCGAAACGCTGAAATGAGCCGGGTTTCTGCCTTTTATCGTTCGATTGGATGGACAGGCGACTGCCTAGGATGCAGTCATCGCAAAAAGGCTTTGCGGCAGATAGAGAGGGCAGGACCATGCTGAACCGGCTGGATGACATGCTGAATTTCCACACCCAGGCGCTGCGCATTCGCGACCAGCGCCAGCAGGTGCTGGCCTCCAACATCGCCAACGCCGACACGCCCAATTACAAGGCGCGCGACCTGGATTTCAAGGCAGCCCTGCAGGTCGCGCTGCAGGGATCGCCCGCAGCCGGCGCGGGTGCGCTCGCCGAGACTTCGCCCGGCCACCTGGCAGGCAATCCCGGGCTGGCTGCGGAGTCCGGGCTGCTGTACCGCACGCCGGCCCAGGGCAGCGTCGACGGCAACACGGTGAACATGGACGCCGAACGCGCCGCGTTCGCCGACAACGCCATTCATTATGAATTCAACCTGACCCGGATCAACCAGCAGATCAAAAGCATGCTGGCGGTGATCCAGGGGTAGGGCGTGTTAACAC
>JAJZRE010000042.1:9838-22861 GCA_021802945.1 Pseudomonadota bacterium
GTGTTAACACGCCCTAAGGAGCATAGCGCATGTCTCTGTTCAACATCTTCAGCGTGGCCGGCTCGGCCATGAATGCCCAGTCGCAGCGGCTGAACACCGTCGCCAGCAATCTCGCCAACGCCGACAGCGCGACGAGCGCCAGCGGCCAGCCCTACAAGGCCAGGCAGGTGGTGTTCGCCGCCACGCCGGTGGGCGAGAACGGCGCGACCGGGGTCAACGTGGCGGCCGTGGTCGAGGATACGTCGCCGATGAAGCTGGTGTACGACCCGAAGAATCCGCTCGCCGACGAGAAGGGCTACGTGACCATGCCCAACGTCAATGTGGTGGAGGAGATGGTCAACATGATTTCGGCGTCGCGCTCGTACCAGTCCAACGTGGAAATGATGAACACCACCAAGACCCTGCTGCTCAAGACCCTGAGCCTGGGGCAGTGAACGCCGCATTTGACGAGGAAAAGCCATGAGCACCGTACAAGACGCAAGTTCTGTCAGCAGCCTCCCAGGCATCGGTACGGCGTCGAAGTCCGGCACCGCCGACACCCAGAACCGCTTCCTGAGCCTGCTGGTGGCGCAGATGAAAAACCAGGACCCGCTGAATCCGCTCGACAACGCGCAGGTGACCAGCCAGATGGCCCAGCTTTCCACCGTGCAGGGCATCGAGAACATGAACAGCAGGCTGGCGGCGCTCGCCGCCAGCCTGGGGACGAACCAGATGGCTCAGGCCGCCGGCCTGATCGGCCGCGACGTGCTGGTCCCGGGCGACCGCATCAGCCCAGCCCGGCCCGATAACGTCATCGGTGTCGAGCTGTCGCGTCCGGCGGACCGGGTCACCGTCAGCATCCAGGATGCATCCGGCAACCTGGTGCGCAAGCTCGATCTCGGCCCCCGCGATGCGGGGGTGAGCGTGCTGGCGTGGGACGGCATGACCGACGGCGGCGCCGCAGCGCCTGCCGGCGCGTACCGCTTCCAGATCGACGCCGTCCAGGCGGGACAGGCGGTCGCCGGCACCGCCCTCAACCTGGGGCTGGTGAACAGCGTCTCGCAGAACGCCCAGGGGGTGCAGCTCAACCTGGCGGGCAACACGAGTGTGGGGTATGCCGAGATCCGGCAGATTTTCTGAGCAGGCTTGAGGGGCACGGCGGCCAAGTGCCGGCAATATTCACAAGGAGCAGAACATGAGTTTTCAGCAAGGCTTGAGCGGACTCAACGCAGCCGCAAGGAATCTGGACGTCATCGGCAACAATGTGTCCAATGCCAGCACGGTGGGTTTCAAGCAGTCGCAGGCGCAGTTCGCGGATGTCTATGCCAATTCGCTGACCGGCGCCGGTGGCGGGGGGATCGGCATCGGCACCAAGGTTGCGCAGGTGGCCCAGCAGTTCACCCAGGGCAATATCACGGCGACCAGCAACCCGCTCGACATCGCGATCAACGGCGGCGGCTTCTTCCGCATGGACAACAACGGCGAGGTCACCTACCAGCGCAACGGCCAGTTCCAGCTCGACAAGAATGGCTTCATCGTCAATCCGACCGGTGCCACGCTGACGGGCTATACGGCAAATTCCACCGGCGTGCTGTCGACCGGCGCGCCGTCGCCGCTGAGCATCAACACGGCCGACCTGGTGCCGCGGATGACCACCGAGGTGAATGCCGTGCTCAACCTGGATTCCGGCAGCGCGGTCCCCGCGACAACGCCGTTCGACATCAATGACCCGACCTCGTTCAACAGCTCGACCGCAGTGTCGGTCTTCGACAGCCTGGGCAATTCCCAGACGCTGCAAACCTTTTATGTCAAGACGGCCACGCCTGGGCAATGGCAGGTGTATGCGGCCAGCGATGGCACGCAGATCGGCGCGGCGCCGGTCGCCACGCTCGACTTCAACAGCAGCGGCGTGCTGACGACCGTGATGCCGCTTGCCGCGATCAACGTGCCGGCCACGGCAGCGGGCGCGACCACGCCCTTCCCCGTCGTCCTCAATTACACCGGCACGACCCAGTTCGGCTCCGCCTTCAGCGTCAGCACCCTCAATCAGGATGGTTACACCTCGGGGCGCCTGGCCGGCTTCAACATCGGCGCCGACGGCACGGTTCTGGGCCGCTATACCAACGGCCAGTCGAAGGTGCTGGGCCAGGTGGTGCTGGCGAATTTCGCCAACCCCAACGGCCTGCAGCAACTGGGCAACAACATGTGGGCCGAGACCGCGACGTCGGGCACGCCGCTGGTGGGCACGCCCGATTCCGGCAGCCTGGGCGTGCTGCAGTCGTCAGCGGTGGAGGACTCCAACGTCGACCTCACCGCGGAGCTGGTCAACATGATCACCGCGCAGCGGGTGTATCAGGCCAACGCGCAGACCATCAAGGCCCAGGATGCGGTGATGCAGACCCTCGTGAACCTGCGCTGATCGATTGAAGGACCAGGGAGGCCGCATGGACCGTCTCATCTACACCGCCATGACCGGCGCGAAGCACGCGCTGGAGCAGCAGGCGACGACGTCGAACAACCTGGCGAATGCGACCACGACGGGATTCCGCGCGCAGATCGACCAGTTCCGCGCGGTGCCGGTGCAGGGCGCGATCCTGCCTACCCGCGCGTTCGTGGTCGATTCCACCACCGGCAGCGATTTCCGCTCCGGCGTGATCCAGCAGACCGGACGCGATCTCGACGTGGCGGTGCAGGGCGACGGCTGGCTCGTGGTGCAGGCTGCCGACGGCAGCGAAGCCTATACCCGCAACGGCAGCCTGAAGCTGGACGAGAACGGCGTGATGCAGACCCACGACGGCCTCACCGTCATGGGCGACGGCGGGCCGCTGTCGATCCCGCCAGGCCGCAACGTCGCCATGGCCAAGGACGGCACGATCTCGCTGGTGCCCGATGGTTCCGCCGCCACAGGACTCACCTCGGTCGGCAAGCTGAAGCTGGTGAATCCGCCCACTGCCGACCTGGTGCGCGGCGACGACGGCCTGTTTCGCCTGAAGAGCGGCCAGAGCGCCGACGCCGATCCCAATGTGAAGGTGGTCAGCGGCGCGCTGGAATCGAGCAACGTCAATGTGGTCGACGCCATGGTCAACATGATTTCTCTGGCGCGCGCGTTCGACATGAACATGAAGCTGCTGCAGAACGCCGAAACCAACGACACCAAGGCAGGACAACTGCTGTCGATGAACTGACCCCCACCTGATTCCTTGAAGGAGCCGACATGATTCGCTCACTGTGGATTGCCAAGACCGGTCTGGATGCGCAACAGACGCAAATGGACGTGATTTCCAACAACCTCGCCAACGTCAGCACCAGCGGCTTCAAGCGTGCGCGTGCGGTGTTCGAGGACCTGCTGTACCAGACCATCCGCCAGCCCGGCGCGCAATCGTCGGAACAGACGCAGCTGCCGTCCGGCCTGCAGATCGGCACCGGCGTGAAGACCGTGGCGACCGAGCGCATCTTCACCCAGGGCAACCTGCAGCAGACCGGCAACGCCAAGGACGTGGCGATCCAGGGCAACGGTTTCTTCCAGGTGCTGATGCCGGACGGCACCACCGCCTATACGCGCGACGGCTCGTTCCAGGCCGATGCCAACGGCCAGCTGGTCACGTCCAGCGGTTACGCGGTGCAGCCGGCGATCACCATCCCGCCCGATACGCAGACGCTGACCATTGCGCGCGACGGCACGGTGTCGGTGCAGCAGGCGGGTTCGGCCGCGCCGGTCACGGTCGGCACGCTGCAGCTGGCGATGTTCGTCAACCCGGCCGGCCTGCAGAGCCTGGGCGAGAACCTCTACGCCGAAACCGCCGCGTCGGGCACCCCCAGCTCCAACGCGCCGGGCAGCAACGGCGCCGGCCTGCTGAATCAGGGCTATGTCGAAACCTCGAACGTCAACGTGGTGGAGGAGATGGTCAACATGATCCAGACCCAGCGCGCGTACGAGATCAACAGCAAGGCGATCACGACATCCGACCAGATGTTGCAGCGCCTGACCCAGCTCTGAGGTTTGTCATGAAGATGTTGCGCGCATTCGGGGTGATGCTTGTGCTGCTGGGGCTGGCGGGCTGCGGGACCACGCCGTCGTCCATCGTCGAGCAGCCGACCACTGCACGGCCACAGGCGCAGCCTGCGCATGTCTCCGCCAATGGATCGATCTACCAGGCAAGCGCCTACCGCCCCCTGTTCGAAGACCGGCGTGCGCGTCAGGTCGGCGACGTGCTGACCATCGTCATCAACGAAAAGACCCAGGCCGGCAAGAAGGCCTCGTCCAACGGCGCGAAGACCGGCGCGGTCGATTCGTCGATCAGCGCGGTCGCCGGGCTGCCGCTCAAGACCTTCCAGGGCGCGGGCGTGAAGGCTAACTCGTCGACCGAGTACGACGACAAGTCGGCGGTCAACTCCAGCAATACGTTCAGCGGCAGCGTCACCGTGACCGTGGTCGAGGTGCTGCCGAACGGCAACCTGATGGTCGCCGGCGAGAAGCAGATCGCGCTGGACAAGACGACCGAGTTCATCCGCCTCTCCGGCGTGGTGCAGCCAGACACCATCCAGGCCGGCAACACCGTGTCGTCGACCAAGGTGGCGGATGCGCGCATCGAATACCGCACCAGCGCCAAGTTCGACACCGCCGAGGTGATGGGCTGGCTGGCGCGCTTTTTTCTCAGTTTTGTTCCCCTGTAACGGGCAGGCACCATGAGGATTTCACATCTGATTCTGCTGGCAACGCTCGCACTGAGCGGCGGCGCGCAGGCCGAACGCATCAAGGACCTCGCGACCATCCAGGGCGTGCGCGTCAACCAGCTGGTCGGCTACGGCCTGGTGGTGGGCCTGGACGGCACCGGCGACCAGACCACGCAGACGCCGTTCACCACCCAGAGCATCACCAACATGCTGATGCAGATGGGCGTCAACCTGCCGCCCGGCACCAACATGCAGCTGAAGAACGTGGCCGCGGTGATGGTGACGGCCGACCTGCCGCCGTTCGCCCAGGCCGGGCAGAGCATCGACATCACGGTGTCGTCGGTCGGCAACGCCAAGAGCCTGCGCGGCGGCACGCTGGTGATGACGCCGCTGAAGGGCGCCGACGCCCAGGTCTACGCGATGGCGCAGGGCAACCTGGTCGTCAGCGGCGCCGGTGCCTCGGCGAATGGCAGCAAGGTGCAGGTCAATCATCTCTCCGTGGGCCGCATCCCCGGCGGCGCGACCGTCGAGCGCAGCGTCGCCACCGTGCTGGGCCAATCCGGCAGCATCAATCTCGAGCTGATGCAGAGCGATTTCACCACCGCCAGCCGCGTGGTCGACGCGGTGAACGCGCGCTTCGGCAGGGACACCGCGCGCGCGTTGAACGGCCGGGTGATCCAGGTGAGGACGCCGGTGGGCGACGATGCGCGCGTGGCGTTCCTCGGCGCGATCGAAAGCCTCGACGTCAATCCCGCGCAGGCGATGGCCAAGGTCATCATCAATGCGCGCACCGGTTCCGTGGTAATGAACCAGGCGGTCATGCTGGATCCCAGCGCCGTGTCGCACGGCAATCTGTCGGTGATCATCAACACGCAGCCGGTGATCAGCCAGCCCGCGCCGTTCTCCAAGGGCGAAACGGTGGTCACCGCGCAGTCGCAGATCGAGATCCGCCAGCAGCCGGGCGAGGTCATGCTGCTCAAGGAGGGCGCTTCGCTTGCCGACGTGGTGAAGGCCTTGAATTCCATCGGTGCGACGCCGCAGGACCTGCTGGCGATCCTGCAGGCGCTGAAGGCCTCCGGTGCCCTGCACGCCGAGCTGGAGGTGATCTGAATGAGCATCGGCGGCGCCGACCTTGCCTCCAGGTTCGCGCTCGACGTCCAGGGCGTCAGCCAGTTGAAGCTGGCCGCGAAGCAGTCTTCGCCCGAGGCCCTGCGCGCCGCCGCGCAGCAGTTCGAGGCGGTGTTCATGAACATGCTGATGAAGAGCATGCGCGAGGCGACGCCGCAGGACGGCCTGTTCGACAGCGAGCAGACCCGCATGTACACCTCGATGCTGGACCAGCAGCTGACGCAGAAGCTCGCCAGCCGCGGCATCGGCCTGGCCGACGTGATGGTGCACCAGCTGTCGCGCACCCTGAACATCCCCACGGGCGAAAGGGGCGTGCCCGATGGCAGTCCCGCCCCGGCAGGCCTGCCGCTGAACGCGCCGCAAGGGGATGCCGATCCACTACGGGCTAAAGCCCGTGCGGAGCCGCATGCCCCCGCCGCCGCGGCGTTGCCCGCACCGGCCGGTGTCTCGCGCAGGGGCGACCTCCCCGCACACGTCGACGCCTTCGTGCAGAAGCTGCTGCCGCATGCCCGGGCGGCGAGCGCCAGCACCGGCATCCCCGCCCGCTTCATGATGGGCCAGGCGGCGCTGGAAACCGGCTGGGGCCGAACCGAAATCCGCGGCCCCGACGGCCAGAACAGCCACAACCTGTTCGGCATCAAGGCGGGCGGATCGTGGAAGGGCCGCACCGTCGACGTCGTCACCACCGAATACGTCAACGGCAAGCCGCGGAAGCAGCTGGACCGCTTCCGCGCCTATGACTCCTATGCCGACGCCTTCCGCGACTACGCCGATCTGCTGCGCGGCAATGCGCGCTACCAGAACGTGATCGCGCAGGGGCAGGATGCCGCCGGCTTTGCCCACGGTCTGCAGCAGGCCGGCTATGCCACCGACCCGGGGTACGCCCAGAAATTGCTGGGGGTGATCCGGCTGGTTGAAACAGCCTGACTTCAGAAACGACCAGGCCGACCGATTCACCTATCAAGCGCACTTATAACCTGACCCGTCTCCACCCACTTAGCGACCAGACAGATGGCAACCAGCATTCTCAGCATCGGACAGAGCGCCCTCGCTGCCGCACAGGTGGGGCTCAATACGACCGGCCACAACATCGCCAACGCGGCGACGCCGGGCTACAGCCGCCAGGTCGTGGTCCAGAATGCGGCCATGCCGCAGAATTTCGGCTTCGGCTTCATGGGGCAGGGCACCGAGGTGTCCACGGTCAAGCGGGTCTACAGCGAGTTTCTCGGCACCCAGGTGCGCACCGCCCAGTCGACGAAAAGCGGCCTCGACAGTTATTACGGCCAGATCAGGCAGATCGACAACATGCTGGCCGATCCGTCGTCGGGCCTGTCGCCCGCCTTGCAGGATTTCTTCAGCGGCGTCCAGGAACTGTCTTCCAGCCCCGCCTCGATCCCGGTGCGCCAGGCTGCATTGTCGTCGGCCGAGACGCTGGCCGCGCGTTTCCAGAGCATCGCGGGGCGCCTCCAGGAGATCGACCAGGGCGTCAACAGCCAGGTGACGGCCGGCGTCAGCGCGATCAACACCTTCGCGCAGCAGATTGCCGACCTGAACGATGCGATCGGGCGCGCCCAGGGCGCCACCGGCCAGCCGCCGAACGATCTGCTCGACCAGCGCGACCAGCTGGTTCTCGACCTGAACAAGGAGATCAAGGCGACGGTCGTCAAGCAGGGCGACGGCGGCTACAACGTCTTCATCGGCAACGGCCAGCCGCTGGTCGTCGGGGTCACGACCGCGTCGCTTACCACCATGGCGTCGCCGACCGACCCGCAGAAAATCGAAGTGGCCTACCGGGCCACCAATGGCACCACGAACATCGTGCCCGAGTCCGGCCTTGCCGGCGGCAAGCTGGGCGGCCTGCTGGCGTTCCGCAGCCAGGCGCTGGAGCCCATGCAGGCCAATCTGGATACGCTCGCCACGGGCCTCGCCACCACGGTCAACGCCCAGCATCGCCTGGGGCAGGACCTCAACGGCAATCCCGGCGGCGATTTCTTCACCGTGGCGCCGGGGATGGGCGCTGCCGGCTTTGCCGTTGCCATTTCAGATCCCGGACTGCTCGCGGCTGCCGCCCCCATTCGCACCGCGGCCACCACCGGCAATACCGGGTCGGGCGTCATCAGCGCGGGCGCGGTCGATGCCGCCTACCTGTCCGCGCCGCTTGCCGCCCCGCTGACGCTGAGCTACAGCGCGGGCACCAATGAACTGAGCGGGTTCCCGGCAACGCAGGCGGTGACGGTGACCAGCGGCGGTACTTCCACCGTCTACCCGGCCGGGACACCGGTGACCTATACACCGGACGCCACCATCAGCTTCGGCGGCATCAGCTTCACCCTCGGCGGTGCGCCGGCAGACGGCGACAGCTTCACCATCGAGCCCAACGTCGGCGGCGTGGGCGACAACCGCAATGCCCTGCTGCTCGGCGCGCTGCAAACCGCCAACACCATGAATGGCGGCACCACCACCTATCAGGGCGCGTATTCGCGGATCGTCAGCCAGATCGGCAACAAGACCCGCGAACTCGACGTCACCAGCAACGCGGCCGGGAAGCTGCTCTCCGAGGCGACGCTCTCCGTGCAAACCGGGTCCGGCGTCAATCTCGACGAGGAAGCGACCAATCTGCTGCGCTACCAGCAGGCCTATCAGGCTGCCGGCAAGGTCATGCAGATCGCGAGCACGCTGTTCGACGTCCTGCTCTCCATCGGCCATTAAGGAGAACTGAACATCATGCGCATCAGCACCCAAACCCTGTTCGAAGCCGGAGCCGCCCGCATCGGCGACCTGCAGTCGGGCCTGGCGAAGACGCAGCAGCAGATTGCCACGGGCCGCCGCGTCATGACCCCGGCGGACGACCCGGTCGCAGCCGCGCGCGCGCTCGAAGTGAGCCAGTCGCAATCGCTCAACACGCAATACGGCACCAACCGCGGCTACGCAAAAGATTCGCTCGGCGCAGTCGAGGGCACGCTGTCGAGCGTGACGTCGTTGCTGCAGGACGTGAAGACCACCGTCATTGCGGCGGGCAACGCGGCGCTGACCGATACCGAGCGGGGCTTCATGGCGACCGAACTGCGCGGCCGCTTCGACGAGTTGCTGGGACTGGCCAATTCCCGCGATGCCCAGGGCAACTATCTGTTTTCGGGTTATCAGACGGCGACGACCCCATTTGTCAAGACGGCCACCGGCGCGCAGTACATGGGCGACCAGGGCCAGCGGCGGATGCAGGTCGATTCCACGCGCCAGATGGCGGTCAGCAACTCGGGGCAGGCCGTGTTCCAGGGCGGCGGCCAGGACGTGTTCCAGACCCTGAACGACCTGATCACCCTGCTGCAGACGCCGGTGACCAGCCCGGCTGCCGCGGCGAACCTGACCAGCGGGCTGGCGACGGCCAACGGCAATGTGGATCTGGCGCTGAACAACGTGCTTACCGAGCGCGCTTCGGCCGGTTCACGCTTGCAGGAACTTGATGCGCTCGACAACGCGGGCTCCGACCGCAGCATCCAGTACAGCCAGACCTTGTCCGATTTGCAGGATCTCGATTACACGCAGGCGCTGACCGAACTCTCGAAGCGGCAGCTGACGCTGGAAGCCGCGCAGAAATCGTTCATGCAGGTCTCCAGCCTGTCACTCTTCAATTACCTGTGAGGGCAGCCATGCTTTCCCGTGAACCTCAGCCCGGAGACATGATGAATGCGCAGGTGATTCGCCTGTTGTCCGGCGTATCGGTTCATGGCGATCAGCATCTGGCGGAGGTCGAGCGCGACCTGGTGCAGATGGATCTGTTGCTGAGCGAGGCGATCAAGAAGCTCTGCGCGAGCTTCCTGGCGATTCATCGCGCAGTCGACCTGCAGCAGGAGACACTCAAGGGCATCCTGTCGGCGGAACAGCCGGCGCCGGATCAGGCCGCTCGCCTCGAGGCGCTGCGCGAGGAAATCGGCCAGCATGTCGGCGCCGCGGTGACGGGACTGCAGTTCCAGGACATGACCAGCCAGTTGATTGGCCGGATGGTGCAACACCTGGCGGGGCTGCGGGACGTGTTCGGCGAGCTTGGCACGAACGGTTCGACCGCCCTGCCGGAAAGCGGCAGCGTCGAAATGCTGGACAGGTTGAACCACATCAGCGACCGGGTCGGCGCGCGCTGCAGCGAACTGGCAGGCGCCGTTCGCAGCACGGTCAACCAGCGCCACATGGAAAGCGGCGACATCGAGCTGTTCTGAATTTGCGCACAAGGAAAGTAGCAGGAGCAATGATGACGAAAACAATACTTGCAGTGGATGACTCGGGTTCGCTGCGCCAGATGCTCTCCTTCAGCCTGAAGGCGGCCGGCTACGGGGTGATCGAGGCGGTGGACGGCGAGGATGGCCTCAACAAGGCCAGGCAGCAGACCGTCGACCTGGTGCTGACCGACCAGAACATGCCGGGCATGGATGGTCTGAGCCTGATCAGGGCGCTGCGCGCCATGAAGAATTACAAGACCGTGCCGATTCTCATGTTGACCACCGAGTCGGGCGACGACATGAAGGCGATGGGCAGGGCGGCAGGCGCCAATGGCTGGCTGGTGAAGCCGTTCGACCCGGCGCGGCTGGCCGAAGTGGTGAAGAAGCTGATTGGTTGAGCGCTGAGCGGATCGATGACGGAGTTTGAAAATGACGATTGACATGAGCCAGTTCTACCAGGTGTTCTTCGACGAGGCAGACGAGCTGCTCGCCGAAATGGAGAAGCTGTTGCTGGCTCTCGACGTGTCCGCGCCGGACAGCGAGGATCTCAACGCGATCTTCCGGGCCGCGCATTCCATCAAGGGCGGCGCCGCCACCTTCGCGTTCAACGACATCACCGAAGTCACCCACATGCTGGAGTCGTTGCTCGACCGCATCCGCAAGGGCGAAATGGCGCTGACGCCAGAGCACGTGGATGCCTTCCTGGTCTCCAAGGACATCCTGACCATGCTGATGGCGGGCCATCATCACGGCTCCGGCGTCGACCAGGCAGCGGTCGACAGCGTGTGCCAGCGGCTGAAGGCGTTGTCGCAGGGCATTGTGGCCGATGACCCCGCCGTCACGTCCAGCCCGGTCCCCGCCGCGCCGGTTCCGGAACCGGCGGCGCCGGTGGCGGATGCGGACGGCAACTATCGTTTCCGTATCGAACTGCCCGACGTGCCCCGGAAGGACGTCGATGCGCTGGCGGCCGAGCTCGGCCTGCTCGGAACGATCACGCAGGAAACCCTGGCCGACAAGCGCGCGGTTTTCATGCTGACCACCAGCGAGAGCCAGGACAACATCGTCGCCATCTGCTCGTTCGTGCTCGATCCGGACGATCTCAGGATCACGAACGGTGGCGCCCAGGCTGCGCCACAGGCAGCGGCTGCCGGCGCCGCGGCCAGTCCGCCTGATCCGGGCTACGGGCTTTTCGAGCCCGAGAAAGTGCCGTCCGCGGCCCCGCAGGCGGCTCCCCCGGCAGCCGGCCAGGCGGAGGCCGGCACGGCGCCCGCAGGCGAAGCCAGGAACTATGGCCGCCGTGCCACCGACAAGGAAGGGGGCGGCCAGGAATCATCCTCGATTCGCGTCGGCGTGGAGAAGGTCGACCAGCTGATCAACCTGGTCGGCGAACTCGTCATCACCCAGGCCATGATCGAGCAGCGCATCGCCGCGCTTGACCCCCTTCATCACGAGCGCCTGCTCAACAGCGCCAGCCAGCTGGCGCGCAACACGCGCGACCTGCAGGAAGCCGTGATGTCGATCCGCATGATGCCGATGGACTACGTGTTCTCGCGCTTCCCGCGCATGGTGCGCGACCTCGCCGCCAAGCTCGGCAAGAAGGTCGAGTTCGTCACGCGCGGCGCCGCCACCGAGCTCGACAAGGGCCTGATCGAGCGCATCGTCGACCCGCTCACCCACCTGGTGCGCAACAGCGTCGACCATGGCATCGAGATGCCCGAGAAACGCCGCGACAGCGGCAAGGACGAAACCGGCAGGCTGATCCTGTCGGCGGCGCACCAGGGCGGCAACATCGTGATCGAGGTGTGCGACGATGGCGGCGGCCTGAACCGCGACAGGATACTTGCCAAGGCCAAATCGCAAGGCCTGCCGGTATCGGACACGATGCCCGATGCCGATGTCTGGCAGCTCATTTTCGCACCCGGCTTCTCCACCGCGGAAGTCGTGACCGACGTCTCGGGCCGCGGAGTCGGCATGGACGTGGTCAAGCGCAACATCACCGCGATGGGCGGAACCGTCGATATTCGCTCGACGCCAGGCACCGGCACCACCATCGCCATCTCCCTGCCGCTGACGCTGGCGATTCTCGACGGCATGTCGGTCAAGGTGGGCGAGGAGATCTACATCCTGCCGCTGGGCTACGTCATCGAGTCGCTGCAACCGGCGGCGGCGGATGTCAAGGAAGTCGCCGGCCAGGGCAAGGTGGTCAAGGTGCGCGAGGAATACCTGCCGCTGATCCCGCTGTATCAGATCTTCGCCATCGAGCCGCGTTTCGAGGAGCCCTCGCAGGGCATCATCGTCATCCTGGAAACCGACGGCAGGAAGGCGGCCCTGCTGGTCGACAGCCTGGTCGGGCAGCAGCAGGTCGTGGTCAAGAACCTGGAATCGAATTTCCGCAAGGTGGCCGGCATTTCCGGCGCCACGATCCTCGGCGATGGGGGCGTTTCCCTGATTCTCGACGTGTCCGCCCTGTTGAGATCAAGCCGCCAGCTCAACGCCGATCCCATTCTTTCCTGAGACCACACGACTTCGCACGAGTCTCTGCCCGCACGGACCCTAGCTAAAGGAATCGAACCATGTCCCACACCACGCAGACGCAAACCAGCCTGGAAGCTGCCGGAGAGAGCGCCGGCAACGAGTTTCTGGCCTTCACCCTCGGTCGCGAGGAATACGGCATCGACATCCTGCGGGTGCAGGAAATCCGCGGCTACGAGCCGGTGACCCGCATCGCCAATTCGCCCGACTTCATCAAGGGCGTGGTGAACCTGCGCGGCACCATCGTGCCGATCGTCGACATGCGCATCAAGTTCAACCTGGGCACGCCCACCTACGACCAGTTCACGGTGGTGATCATCCTGAACATCGCCGGGCGGGTCGTGGGCATGGTGGTGGACAGCGTGTCCGACGTGACGACGCTTGCTCCGGAGCAGATCAGGCCCGCCCCCGAAATCGGGACGACCTTCGATACCGACTATCTCATCGGCCTCGGCACGCTCGACGAGCGCATGCTGATCCTGGTGGATATCGACAAGCT
>JAJZRE010000043.1 GCA_021802945.1 Pseudomonadota bacterium
CATGAGCCGCATCGGCCAGATTTTTACCGCGCTCAAAGCGCAAAACAGGAAAGCCCTGATCCCTTTCATCACCGCCGGCGACCCCGGCAAGGGCCTGACGGTGCCGCTGATGCACGCGCTGGTGGAGGCCGGGGCGGACATCATCGAACTGGGGGTGCCGTTTTCCGACCCGATGGCCGACGGTCCGGTGATCCAGCGCGCCTCCGAGCGGGCGCTGGCGAACAAGGTCGGGCTGAAGGACGTGCTGGCGATGACGGCGGAATTCCGCAAGTCCAACACGACCACGCCGGTGGTGCTGATGGGCTACGCCAATCCGGTCGAGCGCATGGGCTACGAGACCTTTGCCCGGGCGGCCAAGGCGGCCGGGGTGGACGGGGTGCTGACGGTGGACATTCCGCCGGAGGAATCGATCGGCGTGTCCGACGTGTTCAAGGCGCACGGCCTCGACCCGATTTTCCTGCTGTCGCCGACCACGCCCGAATCGCGGGTGGAGCAGGTGGCCGCCGCCGCCGGCGGCTTCATCTACTACGTGTCGCTCAAGGGCGTGACCGGTTCGGCCAACCTCGACATCGAAGAAGTCGCGCGGAAGTTGGCCATGGTGCGCAGGCATTGCAGTCTGCCGGTCGGCGTCGGCTTCGGCATCCGCGACGCGGCGACCGCCGAGGCGGTGGCGCGGATTGCCGATGCCGTGGTGGTCGGCAGCCGCATCATCAGCGAGATCGAGACGGCGCCCGAAGGCGAGTGCGCCAACCGCGTCAGGCACCTGCTGGCCGAGTTGCGCCGCGGCGTCGACGCGGCATCGAAATAAACGGAGAAGACAATGAGCTGGTTCCAGAAAATCCTGCCGCCGAAGATCAAGCGGCGTGCGCAGGCCGACAAGAAATCCATGCCCGAGGGGCTGTGGTCCAAATGCCCGGCGTGCAACGAGGTGCTCTATCGCGCCGACCTCGAAAGCAACCTGGAGGTGTGCCCGAAGTGCGGCCACCACCATCGCATCGGCGCCCGGCAGCGGCTGGCCATGCTGCTGGATGCCGAAGGGCAGCATGAAATCGGCGCCCACATCACCCCGCTCGACCCGCTCAAGTTCAAGGACAGCAAGAAATATCCCGACCGGCTGAAAGAGGCGCAGGCCGGCACCGCGGAGACAGACGCCCTGGTGGTGATCGGCGGCAGCGTGAAGGCGGTGCCGGTGGTGGCGGCGGCGTTCGAGTTCAAGTTCATGGGCGGCTCGATGGGCTCGGTCGTCGGCGAGCGCTTCGTCCGGGGCGTGGAAGCGGCGATCGAGTCGAATTCGGCTTTCGTCTGCTTTTCCGCCAGCGGCGGCGCGCGCATGCAGGAAGGGCTGTTCTCGCTGATGCAGATGGCGAAGACCTCGGCCGCGCTGACCCAGTTGTCGCGTCACCGCCTGCCCTTCATTTCGGTGCTGACCGACCCCACGATGGGCGGCGTGTCGGCGAGCTTCGCCATGCTGGGCGACCTGATCGTGGCCGAGCCCAACGCGCTCATCGGCTTCGCCGGCCCGCGCGTGATCGAGCAGACCGTGCGCGAAACGCTGCCGGAAGGCTTCCAGCGCGCCGAATTCCTGCAGGAGAAGGGCGCCATCGACCGCATCATCGACCGCCGCCGGATGCGCGGCGAACTGGCCGCCACGCTGGCGATGATGATGGGACGCCCCGCGCTTGCCGCTTAGGGCACACCCGGATTCGCTGGCCGGCTGGCTGGCGCGGCTCGAACGGCTGCATCCCAGCACGATCGAACTGGGGCTGGAGCGGGTGCGGCGGGTCAGGGACGCGCTCGGGCTCGCCCCGGCTTTTCCGATCGTCATGGTCGGCGGCACCAACGGCAAGGGCTCCACCTGCGCCTACCTGGAAGCCATCCTCGGCGCCGCCGGCTACCGGACCGGCCTCTACACCTCGCCCCATCTGCTGCGCTACAACGAGCGCGTGCGCATTGCCGGCCGGGAAGCGGGCGACGCCGGCCTGGTCGCCGCGTTTGAAAAAGTCGACGCGGCGCGCGGCGACACCTCGCTGACCTATTTCGAATTCGGCACGCTGGGCGCGATGGCGCAGTTCATCGCTGCCGGCGTCGACGTGGCCATCCTCGAAGTCGGCCTCGGCGGGCGGCTCGATGCCGTGAACGTGTTCGATGCCGACGTCGCGGTCGTCACCAGCGTCGACCTCGACCACATGGACTACCTGGGCGACACGCGCGAGAAAATCGGCTTCGAGAAGGCGGGCATCTACCGCGGCGGGCGTCCCGCCATCTGTGCCGACCCCGCGCCGCCCGGCAGCCTGCTCGAGCACAGCCGCCGCATCGGCGCCGATCTGCGCTGCGCCGGGCGCGACTTTTACGCGCTGCGCGAGGGCGCTCGCTGGACCTATCGTGGTCCCGGGCTTGCCTGGCCGGATCTGCCGCTGCCCGCCATGGCGGGCGCCTGCCAGCTGCGGAACGCGGCCGGCGCGCTGGCCGCGCTGGAGGCCGTGCGCGGCCGCCTGCCGGTGAGCGAGGCGGCGATTCGCCGGGGGCTGGCTGTGGCACGGGTGCCGGGCCGGTTCCAGCGCATCGCCCGGGCGCCGGAAGTCATTCTGGACGTGGCGCACAATCCGGAAGCGGCGCGGGCGCTGGCGGCGACCTTGCGCGAGCAGCCGGTGAGCGGGCGCACGCTGGCGGTGGTCGGCATGCTGGCAGACAAGGATGCGGCGGCGGTGTTCGCGGCCTTGCGTGACGAGGTCGATGCATGGTGGACGTGCACGCCCGCTTCGCCGCGTGCGCAGGATGCCGCCGTGCTGGCAGCCGCGCTGCGCGCCCATGCGGGGACGGCACCGGTCAGTGTGCGGCCCGATGTGAACAGCGCGCTCGCGGAGGCGCGAAGCGCGGCGCACGAAGATGATAGAATTCTCGTCTTCGGTTCGTTCTATACCGTTGCCGCCGTGCTCGACCATGCCGCCACCCAGCAGTGAAAATGACCTCAAACGCCTTGCCCGGCGCCGCCTGATCGGCGCGGTGGCGCTGACGCTGCTGGCGGTGATCCTGCTGCCGCTGCTGCTGGAAGACGAACCCCCGCCGACAAGCGAACTGTCGGTACACATGGCCGCGGCCCCGGCACCCGGACAGGCGACGCCGCCCCCGCCGGCCGCGGTACCCGCGCCCCCCGTCCCGTCGCCGCCCGCGCCCCCGGCCGAGCCCGCCAGGCCCGTAACCAATCCCGAGTCCAAACCCGCGCCCGAACCTGCCAGGTCCGAGCCTGTCAAACCCGGACCGGCCAGACCGGCGCCTAAACCGCCCAGGCCTGCTGCCACGCCGGCCCCCCAGCCCAGGCCTGCGGCTGCGAGCGGGATGTTCGTGGTGCAACTGGCCGCCTTGTCCGATGATGCCAAGGCGCGTGAGCTCAAGGCGCGCGCAGCGCTGGCGGGATTGCCGGTCTACACCGACGCGGTCGGCAATCTGACGCGCGTCCGTGTGGGGCCTTACGCGACACGTGAGGCCGCGGTGGCGGCCGCGGCCAAGCTGGCCGAGAACGGCATGACCGGCCAGGTGCTCGCCAAGTGAGCATGCTCGACCTCATCGTGCTGCTGGTCCTGATACTGGCCGTGGTGCGCGGCCTGATGCGGGGCATGGTCGACACGCTGTTTTCGCTGGCGGCCTGGATCCTGGCGTTTGTACTGGGCAAGTGGGGCGCGTTGATGGTGGCGCCGCTGCTGCCGATCGGGATCGAGAGCCCCGGCATTCGCTATTTTGCCGGCTTTGCGGTGGTGTTTCTGGTGGTGCTCATCGGGGTGCTGCTGCTGGGCCATGCCCTGGCGACGCTCGTCAAGGCTGTCGGGCTGGGCGGCGCCGACAAGGTGCTGGGCGGGGTGCTGGGGCTGGCCAAGGGCCTGGTGATCCTGATCGGGCTGACGCTGGCGGCCGGACTGACCTCGCTGCCGCGCACCGACTTCTGGACGCAGGCCATGTCGTCGCGCAGCCTGCAGGCGATGGCGCAACGCGCCTTGCCGCTGGTGCCGGCCGACGTGGCGAAATACATTCGCTTTGAATAACTTTATGGATGGGTGCACGGCATGTGCGGGGTAATCGGAGTCGTTTCCAATTCGGCGGCCAATCAGCTTCTGTATGACGGGCTGATGGTGTTGCAGCATCGCGGCCAGGATGCGGCGGGCATCGTGACGGCGGAAGAAAGCCGTTTCCACATGCACAAGGGACAGGGGCTGGCGCGCGACGTGTTCCGCACCCGCGACATGCGCAACCTGCTGGGCGACATGGGCGTCGCGCACGTGCGCTATCCCACCGCGGGCAGCGCCTCGTCCTCGGCCGAGTCGCAGCCGTTCTACGTGAACTCGCCCTACGGCATCGTTCTGGGGCACAACGGCAACCTCACCAATACCCACGAGCTCAAGGAATCCCTGTTCCGCGCCGACCTGCGCCACGTCAACACCAATTCGGATTCGGAGGTGCTGCTGAACGTGCTGGCGCATGAACTGCAGGTGCGCGCCTCCGGGCGGCAACTGAATCTGGACACGATCTTCGGCGCGGTGTCGGGCGTGCATGCGCGCTGCAAGGGCGCCTATGCGGTGACGGCCTTCATCGCCGGCCACGGCCTGCTGGCCTTCCGCGACCCGCACGGCATCCGGCCGCTGGTGATCGGCGTCAACGACCAGGTCACGCCGCACGAATACATCGTCGCGTCGGAGAGCGTGGCGATCGATACGCTGGGCTTCCGCCTGCTGCGCGACGTGGCGCCGGGCGAGGCGGTGTTCATCGACTACCAGCGCAAGCTGCACAGCCGCCAGTGCAGCGACAAGGCCGTGCTCAACCCCTGCATTTTCGAGTACGTGTATCTCGCCCGCCCCGATTCGGTGATGGACGGCATTTCGGTCTACAGCACGCGGCTCGCCATGGGCGTGTCGCTGGCCGAGAAGATCAAGCGCGAATTCTCCCACCTGAGGATCGACGTGGTGATCCCGATTCCCGACACCAGCCGGCCTTCCGCGCTGCAACTGGCGAACCACCTCGACGTGCCGTATCGCGAAGGCTTCATCAAGAACCGCTACATCGGCCGCACCTTCATCATGCCGGGGCAGGCCCTGCGCAAGAAATCGGTGCGGCAGAAGCTCAACGCCATCGCCGAGGAATTCAAGGGCCGCAACGTGCTGCTGGTCGACGACTCCATCGTGCGCGGCACCACCAGCCGCGAGATCGTGCAGATGGCGCGCGATGCCGGCGCGGCGAAGGTGTATTTCGCCTCGGCCTCGCCGCCGGTGCGCTACTCCAACGTGTACGGCATCGACATGCCGACGCGCAACGAACTCATCGCCAACGGCCGCACCGACGACGATATCGCGCGCGAGATCGGCTGCGACGCGCTGATCTACCAGGACCTCGACGCCATGATCGCGGCGGTGCGCGCCGGCAACCCGGCCATCCTCGATTTCGATACCTCGTGCTTCGACGGCCGCTACATCACCGGCGACGTCACGCCGGAATACCTGAACTACGTCGAGGCGGTGCGCAACGGCGAAACGCCGCCGCCGTCGGCGCTGTCGACCCAGCAGCTCGACCTCAATCTGGCGACCGGCAGTTGACCGCACCCGGCGCCGGGCGTAGATTGATTCCGGCGCCGATTTGACCCCCAGCTTGCGGGCGCTTGATAAATACGGCCTGCTTGGGGAAACCCCGGACCGCGCTTGGCGTTCGGGGTTTTTTCTTTCGGACATGACCATGAACGACGAATACGATATCGAAACGCTGGCGGTACGCGCCGGCACCGTGCGCAGCCAGTTCAACGAGCACTCGGAGGCGCTGTTCCTCACCTCCAGCTTCGTGTTCGCCAGCGCGGCCGAAGCCGCCGCGCGCTTCAAGGGCGACGTGCCCGGACCGATCTACGCGCGCTTCACCAACCCCACGGTGCAGATGATGGAGGCGCGGCTGGCGGCGCTGGAAGGCGCCGAGCGCTGCGTGGCGTTCGCCTCCGGCATGGCGGCGATCCTGGCGACGGTGATGGGCTTGATGAAGGCGGGCGAGCACGTCGTCGCGTCGCGCTCGATCTTCGGCTCGACGGTGCAGCTGTTTTCCAGCATCCTCGGCCGCTTCGGCATCGAGACGACCTACGTCTCGCCGACCGACCCGGAAGAATGGCGCGCGGCGGCGAAGCCGAACACGAAGCTGTTCTTCGTCGAGTCGCCGTCGAATCCGCTCACCGAGGTGAGCGACATCCGCGCGCTCGCCGGCATCGCGCACGCGTCCGGCGCGTGGCTCGCGGTCGACAACTGCTTCTGCTCGCCGGCGCTGCAAAAGCCGCTCGAACTCGGCGCCGACATCATCATCCATTCCGCCACCAAATACCTCGACGGCCAGGGCAGGGTGCTGGGCGGCGCGGTGCTGGGCAGCCAGGCGCTGATGGAAGGCGTCTACACCTTCCTGCGCACCGCCGGCCCGACCTTGTCTGCATTCAACGCCTGGGTGATCCTGAAGGGCATGGAGACGCTCGCGCTGCGCATGGACGCGCATTCGCGCAATGCGCTGGCGCTGGCGCAGTGGCTGGAAGCGCAGCCGCAGGTGTCACGCGTGCTGTACCCCGGCCTGCCGTCGCATCCGCAACATCAACTGGCGATGGCGCAGCAGAAGACGGGCGGCGGCATCGTCGCGTTCGAGCTCAAGGGCGGCCAGGCAGCGGCATGGAAGCTGATCGACGCGACGAAGCTGCTGTCGATCACCGCCAACCTGGGCGATACCAAGACCACCATCACCCATCCGGCGACCACCACCCACAGCCGCATGACGCCGGAGCAGCGCGCCGCGGCGGGCATCGGCGACGGGCTGGTGCGCATCGCGGTGGGGCTGGAGTCGGTGGCCGACATCCAGGCGGATCTGGCGCGGGGGCTGGCGGAATGAGAATGCGGCTGGCGGGTGCGCTTCAGGGCGTGATGTGGCTGTTCGCCGCGGGGGCGGTTCAGGCCGCCGACATGATCGCGCTGCGCTATGTCGACCAGGACCCCGGCGGCCCGCCCTACGCGACGCGCATCCTGGTGACCCCCGATTTCCTGCGCATGGACAGCGGCGACGACGCAGGCGATTTCACGCTGCTGGACCGGCATCGTCGTCTGGTCTTCAACGTATCGCGCGACAGCAAGCTGGCGATGGTGTTCGCCCCCGGCACCCTGCCGCCGAAACCCGCCGGCTGGAAGCCCCGGCTTGATGCGAACGAGCCCGCGCGCGGCGGCCGGCGTTTCACGCTCAAGGTCAGGGGCGTCGTCTGCAGCGAAGGCATTGCCGTCCGGCATGCCATGGATGCGGCGCGCGCGATGGCCGAACTGAAATCCGTCCTGGCGGCGACCCAGTACCGGGTGTGGAAGGACTCGCCGCCGGCCATGCAGCACGACTGCGACCTGGCGAATCAGGTGTGGAACGCGGGCGACACGCTCATGCTCGGCTTGCCGATCGAGGAGCGCGAGTTCACCGGGCGGTCGCGGACGTTCGAGAGCGAAAGCCGGCAGCCGCTGAATCCGGAACTGTTCCGGGTGCCGGAGGGCCTTGCGCGGGTTAATGCGCCGTCATAAGACATGGCGCGGATCAATGCGCCTTCATAAGGCTTCCGTCTTGAGCGTGCAGCCCGTGGCGTCGCACGCGACATAGCCCCAGCGGGCATACCAGTCCGGCACCACCCAGCGCGCGCATTCGCGGCCGTCGATCCGGTGGACATGCTGCGCGGGGCGATGGGTATGGCCGTGGATCAGGCGGCAGACCCGGTGCTCGCGCATCGCACGCGCCACTTCCGCCTCATTCACATCCATGATCGCGGCGGCCTTGTGCGCCTTGGCCGCCTCGCTGCCCGCCCGCGCCTGGCGGGCCATGCGGCTGCGCAGCGCCCGGGGCAGGCGGCGCAGCAGCGCGCGGGTCAGCGGATGGCGGACGCGACGGCGAAAGGCCTGGTAGGCCGTGTCGTCGGTGCACAGGGTATCGCCGTGCATCAGGAGCGTCGGCACGCCGTACAGGTCAATCCGGGTCGGGTCGGCGAGCAGCGTCATGCCGGACCGCGCGGCGTAGCGCCCGGCCAGCATGAAGTCGCGGTTGCCGTGCATGAAATACACCGGCGTGCCCGTTGCGGCCAGCGCCGCGAGGCGCTGCGCCGTGTCGCGCGCTACCGCGTCATCGTGATCGTCGCCGATCCAGGCTTCGAACAGGTCGCCCAGGATGTAGAGCGCGTCCGCGCCGGCCGCCTCGTCCTGCAGGAAGCGAAAAAAACGCCCGGTGGCGGCCGGGCGTTCGTCGGTGAGGTGCAGGTCGGCAACGAAGTAGGTGCGCCCCGCGCCTGGTTTTGAAGTCGGGCTCACCGGCCGGTCAGACGATTTCCGCCCTGGTGATCACCACGTCTTCCAGCGGCACGTCCTGGTGCCCGGCGCGGCTGCCGGTCTTCACCTTCTTGATCGCGTCGACCACGTCCATGCCCTCGACCACCTTGCCGAACACGGCGTAGCCGTAGCCCTGCGGCGTGGGCGCGGTGAAGTTGAGGAAGCTGTTGTTGGCGACGTTGATGAAGAACTGCGCGGTCGCCGAATTCGGGCTGGGCGTGCGCGCCATGGCGATGGTGTAGGCCTCGTTCCTGAGGCCGTTCGCGGCCTCGTTCTCGATCGCGTCGCGGGTCGGCTTCTGCGCCATGCCGGGCTCGAAGCCGCCGCCCTGGATCATGAAGCCGTCGATCACGCGATGGAAGATCGTGCCGTCGAAGAAGCCGTCGCGCACGTATTGCAGGAAGTTTTCCACCGTCTTCGGCGCCTTTTCCGCGTCGAGTTCGAGGGTGATGATGCCGTGATTGGTGTGCAGCCTGACCATGTGAAATCCTGAGAAAAGTTTACGTGAATGGGGGTCCGATGGCCGTTTTCGCGGCACCGGGCCGGGCGTGGGCTTATCTGGACGGAGCGGGCCTGGCCGCCGCCGGCCTGGTCGTCTGCCCCCCGAGCATGGTCTGGATCAGCTTGAGCCGGGTTTGTGCCGTCGTGTTCCTGCTGTCCAGCGCCAGCGCCTTGTCATACTCGATGGCCGCCATTTTGGCATAGATGTCGCCGAGATTTTCATGCGCGGTCGCATAGCCGGGATGCGTGCGGATGGCCATTTCCAGGGCGTTCCTGGCCGCCTGGTAGTTGCCCTGGGAGGCATACAGCACCGCCAGGTTGTTGTAGGGCTCGGGCAGTTCCGGGTAATCCTCGGTCAATCCCTTGAGCACGTCGATGGCCTCGTTGGTCTTGCCCAGGTCGCCGAGGATCAGGCCCTTCAGGAAGCGGGCCTGGGCATCCTTCGGGTTGCTGGCCAGATACCGGTTGGCGTGGTCGAGCGCGGCGGGCAGTTCGCCCCCGCGGAACTGCAGGTTGATGTCCTGGATCTCGCCGGCCATCACCGGGAGGCTGGCGAGCATGGCGCCGGCTATGATGGCGGCAAGGAAACGTGACAAAGCCATGTGATATGCTCGGATCATCTTGGGAAGCCGGCATTCTAACAACATCGACCCTGCTAAGACAGTCGGTGCGCCGCTTCGGACCGCCCCCTGACACTTCGCCCCAGACTTGCTCGTACCATGCTGCACATCACCAATTCCCTCACGCGCGCCAAGGAAGCGTTCGTCCCGCTGACCCCCGGCGTCGTCCGCATGTACGTATGCGGCATGACCGTGTACGACCTGTGCCACCTGGGCCACGCGCGGGTGTTCGTGGTGTTCGACATGGTGACGCGCTGGCTGCGCGCCAGCGGCTACCGGGTCGACTATGTCCGCAACATCACCGACATCGACGACAAGATCATCCGGCGCGCCCACGAGAACGGCGAAACGCCGGCCGCGCTGACCGGCCGCTTCATCGCCGCGATGCACGAGGACGAGCGCGCGCTCGGCGTGCTGCCGCCCGACCACGAGCCGCGCGCCACCGACTACGTGGCGCAGATGCTGGCGCTGATCGGGCAGCTGATCGATAAGGGCCTGGCCTATCCGGCGCCCAACGGCGACGTCTATTACAGCGTGCGCGGCTTTCCCCAATACGGCCGGCTGTCCGGCAAGAGCCTCGACGAGCTGCGCGCCGGCGAGCGCGTGGAGATCGACCCCAGCAAGCGCGACCCGATGGATTTCGTGCTGTGGAAGGCCGCCAAGCCCGGCGAGCCGGCGTGGGAGTCGCCGTGGGGGCCGGGCCGTCCGGGCTGGCACATCGAATGCTCGGCGATGAGCGCCGAGCTGCTCGGCAGGCATTTCGACATCCACGGCGGCGGGCAGGATCTGCAGTTTCCCCACCACGAGAACGAGATCGCCCAGTCCGAGGGCGCGCACGGCTGCACCTTCGTGAACTACTGGATGCACAACGGCTTCGTGCGGGTGGACAACGAGAAGATGTCCAAGTCGCTGGGCAACTTCTTCACCATCCGCGAAGTGCTGGCGAAATACGACGCCGAAGTGGTGCGCTTCTTCATCCTGCGCGCGCACTACCGCAGCCCGCTGAATTATTCCGACGCGCACCTCGACGACGCCAGGGGCGCGCTGACGCGCCTCTATACCGCGCTGAAGCATGCGCCCGCGACGGCCGTCGAGCCCGACTGGAGCCAGCCCGCGGCGCGGCGCTTCCGCGCGGCGATGGACGACGACTTCAACACGCCCGAGGCGCTGGCGGTCCTGTTCGAGCTGGCGGGCGAGGCCAACCGGGGCGATGCGCTCGCTGCCCGGACCCTGCGCAGCCTGGGCGGGGTGCTGGGCCTGCTGCGGCGGGACGCCGCGGAGTTCCTGCAGGCGGGAACCGCGGCCGGCGGCTTGACCGAAGCCGGGATCGAGGCCCTGATCGCCGCGCGCCAGGCCGCGCGCAAGGCGAAGGATTTCGCCGAGTCCGACCGCATTCGCGACACGCTGGCGGCGGCCGGCATCGTGCTGGAAGACGGGGCGGGCGGCACCACCTGGCGCCGGGCCTGATTTTCGGCCATGGCGGGATAATGGCGGCATGACCTCCAGCGCACTCGTCTTGGTGGGCGCCATGAATTGGGACCTGCCCCATTGGCGCGACCGCTTTTACCCGGCCGACCTGCCGGACGACTGGCTGTTGTCTTATTACAACACGCAATTCCAGGCGGTCTATCTGCCGGCGGCGGTCTGGCAGGCCGTTTCCGCGGCCACCTGGGCGCAATGGCTGCACGATACCCAGGCGGGTTTTCGCTTCGTGCTGGCACCGGGCGATGCCGCGGTCGCCCCGCCCGGCTCCCCGCGCGTTCTGCTGGCGGCGCCTGCATGGACGGCCGCGCATGTCTGGTGGCTGGACGAAGCGCCGGACCTGCGTGCGCTGGCGCAGCGCATCACCCGGCAGGCGGCAACCGGCGAGCCCCTGTTCGTATTCAGCCTGAGCGGCGACCTCGCGCAGCTGGAGCGGGTGAACGACCTGAAGCAGGTCATGGGATATTGAATGGGTGGCAAAACGCCTGCCGATGGCTGCGGGGCGCCCCGGCTTCGGTAGAATGCCGGCCTCAACTGAAAAAGGCTCGATTTCTTGCAAAACGACAATCTGGTCGAGATCGAAGATGCCGTGTTCGGCTATGGCGCGCGGCCGGTTCTGAAGGGCATCAACCTGACCGCCAAGCGGGGCCAGGTCGTGGCCATCATGGGCAGCAGCGGGTGCGGCAAGACCACCCTGCTGCGCCTGATCGGCGGGCAGATCAAGGCAGGCCGGGGAACGGTGCGCGTGGCGGGCGAGTCGCTGGGCGAACTCGACCGCGCCGGCCTGTACCGGCTGCGCCGCAAGATGGGCATGCTGTTCCAGTTCGGCGCCTTGTTCACCGACATGTCGGTGTTCGACAATGTGGCCTTCCAGCTGCGCGAGCACACCGACCTGCCGGAAGACGCCATTCGCGACCTGGTGCTGATGAAGCTGCACGCGGTGGGCCTGCGCGGCGCCGCCCGCATGATGCCGGCCGAGCTTTCCGGCGGGATGGCGCGGCGCGTGGCGCTGGCCCGTGCGATCGCGCTGGAGCCCATGCTGGTGATGTACGACGAGCCGTTTGCCGGCCTTGACCCCATCTCGCTGGGGGTGACCGGCAACCTGATCCGGCGCCTGACCGATACCCTGGGGCTGACCTCGCTGGTGGTCACGCACGACGTGCAGGAGTCGCTGAAGATCGTCGACTATGTTTATTTCGTATCGGAAGGCGTCATCGTCGCCGAGGGCACGGCGGACGAGATTCGCGCGTCGGAACTGCCCTATGTGCACCAGTTCGTGCACGGCGAGGCCGACGGCCCGGTGCCGTTCCACTATCCGGCGCCGCCCTATGCCGACGACTTGCAGCTGGGAGGACAGGGTGCTTAAGCAGGCGATCGAGAATCTGGGGAATCACACCATACAGGGCGTCTGGCGCATCGGCTTCGCCAGCCGCTTCTTCCTGGCGGTGCTGCTGCATTCGGGCACCGCATTCCGCCGCTTCGGGCTGACCATCCGCGAGATCTACTTCACGGGTGTGCTTTCGCTCATCATCATCCTGGTGTCGGGCCTCTTCGTCGGCATGGTGCTCGGCCTGCAGGGCTACGAAACCCTGCAGCGCTACGGTTCGGAATCGGCGCTGGGCACGCTGGTGGCGCTGTCCCTCGTACGCGAGCTGGGGCCGGTTCTGGCCGGGCTGCTGTTCGCCAGCCGGGCTGGCAGCGCCATCACCGCGGAAATCGGCCTGATGAAGGCGACCGAACAGCTGTCGGCGATGGAAATGATGGCGGTCGACCCCATCGCCCGCGTCGTCGCGCCGCGCTTCTGGGCCGGCGTGATTTCCATGCCGCTGCTGGCGGCGCTGTTTTCGGCGATGGGGATCTTCGGCGGCTACCTGGTCGGCGTGCAGCTGATCGGCGTCGACGAAGGCTCGTTCTGGTCGCAGATGCAGGGCGCGGTCGATTTCGAGCAGGACATCCTGAACGGCGTCATCAAGAGCGTGGTGTTCGGCATTGCCGTGACCACCATCGCGCTGTTCGAGGGCTATGACGCGCCGCCCACCGCCGAAGGCGTGTCGGGCGCCACCACGCGCACCGTGGTGACCTCCAGCCTGGCCGTGCTGGCGCTGGATTTCGTTTTGACCGCATTCATGTTCCGGGGACTCAACTGACATCATGAACAAGACCGTACTCGATCTCTGGGTGGGATTATTCGTCATCGCGGGCATCATCGCGCTGCTGTTCCTGGCGCTCAAGGTGGGCAGCATGAGTACCGTAAACTCTTCCGACAGCTACGAAGTTGTCGCGCGCTTTGAAAATATCGGGGGGCTGAAGGTGCGCGCACCGGTCAAGAGCGCCGGGGTGGTCGTGGGCCGGGTATCGGACATCCGCTTCGACAATGAAAAATACGAAGCCGCCGTCACGCTTCGCCTGGACAAGCGCTATGCTTTCCCCAAGGACACCTCCGCTGCGATCATGACCTCGGGGCTGCTGGGCGAGCAATATGTCGGCCTCGAGCCCGGCGGCGACAGCGTGATGCTGAAAGACAAGGACCGGATCCTCATCACGCAGGACGCGGTCGTGCTGGAAAATCTGATCGGCCAATTTTTGTACGGCAAGGCTCAAGAAGGAACGCCAAAATGACACGCAACGCACTGATCCGCACTCTCCTGGCAGCCGGCATGCTGCTGACCGTCCTGCCTGGCAGGGCGGAGACCGTCAACCTGCAGCAGGCCGTGGAAATGAGCCTGGCCGCCGATCCGCGCATCAAGGAGCGCGAACAGGTGGTCGAGGCCGCGCGCAGCATGGTGCGGGAAGTGAAAGGGAATGCCGGCTGGCGGCTCAGCGCCAACGCCTTCGTCGGGCTGGCGCCGCGAGTCGACGGCGGGTTCTATCAAGGCGGTGCCCGGTCCTGTACGGCCTTTCCGTGCACCCCGCGTTCCGACGGCGACAGGATCGACGGCGTTTCCGACTGGACGCACCTCGACTTCGCGCTGATCAAGCCGCTCTTCACCTTCGGCAAGATCGAACATTATGGCGAAGCCGCAGAGAGCAATGTCGACCTCAGGCAGGGCGAACTCAGGAAGACGCGCGCCGATACGGTGTACGACGCCAAACGCGCCTACTATGGCTATCTGACCGCGCGCGACACCCGGGTCTTCCTGGAGGACATGCAGGATCGGCTGAACCGGTCCATCGAATCGGTCGAGCGCAACCTCAAGAAGGAAAACGGCGAATCCAGGCAGACCGACCTGTACGCGCTGCAGACCGCGAAGGGCCTGCTTGCCAAGTACGTGAACCAGTCGCGCGCCATCGAGAAAATCAGCCTGGACGGCCTGAAAGTGCTGACCGGCGTCGGCCTCAGGGAGGACCTGACGGTGGCGGACGAGCGCATCGCGCCGGTGCCCTTCCCGCGGGTCGATCTGGCCGAGTTCCAGGCGCGCGCCTTGCAGGATCGCCCGGAGATGCAGCAGCTCGAGGCCGGCCTGCGCGCCCGCCGCGCCCTGGTGGCGGCCAAGAAGGCGGATCGCATGCCGGATGTCTACGCCGGCGTGATCGGGCAGGTCAACTACGCCTCGCAGCGCGATCGGCTGGACAACCCCTACATCAACGATCCCTTCAATAACGCGGGCCTCACGCCGGTGGTGGGGGTGAAATGGGACACCGTTTTCGGTGCCGCCAGTGCGCGCGTCAATCAGGCGCAGGCCGAGCTGGAAGCGCTCAACCACAAGAAAGCGTTTGCGGTGGCGGGCATCCCGTTTGAGGTAGGCGAGGCCTATGTCAACGCCCAGGCCAACTACAATGCGCAGCGCGAGCTGGCTGACGGCTCCACGGCGGCGCGGCGCTGGATGGTGGCCTCGCTGGCCGATTTCTCGGCCGGGCTGGAAAGCGCCGACAAGGTGGCCGACGCGATCAAGAATTACGTGCTGGTGCAGACCGAATATCTGCGCACGGTGAACGACTACAACATGAATGTGGCGCAGCTGGCGCGGCTGACGGGTGAACTCAAGTAACGCGGCGGCGTCTACCTGTTAGCCGATTGGCTCGCCTGCCCCCTTTTTCGTATAGGACATAAGCTATGTTGCGCACGTTTTTTCTGTTTCTGGCGCTGGTGTCGGGATTCGGCGCCGGCCCGGCGCTCGCCGCGGACATGCCGCCCGATGCGCTGGCACGCGGCACCACGCAGGAAGTGATCGCCATTCTCAAGCAGGACAAGGACCTCCGGAATGGCGACCTGACCAAGGTGTATCAGCTGGTCGAAGCCAAGATCCTGCCCAATTTCGACTTCAACCGCATGACCCAGCTGGCCGTCGGCAAGAATTGGCCGCGCGCCACCGCCAGGCAGAAAGAGGCGCTGGTGACCGAGTTCCGCAACCTGCTGGTGCGGACCTATTCCACCTCGCTCACGGCGTTCACCAACCAGACGGTCGAGTTCAAGCCGCTGACGATGAAACCGGACGATACCGACGTGACCGTGCACTCCGAAATCCGGCAACCCGGCGGGCAGCAGCCCATCCCCATCGACTACAGCATGTACAAGACCAGCTTCGGCTGGAAGGTGTACGACGTGACGATCGACGGCGTCAGCCTGGTCACCAATTACCGTTCATCCTTTGCCAGCACCATCCGCCAGAAAGGGATCGACGGCTTGATCAAGACGCTGGCCGAGCGATCCGCGCGTGGCGGCGCCCAGCCTGTCCCGCCGCGTTCCGGCTCGTGATCGCCTGCGATGAAACAGGCTGCCGCATCACCGGTGCGGTGACCGTCGACAGCGTGGGGGGGCTGTTGCGCGACTTGCAGCCCCGGCTGGCCAATGGCGTGGAAACCCTCGATTTCAGCGGGGTCGAGTCGGCCGATTCGGCCGCGCTCGCGCTCATCTTCAGCGCCATGCGGCAGGCCCGCCAGGCCGGCCGCACGCTGACCTGCACCGGCCTGCCGCCCAGTTTCACCACGCTGGCCGAACTCTACGGCGTGTCCGACCTGCTGCCGGCATGAACCCGGCGGCGCCCGCCATCCACGTCAGCGACCTGCGCAAGCGTTTCCGCACCACCCAGGCGCTCGACGGCGTCTCGCTCGACATCCAGCCGGGCGAATTCTTCGGCCTGCTGGGCCCCAACGGCGCCGGCAAGACCACGCTGATCTCGATCCTCGCCGGGCTCACCCGCGCCGACGCCGGCCGCGCCGCCATCATGGGCCACGACGTGGTGCGCGACTACCGCCAGGCGCGCCGCGCGCTCGGCGTGGTGCCGCAGGAGCTGGTCTACGATCCCTTCTTCAACGTGCGCGAAACCCTGCGCATCCAGTCCGGCTACTTCGGCCTCAGGCACAACGACGGCTGGATCGACGAGATCATGCACCACCTCGACCTCACGCCGCACGCCGACAAGAACACCCAGAGCCTGTCGGGCGGCATGAAGCGCCGCCTGCTGGTGGCGCAGGCGCTGGTGCACAAGCCGCCGGTCATCGTGCTCGACGAGCCGACCGCCGGGGTCGACGTCGACCTGCGCCGCTCGCTGTGGGAGTTCGTCAGCCGCCTCAACCGCGAAGGCCACACGATCCTGCTGACCACGCATTACCTGGAAGAGGCCGAGGCGCTGTGCGGCCGCATCGCCATGCTGAAAAGCGGACGCGTCGTGGCGCTCGATGCCACGCGCAACCTTCTGAAACTGACCAGCGAGCATTGCGCCCAGCTGCGGCTCGATGCCGAAACCATACCGGCCGCCTGGCAGGCCCGCCTGCTGCATGACGCCGGCGGCTGCTGGCGCATCAATTTCAGCGACTATGCCGAGCTCGAGACCCTGCTCGCCGACCTGCGCGGCGCCGGCATCCGCGTGACCGAGCTGCACCTGCAGGAACCCGATCTGGAGGATGTCTTCACCGACATCATGAAACGCACATGACTCCTCCACCCCAAACGCCGCTTCGCGGCGCTTTCCCCTCAAGGGGCAGGAAACGCTCGGGACGGCCCGGCGCGTTTCTTGTGAGCGGCCTCTCGGCGCTGTTTTACAAGGAACTGCTGCGCTTCTGGAAAGTGGTGGTGCAGACCGTGGTCGCCCCGGTGGTGACCGCGCTGCTGTATCTGCTGATCTTCTCGCACGTGCTGGAGGAACACGTCCAGGTCTATCCCGGCGTGTCCTACACCAGCTTCCTGGTGCCGGGGCTGGTGATGATGAGCATGCTGCAGAACGCGTTTTCCAACAGCTCGTCCAGCCTCATCCAGTCGAAAATGCAGGGCAACATCGTGTTCGTGCTGCTGCCGCCCTTGTCCTACCTGGAGTTTTTCCTCGCCTATCTGGGCGCGGCGATCCTGCGCGGACTGATCGTCGGCCTCGGCGTGTGGGCGGTGACCCTGTGGTATGCCCCGTTTCAGATGCCGCACCCGGTCTGGCTGCTGGCGTATGCCTTGCTGGCCTGCGCCATCATGGGCGCGGTCGGCATCGTGGCGGGCATCTGGGCGGAAAAATACGACCAGCTGGCGGCGTTCCAGAACTTCCTGATCCTGCCGCTCACCTTCCTGTCCGGCGTGTTCTACTCGATCCATTCGCTGCCGCCTTTCTGGCAGGCCGTGTCGCGCGTCAATCCGGTGTTCTACCTGATCGACGGCTTCCGCTATGCCTTCGTCGGGCAGTCCGACACCGATCCGGGGCTCGGTCTGCTGGTCGCCGGGGCCTGCTTTGTGGCAATATCCGCCCTCACTCTGATGCTGCTGAAGAGCGGCTACAAACTCAGACACTAGGTTGAGCAAGATATAGCGAGGCAAGCAGCATGGTCACTCCCGACGACATCAAAGGCTGGATCACCGAGAAACTGCCGTGCGACCACATCGAACTGGACGGCGACGGCCAGCATTTCCAGGCGGTGATCGTCAGCCCGGCCTTCAGCGGCAAGAACATGATCCAGCAGCACCGCCTGGTGTACGACGCGCTCGGCACCCGCATGCACGCGCAGATCCACGCGCTGTCGATGAAGACCTACACCCCCGAAGACTGGGCCGCGCGCTGAATGGACGCCTTGCTGATCCACGGCGGCAATCCGCTCGCCGGTGAGGTGCGCATTTCCGGCGCCAAGAACGCCGCGCTGCCGATCCTGACCGCCAGCCTGCTCTGCGCCGAGCCGCTGACGCTCGGCAACGTGCCGCATCTCAAGGACATCAGCACCATGCTGGCGCTGCTCGGCCACATGGGCGTGCGCGTCACGCTGGACGACAGGAACCAGGTCACCCTGTGCGGCGAGTCCATTCCGCACAAGGAAGCGCCCTACGAAATGGTGAAGACCATGCGCGCCGCCATCCTGGTGCTGGGGCCGACGCTGGCGCGCTTCGGCGAGGCGCGCGTGTCCCTGCCCGGCGGCTGCGCCATCGGCTCGCGCCCGGTCGATCTCCACATCAAGGGCCTGCAGGCGATGGGGGCCGAGATCACGATCGAACACGGCTACATCCACGCGCGCTGCAAGCGCCTCAAGGGCGCGCGCATCGTGATGGATCTGGTCACCGTGACCGGAACCGAGAACCTGATGATGGCCGCCGCGCTGGCCGAGGGCACCACCGTGCTGGAAAACGCCGCGCGCGAACCCGAGGTGGTCGACCTGGCGAACTGCCTGATCGCGATGGGCGCCCGCATCGAAGGCGCCGGCAGCGACGTCGTCACCATCCACGGCGTCGACAGGCTGCACGGCGCGGACTACTCGGTGATGGCCGACCGCATCGAGACCGGCACCTTCCTGGTGGCCGCCGCGATGACCGGCGGCCGCGTGCGCGCCACCCACGCCCAGCCCGACACGCTCGACGCCGTCATGAGCAAGCTGCGCGAGGCCGGCGCCAGGGTCAGCGCCGGCGACGACTGGATCGAGGTCGAGTCCGACGGCAAGCTGAAGGCGGTCGACGTGCGCACCGCGCCGCACCCGGCGTTTCCCACCGACATGCAGGCGCAGTTCATGGCGATGAACACCGTCGCCGACGGCGCCGCCAGCGTCACCGAAACCATTTTCGAAAACCGCTTCATGCACGTGCAGGAACTGCGGCGGCTGGGCGCCAACATCGAGGTCTCCGGGCACACGGCCCTGGTGCGCGGCGTGCCGCGGCTCGACGGCGCCACCGTCATGGCCACCGACCTGCGCGCCTCCGCCTGCCTGGTGCTGGCGGGGCTGGTGGCGGCAGGGGAGACGACGATCGAGCGCATCTACCACCTCGACCGCGGCTACGAGCGCATCGAGGAAAAGCTCACCCAGCTGGGCGCGCGGATCAAGCGGGTGCACTGAATGGGTATCCCGGCACCCGTTCGGGCTGAGCCCTTCGACTGCGCTCAGGACAGGCCTGTCGAAGCCCTCGAAGCCGTTCGGGCTGAGCCTGTCGAAGCCCTTCTTGTCCAGTAAAATGCGTCCTCGCACGCAAGCCCTTCGACAGGCTCAGGGCGAACGGCAATTTTATTGAAGCGTCCTGAAGACGAAGACTCCAATATGAGCAACACCGGCATCACGCTGGCCCTCTCGAAGGGCCGCATCTTCGAGGAAACCCTGCCGCTGCTGGCCGCGGCGGGCATCGTCCCGTCCGAGAACCCCGAGTCCTCGCGCAAGCTCATCATCGGCACCAATCGTGACGACGTCCGGCTCATCATCGTGCGCGCCAGCGACGTGCCGACCTACGTGCAATACGGCGCCGCCGACCTCGGCATCGCCGGAAAGGACGTGCTGAACGAGCACGGCGGCAACGGCCTCTACCAGCCGCTCGACCTGCGGATCGCCAAGTGCCGCATGATGGTCGCGGTGCGCGAAGGCTACGACTATGCAGGGTCGGTGAAGCAGGGCGCGCGCATCCGCGTCGCCACCAAGTACGTCAACGCGGCGCGCGACCACTTCGCGTCCAAGGGCGTGCACATCGACCTGATCAAGCTCTACGGCTCGATGGAGCTGGCGCCGCTGGTCGGGCTGTCCGACGTCATCGTCGATCTCGTCTCCACCGGCGGCACCCTCAAGGCCAACGGCCTGGTCGCGGTCGAGCACATCAGCGACATCAGCTCGCGCCTGGTCGTGAACCAGGCCGCCCTCAAGCTCAAGCGCAGCCTGATCCAGCCGGTGATCGATGCGTTCTCGGCGGCAGTCGGCGCGCGCGAAACCGCATAGGCCATCCCTCCATGCGCCTGACCGTCCAGCAAACCCGGACCATCAAGCAACTCGCCATGCAGATTGCCGGCGAGCAAGCAAGAGTGCGGGTCTTCGGATCCAGGCTGGACGATCGGGCGCGCGGCGGCGATCTCGACCTGATGCTTGAATTGCCCGAACCGGTCGCCAACCCCGCGCTGCTGGCGGCGCAGCTGTCGGCCCGGGTTTCCCGGCTGATGCATGGCCGCAAGGTCGATGTCCTGCTCGCAGCCCCCAATCTCATGCGTCTGCCCATCCACGACGTGGCCTTCCGGGAAGGGGTGGAACTATGACGCTGCAAACGGGACATGGCTTTGTTCGGGTGCTTGTTGTTGCGGCCGAGAGATTGATGGCGGAAATCGAGCGGCGCGGCTGGGTGAAATGAGGTCGCGTTCCCCGGCCGGCTGCCTGTCGGCGCCATCGCGCATCGCCGTACCGCCGCCTGCTTCCCGATGAAACTCGCATACGCGTCCGGATCATGTGCGGAATAGCAGGCATCGTCTCCGCCACCCCGGTCGAAGCGGTCCTGCTCGACGCCATGGCGCGGCGCCTCGCCCATCGCGGCCCGGACGGGCAGGGGCGGCATGTCGCGGGCAACGTGGCGCTGCTGCACACGCGGCTCGCCATCATCGACCTGGAGGGCGGCGCGCAGCCGCTCTACAACGAGGACCGCAGCCTCGCGCTGGTCGCCAACGGCGAAATCTACAACTACCGCGAACTGCGCGCCGAGCTCGAAGCGCTCGGCCACCGCTTCGCCACGCACTCCGACTGCGAGACCCTCCTGCACGCCTACGAGGCCTGGGGGATGGGTTTCCTCGAGCGCCTGCAGGGCATGTTCGCCTTCGCGCTCCACGACGCCGGGCGCGGCGAACTGATCCTGGCGCGCGACCGCCTCGGCATCAAGCCGCTGTACTACTGCCGCGACGCTCGGGGCCTGGCGTTCGCGTCCGAGATCAAGGCGCTGCGGCCGTGGCTGGGCACGCCCGCGGTCGATCCGGCCGGCCTTGCCCGGTTCCTGCAGAGCAACTTCACGAGTGGCCCGCGGACCCTGGTGCAGGGCGTGGCGAAGCTGCCGCCCGGCCATCTGGCGCGGATCGACATCCGCACGCGGCAGCTCGAACTGCGCGCCTACTGGTCGCCGCTCGAGGCCGCGCCACTCGACCTCGGGCTCGACGACGCGCTCGATCGCTTCGACGCCCTGATGCGGGACGTGATGGACATCCACATGCGCGCCGACGTGCCGCTCGGATTGTTTCTCTCGGGCGGCGTCGATTCGTCGCTGCTGGCCGCGCTGCTGGCGCAGCGGATGAACGAGCCCCTGCGCACCTTCTCGGTCGGTTTTCCCGGCAGCTCGGTGCACAACGAGCTCGACGCCGCGCGCCGCGTCGCCGAACAGTTCCACACCCGCCACAGCGTGTTCGAGGTCAGCGCCGGCGACATGCTGAACTGCCTGCCGCGCAGCGTGTGGGCGGCCGACGACCTCACCGCCGACTACGCCAACCTGCCGGTGTCGATGCTGGCCGAGCGCGCCGGCGCGGAACTGAAAGTGGTGTTCTCGGGCGAGGGCGGCGACGAGGTGTTCGCCGGCTACGGCCGCTACCGCGCGCCGTGGCTCCGGCAGGCATTCGCCGCCTTGCGCGCGCCCGGCAGTGGCGGCTTCCGCACCCGCGGCATCTTCGATCGCACCCGCGAGGGCCTGTTCAGACCACAACTGGCCGAGGCCATGAACCGCTGGCGGCAGCCGTTCCAGGACGCCTGGCAGCGCACGCCGACGCACTGGACGCGCCTGCGGCGCATGCAAACCGTCGACCTCGAGACCTGGCTGCCGGACGACCTGCTGGTCAAGGCCGACCGCATGCTGATGGCCTGGGGCATCGAAGGGCGCGTGCCCTTCCTCGACCACCGCGTCGTCGAATTCGGGCTGGCGCTGCCCGACGCCTGCAAGATCGAAGGGCGCACCGGCAAGCGCTTCCTGCGGCTGTGGGGCGAGCGCTATCTCCCGCGCGAGCACCTGTGGGCGCGCAAGAAGGGCTTCACCGTGCCGGTCGACGACTGGCTGCGCGGCGAACGCCTGCAAACCCTGCTCAGGGTGCTGCCGGAGTCGGACGGCATCCGCGCCTGGTTCGAGCCTGCGGCGGTGCGCAAGCTCCTGCTCGCGCAGCAGCAGGGCGCCAGGCACAGCACCGCGCTGTGGGCGCTGCTCAACTTCGCCGTCTGGCACCGCATCCATATCGAGTCGGGC
>JAJZRE010000044.1 GCA_021802945.1 Pseudomonadota bacterium
GATAGCGCCTGCACTTGTCGGTGATGCCGAAGCCGTCCTTGCTGATGAAGTCGCGCGGCATGAACTTCTCGACGTTCGCCACCTTGGACAGCGGCGCCATGCCGATCTTGTACTTGTAGGGCTTGTCCGAGATGCGGTCGACCGTGGGCATCACCGAGTTGTGGCCCTTGACCGCGAGTTCGACGGCCTTCCTGCCGAGTTCGTAAGCCTGCTTGACGTCGGTCTTGGAGGCGATGTGGCGCGCGGCGCGCTGCAGGTAGTCGGCGACCGCCCAGTGGAACTTGTGGCCGAGCGCGTCCTTGATCATGTTGGCGACCACCGGGGCGGCGCCGCCCAGCTGGGCGTGGCCGAAGGCGTCGCGCGTGCCCTGCTCGGCGAGGAAGCGGCCGTCCGGGTAGTGGCAGCCTTCGGACACCACCACCGTGCAGAAGCCGAATTCCTTGACCTTCTTGTCGACGGCAGCGAGGAATTTCTTCTGGTCGAACTCGATTTCCGGGAACAGGATCACGACCGGAATGCCGTGGTCTTCCACCAGGCCACCGGCGGCGGCGATCCAGCCGGCATGGCGGCCCATGACCTCGATGACGAACACCTTGGTCGAGGTCTTGGCCATCGAGCGCACGTCGTAGCTGGCTTCCAGGGTGCTTACTGCGATGTACTTGGCCACCGAGCCGAAGCCGGGGCAGCAGTCGGTGATGGGCAGGTCGTTGTCGACCGTCTTCGGTACGTGGATCGCCTGGATCGGATAGCCCATCGCTTCGGAGAGCTGCGACACCTTGAAGCAGGTGTCGGCCGAGTCGCCGCCGCCGTTGTAGAAGAAGTAGCCGATGTTGTGCGCCTTGAAGACTTCGATCAGGCGCTCGTATTCGCGCTTGTTGGCTTCCAGCGACTTCAGCTTGAAGCGGCAGGAACCGAAGGCGCCCGACGGCGTGTTGCGCAGCGCGGCGATGGCGGCGGCGGACTCCTTGGTGGTGTCGATCAGGTCTTCGGTCAGCGCGCCGATGATGCCGTTGCGGCCTGCGTAGACCTTGCCGATCGTGTCCTTGTGCTTGCGCGCGGTTTCGATCACGCCGCAGGCCGAAGCGTTGATGACGGCGGTCACGCCGCCGGACTGGGCGTAGAAGGCGTTCATTTTTTTCGCCATGGTGCTGCTTCTCCTCTTGATCTCGATGAACCCGGCGAACCGGATTGGCATAACAAGAAGCCAGCGGCGAAGCTGGCTTGGATTACCTAACTGTTGCCGGACGCCTCGCCCTCGGCCAGACGCCTGGCTTCCTCGTCGGCCTGCATTTTCAGCAGCGTGGTGACGCAGTCGCCGATGTCGTCGTATTCCTCGCGCCCGGTGGAAA
The DNA here is from genome assembly GCA_021802945.1 of Pseudomonadota bacterium. Taxonomy (GTDB): domain Bacteria; phylum Pseudomonadota; class Gammaproteobacteria; order Burkholderiales; family Thiobacillaceae; genus Thiobacillus. The sequence goes on from JAJZRE010000044.1 coordinate 1,350, forward strand.
AGCGGTCGCGGATGCGATAGAAGAACATGCTGCGATAGCGCGAGTCGCCGGTCTTGGACAGCACGAAATGGCAGCCGTGCTCGTTCCAGTAGAAGCCCGGGCACAGCGTCAGTTCGCGGTCGTCGATGTGCAGGCGGATTTCGGTTTCGACGTCCTGGATCTCGACTTCGCGGCCGTAGCGTTCCTTCACCGCGCCGGAGACGATCCAGCGTTCGGTGTCGGTCAGCGGGTGAATCTGCTGCGGCATCGCGGCCTTAACCGAGTGCTGCGAAGATCGAATCGCGGATGCCTTCGACCTTGCCGACGCCGGCAACCTTGACGTACTTCGGCGCGCCGGGTTCGCCACGCGCGGCCCAGTCGCCGTAGTACTTCACCAGCGGCTCGGTCTGCGCGTGGTAGACGTCGAGGCGCTTCTTCACGGTTTCTTCCTTGTCGTCGTCGCGCTGGATCAGGTCTTCGCCGGTCACGTCGTCCTTGCCGGCGACCTTGGGCGGGTTGAAGACGACGTGGTAGGTGCGGCCGGAGGCCACGTGCACGCGGCGGCCGGACATGCGCTTGACGATCTCCTCGTCGGCGACGTCGATCTCGACCACGTAGTCGATCGGCACGCCCGCCGCCTTCATCGCCTCGGCCTGCGGAATGGTGCGCGGGAAGCCGTCGAACAGGTAGCCGTTCCCGCAGTCGGCCTCGGTCAGGCGCGCCTTGACCATGCCGATGATGATGTCGTCGGAGACCAGGCCGCCGGCGTCCATGATGGCCTTGGCCTTCATGCCGAGCTCGGTGCCGGCCTTGATCTGCGCACGCAGCATGTCGCCGGTGGAAATCTGCGGAATGCCGTACTTTTCCTTGATGTAATTGGCCTGGGTGCCCTTGCCCGCGCCGGGGCCGCCCAACAGAATCAAACGCATTGCGTGTCTCCTCGATTATGGATATGTCAAAACCGCTCTAGCCTAAGGCAAGCGCGATTCGAACAACACTTAAAAAATTTTATTGGCGGATTCAAGAGGCTGCTATGCAGCCTCAAAAAGGCTGCGGACTCGCGCCAGATCTTCCGGCGTGTCGACCCCCGGCGCCGGCGCGACGGGGGTGATGCCAAGGCTGATTCGGTAGCCGTGCCACAGCACGCGCAGCTGTTCGAGCATCTCGTGGCGCTCCAGGGGCGAGCGGGCGAGGCTGGCATAGGTGCGCAGGAAGCCGGCGCGGTAGGCATACAGGCCGATGTGGCGCAGCGCGCCGAGATCGTGCGGCATCGCCTGCCGCGCCGCGAACGCGTCGCGCGGCCACGGGATGGGCGCACGGCTGAAATACAGCGCGTAGCCGGCTTCGTCGGCCACCACCTTGACGACGTTGGGATTGACGAAGTCGGCGTGGTCGTGGATCGGATGCGCCAGCGTGGCCATCACCGCGTCGTCGTGCAGCACCAGCTGGCGCGCGGCTTCGCGGATCAGCGCCGGGTCGATCAAGGGCTCGTCGCCCTGCACGTTGACCACCAGCGTGTCGTCCGGCCAGCCCAGGGTCTCGGCGACCTCGACCAGGCGCTCGGTGCCCGACTGGTGGTCCGGCGAGGTCAGCAGGGCCTGATGGCCGGCGGCTTCGACGGCCTGCCGCACGCGCGCATCGTCGGTGGCGACCACCACCGATTCGGCGCCCGCCTGCAGCGCGCGCTCGAGTACGCGCAGCACCATGGGCTTGCCGCCGATATCGGCCAGCGGCTTGCCCGGCAGGCGGCTGGACGCGTAGCGCGCGGGGATGACGACGCGGAAATGCACGTCTACTTCTTGCCGTGGATCTCGTCTGAATCCAGCGCGCGCGCCTCTTCCGGCAGCATCACCGGAATGTCGTCGCGGATGGGATAGGCCAGGCGGCAGGCATGGCACACCAGTTCGTGTGCGGATTTCTTCCACTCGAGCGGGCCCTTGCAGACCGGGCAGACGAGGATTTCAAGCAGTTTTGGGTTCATCGATGATTGTCCTGTAATTCGGGGACGCTTCGTCCGTTTCGGACTGTTGCGACTTGCTCTGATAAAGGTGGATGTCGGCGACCGACAGCAGCGTCATCAGGTCGTTGCCGTCGCGCGGCGCGTGGGCAACGCCCAGGCTCACCGCCATCGGCAGGCCGTTGCTGGCGCTCCAGGCTTTGGTACGGGCCTCGATGCGCTCGAAAATCCGGCGGACGGCGGCCTCGTCGCGCTGCGGCAGGAGGGCGACGAACTCGTCGCCCCCCCAGCGGCCGCACACGCCCATTTCGGCCGACTCGTTGAAAATCTGCGCGAACTCGGCCAGCACGCGGTCGCCGACGCCATGGCCGTAGCGGTCGTTGACCGCCTTGAACTGGTTCAGGTCGGCAAACAGCACGGTGGCCGGGGTGCCCGCATTCGTCTGCTCGAAAATGCTGTCCGCTGCCGCCAGCAGGCCGTGGCGGTTCAGGAGGCCGGTCAGCGTGTCGAACCGGCTGCGGTAATCGAGCTGGCGGCGCTGGTCCTCGATGCGCCCCATCAGGATGTAGGCGTACAGGGCCAGCGTAACCCAGAATACGCCGAAAAACACATCGCCCGCGCTGACGACGAACCCGCCCATGCGATAGCGGAAGGCAAATGCGATCGCCATGCCGAGAAACGCGCCGCCCAGTACCTCGGCAAACAGGCGCATGCCGTAACGCATGCCGTTGCCCAGCAGCACCATCAGGAAAGCCAGGGCCGACGGCGGGATCGGGTTGGGATCGTGGATCACGCAGAGGGTGACGATGACCAGATCGGCGCTCATGGCGCTGCGGATCTTGGTGAGCGTGATGCCCCGCAGCGCCTGCCAGAAGAACCAGGTGTTGACGAAAAAATAGACGCCGAGGGCGATCAGCAGCTGCTCGATGCTGAACAACACCGAGGGCACGCTTTCCAGCGTGGAGAAATAGATGACCGCCAGCGAGAAGAACAGGTAGCGGGTGAAGAATTGGGTGACGATTTCGGAGTGATCGGGCACCCAGAAGCCTGCGTCTTCGCTCTCGGCCTCCCATTGGCAGGGATGACGGCGATCGCTCCAGTCAGAACTTTTCATGCCCATACCCCCTCCCTCGATACACGCGCGCAAGCGTTCTTATTGTTTGAGGCGTGCGTCCAGCCAGCGAACGAATCCTTCTTCCGGGGCGACATTCAGTTCCACCGCCCACCAGTCTGCTCCTGCAAGCAATCGGCATTTTACCGCGTCTTTTTCGGTCATCAGTACCGCCCCGCCGGCGGGCAAGTCCGTTGGTCGGAAAACGTGGTGATCAGGGAAGGCACGCGGGCGATAGCGCAGGCCGTGCGCGTCGAGCATGGAAAAGAAGCCCTGCGGCCGGCCGATGCCGGTCGCGGCCAGCCAGTCGTGCGGCGGCAGATCGCGCAGCGCCATTCTTTCCTGCGGGGCGCCCAGCCGGTAGGCCTGCCCTGCGGTGTAATCCGCACGCCAGGCAGGGGCCGCATCATAGGTACGCGGCTGGGCCGCGTCGCGCACGACCTGGACGACCGCATCCACGCTGTGCAACCGCCCGGGCGGTTCGCGCAGCGGGCCCGCCGGCAAAGGCCAGCCGTTGCCCAGCCCGGTCGCCGCATCGATGACGGCCAGTTCGATGTCGCGGTGCAGGCGGTAGTGCTGGAGGCCGTCGTCGGAGACGATGACGTCCACGCCCGGATGGCGTTCCAGCAGGATGCGCGCCGCCGCCACCCGGTCGCGGCCGACCACCACCGGCGCGGCCGTCTTGAGGCGGATCAGGGCGGGTTCGTCGCCCACCCGCGCCGGCGGGCTGTCGGCCTGCACGTCGACGCAGCCGCGCGCGCGTCCGCCATAGCCGCGACTGACCACGCCGGGACGATAGCCCTGGCTGCGCAGCCAGTTCACCAGCCAGATCACCAGCGGGGTCTTGCCGCTGCCGCCAGCGGTGATGTTGCCGACCACGATCACCGGCACGCCGACGGAAACGGTGCGCAGCCAGCCGCGCCGGTATGCCTGGCGGCGCAACCACGACGCAGCGGCGAACAGGGCGGAAAGGGGCAGGAGCAGCACCGTGGCCACGCCGGTGCGTGCCCACAGATGCTGAAGTGAAAGCACGGGAAAACCGCTTAGGGGTTGGTTTGGGTGGCGAAGGTGATGCGGGTCAGCCCCTCCCGGCGTGCCGCTTCCATCACGTTCACCACGGATTGATGGGTCGCCCGCGCATCGGCGTTGATCACCACCACCGGTTCGTTCTCGTTGCCGGCGGCCTTTTTCAGTGCCGCAGCCAGCCCGTCGATCGTCGCATCGCCCACCACGGTGCTGTCGATCTCGTAGCGGCCGTCCTCGGACACGGCGACCTCGATCTGCTTCGGCTGATTGGGTGTCTGGGCGGCGCTGCTGGTGGGCAGGTTGATCTTGAGTTCGGCGAAGCGCGCGTAGGTGGTCGTCACCGCGAGGAAGATCACGATGACGAGCAGGATATCGATGAACGGAATCAGGTTGATTTCCGGATAGTCCTCGCGACGGCCTTTGCGAAAATTCATGTGATAGAGCCTGTTTCAGTAGAAATCATGTCCCGCGCCGGTTGCCTGCGGGATGCAGGGCAAGGCGCGGGGAGCGAAGTTTGGTGTTCCAAATGAGCGACCCGCAACGCGGCAATGCGCCCACAGGCAGCCGGCCCTCCGGGTTGAGACCAGGATCGGCGTCTGCGGCGTTGCAGCGCTTGGCAAGGGAATGGGCCCTTGCCTGCGCACTGCGCCTTGCATCCATCCGATCCTGGTCTCAACGCGGGACATGATTTCTGCTGAAACAGGCTCTCACTTCCTGTCGCCGTGCACGATTTCCACCAGCTTGATCGCCTGCTGCTCCATGTCGACCACCAGCGATTCCACCTTGGCACGGAAGAAGCGATAGAAAATCATCGCCGGGATCGCCACGATCAGGCCGAACGCGGTGTTGTACAGCGCGATCGAAATGCCGTGCGCCAGCTGGCCGGGGTTGGTGCCGGCACCGGTCTGCGCGCCAAAGATTTCGATCATGCCGATCACCGTGCCAAACAGGCCGAGCAGCGGGGCCATGCTGGCGACGGTGCCGAGCGAGGTCAGGAAACGGTCGAGTTCGTGGGTGACGGCGCGGCCGGATTCCTCGATGGATTCCTTCATGACTTCGCGCGAGTAGTGGGCATTTTTCAGCGCGGTGGCAAAAATGCGCCCCATCGGCGAGCCGTCCGCCAGATGCGTGACGAGCTCCGGCGTCACGCCGCGTTCCTGGTAGATCTTGATCGTCTCCATCAGAAGGCCTGCGGGCGCGACCTCCTGGGTGCGCAAGCTGTAAGCACGCTCGATGATGATGGCCACGGCGATAATAGACGCCAGAATCAACAGCCAGATCGGCCAACCGGCCGCCTCGATGATGGCAAGCACTGGATACCACTCCTCATAAAACAACAGGCGCAATGTAGCGCTCACGCGCGTGTTTCGGCAAGCACCAATTTCATGCCGCCGCGATTTTCTGAACGGGGATGCGAGTTCTCCACAATTGGTGTGGATAAGTCTGTGCGAAACCCCCGGGGGTTCGCCCTAAGCGCCCGTCCACAAAGGAAAAAGCGGTTCGGCCCAAAAAGTAGACAATACCGTTATTCCTTTAATATCAACGCGTTACGAAAACACAACTATCGTCAATAGGGTTATCAGATTTTTTTTATGAGGATTTGATGACTGTGCATGAACTGTGCCCGTGCTGAAACCCGTTATCCTTCACGACATGGAATTTTTGGACTATCCCTCCGCCAGCGCACCCGCCCTGCCCGTGCTCACCGTCAGCGAACTCAACCGCATGGCGCGCCGCGCGCTGGAGTCCGCTTTGCCGCTCCTGTGGGTCGAAGGCGAAGTATCCAACTTCACCCGCGCCGCTTCCGGCCACTGGTATTTTTCCCTGAAGGACGCCACCGCGCAGGTGCGCTGCGCGATGTTCCGCGGGCGCAACCAGTTCGCCGACTTCACCCCGGCCAACGGCGACCACGTCGAGATCCGCGCCCTGCCCTCGCTGTACGAGGCGCGCGGCGAATTCCAGCTGGGCGCCGAGGCGATCCGCCGCGCCGGCGCCGGACGGCTGTATGAAGCCTTCCTCAAGCTGAAGGCGAAACTGGAAGCCGAGGGGCTGTTCGACCCGGCGAAAAAGCGCGCCCTGCCGCGCTTTCCGCACCGCCTCGGCATTGTCACCTCCCCCCAGGCGGCGGCGCTGCACGACGTGCTGACCGCGCTGGCGCGCCGCATGCCCGGCCTGCCGGTGATCCTCTACCCCACCCCGGTGCAGGGTACCGGCGCCGGCGCGCAGATCGCCGCCGCCATCCGCACGGCCGGCGCGCGCGCCGAGTGCGACGTGCTGCTGGTGTGCCGCGGCGGCGGTTCGCTGGAGGATTTGTGGGCGTTCAACGACGAGGCGGTGGCGCGCGCGATCGCCGCCTGCCCGATGCCGGTGGTGAGCGGGGTCGGCCACGAAACCGATTTCACCCTGGCCGACTTTGCCGCCGACCTGCGCGCGCCGACGCCGACGGCGGCGGCCGAACTCGCGAGTCCGGTGCGCGCCGAACTGCTGCTGCACTTGGGCCATCTGGCGCGCCGGCTGCAGCATCAGCTCACCCGCAGGCAGCAGACCGAGATGCAGCGCCTGGATTACCTGGCGCGGCGGCTGGTTCACCCGGCCGAGCAGCTGCGCCGCCGGAAAACCGAGCTGAACCAGCTCGCGCAGCGCCTGCGCCATGCCAGCGGCACGCGCCTGACGACCGAACAATTGCACATCGCGCGGCTGAGCCAGCGGCTGGTGACGCCGATCCACGTCGTCCGGCGCGAGCAGCAGCGGCTGGACGCGCTGGGTCTGCGCACCCGGCGCGCGGCCGAGGGCGGTTTCGGGCAACGGCGACTCACGCTGGAACGTTTCTCCAGCAGCCTCGCCCATCTCAACCCGGAAGGCGTGCTGGCACGCGGCTACAGCATCGTTCAGTTGGACAACGGCGCGGTGGTGCAGGATGCCGCGACGCTCAATTCGGGCGATTCCGTCGGCATCCGCTTCCATCGCGGACGGGCCCGCGCCAAGGTCGAGTCGACCGATCCCGACTAGGTGGAGCGCGCTTGCAGGTGCGCCTGCACCAGCGCGCACGCCCGCGATTCCATATCCTGCGCCAGGCAATCGAGCGCCACCGCGCCGGGCCAGGAGCGCAGCCAGGTCAGCTGACGCTTGGCGAGCTGCCGGGTGGCGGCGATGCCCTGTTCGCGCAGCGCCTGCATGTCGATGTCGCCATCGAGACAGGCCCACGCCTGGCGGTAACCGACCGCACGCATGGACGGCAGGTCGGGCGTCAGCACGTAGTCGCGGCGCAGGGTCTCCACTTCGGCGAGCAGGCCTTCGGCAAGCATGGCATCGAAGCGCGCGGCGATGCGCTGGTGCAGCGCGGCGCGGTCGGACGGGATCAGGGCGAGCTGAAGGACGCGGTAGGGCAATTCGGACTGCGCCCGATCGAGCAGCGCCGACATGGGCTTCCCGGTGAGCTGGAAAATTTCCAGCGCGCGGCCGATGCGCTGCGAATCGTTCGGCGCCAGCCGCGCGGCGGTGACCGGATCGACCGTCGCCAGCTCGGCGTGCAGCGCGGGCCAGCCGCGCGCCGCCGCCGCCGCCTCCAGTTCTGTCCGCAATGACGCGTCGGCGCGCGGCAGGTCGTCCAGCCCCTGCAGCAGCGCGCGGAAATACAGCATGGTGCCGCCGACCAGCAGCGGCACGCGGCCGCGCGCGACGATGCCGGCCATCAGGCGCAGCGCATCGCCACGGAAGGCAGCCGCCGAATAGGCTTCGGCGGGGTCGCGGATATCCAGCAGATGGTGCGGCGCACGCGCGAGCGTGGCGGCATCGGGCTTGGCGGTGCCGATGTCCATGCCGCGATAGACCAGCGCCGAATCGACGCTGACGATCTCGAGCGGAAAGCGTTCGACCAGGCTGACCGCCAGCGCGGTCTTGCCCGAGGCGGTCGGGCCCATGAGGAAAATGGCGGGAGGAAAACCGGGGGCGGACATGGGGCGATTATCCCTCAGGCGCCAGGCGCACGCGCCGGACATGAAAAAACGGCGGGTCGCCCCGCCGTTCTCGTGCACCGGCCGAACCGGTCAGGCTGCGTTGGCATACTGCGCCTTGGCCTGACGCGCGGCCGCGATCTCGTCCGGGCCGTAGGCCTTGCCCGACCACAGCATCTCGTAGGCGATTTCCTCGTTCCCGTTCTCGCACAGATCCAGCACGTTCTGGAACAGCGGCTGGAAGGTTTCGGAACGATGCGATTTCTCGTGGTTCTCGAAATCGGTCCAGAAGGTCACGATCAGCGCTTCCTTGCCCTTCATCGGACTTTCGACGGCCTGGCCGATGGTCGAGCCCTCGTTCGACACCTGGCCGGAATTCAATGCGACGAAGCCGCCGATGAAGCCGGTATCGGAATGATAGGTCTTGACGTTCTCGCACAGGAACGCCACCCGTTCCTGCAAATCGTCCACCGTGTATTCAGGTTTCAGAACGACCCGGTTGACTGTCACGATACCGTCGGTCGGAAAATTAGCGATCAATCCACTCATGGTTTTCTCCTGTTGTCTAGGGTTGAACTACACCTCCAGTCTACATACCCGAGTAAATCAGTCAACTAATTTATTCAAATGTTCTATGCGTAGATAAATAGATTGAATTGATAGTAAAACCACTTTTACTTCATTGGCTTATGCGATGCGCTCAGATGTAACGCTTCTGCTCGCTGCGCTTGCCGGGCCGCTTCTTCATGATCACCACGCCCTTCGCAACCTCGATATCGGCCACCGGGATGTTCTCGTAGAGGGGGTTGAGCGGCTTCAGCATCCAGCCGTCGTCACGCTTCACGATCTGGCGGAAGATGTATTCGTCATTGACGTAGGCCACGACGTAGGAGCCGTCCCTGACCAGCCCGGACGGCTCGACCACGATGATTTCGCCTTCCTCGAATTCCGGCATCATCGAATCGCCCAGCACCATCAGCGCGTAGGGCTCCGCGCTGGCACAGTTGCTGGCCTCGTTGACGTCCTGGATCGGAATGGTCTTGCGCTCGGTGCGTTCGTTCATGATGGGCTCGCTTTGCCAAATTGATTAGACAAAGCTTATATATAAACGCGCCAGTCGCAAAATCAGCGACCGCGCATGAACATGGCGTCGAGTTCCCCGAGGCTGACCTGGAACCAGGTGGGCCGGCCGTGGTTGCACTGCCCGGCCCGCTCGGTGGCTTCCATCTCGCGCAGCAGCGCGTTCATCTCGGGCAGCGTCAGACGGCGGTTGGCGCGCACCGCACCGTGGCAGGCGAGCGTTGCCAGCAGCTCGTTACGCCGCTCGGCCAAGAGGCGCGCCACGCCGAATTCGATGACTTCGGCGAGCACCGCGCGGGTCAGCTCGACCGGGTCGGCGTCCTTCAGGAGCCATGGCACCGAGCGCACCGCCACCGAGGTCGGTGAGGTGAGCGACAGTTCGAAGCCGATCTCGGCGAGCGCCTCCAGATGCGGGCTGATTTCCGCCACGTCGCGCGCGTCGACCGTGAGCGCCACCGGGATCAGCAGGGTCTGCGCCGGCACCGCGCGGGCATCGAGCGCGGTCTTGAGCTTCTCGTAGACGACACGCTCGTGCGCGGCGTGCATGTCGACCAGCACCAGCCCCTGCGCGTTCTGCGCCAGCACGTAGACGCCGTGCAGCTGCGCCAGCGCGTAGCCGAGCGGCGGCGCGTCGTGCGCAGCCGCGGCCGGCGTGACGGGCGGTTCGGCAGCCGCGGCCAGGGGTGCGTAGAACGCCATGGCCTCGTTTACCTGCAGCGGCATCGGCGCCTGCCGCGGCGCCTCCCGGGCCGGCCTGAAGGCCGGCGCCGCGGACGCACCCGACGGATCGCGCATGGCGTCGGCCGCCACCGGCGCCGACAGCATGCGCTCGACCGCATGGAACAGGAACTGGTGCACGCCGCGGCCGTCGCGGAAGCGGATTTCGGTCTTGGCCGGGTGCACGTTGACGTCGACCAGGTCCGGCGGCAGGCTGATGAACAGGCAATACGCCGGATTCAGCTGGTGATGCAGCACGTCGCGGTAGGCTTCCTTCAGCGCATGGGCGATCAGCTTGTCACGCACGTAGCGGCCGTTGACGAACACGTGCTGGTTGTCGCGGGCTCCCGTTGCGGCACTGGGGCGGATCACCCAGCCGGACACCCGCAACGCGCCGGCGGCGGCGTCGACCTCAATCGTGTTGTGCTCGAACGCCTCGCCCAGCACCTGGCGCACCCGCGCATCGGGCTGCTCGGCGTTCAGGCGCAGCTGCACCCGGCCGTTGTGGGTCAGCGTGAACGCGACCTGCGGGTTCGCCAGCGCCAGCCGCCGCACGGTCTCGGCGCAGTGGGCGTATTCGGTGGCCTCGGTCTTGAGGAACTTGCGCCGTGCCGGCGTGTTGAAGAACAGGTCCTGGATGTCGATCGTGGTGCCGCTCGAACGCGCTGCCGGCGCGGGTGCCGAGAGGTGGCCGCCTTCGGCCTGCACCGTCCAGGCGTGCTCGGCGCCGGTGTGATCGGCGTTGGCGCTGCGGCTGGTGAGCTGCACCCGCGCGATGGCGGCGATCGACGCCAGCGCCTCGCCGCGGAAGCCGAGGCTCGCCACCTGCTCGAGGTCGGCCAGACTGGCGATCTTGCTGGTGGCGTGGCGGGTCAGCGCGAGCGCGAGTTCGTCGCGTGAGATGCCGACGCCGTTGTCGCTCACCCGGATGCGCCTGACCCCGCCCTGCTCCAGTTCAATCCGAATGTCGGTGGCGCCGGCGTCGAGGCTGTTCTCCAGGATTTCCTTCAGCGCCGCGGCGGGGCGTTCGACCACCTCGCCGGCGGCGATCTGCGAAATCAGCACATCGGGCAGAACGCGAATGGCCACCGCTAGCCCGCAAACGGTACGTTGCGCCGCGCCGCCATCGCACGCCCCAGACGCTCGATCTCGTCGGCGCCGAGCACCTCGCGCGCCAGCGGCAGCACATGGGTGTTCTCGAATTCGAGATGGCTGCGGTTGAGCGCGATGAAGCGCCGTACGGGCGCTTCATCCAGCGGGGAGGCCGCGCCGGATTCGATCTGTTGCAAGCCGATGCGCAGCCGCCGCCACAGCAGCGCCAGTTCGTCGTGTTCGAGCGTCAGGGTTTCGACCAGATCGCAGGCGCCGGGGGCGCCGGCCAGTTCCAGCAGCGGAAACAGGTTGCGCTCCTCGTCGTCATGATGATGCACGGCAGCGGTGTCGAAGTACGCCAGCACCGCGCGTGCGGCCTGCCGCGCCTGCGAGTCTGCGCCGTGGACGGGCAGATGGGCGAGCAATTTCTCCAGGGTGTCGCACTGTTTGGCGATGCGGCCGTGACAGGCCTCAAGCACATCGAGCGGCCGGTCGAATCCGGGGGCCGCCGCACCCAGCAGGCTGACGGTCATGGATTGCGCGTCAGCCGCGACGGGGCAGTCAACGGATGCTGGTTGAAGTAATCCTTGATGCCTTCCACGATGGCGTCCACCAGCTTGTCCTGGTAGCCGGGGTCGTTCAGGCGCTTTTCTTCTTCGGGGTTGGAAATGAACGCGGTTTCCACCAGGATCGAGGGGATGTCGGGCGCCTTCAGCACGGCAAAGCCAGCCTGCTCGACCTCGCCCTTGTGCAGGGTGTTGACGCCGCCGATTTCCTTCAGCACCGCCCGCCCCAGCTTCAGGCTGTCGTTGATGGTCGCCGTCTGCGACAGGTCGATCAGCGTGCGCTTGAGGAAGGGATCCTTGACGTCGACGTTGACGCCGCCGATCAGGTCGGCGTCGTTTTCCTTTTTGGCCAGCCAGCGCGCGGCCACCGAGGTCGCGCCGTGCTCGGACAGGGCAAATACCGATGAGCCGCGTGCATCCGGCCTGATGAAGGCGTCGGCGTGGATCGACATGAACAGGTCGGCCTTGAGTGCGCGCGCCTTGACGACCCGCTGCCCGAGCGGCACGAAATAGTCGCCGTCGCGGATCAGCACGGCATGCATGTTTTCCTGGGCGTCGATTTTCTGCTTGAGCTTCCTGGCCAGGGCCAGTGTGATGTCCTTCTCGTGCGAGCCGTTCGCCCCGCTGGCGCCGGGATCTTCGCCGCCGTGGCCGGCATCGACCGCCACCGTGATCAGTCGCGTGTACCGTGACGCCGCCGGCCTGGCCGGCGTGGTGGCCTGATCGGCCACGCTCGGCTGTGGCGGCGCCGCCGGGCTGGCGACCGTCGCATCGCCGGCCTGCGCCGGATAGAGATCCACCACCAGGCGATGGCCGTATTGATCCAGCGGCTGCAGCTGGAACACGGAGGGTTTGACGGGGGTTTTCAGCTCGAGCACCAGACGCATCACCCCGGGGCGGTTCACGCCCACGCGGATCGCGGCGATGTAGGGATCATCGGGGGACAGTTGCCCCGCCAGCGCGTCAAGCGCGGCGCCCGCCTCCACGCCCTCAAGGTCGACCACCAGCCGCTGCGGGTTCGACAACATGAAGTACTTGTACGCGACAGGCTGCGGCGCTTCCAGCGTGATCCGGGTGTAATCGGGCGACGGCCACAGGCGGGTGGCGCTGAGCTGCAGCGCCTGGGCCCAGTCCGACGTCAGCAAACCGCATAGCAGGATGAGTTTCAGCAGGGCGTGCAACATGTCTCCAGATATCGGGCGCCGCGGGGGCTTGCAGCTTCGCATTCAATTTCGCGCGCATTGCCCGCGATTGTCAACCGGACGATCACATCCGGCGCCGGAAGCCAGCCCGCGGCCTTGTCCGGCCATTCGATCAGGCTGACGACGGGGCCGCCGCTCACGTCGCGAAATCCCGCATCGAGCCACTCGCGCGGGTCATGCATACGATATAGGTCAAAATGATACAGTTCGAATGCCGGCAGGCCGTAGCTTTCCACCAGCGTGTAGGTCGGGCTCTTCACCCGTCCGCCGTAGCCCAGCGCGCGCAGCACCCCGCGCACCAGCGTCGTCTTGCCCGCCCCCAGATCGCCTTCGAGGTAGATCGTCAGCCCGGGAATCAGCCCCTGCGCCAGCCGCGCGCCGAATGCCAGCGTCGCGGCCTCGTCGGCCAGATGGCTGCGGCAGCGCACGGTATCATCCTTGCTATGCATGAAAAAGATTTAGCGCGTCTGGCGCAGCAAATCAAGCACTGGGGGGGCGAGCTCGGCTTTGCCGCCGTGGGCATTGCGGACGGCGAACTGAGCGCGGCGGAGGCGGGTTTGCAGGCATGGCTGGATCAGGGATTTCATGGCGAGATGGATTATATGGCGGCGCACGGCACCAAGCGCAGCCGGCCGGCCGAACTCGTGCCGGGCACGGTCCGCATCATCAGCGCGCGGCTGGATTATTTCCCGTCCGCGGCGGCCGACCCGCATGCGGTACTCGCCGACGCCGGCGCCGGCTATGTGTCCCGCTATGCGCTGGGACGCGACTACCACAAGGTGCTGCGCACCCGCCTGCAGGCGTTGGCCGAGAAAATCAGCGCGGAAATCGGCGCGCATCATTTCCGCGTCTTTACCGACAGCGCGCCGGTGCTCGAAGTCGAACTCGCCGCGAAATCCGGGCTCGGCTGGCGCGGCAAGCACACGTTGCTGCTGAACCGGAAACACGGTTCGTGGTTCTTCCTCGGCGAAATCTACACCGATCTGCCGCTGCCGGTGGACGCGCCCGAAGCCGGCCACTGCGGCACCTGCCAGGCCTGCATCGACGTCTGCCCCACCCGGGCCATCGTCGCGCCCTACTCGCTCGATGCCAGGCGCTGCATTTCCTATCTCACCATCGAACTCAAGGGCAGCATTCCGCTGGAACTGCGCCCGCTCATCGGAAACCGCATCTACGGCTGCGACGACTGCCAGCTGGCATGCCCGTGGAACCGCTTCGCGCAGACCGCCGCGCTGCCCGATTTTGAAGTGCGGAACGGACTCGACAGCGCGCGGCTGGTGGAGCTATTCGCCTGGGGCGAGGCCGATTTCAACGAACGCCTGGCGGGTTCGCCGATCCGCCGCATCGGGCATGAGCGCTGGCTGCGCAATATCGCGGTCGCGCTGGGCAACGCGCCCGCTTCGCCTGAAATCAAGGCTGCGCTTGCTGCACGGCTGGATCACCCGTCCGGACTGGTGCGCGAGCACGTGACATGGGCGCTGACGCGCCGGGAAATACTTTAGACCGCCTTTAATTCCTGCTTGGCGCTGTTTTAATTCACGCGCAACTCACGCTGCGCATGCTGGATCACCGACACGCCCGAGCTCAACGCCAGCCCCGCCAGCACCAGCGCCACCACGATATCCGGCCAGCCCTGTGCCGTCGTCCACACCCCGGCCGCCGCCCCCATCACGGCCAGATTGCCCAGCGCGTCGTTGCGCGAGCACAGCCACACCGAGCGCGCCTGCGCATCGCCCTGGCGATGCGCATACAGCAGCGCCGCCACGCCGACGTTGACCGCCAGCGCCAGGAGGCTCACCCAGCCCATGATGAACGGTTCCGGCACCACGCCTGCCGACCACTGCCAGGCCGACTTGCCGAGCACGAACACGCCGTAGCCGACCATCAGCCAGCCTTTCCACAGTGCGGTACGCGAGCGCCACACCGGTGCCAGGCCCAGAACGAACAGCGCCACACCGTAGTTGCCGGCGTCGCCGAGGAAATCGACCGCGTCGGCCAGCAGCGACACCGACTGTGCCGCCAAGCTGGCAACGATCTCGACACCGAACATCAGCGCATTCAGCACCAGCGCAATCCACAGCGCGCGCCGGTAACCCGGGGCGGGCGGCGCCGTGCCGCACACCGAATCGCATCCGCAGCCGCTCATGCCGGATGCCATGCCGAAGAATGCCGTGCCACGCGGCCCTGCAGGTAAAATGCCGTCTTTATCATTCCGCCATCTTGCCACCCATGCCCACGAATGCAACCTCCCCGATCGGCGTATTCGATTCCGGCATCGGCGGACTCACCGTGGTGCGCGCCCTGATGGAACGCCTGCCCTACGAGAACATCGTCTATTTCGGCGACACCGCGCGCGTGCCCTACGGCGTGAAGTCGGTCGAGACCATCGCCCACTTCACCGCCCAGATCGCGCAGTTCCTGCTGGAAAAGGACGTCAAGCTGCTGGTCATCGCCTGCAACACCATGGCGGCGGTGGCGGCGCAGGTGGTGAAGGACCTGTCGCCGGTGCCGGTGCTCGACGTGATCGATGCCGGCGCGGTATCGGCACGCGGCGGCAAGCGCATCGGCGTGATCGGCACGCCCACCACCATCAACAGCAACGCCTACGCGCGCGCCATCCACGACTACGCGCCCGACTCGCGCATCCACTCGCAGGCCTGCGCGCTGTTCGTGCCGCTGGTGGAGGAAGGCTGGCTCGACCACGAGGTGACCCGGCTCACGGCACAGGATTACCTGAAGCCGCTGCTGGCCGAGCACATCGACACCCTGGTGCTCGGCTGCACCCATTACCCACTGCTGAAACCGCTGCTGCGCCAGGTGGTGGGCGACGAGGTCGCCTTGGTCGATTCCGCCGAGGCCATGGCCGAGCAGGTCGCCGCGGTTTTGGCCGAGAAACATCTCGCCAATCCCGGTCATGCCCAGCCGCGCTACGACTTCTACGTCACCGACGTGCCGCTGCGCTTCCAGACCATTGGCGAGCGATTCCTGGGGCGCACGCTCAACAACGTGCACGTGGTGAAGTGGTGATCGCCCAGGCGTTGACATGATCCGGGTCAACGCCGAGATCGAACTCGACGAGCGCGAAATCCATGAAACGTTCGTGCGGGCCTCGGGACCCGGCGGGCAGAACGTCAACAAGGTGTCGACCGCCGTGCAGCTGCGCTTCGACGTCGCCCATTCCCACTCGCTGCCCGATCCGGTGCGCGCGCGCCTCATGGCACAGTCAGGTCATCGCCTGACCCGGGAGGGCGTGCTGATCATCGAAGCCGAGCGTTATCGCAGCCAGCGTCGCAATCGCGACGACGCACTGGAACGATTGCTCGCGCTGATTCGCGAAGCCTGCGAAGCGGAGACGCCACGCCGCCCCACCCGCCCTACCCTGGCATCCAGAAAACGACGTCTGGACAGCAAGCAGCGGCGGGGAGAGACCAAGAAGCTGCGAGGATTGAAACCCGGGACGGACAGCTGACCCGATTTGCTTCAGCTATCCGGAGCGTCCCCGGTTGTTTTGCCGATGTCCAAGTTATTCAGGGCTTGCAACATCTTCTCCGCGCCTTAAGGCTTCTGCCCCGCGTCGCTTTTTATGACCGTATTTTCGAACTCCTCCCAGGACCCCTCCCGTATGTCATACGCTCCTTTTTTCCTGAGGGCTTCCAGACCTTCGCGGATATATTCGTCATGCCTGTCATCAGGAACGTCCATTTCCCTGATGCCCGCCTCCACGGTCCGGTCCTTTCCCTGGATGGGGAAACGCCAGAATATCCGGTCCAGCTCCTCTTTGCAGGTACGCTGCACATGCACCCGCAGGGAGGCCTCGATAATATGGGAATAGCGGAAACGCTTCATCGGTTCCGATTCGATGAAGGCGATGAAGCCCCTGGCATCCCGGCTGGGCACGCACTCCACGCGGGCCTCTATGCCGTCAGCCCTGAAATAATCGACGATCACCGCGGAAACCGACTTGATGCTGTGCGCCAGCCGTCGCGCACGGTGCTTGAGTACCAGGACATAGCCGAGTATGGCGACAACATTAGCGGCGAACAGGTACAGCAGCGTCAGGTCGAAACTTAAGGTTACGGTCATTGATCAGGACTTCCCTTGGAGAATGACGGATCCAGAATCGAAAGTGGAAGTTTGCCAGAAATACCAGAAAGGGAGTCAAGCGATATCATCGCAAGCGCCCATTTCAAGCAGTGATGCCGCTCCTCGCTTCATTTCCACATCACATCGCACTTTTCCCTTGCGGCGGCAGTGAGCAATTCGATCAAGGGCAAGGCCCGGTGCGCCGGACTGACAGGCGGCTCATCCGAGCCGTCGTCCTCGGCTTTCCTGGCTTCGTTCCGGGCCGGCGCCGCCTCGTCGATCGCATGCTTCAACCGATCCAGCGCCGCCGGCACATCCTCGGCCAGGATGGCGCCTGGAACCGTTCCGCTGTGCCCCATCATCCTCAGCATGCCCAGCGCGATGTCACCGAACATCGTGATATCGGCATAGGCCTTGCATGTGAACGTCACCAGCATTTGCGTCTCCTGAATTAACGGTGGACCCGTTTTCAGCCAGTGCAATTTTCCCGCACCCGGCAGCGACGGCATCAATTGAAGGCCGCCTCGGGTATTCCTGTTGCCAGCAGCGCGGCGAATTCCTCGGCAACGAGCGGCCGGCTGAAAAAGCAGCCTTGCCCTCCTCGCAATGCTGCGCCTTCAGGAAGGCCCGCTGTCCCTTACAGTGCGGCCACTTACTTGCGAACGAGCAGCAGCGCGGCTCCCGCCACGATAGCTGCCACGCCGGCCCATACCGGGATATTGACCGTCTCCCTGTCCTTGATCGACAGTTCGACGGGGCCCAGCTTGATCTGGTCCGTTTTCTTCGTGTAGGTGAAGCCGCCGTAGACCAGCGCCAGGCTGCCGGCCACGATCAGTGCGATTGCCACGATTCTGACTGCGTTCATTTCGATCTCCCCTCAGTAGAACCCCGGCCATTTCGGCCAGGGAACATGCGAGGACGTTAAAGCCGCCGTCCTCGAATGACACGACCGGCATGACAGACAACGGCCGCTTCCGCCGCCGTCCGTTCCTCTGCCATTACCGGCGATCCTGCCCGCGCTCTTGGTGCGGATTTCCCCGGTCCCTGTCTTGCGGGCCATTCTGATTCTGGTCGCGCTGCCTTTGATAATGCTGCTGCGTCACAGGCTCACGCGGCTGGTAGCGGTAACGTTCAGCTCGGATCGTCTGCTGCCGTTCCGGCTCGCCTGGATAGCGGTCCCCGGAATAATTCCGCTGATAGGTCGGCAACGGGGCGGGGCGTGGGGCGGAACGACGGTTCCAGTGGTCCCATCCGCTGCGGCGCTGTTCCCAGTCGCGCCCCCAGTGCGCTCCCCAGCGGGGCGGCGCGTCGGCACGCCAGCCGCGGAAATACGGCGGAGGCTGGCGGTAGTAGCGCACCGGGACGCGCAGGACGTAGAGCGGCACGTCATAAGGGTCCACCAGATCCCACGGGCCGTTGTACCAGCTGCTCGCATACCAGTTGTCGTCCTGGAATACCCAGTACAGGCCGTCATAGAAGAAGAAATTGAAATTCACCCGGGGATCGTAGTAGACGGGATAGCCCGGCACCCGAACGAGCCGCGGATACGCCGGCAGGTTGATCCCGATGCTGACGCCGGGCACATGAATGCCGACGCCGACGCTGACCTCGGCGCGGGCCGGGGCCAGCGGGACGAGCAGCATCGACAACACGATAAGCAGGTAGCGCATTTTTCTGTCCTCCTGTTTTGAAGTACGCCGCAACACGGTCATTCAGACCCTTCGTGCCTGCGGCGGCGAGACAAGGGAAGCATTCGAAGCAGGCTAGAGACGCCGGCCTTGAATGACGCGAACCAATACCACGATGATTGCGATGACCAGCAGGATATGAATGAGTCCGCCCATGGTGTAGGACGTCACCATGCCCAGCAGCCACAGGATCACCAGGACGACAATGATGGTTTCAAGCATGTTGCGCTCCCCTTTGTAATGGATTTGGAAATCGTTCGGCAAGCCCGAATTCATCGGGCCGCACTGTTTACCGTGCCACAGCCGACAAGCCGGAATCCGGCGGCAGTGACAAGCGGCTGACGACTTGAGGTACTTACTTCAACTTCATGTTGTTCTTGACGCTGACGACGCCTTTTACGCTGCGCGCGACTTCGACCGCCTTGTTGATGTCGGCCTGGGAATTGACGAAGCCGCTCAGCTGAACCGTGCCCTTGAAGGTTTCGACATTGATCTCGGTCGATTTCAGGGTGGGTTCATTGAATATGGCCGCCTTCACTTTGGTGGTAATGACGGCGTCGTCGACATATTCGCCCGTTCCCTCCTGCTTGGACGTCGATGCGCACCCCACGACGGAAACCACTAGAAATGCGGAAAGGACGGCGGCGATGAGACTGGGTTTTTTCATGATGATGCTCCTTGATTGATGACGAACCTGCGATTGCTCTTGAGTGTTGACTCGATCAAGAGGCCCTGCTTGCAACACGTTGCAATCCAACAAGCCGGTACGTGATGATTGATTCACTACCCGGCCTTTCAATTCTTTAGCGCCTGAGAAATCGGCGCCCGACCTGCCACCCGACCCAGGCGAACCGTGCCCATCTGCCTGCACGCCCCGGTCGCAAGGCCACAAGCAGCAGGCTGGCACCCAGCAACCAGGCGGGGTGACGCCTGATGGTGCGAAGTATGTCCAGGCCCCGGTCCGCCAGCGCCAGGGGCGCGCGCCAGGGCGCCGCGTGTTGCGCCAGCGCAGTTCGCTGGGCCGCGGCCTGCGCCACCAGATATTCCCGACGTTCGGCCAGTTGGGTCAATTTGCGGTTCATGATCGATCCATCAGGTGCTGCCGGTCCCTGGACAACTCGGCCAGGCTCGCTGCGAACAACCGCGGCTTGGTTTTGAGCCTGTGTCGCGCACACCCGAACGCCGCCGCACCGCCCGCCAGGAACATCCCGGTCAGCCCCGCCAGCGCCAGCAAACGATGGCTGTCCCAGAACATGACGGCTACCAGGATCGCCAGCAGCACCACGCCGACGCCGAGACAGAACAGCGCAACGAACAGCATCACCAGCACCGACACCAGCCGCGCCCGCTCTTCCTCCAGATCCGTGGACAGCAGGTCGAGCCGGGTGTGTGCGATGGCGACGAGGCTGGCTGCGAGTCCTTTCAGCGAGTCGAACAGCCCCTTGCCTCCAGCCGGTGTTGGTTCGCTCATGGGCAGTCGGCTAGCGGCGCCCCATGATGAAGCCGACGAGCAGCGCGAGCCCTGCGGAGATGCCGATCGCTTTCCACGGATTCTCGTGGACGTACACGTCCGTCGCCTTGGCCGCCGCCTTGGCGCGAACGAGCACGGCTGCCTCGGCGTCAGCCATCTGGGCCTTCGCCCGGGCAAGCGACGCTTCGGCCTTGGCGCGCACTGTGGCCAGCGCCTCGCCGCCCTGGTTGGCCGTGGCCTTGATCAGCGCCTCTGCATCCGACACGACCGCCTTGAAGTCGGCGATCAGCTGATCTTTGGTCACGTCGGGGAAATCCGGGTCGCCGGGTAGGTTTTGTGTGCTCATTGCTCATTCCTCCATAAGATGCAGATGCCAAAAGGCGCGGATCCTGACTGCACGGCAAGTCGCGGTGTCCATTCCAGACGCGTCCATCGACAAGCCGTACCAAAACCACGCTCTATGTATAGGTTAAATTTGCGGATTCAGTCTGTACGCCATCGCACATAGGGGGCGGGCGCGGCCTGCCGGCCACCCCATCCCGGCTGAAGACAGGGTCTGTTCGTTAACGAACAGACGGCCGGTGTCTTTTTCCATAGCCTTCATGGCATGTCGTACGGCCGTCTTCCGTTTCCCACGCCCATCTGCTCTCGCCCCTGGCCGAAAGGGGCTGCCTTTGCGTCAACGGATCGGAATCCTGGATTCTCCGTACGCAGCCTGCGGATTCCCGCAGCGCGGTGGCAAATCGGGCGCGTCTGATGCTGATGCGGGTTGCGAACCGGGTGCCGGTCGCCAACAGACTGCTGGCCTCGCTTCCGCGCGCGGAATATCGACGCCTGCTGGCGAGCCTCGAGCCGGTCACGCTGGCGTTCGGCGAAATACTGTACGAACCGGGGGATGCGATACGGCACGTCTACTTCCCCAACGACTCGCTCGTCTCCCTGATTACCCTCGCTGA
>JAJZRE010000045.1 GCA_021802945.1 Pseudomonadota bacterium
CGAATGCGAGCCCCAACTGGGCCAGCAGCATCAACGCCACCGCGCCGATGAACACCGGTTTCAGTTTGCCGTGCTTTTCGCCATAGATGATGGCCGGCACGATCAGCAGGAACGAGCCCAGCAGCACGGGCAGGTAGACCATCCAGTGGTGGGCCGGCGGCAGGCCGCTGTTCTTGAGGGCCACCGGCACCACGACGAACATCGCCATCTGCGCGGCGTGCAGGGCGAAAATGCCGAAGTCGAGACGCAGCAACTGGGCGTTATGCAGCACGTCTTTCAGCCGCGCCGGGCTGGCCTGGGCGTCGGCATGAAAATGGCTGACCAGGGGATCGGGCACCCATACCTTCACCACCCAGATGGCGGCCAGCGCCAGGACGCCGGTCAGCGCAAAGATCCCCGGCACGCCGATGAGGTGATTGAGGGCCGGCCCCGCCACCATCGACGCGGCAAACACGAGGCCGATGGTCGAGCCGATCATCGCCATCGCCTTGGTGCGGTGCTCCTCGCGGGTGAGGTCGGCCAGCATGGCGGTGATCGCGGCGGAAATCGCGCCGGCGCCCTGGATGGCGCGGCCGGCAATCGTCCAGTAGATATCGGACGCCGAGGCGGCGACAAAGCTGCCGATGGCAAACAGGATCAGGCCGAAAATGATCACCTTCTTGCGGCCGATGCGGTCGGACGCCATGCCGAAGGGGATCATCAGCAGCGCCTGGGTCAGGCCGTACATGCCGAGCGTCAGACCCACCAGGGTGTGGTTGTCGCCGCCAGGCAGGTGCTCGGCGTACAGCGCGAACACGGGCAGGATGAGGAACATGCCCAGCATGCGCAGACCGAAAATCGCTGCCAGGCCTGAGGTGGCGCGCTTTTCAGCGCGGGTCATGCTTTCGGAAAGGTCGATTTGGGCCACGTCGGGATTCGGCGAACTCGTGAAGTCCGTTATATTAGCAGGTTGCGAATTACGCCTCACGCACCTGAACCTGCAAACCTCAGTTGACCGCTCGGCTGGATATTCAACAACGTGACTCCAATAAAATTTCTCATGAATGGCCGTTTTATGCGGCAGGCAACTCCGCTACGGGGTCGATTGCACGATTTTTGCGGCGCGGAGCGGCGTTGCAACTCCTTGGAATGGAATAACCATTCCGCGTCGCTGCGCCTTGCCCCGCACCCCAAAAACCGCACACTCCACCCCGTCCAACTGAAGTTTGCAGGTTAATCAATGGAATTCATCCGCATCCGTGGCGCCCGCACCCACAACCTGAAGAACGTCAACCTCGACCTGCCGCGCAACAAGCTGGTGGTGATCACGGGGCTGTCGGGCTCGGGCAAGTCCTCGCTCGCCTTCGACACGCTCTACGCCGAAGGCCAGCGCCGCTACGTCGAATCGCTGTCGGCCTACGCGCGGCAGTTCCTGCAGCTGATGGAAAAGCCCGACGTCGACCTGATCGAGGGACTCTCCCCGGCGATCTCGATCGAGCAGAAGGCGACCAGCCACAACCCGCGCTCGACCGTCGGCACGGTGACCGAGATCCACGACTACCTGCGCCTGCTCTACGCGCGCGTCGGCGACCCGCAGTGCCCGGAGCACGGCATCACGCTCGCGGCGCAGACGGTGTCGCAGATGGTCGACGCGGTGCTGGCATTGCCGGAAGACACCAGGCTGATGATCCTGGCGCCGCTGGTGGTCGGTCGCAAGGGCGAGAACCTCGAGCTCTTCGCCGAACTGCGCGCGCAGGGTTTCGTGCGGGTGCGGGTCGACGGCACCGTGCACGAGATCGACGCGGTGCCCAGGCTCGACAAGAACAGGAAGCACACCATCGAAGTGGTGGTGGATCGTTTGAAAGTTCGCGCCGACGCCAAGCAGCGCCTGGCCGAAAGCTTCGAGACCGCGCTCAGGCACGCCGACGGCCGTGCGCTGGCGGTGGAGATGGATGCCGGCCGCGAGCATCTCTTTTCCGCCAGGTTCGCCTGCCCGGTGTGCAGCTACGCGCTGCCCGAGCTGGAACCGCGCCTGTTCTCGTTCAACAACCCGATGGGCGCGTGCAACACCTGCGACGGGTTGGGCCAGATCACCTTCTTCGACCCGGCGCGCGTGGTCGCCTTCCCGCACCTGTCGCTGGCCTCCGGCGCGATCAAGGGCTGGGACAAGCGCAACCAGTTCTTCTTCATGATGCTGCAGAGCCTGGCGATGCACTACGGCTTCGACCTCGACACGCCGTGGGAGTCGCTGCCGCCGCGCATCCAGGATGCGATCCTCAACGGCAGCGGCAAGGAATCCATCGCCTTCCAGGTGCTGGCGCCGCGCGGCGGCTACACGACGAAAAGCTACCCGTTCGAGGGCGTGCTCGCCAACATGGCGCGCCGCTACCACGAGTCCGATTCGATGGCGGTGCGCGAGGAGCTCGCCAAATACCAGAACAACAAGCCCTGCCCGGCCTGCCACGGCACACGCCTGCGCGAGGAGGCGCGCCACGTCATGGTCGGCGGCGTGCCGATTTATGAAGTCAGCGCGATGCCGCTGAAGCAGGCGCTGGCCTTCTTCGAAGCGCTCACGCTCGACGGCCACCGCGCGCAGATCGCCGACAAGATCGTCAAGGAGATCGTCGCCCGCGTCGGCTTCCTCAACAACGTCGGCCTCGACTACCTGTCGCTCGACCGTTCCGCCGACACGCTGTCGGGCGGCGAGTCGCAGCGCATCCGTCTGGCCTCGCAGATCGGCTCCGGCCTCACCGGCGTGATGTACGTGCTCGACGAGCCCTCGATCGGCCTGCACCAGCGCGACAACGACCGCCTGCTGGCGACGCTGAAGCACCTGCGCGACATCGGCAACTCGGTGCTGGTGGTCGAGCACGACGAGGACGCCATCCGCGCCGCCGACTACGTGGTCGACATGGGCCCCGGCGCGGGCGTGCACGGCGGCGAAGTGGTGGCCGAAGGCACGCCGGAAGCGATCCGCCTGAGCGAACACTCGCTCACCGGGCAATACCTGTCGGGCCGGCGCCGCATCGCCATCCCGAAGAAGCGCCGCGCGCCCGACCCCGCACGGCAGCTGGTGGTGACCGAGGCCAGCGGCAACAACCTCAAAAACGTCACGCTCAACCTGCCGGTCGGCCTGTTCGTCTGCGTCACCGGCGTATCGGGCTCGGGCAAGTCGACCCTGATCAACGACACCCTCTATACCGCGGTCGCGCGCCACCTGTACGGCTCGTCGACCGAACCCGCGCCGCACGGCGAAATCCACGGCCTGGAATTCTTCGACAAGGTGATCAACGTCGACCAGTCGCCGATCGGACGCACGCCGCGCTCCAACCCGGCAACCTACACGGGGCTGTTCACCCCGATCCGCGAACTCTTCGCCGGGGTGCCGGAAGCACGCGCGCGCGGCTACGGGCCGGGCCGCTTCAGCTTCAACGTCAAGGGCGGGCGCTGCGAGGCCTGCCAGGGCGACGGCGTGATCAAGGTCGAGATGCACTTCCTGCCGGACATCTACGTGCCGTGCGACGTCTGCCACGGCGCGCGCTACAACCGCGAAACGCTGGAGGTGCAGTACAGGGGCAGGACCATCCGCGAGGTGCTGGAGATGACCATCGAGCAGGCGCACGAATTCTTCGCCGCGGTGCCGGTGGTCAAACGCAAGCTGCGGACCCTGCTCGACGTCGGCCTCGGCTACATCCGCCTCGGCCAGTCGGCCACCACGCTGTCGGGCGGCGAGGCGCAGCGCGTCAAGCTCGCGCTGGAACTCTCAAAGCGCGACACCGGCCGCACGCTCTACATCCTCGACGAGCCGACGACGGGCCTGCACTTCGCCGACATCGACCTGCTGCTGAAGGTGCTGCAGCGCTTGAGCGACGCCGGCAACAGCGTGGTCGTGATCGAGCACAACCTGGACGTGATCAAGACCGCCGACTGGCTGATCGACCTCGGTCCCGAAGGCGGCGCCGGCGGCGGCCGGATCATCGCCGAGGGCACGCCGGAGGCGGTGGCCGGCAACCCGGCGAGCCATACCGGGACCTATCTGCAACCGGTGCTGTCGAGGCATTGATGGCCGAGCCTGTCCGCCTCTCCAAGCTGATGTCCGAGCGCGGACTGTGTTCGCGCCGCGAGGCGGACGGCTACATCGAAAAAGGGCTGGTGTTCGTCGACGGCCGCCGCGTCTCCGAACTCGGCACCAGGGTCGACCCCGGCTGCGCGATCCGCCTCGACACGCAGGCCAGCGCCCAGCAGCAGCAGCGTGTCACCATCCTGCTGCACAAGCCGATTGGCTACGTGTCAGGCCAGCCGGAGCCGGGCTACCAGCCCGCCGTCACGCTGATCCGGCCCGGGACACAGTGGCAGGACGGGCGAGCGAACCGGGCGTTCCAGCCCGCGCACCTCAAGGGACTGGCCCCCGCCGGCCGTCTCGACATCGACTCGACCGGCCTCCTGGTGCTGACGCAGGATGGCCGCATTGCCAGGCAGCTGATCGGCGACGATTCCGCCATCGAGAAGGAGTACCTGGTTCGCGTCGAGGGAACGCTGGATGGAAGGGGCCTCGCGCTGCTGAACCACGGCCTCTCGCTCGACGGCCGCACGCTGCGCCCGGCCAGGGTCGGCTGGCAGAACGCCGACCAGTTGCGCTTCGTGCTGAAAGAAGGCCGCAAGCGGCAGATCCGCCGCATGTGCGAACTGGTCGGGCTGAAAGTGGTGGGACTGAAGCGGGTCCGCATCGGCCGCGTGCTGCTGGGCGACCTGCCGCCTGGCCAGTGGCGCTATTTGCGGCCGGAAGAGCGATTCTGAATCCCGGATCTCGAGGATGGCGACTGAAAAGCTTGCCCCCAGCGGGTTTTGACGCTATTAGTAATCGCTGCGAGCGGCCAGACTCGCATATCCTTTTACAAAACCCCGCACCAAGGAGATTGTATGCAATCCAAACTTCTCGTCGCACTGTTCGCCGCGCTCACCCTGACCGCCTGCCAAAAGGCTCAAGAAGCTGCCGCCCCCGCCATGGACCAGGCCAAGGAAGCCGCCGGTGCCGCGGCTGATGCAACCAAGGACGCCGCGACCGCGGCAGCCGATGCCACCAAGGATGCCGCCACGGCCGCAGCCGACGCCACCAAGGACGCAGCTGCCACGGCTGCCCAGGCCACCGCCGATGCGGCCGCCGCCGCGGCCGACAAGACGCAGGAAATGGCCGACAAGGCCAAAGACGCCGCCCAAAAGTAGATCTCCGCTGCGTTCCGAGCGGCCAGGCAATCCTGGCCGTTTTCATTTGTGGAACGCGTTGGCCCTCAGCCTAAAAACAAGGCCATACAATCCGGTTTCCGATCCCGCATTTTCACGCGATGAATCCACGCACCCTGCTGCTGGGCTCGTTTCAGGCCGCGGTCACCGCAGCCGACCCCCTGCACGTTCTTCCGCCGCACCTGCCGTCGCCACCGCGCGGTCGCACGCTGGTGGTCGGCGGCGGCAAGGCGGCCGCCAGCATGGCGGCCGCCGTCGAGGCGCACTGGCCGGACGATGCACCCTTGTCCGGGCTGGTCGTTACGCGTTATCAGCACAGCCTGCCCACCCGCCGCATCGAGGTCGTCGAGGCCAGCCATCCGCTGCCGGACGGGCGCGGCGAGGCGGCGGCCATGCGAATGCTGGCATCGAGCCGCGAGCTGGGGCCGGACGATCTCCTGCTGGCACTGGTTTCAGGCGGCGGCTCCAGCCTGCTCGCGGCGCCAGTCGACGGCGTGAGCCTGAAGGAATTGCGCCAGGTGACCAAGGCCCTGTTGCATGCCGGCGCAAGCATCCAGGACATCAACATCGTGCGCAAGCATCTCACGCGCCTGTCGGGCGGACAGTTGGCGCAGGCAGCCCGGGACGCGCAGGGGCTGGCGCTGATCATTTCCGATGTCGTCGGCGACGACCCCGGCGCAATTGCATCCGGCCCCTGCGCGCCCGATGCCAGCACCTGCGCCGACGCGCTCGGGCAATTGCTGCGGCTGCGCATCGCGCTGCCGGCGGGCGTCAGGCAACACCTCGAGGCCTGTGCGTCCGGCCGGTTGCCCGACACGCCCAAACCTGGCGACCCCTGCTTTGCCCGTATGGAAAACCGCATCATCGCGAACGCACGCGGCAGTCTGATGGCTGCGGCCCGCTATTTCGAACAGCACGGCGTGCCCGCCTTGCTGCTTTCCGACAGGGTGGACGTGGATGCGCAGGCTGCGGCGCGACAGCATGCCGCGCTTGCCGCGGCCGCCAGGTTTCGCGGGCCGCTTGCCCTGATTTCGGGCGGCGAAACCACGGTCACGCTGCGTCCTCAACATGGCCGCGGCGGCCGCAACACCGAGTTCTTGCTGGCGCTGGCGCTGGCCGCGCGCGACCAGCCTGTCTGGGCCATGGCATGCGATACCGACGGCATCGACGGCAGCGAGGACAATGCCGGCGCGCTGCTCGAACCGGATTCTCTGGCGCGCGCCGGCGCCCTCGGGCTCCGCGCGCGGGCGATGCTCGATGCGCACGACAGTCATGGGTTTTTTTCCGCACTGGGGGACCTGGTCGTCACGGGCCCCACCCGGACGAACGTCAACGACTATCGCGTGCTGCTGCTCGGCGCGACGTGACCCCCTTAATTGAGCCGCTGTACCTGCACCGCGTCGCCCACTTTCAGGCCATAGACGGCTGCGGCACTCCCGCGGTTGACCGCGAGTTCGACCAGGCCGACGCTGTTGACGAACCAGAACCCCTCCCCCTTGCCGACCTGTCCGAAGCACTCACTGTGCTTGAACAGGGTGCCGCCAGCGGTCACGCGCGCGTCCCTGGCCACGCCGCGCACCCCGGTCCAGGCGTTGCCGTAATGGTCGACGTAGATCACGCGCGCCAGATCCTCGGCGTCGAATTCGACGTCAAGCCTGGCGATGGGGGCCAGCTTGTCAGCGGGGAATGCCCCTCGCGCGATCCCGGCCGCAATCGGGGCGAACACGTCACGCCCATGAAAGGTCGATGACACCTCGGCCGGCTTCCACGTGATTCGCCAAATCCGGGTGTCGGAATGGCGCGCGGCGACGACGGACAGCAAGCCGTTATCCGGCCCGACAAACCAGCGGCCGCCCGCCAACACGACCACGGCCTCGCGCGGCGTACCGACCCCCGGATCGACCACGGCCAGAAAGCAGCAACCCGGCGGGAAACCTGCCGCGAATGCGGCGAGCAGGTGCGCACCGGCATGAGGGTTGAAGTCCGGGACCTCGTGCAACAGATCCACCACCGGCTGGTCGGGCGCGTGCTCAGCCAGCCGTGACTTGACCTGCCCAACATACGGATCGCGCGTTCCGAAATCAGTGAAGAGAACGATCACCGGGCTGTCCTGGGAGAAATGAAGGAAAGACTATGCCTGACACGGCCTGCCCGCGACAAGCGCCGTGTCCTGATTTCATGCGCGCGCATCCGCGACATTCCCCGGGCATGAAAAAAGCCGGGGATCCCCGGCCTTTTTCATGCGTCGCGCGGCTGCCTGCTTATTCCGCCTCGACCGGCTCCGCGTCGGTATCCGGACGGTCAACCAGTTCGACCAGCGCCATCGGCGCGTTGTCGCCATTGCGGAAGCCGTACTTCAGGATGCGCAGGTAACCGCCGGGGCGGGCCTTGTAGCGCGGGCCCAGTTCGCCGAACAGCTTGACCACCATCTCGCGGTCACGCAGACGGTCGAACGCCAGGCGATGATTCGCCAGGCTGGGTTCCTTGCCCAGGGTGATCAGCGGCTCGACGAAGCGGCGCAGTTCCTTGGCTTTGGGCAGCGTGGTCTTGATGACTTCGTGCTTCAGCAGCGACACGCTCATGTTGCGGAACATGGCAAGACGATGGCTGGTGGTGCGATTCAACTTGCGGTTGGATTGACGATGACGCATGGCTATTCCTTTCAGTCAGTATTCTTGGGCCAGGCCGCCTGCCACGGCGGCCCGCACTTTATTGTCTGTTTTCGATTACGGTGGACGGCTAACTGCTTCAGCTACGCTCGAGACCGACGGGCGGCCAGTTCTCCAGCTTCATGCCCAGGGACAGCCCCTTGGAAGCGAGCACATCCTTGATTTCGTTCAGCGACTTGCGGCCCAGGTTGGGGGTGCGCAGCAGCTCGGTTTCCGAGCGCTGGATCAGGTCGCCGATGAAATAGATGTTTTCGGCCTTCAGGCAATTCGCCGAACGCACGGTCAACTCAAGATCATCCACCGGGCGCAACAGTAGCGGATCGACCTGCGGCGAGCGCGGCGACTCGGACTCGGCCGGCGTGCCTTCCAGATCGGCGAACACGGACAGCTGGTTCACCAGGATGCGGGCCGCGGTGCGCACGGCCTCTTCCGGCTCGACGACGCCATTGGTCTCGATGTCGATCACCAGGCGGTCGAGGTCGGTGCGCTGCTCGACGCGGGCGCTTTCGACCGAATAGGCCACGCGGCGCACCGGGCTGAACGAGGCATCGACCAGGATCGAGCCGACGGCGCGGGTTTCTTCCGAAACCTTGCGCGCGGTGGCCGGCTGATAGCCGCGGCCTGCCTCGATCTTGATTTCCATGTCGAGCTTGCCGCCCTTGGTCAGGTGGGCAATCACATGGTCGGGGTTCAGCACTTCGATGTCGTGGCCAATCTCGATATCGCCAGCCGTGACCACGCCTTCGCCCGACTTGGAGACCTTCAGGACCGCCTCGGACTTGCCGTGCATCTTGAACGCGATGCCCTTGAGGTTCAGCAGAATGTCAACGACATCCTCCTGCACGCCCTCGATGGTCGAATACTCGTGGACGACACCGCTGATGGCCACTTCGGTCGGCGCATAGCCGACCATGGAAGACAACAGGATACGGCGCAGCGCGTTGCCGAGCGTGTGGCCGTAGCCGCGCTCGAAGGGCTCCATGATGACCTTGGCGTGCAGCGGGGAGGCGCGATCCACCTCCACAATACGCGGCTTGAGAAATTCCGTAGCGCTTTGCATAAAGTGCGTTTCCTTAAGACCGTCTCAGCTTATTTGGAGTACAACTCGACAACCAGCGATTCGTTGATGGTCGACGGCAGTTCCGAACGTTGCGGCGCTGCCTTGTAGGTGCCCTTGAGCGCCTTGGCGTCAACCTCGACCCACTCAGGATAACCGCGTGCTGCGGTGGCTTCGGCGGCCGCCTTGATGCGCAGATGGGCTTTCGCCTTGTCCACCACCTCGACCACGTCACCCGCGCGAACCTGGTACGACGGGATGTTGACCCGGCGGCCGTTTACGGTGATGCCGTTGTGGCGGACCACCTGGCGTGCTTCAGTGCGCGATGCGCCGAAGCCCATGCGGTAACACACCGAATCCAGACGCGACTCGAGCATCGACAGCAGGTTTTCGCCGGTGACACCCTTGCGGCTCTCGGCCCGCTTGTAGGTCAGGCGGAACTGCCCTTCCAGCACGCCGTAGATGCGGCGGATTTTTTGTTTCTCGCGCAGCTGCACGCCGTACCCGGACAGACGCGCGCCGCTCTTCTGGCCATGCTGGCCGGGCGCATAGGCGCGGCGCTCAATCGCGCATTTGTCGGTGAAACACTTTTCGCCTTTCAGGAAGAGCTTTTCGCCCTCGCGACGGCACTGGCGGCATTTGGGATCAAGATTACGAGCCATGATTTTCCCTGGTAATTAGATACGACGCTTTTTGGAGGGACGGCAACCGTTATGCGGGATCGGGGTCACATCCGAGATCGCAACGATCTTGAAACCCAGCGCATTCAGCGCACGCACCGTGGATTCGCGGCCCGGGCCGGGGCCCTTGATGCGCACTTCCAGGTTCTTGACGCCGTATTCCTGCGCCATCTTGCCGGCGTTTTCCGCCGCAACCTGGGCCGCAAACGGCGTCGACTTGCGCGAGCCCTTGAAGCCGGCGCCGCCCGCGGTCGCCCACGACAACGCATTGCCCTGGCGATCCGTGATGGTCACGATGGTGTTGTTGAACGAGGCGTGAATGTGCGCGATGCCTTCCGCCACATTCTTCTTGACCTTTTTACGAACACGCGCTGCTGTTTTAGTAGCCATGATTAACCTTTACTTTTTGATGGCCTTGCGCGGGCCCTTGCGGGTACGCGCATTGGTACGGGTGCGCTGGCCGCGAACCGGCAGGCCCTTGCGGTGACGGAAGCCGCGGTAACAGCCAAGATCCATCAGGCGCTTGATGTTCATGGTGATTTCACGGCGCAGATCGCCTTCGACCGTGAACCTGGCCACGCCTTCACGCAAGCGCTCCATATCGGTTTCGGTCAAGTCCTTGATCTTGGACGTACGGGCAATGCCAGTCGCGTCGCAAATCTTTCCGGACGTGGCCCGGCCGATGCCATAAATGGCGGTCAACGCGATCACCGCGTGTTGATGATTCGGGATATTAACCCCAGCAATACGAGCCATTCGCAAAGCTCCGAACGCAAAACAAAAAATTATAACACGTCAACCCGTCTTCCGGTTGACTCGGATTCAAACTTAGCTGCGTCAGCACGTTCAGCCCTGGCGCTGCTTGTGGCGCGGATCATCACAGATCACGCGCACCACGCCCTTGCGGCGAACCACCTTGCACTTACGGCACATTTTCTTGACTGAAGCCTGCACTCTCATGGTTTTCTCCATTCACCAACCGGCACCTGATGCCGGTTAAAAATCATTTTGCCCGGAAGACAATCCGGCCTTTGGTCAAATCATACGGGGTGAGTTCCACCGTCACCTTGTCGCCCGGCAGGATGCGGATGTAGTGCATGCGCATTTTTCCGGAGATATGACCCAGCAACACATGGCCGTTTTCCAGCTTGACACGAAAGGTGGCGTTAGGCAGGTTCTCGATCACTTCCCCCTGCATCTGAATGACATCTTCCTTAGACATCACCGCCCCGCCAAGCCGTTCTTGAAATTGGCCTTCTTAAGCAAGCCTTCATACTGGTGCGACATCACATATGCCTGAACCTGTGCCATGAAATCCATGGTCACCACGACGATAATCAGCAGGGATGTTCCGCCAAAGTGAAACGGCACATTCCATTTCAGAATCAGAAACTCGGGCAGCAAGCACACCAGGGTAATGTAGATTGCGCCCACCAGCGTCAGCCGGGTCAGGATCTTGTCGATATAGCGCGCGGTCTGGTCGCCTGGGCGGATACCCGGAACGAACGCCCCGCTCTTTTTCAGGTTGTCCGCGGTGTCCTTGGAATTGAACACAAGCGCAGTATAGAAAAAGCAGAAAAAGATGATCGCCAGCGCATAGAGCAGCACGTAAATCGGCTGTCCGGGCGCCAGGGTCGCGCTGATATCCTTCAGCCAGCCCATGTTCTCGCCACTTCCGAACCACCCCGCCAGGGTAGCCGGGAACAGGATGATGCTGGAGGCGAAAATCGGCGGAATCACCCCGGCCATATTCAGCTTCAGCGGCAGATGCGAGCTCTGGCCGCCCACCACCATCTTGCCGACCTGGCGCTTGGCATAGTTGACCAGAATCTTGCGCTGGCCGCGTTCGACAAACACCACCAGCGCGGTCACCAGCAGCACGGCGACGAACAGCATCAGCACGAGGGGAATCGAGAATGCACCGGTGCGCGTCAATTCCAGCGTGCCGCCGATCGCATGCGGCAAGCCTGCGGCGATACCCGCGAAGATGATGATCGAGATGCCGTTGCCCAGGCCGCGCTCGGTGACCTGTTCACCCAGCCACATCAGGAACATCGTGCCTGCCGTCAGCGTGACCACCGTGATCAAGCGGAATGCCATGCCGGGATCGAGCACGAGCCCCGCCTGCGACTCCAGCGCGATGGCAATACCCAGCGCCTGAAACACCGCCAGGAACAGCGTCCCGTAGCGGGTGTATTGCGTAATCTTGCGGCGCCCTGCCTCACCCTCTTTCTTCA
The DNA here is from genome assembly GCA_021802945.1 of Pseudomonadota bacterium. GTDB lineage: Bacteria > Pseudomonadota > Gammaproteobacteria > Burkholderiales > Thiobacillaceae > Thiobacillus. Next base: position 11,864 of record JAJZRE010000045.1, read on the forward strand.
GGGCTTCCAACTGCGGCGAAACGGTGGTCATCAACTGGACGATGATCGACGCCGAAATGTACGGCATGATCCCGAGCGCGAATACGCTGAATCGTGACAACGCGCCGCCCGAGAACATGTTGAACATGCCCAGGATGCCGCTTTGCTGCGACTTGAACAACTGGTCGAGCACCAGCGGATCGATACCCGGCACCGGGATGAAGGTGCCGATGCGGTACACGATCAGGGCGCCGAGCAGGAACAGCAGGCGACGCTTCAGGTCGCCGAATTTGTTCAAGCCGGTTTTGGGCGTAGCCAAAGCGCGTTCCTCGCTGACTTATTCGGCGACGCTGCCGCCGGCCGCTTCGATCGCGGCACGTGCGCCTTTGCTCACAGCGATCCCGCGCAGCTTGACGGCCTTGCCGATTTCGCCGGCCAGATAAACCCGTGCCGCCCTGGCCGCAGCGCTGACCACGCCAGCCTGCTTCAGCACCAGCAGATCGATTTCATCGACACCGATGCCAGCCAGTTCATACAGCCGGACCCGCGCCGTATCGGCCTTGGTCAAGGACACGAAGCCGCGCTTGGGCAGTCGGCGATGCATCGGCATCTGGCCGCCCTCGAAGCCCACCTTGTGGAAGCCGCCCGCACGGGATTTCTGGCCTTTATGGCCGCGACCCGCGGTCTTGCCGAGCCCGGATCCGATGCCGCGACCCACGCGGCGCTTGTCTTTCTTGGCGCCGTCTGCCGGTTTGATGTTATTCAGTTCCATTTAAGCCTCGCACTTCACCAGATAGGCGACTTTGGTAATCATCCCGCGGTTTTCCGGCGTATCCAGCACTTCAACCGTGTGGTGCATCCGACGCAGGCCCAGGCCGCGCACGCAGGCGCGATGGGGCGCCTTGGTGCCGATCAGGCTCTTGACCAGCGTCACCTTGATTTTCTTCTGCTCGCTCATGGCTTACCCCGCGATCTCTTCGACGGACTTGCCGCGCTTGGCCGCGATCTCCGACGGCGTGGACATCTTCATCAGGCCGTCAATCGTGGCACGCACGACGTTGTAGGGATTGGTCGAACCGAGGCACTTGGCCAGCACGTTCTGCACGCCCATCACCTCGAACACCGCGCGCATGGCGCCGCCGGCGATGATGCCGGTACCCTCGGAAGCCGGCTGGATCAGCACGCGCGAGGCGCCGTGCTGGCCCACCACCGTATGGTGGAAAGTGCCGTTCTTCAGGTTGATCTTGACCAGCTTGCGGCGGGCCTCTTCCATGGCCTTTTGAACGGCAACGGGCACTTCGCGGGACTTGCCCTTGCCCATGCCGATACCGCCATCGCCATCGCCAACCACGGTCAGCGCGGCAAATCCCATGATCCGGCCGCCCTTCACCACCTTGGTGACGCGGTTGACCGAAATCATCTTTTCGCGCAAGCCGTCGCCGCGCTCTTCGTTACTCGTAGGTGCTGTACGGGCCATCTTGATTCTGCCTCGTTAAAATGCCAAACCGCCTTCGCGTGCCGCTTCAGCCAGGGCTTTCACACGCCCGTGGAACTTGAAGCCGGCTCGGTCGAAGGCCACTTTTTCAATGCCCAAGCCCCTGGCCTTCTCGGCCAAACGCCTGCCCACAGCCGCTGCCGCGGCCACGTTGCCACCGTTGGCCAGCTGACCGCGCAGATCCTTGTCGTTCGAGGATGCGCTGGTCATGACCGTGCCGCCATCCGCCGAGATGATCTGCGCGTAGATATGGCTGTTGGTACGGTGAATGGCCAGGCGGATCGCCTTGACGGCCGCGATTTTGGCGCGGGTTTTGCGCGCTCTGCGAATCCGTGATTGCTTGGTGTTCATTTTCTGTCCTTAAGCCTTACTTCTTCTTGGTCTCTTTCTTGATGACCACTTCGTCGCTATAGCGAACGCCCTTGCCCTTGTAGGGCTCCGGCGGACGGTATGCGCGCACGTCGGCGGCCACCTGCCCAACTGCCTGGCGATCGATTCCCTTGATCACGATCTCGGTCTGCGTCGGGGTTTCAACCTTGATGCCAGCGGGCATCTTGTGCACGACGGGATGCGAGAAACCAAGCGTCAGATTGAGTGCGTCACCCTGGGCCTGAGCGCGATAACCGACGCCAACCAGCGTCAGCTTCTTCTCGAATCCCTTGGTGACACCCTGCACCATGTTGTTCACCAGCGCACGCAGGGTGCCCGCCATGGCGTTCGCCTGAATGCCGGAACCGACAGGCGCGAAGGTCATTACACCGTCATTGAGCGCGACCGTCACATCGGACGATGCCGCCTGGCTCATGGTGCCCAGCGGGCCCTTGACGGAAATCGCATTACCCAGCGTCACCTCGACGCCCTTCGGCAACGTAATAGGATTATTGGCTACACGTGACATATCCGCTCCCTCTTACGCAACCACGCACAGAACTTCACCACCCACGCCCTTGGCGCGGGCGTGGCGGTCGGTCATGACGCCACTCGAGGTGGAGACAATCGCGACACCCAGGCCATTCATGACACGCGGCAGGTCCTCGGCACCCTTGTAGATGCGCAAGCCGGGCTTGCTGACGCGCTCGATGCGCTCGATAACCGGGCGGCCCGCGTAATATTTCAGCTGCAGCTCGAGCTCGGGCTTGCCGGCCTCGCCGCGAACGGCGAAATCTTCAATATACCCTTCGTCCTTCAGCACTTTGGCAATCGCCACTTTGACCTTGGAAGAAGGCATCGTGACAGCCGCCTTTTCAACCGCTTGCGCATTGCGGATGCGGGTCAGCATGTCCGCGATGGGATCACTCATACTCATATCGTCTACCCCTTACCAGCTAGCCTTGACGATGCCCGGGATTTCGCCCCGCATCGCATATTCGCGCAACTTCCCGCGCGCCAGGCCGAACTTGCTGAACACACCACGCGGACGCCCCGTCAACTGGCAGCGGTTGCGCTGGCGCACCGGGCTGGCATTACGCGGCAGCTCCTGCAGCGCCTTGTACGCAGCCATGCGATCTTCGTCGCTGGTCTGAACGTTGGCGATGACGGCTTTGAGCCCGGCTCGCTTGGCGGCGTACTTTTTCACCATCCGCGCGCGCTTTTCTTCACGGTTAATCAAGGATAACTTGGCCATGCCTACCTCAATTCTTGAACGGGAAACTGAAGGCGGCAAGCAGGGCTCGCGCTTCATCATCAGTCTTGGCGGTGGTGGTGATCGTGATGTTCATGCCACGCAACGCATCGATCTTGTCGTATTCGATCTCGGGGAAAATGATCTGTTCCTTGACGCCCATGTTGTAGTTGCCACGGCCGTCGAACGACTTGCCCGAAATGCCCCGGAAGTCACGGATACGCGGCATCGCCACCGTGACCAGACGGTCCAGGAACTCGTACATCTGCGCGCGGCGAAGGGTCACCATGCAGCCGACAGGATAGTTTTCACGGATCTTGAAGCCGGCAATCGACTTCTTGGATTTGGTGACAACCGGCTTCTGGCCCGCGATCTTCTGCATGTCCGACACCGCGTGATCCATCACCTTCTTGTCAGCCACCGCCTCGCCGACCCCCATGTTCAGGGTGATCTTCTTGATGCGGGGGACTTCCATGACGGACTTGTAGCCAAACTGCTCGACCAGCCTGGGCACCACCGTCTCACGATACAACTCTTGAAAACGCGCCATGATTACCCCTGAGCGTCAACCATTTCGCCGTTGGACTTGTACACGCGCACCTTGCGGCCGTCCTCCAGCACCTTGTAACCCACACGATCCGCCTTCTGCGTGCCGACATTGAACAATGCGACATTGGAAGCCTGAATCGGCATCTCTTTCTCGACGATTCCGCCCTGGATGTTGCGCATGGGATTGGGCTTCTGATGCTTCTTGACCCGATTCACGCCTTCAACAACCACATGGCCGTCATCCAGCACGCGCAGCACGGTGCCACGCTTGCCCTTGTCTTTTCCGGCCAGGACGATCACCTGGTCGCTTTTACGAATACGTGCCATGATTCCCTCTCACAGAACCTCGGGCGCAAGCGAGACGATCTTCATGAACTTCTCGGTGCGCAACTCACGGGTGACCGGCCCGAAGATACGGGTGCCGATCGGCTCTAATTTGTTGTTCAGCAGGACAGCCGCATTGCCGTCGAAACGCACCAGCGAGCCATCCGGGCGCCGCACGCCCTTGGCGGTGCGCACGACCACGGCGTTGTAGATGTCGCCTTTTTTCACGCGGCCACGCGGCGCAGCATCCTTGATGCTGACCTTGATGATGTCGCCCACGCTTGCATAGCGACGATGACTGCCGCCCAGCACCTTGATGCACATGACCGAGCGTGCACCGGTGTTGTCTGCCACGTCCAATACGGACTGCATCTGAATCATTTAATTGCCTCCAACTTAATCCACCACAGAGGTGGCCAGTTTTGGAACCCGTTCGGGAGAACACCCGCTTGGCGCGGGATTGCTTGAGTCAGCGAACCGGGTTCAAAACCGGCTCACCAACCGGAAAACCCGGCACTATACCGGGTTTGACTGCCTGATGCAAGCGTTATACGCGTGCGCGCTCGATCAGCTTGCTGACCGTCCACGCCTTGGTGCGCGAGAGCTTGCGTGATTCCTCGATCTGCACCATGTCGCCTTCGTGGAACTCGTTGTTCTCATCGTGGGCATGATACTTTTTCGACAAACGAATCACCTTGCCGATCACCGGATGCTTGACCCGACGCTCGACCAGGACGGTAACCGTCTTGTTCATCTTGTCGCTCACCACACGCCCGGTCAGCGTGCGAACCACCTTCTTGACTTCAGTCATGCTTGACCCGCCTTCTCGCGCATAATGGTCTTGACCCGGGCAATGTCGCGGCGCAGCTTGCCCAAATCAGCAGTCTTGGTCGACTGCTGGGTGGCCACCTGCATACGCAATGCGAAGTGGGCACGCAACAGGGATTCCAGTTCCTGCTTCAGTTCTGCGGCATTCTTGCCGCGCATTTCTTTCGTATTCATCAATCAGCTCCCGATCATGCGGGTCACGAAGGTGGTCGCGATCGGCAACTTGGCCGCGGCCAGGCGGAACGCCTCCCGCGCCAGCGTCTCGTTCACGCCATCCATCTCGTACAACACCTTGCCCGGCTGGATTTCGGCGACGTAGTATTCCGGCGCGCCCTTGCCATTACCCATACGCACTTCGGCCGGCTTACGCGAAATCGGCTTGTCCGGGAAGATGCGGATCCAGATGCGGCCACCCCGCTTGATGTGACGGGTCATGGCACGACGCGCCGCCTCGATCTGGCGGGCCGTCAGCCTGCCGCGGCCGACCGCCTTCAGTCCGAAGTCGCCGAAGCTGACGTCGGCGCCGCGGGTGGCCAGGCCGGTGTTACGGCCTTTCTGTTCCTTGCGGAATTTCCTTCTAGCTGGCTGCAGCATGTTTCACTCCTGATTTCTTGCCGCGCTTTTCCTGTTCAGCGGCCGCGGGCTGCTCGCCACGGTTCAGCGCATCGCCCTTGTAGACCCACACCTTGATACCGATGATGCCGTAGGTGGTCTTCGCCTCGGCGAAGCCATAATCGATCTCGGCACGCAGGGTATGCAGCGGCACGCGACCTTCGCGATACCACTCGGTCCGCGCGATCTCGGCGCCGTTCAAGCGCCCCGAGCTCATGATCTTGATGCCCTGGGCACCCAGGCGCATCGCGTTCTGCATGGCGCGCTTCATGGCGCGACGGAACATCACGCGCTTTTCGAGCTGCTGCGCGATGCCGTCGGCGATGATCTGCGCATCCGTTTCCGGCTTGCGCACTTCCTCGATGTTGACATGGACGGGCACGGACATCAGGCGCGCCAGTTCGCCGCGCAGCACCTCGATGTCCTCACCCTTTTTGCCGATCACCACACCGGGGCGGCCGCTGAAGATCGTGATGCGCGCATTCTTGGCAGGGCGCTCGATCAGCACCTTGGAAACCGACGCATGGGCGAGTTTCTTCTTCAGGTAGTCACGAACCTTGATGTCCTCGAGCAGCGTGCTGGAGAAATTGCGATTCGAGCCGTACCATTTGGCCGTCCAGATGCGCTGAACACCAAGGCGGAACCCGATCGGATGTATTTTTTGTCCCATGGCGCTTCCTTAATCGCCAACCGTCACGGTGATGTGACAGGTCGGTTTGCTAATACGGTTGCCACGGCCTTTGGCGCGGGCGGTAAAGCGCTTCAGCACGGAGCCCTGGTCGACATAGATCGTCTTGACTTTCAGGGTATCGATGTCGGCACCTTCGTTGTGCTCGGCATTGGCAATCGCCGATTCGAGCACTTTCTTGATGATGCCGGCGCCCTTTTTCGGGCTGAACGCCAGAATGTTCAACGCCTTCTCCACCCGCAGGCCACGGATCTGGTCAGCGACCAGACGGCCTTTCTGTGCGGACAGGCGGGTACCACGCAAAACTGCAGAAACTTCCATCATGCGCTCCTTATTTCTTCGCCTTCTTGTCCGCAACGTGGCCCTTGAAGGTACGCGTCAGGGAGAACTCGCCCAGCTTGTGGCCGACCATGTTCTCGGTCACAAACACCGGGACATGCTGACGGCCGTTATGCACCGCGATCGTCAGGCCGATGAAGTCGGGCAGCACGGTGGAACGGCGCGACCAGGTCTTGATCGGGCGCTTGTCGTTCGAACCGCGCACGGCTTCGATCTTCTTCAGCAGGTGCCCGTCGACGAACGGGCCTTTTTTAATTGAACGTGCCATATCTTTCTACCTCAATCAGCGCGCGTGACGGCGGCGGACGATCATGTTGGAGGTGCGCTTGTTGCTGCGGGTGCGATAACCCTTGGTCGGCGTACCCCACGGGCTGACCGGATGACGACCCGCCGCGGTACGACCCTCGCCACCACCGTGCGGGTGATCGACCGGGTTCATCACCACGCCGCGAACGGTCGGACGGATGCCGCGCCAGCGATTCGCACCGGCCTTGCCGATCGAACGCAGGCTGTGCTCTTCGTTGCCGCACTCGCCGAGCGTGGCGCGGCAGTCGACGTGCACCTTGCGGATCTCACCGGAACGCAGACGCAGCTGGGCGTAGCTGCCCTCGCGCGCCAGCAGCTGGACCGAGGTGCCGGCCGAGCGCGCAATCTGCGCGCCCTTGCCCGGCATCATCTCGACGCAGTGAACCGTGCTGCCGACCGGAATGCTGCGCAGCGGCAGGCAGTTTCCGGCCTTGATCGGCGCTTCCGCACCGTTCAACAGTTGCGCGCCCACGGCAATGCCGCGCGGCGCGATGATGTAGCGGCGCTCGCCATCGGCGTAACACAACAGGGCCAGATGGGCGGAGCGGTTGGGGTCATACTCCAGGCGCTCGACCTTCGCGGGAATACCGTCCTTGTTGCGGCGGAAATCGACCACGCGGTAATGCTGCTTGTGGCCGCCACCCTTGTGGCGAACCGTGATATGACCGTTGTTGTTGCGGCCCGATCCGCGCTTTTTCGGCTCAAGCAGGGCTGCGACCGGCTTGCCTTTGTGCAGGCCCGGCGTGACGACCTTGACGACCGCGCGGCGGCCGGCAGAAGTGGGTTTGACTTTAATCAGTGCCATGGTTTTCTCCCTTACTGTCCGGACGCGAAGTCGATGTCCTGACCCGGCTTCAGGGTGACATACGCTTTCTTCCAGTTGTCACGACGACCCGTGACACGACCGGAGCGCTTGACCTTGCCCTTGACGTTCAGCACCTGCACGCCCGTCACTTCAACCTTGAACAGGCTGGCGACCGCGGCGCCGATTTCCTGCTTGGTCGCGTCGGGCAACACGCGAAAAACAACCTGGTTCAGCTTGTCGGCCACGCGCGTGCTCTTTTCGGAGATCACCGGCGCGAGAATGACTTTGAGCAGACGCTCCTGACTGATCGCACTCATCACACCATCTCCTCGAACTGCCTGACCGCCGCCTTGGTGATCAGCACGTTGCCAAATTTGACCAGACTCCACGGATCGGCCTGGTGCGGCTCGACCACGTAGACGTTCGGCAGATTGCGCGACGACAGCCACAGGTTGTCATCCACGCTGTCCGCAATGATCATGACCTTGCCGTAGCCCATCGACTTGAGCTTGCCTGCAAGCAGCTTGGTCTTGGGCGAATCGATGCCCAGGCTTTCGACCACCTTGAGCTTCCCCTCGCGCGCCAGCTGCGACAGGATGGTCGCCAGACCGGCCCGATACATCTTGCGGTTCACCTTGTGGGTGAAGTTCTCGTTCGGCTTGTTCGGGAAAGTCACGCCACCCCCGCGCCAGATCGGGCTCGAGGTACGGCCGGAGCGGGCACGGCCGGTACCCTTCTGACGCCACGGCTTGTGCGTGGAGGCCGTCACTTCGGCGCGCGTCTGCTGCGCACGGTTTCCGCTGCGCGCGTTCGCCTGGAACGCGGTCACCACCTGATGCACCAGCGCTTCGTTGTAATCGCGGCCGAACGTTTCATCGGAAGCGGCGACGCTGGTCACGTGCTGCCCCTGGTCGTTAATGACAGTCAAATCCATCAGGCACCCCCTTTCACTGCCGGGCGCACGACGACATGCCCACCCTTGGAACCCGGAACGGCGCCCTTCAACAGCACCAGCCCGCGCTCCGCATCGACACGCACAACCTCGAGGTTCTGCTTGGTGCAGGTCACCGCACCCATATGGCCGGACATGCGCTTGCCCGGGAACACGCGACCCGGATCCTGCGCCATGCCGATCGAGCCCGGCACGTTGTGCGAGCGCGAGTTGCCGTGGGTGGCACGCTGCGACTTGAAGTTGTGGCGCTTGATGGTGCCCGCGAAGCCCTTGCCCTGCGTCACACCGGTAACATCCACCTTCTGCCCCGCCTGCAGCACCTCCACGGAAACCGCGGCGCCAGCCTGGTACCGGGCAGCGACATCCGCGGGCACGCGAAACTCGCGCAGCAGCTCGCCTGCGTCCACACCCGCCTTGGCGTAATGTCCGGCTTCCGATTTGTTGACACGGCTATTGCGGCGGCTGCCATAGGCAACCTGCACAGCGGAATAACCGTCGTTTTCCGGCGTGCGCACTTGCGTCACACGATTGTTTGACATGTCCAGCACCGTCACCGGAACGGACGCACCGTTCTCGGTAAAAATGCGGGTCATGCCGACCTTGCGGCCAACGAGCCCGATACTCATCTTTGTATTTCCTATCTCAAGCCGGCAGCCGAAGCGGCCGACAAGGGTTGTAGGTGCCGATTACAATTGACCGGCGACTATTTGATACAACTGAAGGGGCGGCATTATATCCTTGCCGCCCGCTTTTTACAACTTGATTTCGACGTCGACGCCGGCGGGCAAGTCCAGCTTCATCAGGGCGTCGACCGTTTTGTCGGTCGGATCCATGATGTCCATCAGACGGCGATGGGTGCGGATCTCGAACTGGTCGCGCGACGTCTTGTTGACGTGCGGCGAACGCAGCACGTCGAAGCGCTCGATCGAGGTCGGCAGCGGCACGGGGCCCTTGACCACGGCGCCGGTGCGCTTGGCCGTTTCCACGATTTCGAGCGCCGACTGGTCGATCAGCTTGTAGTCAAACGCCTTCAGGCGGATGCGGATTTTCTGGTTTTGCATTGTTGAGCCTTACTCTTCGATCTTGGCCACGACGCCGGCACCGACGGTGCGGCCGCCTTCGCGGATGGCGAAACGCAGGCCTTCGTCCATGGCGATCGGGGCAATCAGGGATACCTTGATGCTGACGTTGTCGCC
>JAJZRE010000046.1 GCA_021802945.1 Pseudomonadota bacterium
GAGGAAGCCCCATGCGAGACCTGACCCCCCGCCAGGAAGAAATCCTGAACCTGATCCGCGAGCGGATCGAGACCACCGGCCTGCCGCCGACGCGCGCGGAGATTGCGCGGCACTTCGGCTTCAGTTCGCCGAACGCAGCCGAGGCGCATCTCAAGGTGCTGGCGAAGAAGGGCGTGCTGGACCTGGTGCCGGGGATGTCGCGCGGCATCCGCTTGAAGGGCGGCGGCGGGGTGCCGCTGGTGGGCCGGGTGGCCGCAGGCAGCCCGATCCTGGCGCAGGAGAACATCGAGCGGCACTACCCGTTCGACCCCGCGCTGTTCTCGCCGCGCGCGGACTACCTGCTCAAGGTGCACGGCATGAGCATGAAGGACGCCGGCATCCTCGACGGCGACCTGCTCGCGGTGCATCGCAGCGCCGAGGCCAAGCCCGGGCAGGTGGTGGTGGCGCGCATCGGCGACGAGGTCACGGTCAAGCGCTTCCAGCAGCGCGGCCACACCGTGCGGCTCTTGCCGGACAACCCCGACTTCGCGCCCATCGTGGTCGACCTCACGCGCCAGGAGCTGGCCATCGAGGGCATCGCGGTGGGGGTGATCCGCAGCGGCAGGGCCTTATAGCGCGTCCATGCAACGGCAGCTGGATTGGGAGGCGCATCGCACGTGTTCGTCCGGGGGGCGATGCCGTTCTCGTTTGCCATCCGGTACGAAAATACGCCGCACCATTCAGGCTGAAACCGGTCAATGTCCAAGGCATGTCAGGCGCAATTGACCTAACCCAAGTCCGACAAACGAGAGGAATCAGAATGCAGAAGATCAGATCGCGGCAATGGCTGCTCGCCGGCATGCTGGCGCTCGGCGCGCCGCTGGCCAATGCGGCGCAGGAGGCGGTGACCGCCGATCAGGTGGTCACGGCGATCGAGGGGACGTTCGGCGTCACGCCGGGCGAACGCCGCAATCACACCAAGGGGACCTGCGCGGCGGGCGAGTTCGTCGGATCACCCAAGGTCGCGGCCTATTCGCGTTCGGCGCTGTTTTCGGGGAAGCCCATTCCGGCCGTGGCGCGCTTTTCCCTCGCCGGCGGCAACCCCAAGGTGCCGGACACGGCCAGGAACGCCCGCGGCATGGCGCTGGAGTTCAGGCTGCCCGGTGGCAGCCTGCAGCACATGACGATGCTGAACACGCCGGTCTTCGGCGCCAGCCAGCCCCGTACGTTTCTCGACCAGATGATCGCCATGAAGCCCGATCCGGCGACGGGCAAGCCCGACCCGGAGAAAATCAGGGCGTTCCAGGCAACGCATCCCGACAGCCTGGCGCAGGCGGCTTTCCTGGCGAAGAACAATCCGCCGGCGAGCTACGCGACCAGCGCTTTTTTCGGGATCCATACCTTCAAGTTCATCAATCGCCGCAACAAGACCACGCTGGTGCGCTGGCGCTTCGTGCCGGAGGATGGCGAGAAGCGGCTGTCCGATGCCGAACTGAAAACCGCGCCCGCGAATTTCCTCGAGCAGGCGCTGATCGATCGCACGCACAAGGGGCCGGTGCGCTGGGACATGCTGGTTTCGATCGGCAAACCGGGCGATCCCGTGGACAACCCGACCGTGGCGTGGCCCGATAACCGGAAGCAGTTCAAGGCGGGCACGCTGACCCTCACTTCGGCCATGCCGCAGAAAGGCGCCGAGTGCGAGAAGATCAACTTCGATCCGCTGGTGATGAGCGACGGCATCGCGCCGACGAACGATCCGATCCTGCTTTTCCGTTCCCCGGCCTATGCGGTCTCGTTTGCCAAGCGGCTCGGAGGGAGGTGACCGTTTGCCTTCCCTGTCGCGTTTACGGAATACCGTGCAGCCGTCCTTCGGGGCGGTTGTTCTTTCAGCGGCCATCGGTGCATCCCGAGCGAGTTGGCACACAGGCACGCCTTCACTAAGATATCGATACCGTGGCTTCCGGGGGCTGGGTCGTTGTCCGGGAGCCGTCTGAAAACCCTGATGGGAGAACCTGCATGCGCATTCCTCTGCAAAGAAACATCGCCCTTGCCTTGTTCGTGGCGGGCACCTTCGTCACTGCCCCGGTTTTTGCCGACAGGCCGGACTGGGCAGGCCATGGCAAGCCGGACAAGGATGCGCATGACATGCGCAATGGCGGCCACTGGGGTGACCGTCGCGACGATCGCAGGGAGAGCCGGAGTGATGTTCGGGTGAACATGTATTTCGGCGATCGCCAGCGTGCTGTCGTGCGTGAGTATTACCAGGACAGCTTCCGGCACGGGAGCTGCCCGCCGGGCCTGGCGAAGAAACACAATGGCTGCATGCCGCCCGGTCAGGCCCGGCAATGGCAGCTTGGCCGGCCGCTGCCGCGCGACGTGGTGTACTACGATCTGCCGCCGCAGGTGGTGGTGAGCCTTGGCGTGCCGCCCGCCGGGCACAAGTATGTGCGGGTGGCCGGCGATATCCTGATGATCGCGGTCGGCACCGGCATGGTGGTGGATGCCATCGACGATCTGGGCGGCATGTAAGCGCACGTCACGCATCGTGAAAGCAGGGCCAGACCCCCGTCTGGCTCTTTTTTTTTGATGCGCGCCGCCGCCGATCTTTTCGCTGCGTCATCCCGGATGGATTGCTTGGGACGATGTCTGCGGATTCCGGCAATAACAGCGGGGATGCATGATCATGAAGCGAAACCGGGTTTTCCTGCTGACAGCAGACCATGTACGGGCCCGTGCCTTGCAGCGGGCTGCATGCGTCTGGCGACAGACTTCCGGGCGCAGGGGGCAGTCCGTGACGGGGGCCGTGATCATTTTCTGGTATCGGGTATCCATCCCCTGCGCCAAGGCGAAGCGGTTGGAAGGTGGGCGAACCTCCCCCTATTTCTCCAGGAGGTCGTCCCGTTTCTGGAGATACTCGTCGCGATTGATGTCGCCGCGCGCGTAGGCTTCCTTGAGGATATCGAGCGGTGTCTTGTGTTCCGGCTGGGCGTCGCGGCCTGCCTTGTCCCGGGGCTTGACGACAAGATACTTCAACAGCGCGACGACCAGCAGGACGGGGATGCTCCAGAACAGGATCATCCACAAGGCGCCGAAGAGCATGCCGAATCCGCCATCGAACATCCATCCATGATTGTAGGGGCCGAACATGGCGTCTTGTCCTTCTCACGAGGTTTACGGGAAACGGCGGGTATGCCGGCTGCGGAACCCGGCTTCAGGAAACCGGGCACGCCGATGAACTATAGTCATGTTGGCATCAAATCCAATCGGCGCCGGCCGGTCATGCCACCCATGCAGGTGGGCAAGGCATCCGATGCGGATCATGCGGTCAGGGCGAGTCGGCGTCGTCCTTGCGCCTTCCCAGCCGATACGCGATCGGCAGCACGATCGCCGCCGCCAGCGTGGGCGCCCAGTAGATCATGTCATCCGCGTAGCCGTCATAGTGAAGGAAGCGTTCGGGTACGACCAGCGCGAGACTGATCGCAAGCAGCAACAGGCCGGATGCCAGCAGCCAGGCGGCGCGCAGGCTTTCGGTGAACAGGCCATACAGCAGGAAGGGCATCAGCACCGCGAGCAGCACGCCGGGTTTGAGTTCGTAGCCGGCAGTGTAGAAAGGCACGACGGACGCGGCGGCGGCCCCGCCGAGCCCGAGCAGGATGATGAGATAGGCCGCCGGACGGTAGTCCAAGGTCGTGGTCATGGCAGTTCTCCTTTGGCGTGTAGCCTGGGTGAATTTGACCGGCCCGATCGGGGCGGGGTTTCATTCGGTCATTGGCAGAAGTTCCGGGGCATGCATACGATGAGAAAGGTCTTTCGCCTGAGAAGCTTAGCCTGCGCCTTGCAGGGGGCGGCCCGTCTCGTGCGCACGCAGCCCAACGCGCGGGTGCATCTGCTGGCCACGGCGCTGGTCTGCGCGGCCGGGTTTTATTTCACGCTGGGACGGATGGAGTGGCCGTGGCTCATCGTGGCCATCGTGCTGGTGTGGAGCGCCGAGGCGTTCAATACGGCGCTGGAAGAACTGGCCGACGCCGTGCACCCGGAACAGCATCCGGGCATCGGGCGGGCCAAGGATGCGGCCGCGGCCGCGGTGCTGATCGCCGCCCTGGGCGCGGCTGTCGTCGGCGTGCTGGTGTTCCTGCCGCATCTCGCGGCGCTGTGGCGGTGAGGCCGTCCGCCTGGCGACGGCGGCTGTCGAAACACCCCGGCTAGCTGCCACCCCAGCTTCGCACGCGCCCCACGTCCAGGTGAACGAAATCGGATGCGGGGTAGTAGCCCACGCCGCCACCCTTCAGCTTGAGTCCGGCCCGGTGCAGGTCGGCCAGTTGAATGCCGGGGATGCGGATGTCGATGGCCTTGGCTTCCATGTGCAGGCTGTGCCTGGCGACGCCGGAGGAGCGTTCCGACAGCATGTGGTTGGTGGCGGGCGAGCGGTAGCCGGAAATGACCTGGAAAGGCCTGGACGTGCCGAGTTCGGCCTTGACGCGATCGAGCAGGTCCAGCAAGCGGGTATCGATGGCGGCCACCTGGTTGTTTCGGAAGTCGCGCAGGACGTGGTTGATTTCGGCGAGGGATTCCGGCACGTAGTCGCCCTGCACCCAGTAGGGCAGGTCGACGTGTTCGCCGGTGTGCAGGTTGTGGAAGCTCAGCCTGCGCTCGGGCGCGGCCAGCCATGCGCTGGCGGACGCCGGAAGCGGCATGGCGGCGGCCAGCATGCCCAGTTTGAGAAATTTGCGTCGGCTGATGTGCTTCATGGCTGTCCTTTCGATCCGTTGCCTGGAAGGCGGCCCACCTCTTCGGCCACTCCATCCTGAGCGGCGATTACGGCGTCCACTTTAGGCCAATCGATGGCCTGGCTCAAGCCGTTGGCTTCAGCCAGGTCGCGCACGGTCTGCGCCGGGTCGATGCCCTTCTTGTAGATGTCCCGATGGACTTCGAGCAGGATGCGGCCGTCTTCCGGCACCGCCAGCAGGACCGGCTGGTAAATGAGGCGTCCGGGCGTTCCGACCCGGACCCTGTCGAAAAGTTCGGCAATATCATCGGGATGCAGGCGGATGCAGCCGTGGCTCTGGAAATGGTAGACGCTCGCCGGCGCGATGGTGCCGTGGATGCCATAGCCCCACAGGTTCAGCCCGAGCCAGTGCTTGCCGAGCGGGTTGTCGGGGCCGGGCGGGACTTCCTCCTGCACGGCTTTCCCTTCGCGGCGCATTTCTTCCTGGATCGATTTCGGCACCAGCCAGGGCTTGTTCGCCTGCCGGTTGACGATCCTGAATTCGCCCTGCGGGGTGGGCCAGCTGGGTTTGCCCAGCCCGACGGGATAGGCGGCGGCAAGCTTGCCCTGGCTGAAGTGGAACAGCATGGCCTGCGGGAGGTTGACGAGGATGCCGTCGCCGGGCGACGCCGGCACGATGTGGGGATTGTGGATGCGCAGGGCCTGTCCCGGATGGAGGACGGCCTTGTCGAGGCGAAGCGCATTCTGCTGCGCCACAAGCGTGGGCGGCACGCCAAAACGCGCGCCGATGGCGGTCAGGGTGTCCCCCCGCCTGACGGTGTATTCGGTGTCCCCGCCTGTCACCCGATGGGAGAGCGGCGGCAGATCCTGGGCAAGGGCCGGAAGGCAGAGGCCTGACAGCAGGCAGGCAAGAAAGCGGTGTGCAAGCGGGTGCATCGGCGGTTTCGTTGTGTTTGGCGCGGCTGGGCCGGTCTGCGGGGCATTATGTCATGCGACGGAGCGGCGCGCGCCGGCTCGAGATTCGCGAGCATTGCCGGATCGCCTCGCTGCGCTACCCGCGTGTCCGGACACGCATGCGAAGCGAAACCGCTCGTTGTTCAAAGACTCCAGGGCTTGGCCAGGTTCCAGCCGATGCCGCGGCAGTAGGTGCAGGCGACGGCCCCCTGTTTTCCGGTGCCGCTGCAGCTTGTGCACTGCTTCCAGCAGGCATCCCGCGAGGCGACGGCAAAGGTGCCGCCGCAGCGGCTACCGCGGCGTGCGCGGATGCAGCGCTGGTTGACGAGTTCCTTGCGGTAGGTGATGGCACCGCAGGCTTTGCAGACGCCGAGGGGGTGCGGCTTGGCCGTGTCCCCCATGCGGGGGGCGGGCGAGGCGGTTTCACGCGTTGCAGCCACGGCCCCGGGTTTCAGTTGTATTTTCTCGGCGCGGCGGGCCGCGGTGCCTGGACGTGGGTGTCCTTGTGGCGGAAATTGATGCGGCCCTTGGTGAGGTCGTAGGGCGACATTTCGATGGTGACCTTGTCGCCGGCGAGGATGCGGATGCGGTGCTTGCGCATTTTGCCGGACGCGTAGGCGGTGATTTCGAAGCCGTTGTCCAGGGTGACGCGAAAGCGGGTTTGCGGCAGGACTTCGTTGACGACGCCTTCCATTTCAACAAGTTCTTCTTTTGCCATGGCTTGATCCCTCATGCTCGGTGATGGCGCGACAAACGCGTGCGCCGGGATGGGTGTGCGAAAGATCGCAGTTGGGGCTGCGCCAGCCGCGCGTGGGGCGCGCGGCATGGAAGCCAATGAGGAAAGCCGACAAGGTGCCCGCGAGGGGCAGGAGGAGACTGACCAAAAGACCGATTCGTCGGGCCAGTATGGGGGGCACGTCCGGTCTTGGCAAGGCGGGTGGCGCGGGTCCGCGCCAGGGCTGGGCTGCGGCGGGGCAGGCTCCCCGGCGGGGGCGCGATTCCCGATAATCGGCTCGGGTTCCCGCCGCCGAGGCGCGTCGTCGAGTCCGCGTGCGCTGCCCGGGCTAGCTGCCGGCCGTCACGTCCGCGGCGGCAGGTTCGAGGTGCACGGTGCGGGTGGGGAAGGCGATCTCCGCGCCACGGGACTCGATGATGGCCGCGATCTTCAGTAGCACGTCCTGCTTGACTTCGTGGTAGCGCTCCCAGTCGACGGTCTTGGTGAAGGCGTAGATGAAGAAGTCCAGCGACGACGCGGCGAACTGGTTGAAGTTGACGATCAGCGTGGCGGTGGTGTCGATCTCGGGGTGGGACTGCAGCATGGCCTTCACGTCGGCGACGATGGCGGCCATCTTGTCGAGGTCGGCATAGCGGATGCCGATGGTCTCCTTGATGCGCCGGTTGGTCATGCGGGTGGGGTTCTCCACCACGATGGTGGTGAACAGGGCGTTGGGCACGTAGATCGGATTCTTGTTGAAGGCGCGCACCCGGGTGTGGCGCCAGCCGATGTATTCGACCGTGCCTTCGATCTGCTTGTCAGGTGAGCGGATCCATTCGCCCACGGTGAACGGACGGTCCAGATAGATGGTCAGGCCGCCGAAGAAATTGGCCAGCATGTCCTTGGCAGCAAAGCCCATGGCGATGCCGCCGATGCCGCCGAAGGCCAGCACGCCGGAGATGCTGAATCCGAGGTTTTGCAGGATGACCAGGACTGCGATGATGACGACCGAGAATCGACCCAGTTTGGAAAGGGCGTCGACCGTGGTGTAGTCCAGCCCGCTCCCCGTCGCCGCGCTGCGGGCGAGGATGTTGTGGGAGGCGTGCCGGACCAGCCGCAGCAGGAACCAGGCCAGCGCGGCGATGACGAGCGTGTTGCGGGTGGGAAGAACGAAATCGGGAACCGGGCTGCCGAGGTGCTGGTGCACGATCCGGATGGCGAAGGCTGCGCCGGTTACCCACAGGATGAGCGTGAGGGGTTTGCGGGCGGCCTTGATCAGGGCGTCGTCCCAGACGGTTGCGGTGCGTGCGGCGATCTTTTCGATGTGGCGCAGCAGGTAGTGGGCGCCGATGTTGAGGGCGGTGACGGCGACGACCACCGCCAGCACCTGGGGAAGCCAGGAGGCGGCCAGTATTGAGACGCCGAATTGTTGTGCCAGGTCTTTCATGGGTTCGCAGCGATGAGGGTGGGCAAGGGACGAGACGGGAAGAACTGGCTGGATTCTAAGTTGAAAGCCGCCGATCGTTCGCGTTTGCCGAGCCGGATCGTGACGGGACGATCACCACGCCGGGGCGCGTCCAGGTGGACGGCACGTGCAAGCCCGGCGTGGATACGGCCGTGGGCGCGGTGGGGCAGGCGGGCATGAAGAAAATCCAGTATGGGGAAACAGGATGAAAGCGCCGCCCGGACCGAAGCGGGACGGTGATGAAAACGTTGATGATTCTGTGGATTTTGCTGTCATTTGTACTGGTCAGCCCCTGCGTTATGACGGTATGCCTGACGGCATCTGACGGGTATGATGGCAGCGTCAATAGCTCTTCCAGAAGCCGACATGCCCCGTTCCGTCACGCCACTTACCGATAGCCGGATCCGCGGGGCCGCTCCGGCCGTCAAACCGCTCAAGTTGACGGATGGCGGGGGCATGTACCTGCTCCTGAACCCGGATGGTTCGCGTTACTGGCGGCTGGATTACCGCTTCGACGGCAAGCGCAGGACCCTGGCGCTGGGGGTCTACCCGGAAGTGTCGCTGGCCGAGGCAAGAAAGCGCCGCAGCGCCGCCAAGGCCTTGCTGGCGGAGGGGCGCGATCCCGTTGCGGTGAAAAAGGCGGGCAAGACCGGTCTGCCCCTCCCCGGGGAGGAGGGGCAGGCCCATGCCCTGGCTCTTCCGGGAGAAGGCGCGTGGGAGTGGGATTTGCGCAGCGGGCGGATCCGGCACACCCCGCAATGGGCACGCCTGATGGGGCTGGCTGAGCAGACTTCGGAGCACAGCTGGCAGGATGTCGTTGCCTGCCTGCAGGCGGTGGACCGGGAAGGGGTGATGGCGGCGGTCCAGGCATGCCGTGACGGCAAGATGACCTTCGATCGCGAGTACTGCATCCGACGCGCCGACGGCGCCGCGATCTGGCTGCATGACCGGGGCGAAGCGGTGGCGCGCGACCCTGATGGCAAACCGCGGCGCATGCTGGGCCGGCTGCGCGAGGTGACCGACCAGCGGCGCGAGGCGCTGGTCATGCATCGACGCAACCGGCTGCTGCAGACCATCACGGCCGTGAATGAAATGCTGATGGCGGAGTTGCCCGAGCGGGAACTCATGACGCGCATCTGCCAGGAACTGGTGCAGGACAACCTGTTTCGCATGGCCTGGATCGGCCTGGTGGATGAGGATGGCGTGACCGTGGCGCCGGTGGCGGTGGCGGGCGTGGGGGGCGGCTATCTTTTCCGGGCGGACATCCGGTGCGACGATTCACCCCAGGGCCAGGGACCCACTGGCACCGCCATTCGCCTGGGCATTACGGCAATCAACGACGATATCGAGACGAATCAGCGGATCGGCCCGTGGCGGGAGCGGAAACTCGCCCTGGGTTTTCGCGCGTCGGCGGCGACGCCGCTGCGGAGCCATGGACGGGTGGTCGGCGCACTGACTGTCTACGGCGCGGAGCCGTACGCGTTCGACCCGGAAAAGGTGATGCTGCTGGAGAAGCTGGCCGCCGACCTCGGCGTGGCAATGGGCCATCGAGCGGCCTTGATCGCGTTGCGGGAAAGCGAAGAACGCTTCCGCCTGCTGCTGGATTCATCCCCGGAGGCGATCTTCGGGGTCGACACCGGCGGCATCTGCACATTCGTGAATCCGGCCTGTCTCGACATGCTTGGATACGCGGAGGAGGAAATGCTCGGCAAGGGCATCCATGCCCTGATCCACCACACCTATCCGGACGGCCGTCCTTATCCCAAGGAACAGTGCCACATCCGTTGCGCCACGCTGGAGGGCAAGCCGACCCATGTGGACAGCGAGGTGCACTGGCGCAAGGATGGCACCAGCTTCCCGGTCGAATACTGGTCGCGGCCGATGTACCGCGACGGGCAACTGGTGGGTGCGGTGGTCAATTTCATCGATATCAGCGAACGCAAGCGGATGGAGCAGGCGCTGCGCGAGAGCGAGGAGCGCTACCGGCTGATTTCCAGCGTGTCGACCGATCTGCTGTACTCCTGCGTGCAGACGAAGGACGGCGCTCTGGACGTCGACTGGGCGACTGCCTCGATGGACCGCGTCTTCGGCTATACGCTGGACGAAATCATGGCGAAAGGCTGCTGGCGCTGTTTCGTGCATCAGGACGATTTGCCCGAATTCGATCGCAATATCACCCATCTCGCGCTGGGGCAGCGCAGCGAATGCGAACTGCGCATCCTTGCGAAGGACGGTTCCACGCACTTTATCCGCGCCTACACGCTGGCGGCGGGATCGGATGCCGGGCAGTCCGGCAATCGCCTGTATGGCGCCTGCCAGGACATCACCGAGCGCAAGCGGGCGGAGGCGCGCATCGAGTTCCTCGCCCACCACGATGTCCTCACCGGACTGCCCAACCGCGTGCTGCTGCGAGACCGTTTCGAGCAGGCCCAGGCGAGGGCGCAGCGGCTGCAGAAGCATGTGGCGATGCTGTTCCTCGACCTCGACAATTTCAAGGTGGTGAACGATACGCTGGGGCATGTCGCCGGCGACAAGCTGCTGCTGGAAGCCGTCGAGCGCCTGACGCGCTGCACGCGCGACAGCGACACCATCAGCCGCCAGGGCGGCGACGAATTCATCCTGCTGCTCAACGAGATTCCGGACATGGAAACGGTCGAGCGCATCGCGGCCGACATCCTCAACCATCTGTCCGAACCGCTGGAGATCAGCGGACACGTGATGAACACGTCCTGCAGTATCGGCATCGCCATGTATCCGGAAGACGGCAGCGACTTCGACAGCCTGCTGCAGAAAGCCGATACGGCCATGTACAACGCCAAGGACGCGGGCCGCAATACCTATCGCTTCTTTGACGACCAGATGAACCGGCATGCCCTTGAACATCTGTTGCTGCAGAACCGTTTGCATCAGGCCCTCTACCGGGCCGAACTGCAATTGCACTATCAGCCGCAGATCGATACCGACAGCGGCAAGGTGATCGGCGTGGAAGCGCTGCTGCGCTGGAACAGCCCGGAACTGGGCGAGGTTTCACCGGCCCGTTTTATCCCGGTGGCGGAAGATTGCGGCCTGATCGTGTCCATCGGCGCCTGGGTGATCGAGCAGTCCTGCCGCCAGGCCCAGTCGTGGCGCCAGGCCGGATTGCCTGATCTCACCATGGCGGTCAACCTGTCGGCGCTGCAGTTCCGCCGTGCCGGACTGATCGAAACGGTGGCGGGCGCGCTGGCGCGCAGCGGATTGCCGCCGCACCTGCTGGAACTGGAACTGACCGAATCCATCCTGCTGCAGGATGTGAAAAATACGCTGGATACGGTGCGGCAGCTGAAGGCACTGGGCGTCCGGCTCTCCATCGATGACTTCGGCACCGGTTATTCGTCCCTCAGCTACCTCAAGCGCTTCGCCGTCGACCGGCTCAAAATCGACCAGGCCTTCGTGCGCGACATCAGTACCGATCCGGACGACGCCGCCATCGTTCGGGCCATCATCCAGCTGGCGCGCAGCCTGCGTCTTGGCATCATCGCCGAAGGCGTGGAAACGCCGGAACAGCTGGCGTTCCTGCGCTCGGCGGGATGCGGCGAAGTGCAGGGGTATCTGTTCAGCCGGCCTCTGGCGCCAGCCGCGCTGGAAGCGTTCCTGCGCGGCCAGTGACCCGTCCCGTTCGCGTTCCTGCGCGGCGGTTCTATGCTGGAAAGGTGTTGAATGCCTGCGAGCCGCTGCCATGAGCCACAAACACGAGAATTTGCTGCGGACGATATTCGAAGGTCCGGTAAGCGGAAATGTCCACTGGCGCGAAGTGGAGTCGATGCTGACGCATCTCGGCGCGACGGTGGAACCGCACCATGGCGCCAGTTTTCGCGTGGTGCTGAACGGCGTCGAAGGGTTCTTGCATCGCCCGCACAACAGCACGACCTGCACCAAGCAGGAGTTGCGGCATGTGCGCGATTATCTGGCGTCGGCGGGCGTGAGCCTGTCGCAGGACCCGCAGTGAGCGTGTCGGCGCGGGAGCTGATCCTCAGGCCGGCGGAATATGCGTTCAAGCGGCCGCTCGGCGATTTCGGCGACAGCGGGCGCTGAGCGCCTTCGGGCATCGCCCCGGCGGGGGGCGGCGCGTACGGGCCAAAAAATTCTATCGGCACCGCTGGCAAGCGGGAACGCATCGCCGTACCCATTCAGCCGCCCGCTTCAGCAAGGGCAACCAACAAAAACATTTGTATCTAGGGCGTTTCTTCCTATAATTTTTTTTCATGTGTGCTCAATCCATAAATGATGAAGGGAGGACGAGATGCAAGTGACCCGAAGACAGTTCTTCAAGATATGCGCGGCGGGGGTCGGCAGTTCCAGCCTCGTCGCACTGGGGTTCGCCCCCGGCGAGGCATTGGCGGAAGTGCGTGAATTCAAGCTCGCGCGCACCACCGAAACCCGCAACACCTGCCCCTATTGCTCGGTCGGCTGCGGCATCCTGATCTACAGCCTGGGCGACGAGGCGAAAAATGTCCATGCGGAAGTCACGCATATCGAAGGCGATCCGGACCACCCCGTGAACCGCGGCACGCTCTGCCCGAAAGGCGCCGGCCTGCTCGATTTCGTGCACAGCCCGAACCGGTTAAAGCGCCCGGAATACCGCGCCCCGGGCAGCAAGGAATGGCAGCCCATTTCCTGGGACGAAGCCTTTACCCGCATTGCCAGGCTGATGAAGGATGACCGCGACAAGAACTTCATCGCCAAGAACGACAAGGGCGAAACGGTGAACCGCTGGGTGTCCACCGGCATGCTCGCCGCCTCCGCCTCCAGCAACGAAACCGGCTACCTGACGCAGAAGATCGCGCGCAGCCTGGGGATGCTCGCATTCGATAACCAGGCACGTGTCTGACACGGCCCGACGGTGGCAAGTCTTGCCCCGACGTTTGGCCGCGGCGCGATGACCAACCATTGGGTCGATATCAAGAATACCGACCTGGTCCTGATCATGGGCGGCAACGCCGCCGAAGCGCACCCGTGCGGCTTCAAGTGGGTGACCGAAGCGAAGGCGAACCGCAAGGCGAAGCTGATCGTGGTCGATCCGCGCTTCACGCGCTCGGCCGCGGTATCGGATTTCTATGCGCCGATCCGTTCCGGTACCGACATCGCCTTCCTCGGCGGCGTGATCAATTACCTCCTCAGCAACGACAAAATTCATCACGAATACGTCAAAAATTACACCGACTTCAGCTTCCTGGTGAAGGAGGAATTCGGCTTCGACGACGGCATCTACTCCGGCTACAACCCGGAGAAACGCAGCTACGACAAGTCCACCTGGGGCTACCAGATCGGCAAGGATGGCTACGTCGTCACCGACCCGACGCTGCAGAACCCGCGCTGCGTGTACCAGATGATGAAGGCGCATTATTCGCGCTACACGCCGGACGTGGTGTCGTCCATCTGCGGCACGCCCAAGGATGCCTTCCTCAAGGTGTGCGAGATGATCGCCGGGACCGCCGCGCCCGACAGGACCATGACCATCATGTACGCCCTGGGCTGGACCCAGCACTCGCAGGGCTCGCAGATGATCCGTACGGGCGCCATGGTGCAGCTGCTGCTCGGCAACATCGGCGCGGCGGGCGGCGGCATGAACGCGCTGCGCGGCCACTCCAACATCCAGGGCCTCACCGATCTGGGCCTCCTGTCCAACCTGCTGCCGGGCTACATGACCCTGCCTGGCGACGCCGAGCAGGACTACAAGACCTATATCGAGAAACGTGCCGCCAAGCCGTTGCGCCCCGGGCAGCTGAGCTACTGGCAGAACTACGGAAAGTTCCATGTCAGCACCATGAAGGCCTGGTACGGCGATGCCGCCACCGCGGAAAACAACTGGTGCTACGACTGGCTGCCCAAGCTCGACAAGGGCTACGACCTCCTGCAGGTGTTCGAGAACATGAACCAGGGCAAGGTCAACGGCTACATCTGCCAGGGCTTCAACCCGCTGGCCTCGGCACCCTGCAAGGTGAAGGTATCCGGTTCGCTGGCCAAGTTGAAATACCTGGTGATCATCGATCCGCTGGCCACCGAGACCTCGGAGTTCTGGCAGAACCACGGCGAGTACAACGACGTCGACCCGGCCAGGATCCAGACCGAGGTGTTCCGCCTGCCGTCCACCTGCTTCGCGGAGGAAGACGGCTCGCTGGTGAATTCCAGCCGCTGGCTGCAGTGGCACTGGAAGGCGGCCGAGCCGCCGGGCGATGCCAGGGGCGATCAGGAAATCATGGCCGGCATCTTCCTCAGGCTGCGCGACCTGTACAAGAAGGACGGCGGCGCCTTCCCCGACCCCATCCTCAACCTGACCTGGAAGCACCGGCAGCCCGATGCGCCTTCAGCCGAAGAGCTGGCGAAGGAGTTTTCCGGCAAGGCGCTGAAGGATGTCACCGATCCGAAGGATCCGGCCAAGGTGCTGGTGAAGGCCGGCGAGCAGCTGAACGGCTTCGCCGAATTGCGCGACGACGGATCCACGGCCTGCGGCTGCTGGATCTTCTCCGGAGCCTGGAGCGAGAAGGGCAACCTGATGGCGCGGCGCGACAATGCCGATCCCTTCGGCATCGGGCAGACGCTGAACTGGTCCTTCGCCTGGCCGGCCAACCGGCGCATTCTGTACAACCGCGCCTCCTGCGACCCGAGCGGCAAGCCCTACGATCCGAAGCGCAAGCTGATCGCCTGGGATGCCGCCAGCGGCAAGTGGGGCGGGTCCGACATTCCGGACTTCAAGCCGGACTCCCCGCCGGAAGACGGCATGAATCCCTTCATCATGAACCCGGAGGGCGTGGCGCGCTTCTTCGCCATCGACAAGATGGCGGAAGGCCCCTTCCCCGAGCACTACGAGCCGATGGAATCGCCGCTGGCGGTGAATCCGATGCACCCGAAGAACGACAGGGCGAAGTCCAACCCCGCCGCACGGGTGTTCAAGGACGACTGGAGCAGCTTCGGCACGCCGGACCAGTTCCCCTATGTGGGCACCACCTACCGCCTCACCGAGCATTTCCACTACTGGACCAAGCATGTGCGGATCAACGCCATCCTGCAGCCGGAGCAGTTCGTGGAAATCGGCGAGGACCTGGCCAGGGAGAAGGGCATCAAGGCCGGCGACCACGTGCGGGTGAAATCCAAGCGCGGCTTCATCGTCGCGGTGGCGGTCGTTACCAAGCGCCTTCGCACCCTCGATGTCGAGGGCAAGAAGGTGTACACGGTGGGCGTGCCGATCCACTGGGGGTTCATGGGGGTGGCCAAGAACGGCTACATCACCAACACGCTCACGCCCTTTGTCGGTGACGCCAACACCCAGACGCCCGAATTCAAGTCGTTCCTCGTGAACATCGAGAAGGTATAGGGAGGCGGCCATGGCACTGCAATCACTCGACATCAAGGCCCGGTCCGCCACCACCACTCCGTCTCCCGTCGCACGCGGCGAGGCGATCAAGGTCGCGAAGCTGATCGACATTTCAAAATGCATCGGCTGCAAGGCCTGCCAGGCGGCGTGCATGGAGTGGAACGACCTGCGCGACGCGGTGGGCACGAACGTCGGCATCTATGACAACCCGCGCGACCTCTCCGACCAGTCCTGGACCGTGATGCGCTTCTCCGAGGTGGAGGTGGAGCAGGGCCGGCTGGAATGGCTGATCCGCAAGGACGGCTGCATGCACTGCGACGACCCCGGCTGCCTGAAGGCCTGCCCGTCGCCGGGGGCGATTGTCCAGTACGCGAACGGCATCGTCGATTTCCACGAGGAGCACTGCATCGGCTGCGGCTACTGCATCACCGGCTGTCCCTTCGACATTCCGCGCATCTCGAAGAAGGACAACAAGGCGTACAAGTGCACGCTCTGCTCCGATCGGGTGGGCGTGGGGCTGGAGCCGGCGTGCGTGAAGACCTGCCCGACCGGCGCGATCGTGTTCGGCTCAAAGGCGGACATGATCCACCACGCCGAGGGCCGCATTACCGACCTGAAGGAGCGCGGCTACCAGAATGCAGGCCTGTACGATCCGCAGGGTGTCGGCGGCACGCACGTGATGTACGTGCTGCAGCATGCCGACAAACCCGAGCTGTATGCGAATCTGCCCAAGGACCCGCACATCAGTCCTCTGGTCAGCCTGTGGAAGGGGGTGACCAAACCCCTCATGAGTCTCGGCATCGGCCTGGCCGTATTTGCCGGCTTCTTCCATTTCGTCACGGCCGGTCCGAAAGAGGTCGAGGAGGAGGAGGAAAAGACGGATTGAGTTGTCCCGTCTTCATCCTTCAGAGCATGTATAAGGAGCGATCATGAGCAAGATGATTCAACGCTACACCGCCAAGGAACGAAACAACCACTGGGTGGTGTCCATCGCCTTCGTCCTTGCCGGCCTGTCGGGGCTGGCGCTGTTCCACCCGGCCTTTTTCTTTCTCACCAACCTGTTTGGCGGCGGTCCCTGGACCCGCATCCTGCACCCCTTCATCGGCGCGGTGATGTTTTTGTCCTTCATCGCGATGGCAGCCCGGTTCTGGCGTTTCAACCATTTCACCGCTGCTGATCGCCAGTGGATGAAGCGCATCGGGGATGTGATCAGGAACCGCGATCAGGGTCTGCCTGAACTGGGCAAGTACAACGCCGGGCAGAAATACCTGTTCTGGATCATGGTGGTGAGCATTCCGGTTTTGCTGCTTTCCGGCATGGTGATCTGGCAGCCCTGGTTTGCACCGTACTTTCCCATCTGGCTGCTGCGCGTGGCGGTGGTCATCCATGCGCTGGCAGCCTGGATCATGATTCTCGGCATCGTCGTGCACGTCTATGCCGCGATCTGGGTCAGGGGCACGGTCCGGGCGATGACGCGCGGCACGGTTTCCGAAGCCTGGGCCAAACACCATCACCGCGCCTGGTATCGCGAAATGACCGGCAAGTGATTCCCGGCACACCCATCACAAGGATCTGTTAGCGCATGACGACCACCCTCCTGCAACCCGGCGAAATCGAAGCGGCAGCCGGCAGCATTCCCGGGCTGTTGCTGCCGCCGGCCGACCTGTTCTTGTCGCGCGCCCGGCGGCTGGAGCAACTCGCGGAAGGACATCCCATCGGCGATTACCTGCGCTTTGTCGGCCGGCTGGCGCGGGCGCAGCAGGAATGCCTGGAGGCAGGCCCCGCGGCGGAACCGCCCGCTTCGGAACGGCTGGCGCGATGCCGCGAACACCAGATGCCACCGCTGTCTCCCGCCGGCCTCGGCTTGCCGGATGGCTGGCGCGACACGGCGCGGCAACTGACCCGGACGGTGCTGCCCAGCCTGCCTGCAACAGGCCAGGCGGCACTGGGATCGGTTCTGGAAAAACCGGATGCCTGGCTGGACGAGCAGGCTCTGCACCTGCTTGATGGGAACATCCAGGGGCTCGACGCCGCCGTGGCGCCGATTGTCGGCGCTGCGCTGCAGGTGCACTGGACCCGGCTTGCGCGCCAGCTCGAACCCGCGCAGGTGGCACGGCCCGAACACCCGAATCTGTGCCCGGTGTGCGGCGCGCACCCGGTCAGCTCGGTGGTGCGCATCGGCGGCGCCGAGAACGGCCTGCGCTATCTGCATTGCGCGCTGTGCAGCGCGGAATGGCACGTCGTGCGAGCCAAGTGCAGCAACTGCGACAACACCCGCGGCATCGCCCACTACCATCTGGAGGGCGGCAACAAGGCCGTACAGGCCGAGAGTTGCCCGGCGTGCCAGTCCTATCTGAAAATCGTCCAGCAGGAGAAGGATCCGCTGGCCGATCCCGTGGCCGACGATCTCGCCACCCTGACGCTCAATCTTCTGATGGACGAGGCGGGCTTTGCTCCCAGCGGCATAAACTGGTGCCTGATCCACGGCCATCCCTGACCGCTTGCCGTTCGCTACTTGCCATTCACCAACAAGGGATTGTCTATCGTGCATAGCGCCCCCCCATGTCCGCCGTCGATCGACCGCGTCCTCAACTGGGCGGCTGTTTCCCCGCTGATTTCCGAATACGGCCGCGAACCGGTGCTCGCCGGCATACGCAGCGTGCTCGACAGCGCACGCCAGGCCGCGCGCGAGGGCGGCCTCGTTGACTACACCGAACCTGCCGTGACAGCCCAGCTTGCCGTCCATCTGGCGCAGCGCGCGGCGCCTCGCCTGAAGCGGGTGTTCAACCTCGGCGGCACGGTGCCGCACACCAATCTGGGCCGCGCGCCGCTGCCGGAAGCGGCGGTGGCCGGGCTGCTGATGGCGGCGCGCTGGTGATCCGGCCCGGCACCCGACGGAGCGGTGTGCTGCACGACCTGCCGCTGCCGGTGATCGGCCGCATCGCCGACGACGCATTGCGGCTCGATCTGCGCTGCCTGTCCGCTGCGATGAAGCCGATTTCGTTGCCCATCTGCCCCTGCTGAAACCCTGAGAGAAGGAGTCCTGCATGCAGCGACGCGAATTTCTGTGGACGTCCGTAACCCTCGCCGCCGGCGTGATGTGGCCGGGCGGCCGGGCCGAAGCGGGCTTCGATCCGTCCCCCGAGGATGGCTGGCGGGTGTTCGATGTCACCACGCGGGTGGAGGTGCTGCAGCCGGACGGCACGACCCGCGCCTGGCTGCCGTTGCCTTCGATGCAGGAAGAGCGCTGGATTCGCAACATGGGCAACCTGTGGCTGGGCAATGCCCTGACCGGCCGGATCCTGCGCAATCCGGAATACGGCGCCGAGATGCTCTATGCGGAATGGGCGGCGGGCGAGAAGCCGGTCATCGAGCTCATCAGCCGCGTCGCCACGCGCGACCGCGCCGTCGACCTCAGCCGTTCGGAACAGGTTGAACCCCTGTCGCGTGCCGAGCGGCGTCTGAACACCAAGGCCACCAGGCTGCTCCCCACGGACGGCATCGTCAGGAAGACCGCGCTCGGCATCACCCGCGGCGCCAGGACCGACGAGGCCAGGGCGCGGGCCATTTATGAATGGGTGGTGGACAACACTTTCCGCAACCCGAAGACGCGCGGCTGCGGCCTGGGCGACATCCGCTTCATGCTGGAGTCGGGGGACCTCTCCGGCAAGTGCGCCGACCTCAACGCGCTGTATGTCGGCCTGGCGCGCGCGGCCGGCCTGCCGGCGCGCGACGTGTACGGCATCCGCGTCGCGGATTCGCGCTTCGGCTACAAGAGCCTGGGCAAGAGCGGCGACATCAGCAAGGCGCAGCACTGCCGCGCCGAGGTGTGGCTTACCGGGCACGGCTGGGTGCCGGTGGACCCGGCCGACGTGCGCAAGGTGGTGCTGGAGGAACCGCCCGGCGGCCTCACTCTCACGGATGAAAAGGTGACCGACGTGCGCAAGCGCCTGTCCGGTTCCTGGGAAATGAACTGGCTGGCCTACAACACCGCGCACGACCTGCCGCTGCCGGGATCGCGCAAGGCCACCGTGCCTTTCCTCATGTACCCGCAGGCCGAAACCGCGGCCGGCATGCTGGACAGCCTGGACCCGGCCACCTTCAGCTACAAGATCACCTCGAAGGAAATCACCGCCTCATGATCGTCGGCACCGCCGGACACATCGACCACGGCAAGACGATGCTGGTGCATGCCCTCACCGGCATCGATACCGATCGCCTCAAGGAAGAGAAAGCGCGGCATTTCGATCGAGCTGGGCTACGCCTACCAGCCGCTGGCCGACGGCGGGGTGCTGGGCTTCGTCGACGTGCCCGGCCACGAGCGCTTCGTCCACACCATGCTCGCCGGCGCGGCGGGAATCGATTTCGCCCTGCTGGTGGTGGCGGCGGATGACGGCGTGATGCCGCAGACGCGCGAGCATCTCGCCATCCTCGACCTCCTTGGCATCGGGCAGGGCGCGGTGGCGCTGACCAAGATCGACCGCGTCGATGCGGCACGCACGGCTGGAGTCGGGCATGAGCTGCATCGCCTGCTGGCTGAAACGACGCTGGCCGGCATGCCGGTGTTTCCGGTGTCGGCGGTGAACGGGCGGGGGGTCGACGCCTTGAGACAGCATCTGCATGCTGCCGCGCAATCGATGCCGCAGCGGGGCAGGGCAGGCCGGTGCGTCTGCGCGGCCTGCATGTCATGAACCGGGCGGCGCAGGCAGGAGGCGCCGGGCAGCGCTGTGCGCTCAACCTGGGCGGCATCGGCGCCGACGAGATCGAGCGCGGCGACTGGATCGTGGCATCGCATCTGCACGCGCCAACGGCACGCTTCGACGTGCAACTGACCCTTTCACCGCATGCGCCGGCTGCCTTGCGGCATTGGGCGCCCGTTCACCTCCATCTGGCCGCGTCGCACGTGATGGCGAGGGTGGCCCTGCCGGAAAGCGTGGCCCGACTGGCAGCGCTGGTGCAGGAACTGGAACATGCCACCGGCGAGGCGCGCGCCGCGGAATTCCGCGACCGCAGCGGCCTCAGCCGCAAGCGCGCGGTCCAGGTGCTGGAATTCTTCGACCGGGTCGGCTACACGCGCCGCGTGCGCGACG
This sequence comes from Pseudomonadota bacterium, assembly GCA_021802945.1. Lineage (GTDB taxonomy): Bacteria > Pseudomonadota > Gammaproteobacteria > Burkholderiales > Thiobacillaceae > Thiobacillus. Next base: position 20,281 of record JAJZRE010000046.1, read on the forward strand.
CCCACCGGCTGCGCAACGCGGACATGTTCGGCGGCGTGGGCCATGCCGCTTGATATGATCTGCGGGGAGAGAGGATCAAATGGAAGGGAAGCGTGCCTGGTGGTGCGGCCGGACTTCAAATCCGGTTGGGGGTGTCAGCCGCTCCCGGGTGGGTTCGACTCACTTCCTCCGCCAATTTACGTCAGGGCAGTCGGCGCGCCGCACCGGCGCTTGCAGTGGGGCTGATTGCGCTCGGCTAGCTGCCAGCGTGCGTGAGCAGGTCGCTGACCATGCGACGGAACGTCCGCACGAGGGCGCCCCGATCGATGTCGGGATTGCGGATGGCGCGAATCCGCAATCCCTCGAACAGGGCATACAGCGCTTCCACCATGCCGGCGAGCGTGGCCGCGTCATCCTGATGGCCTGTCGCCTGACGCAGCGTGCGGAGGGTGCAGGCGAGGCTGTCACGGCACGACTGGTCGGCGGCGCGCACGATTTCGGCGACACGGGGGTTGCGCGCGGCTTCGGCGACGATTTCGAGTTGCAGGGCGGCGGTGCCGGGATCGAGATTTCGCTCAATGCCCTCGATGGCGCGCTCGATCATCGCCGACCTGACGTCGCGCGCCGAGCGCAATTCGGCGGTCAAGGTCAGCGAGCGCTGCAGATCCTGGGCGACGATGTCGGCAATGATCGCTTCCTTGTTTTCGAAATAATGGTAGATGTGGCCGGTGCTCATGCCGGCCGTTTTCGAGATCTGGGCGATGCTGGTGCCGTGGAAGCCGTGCTGGCGGAAGCAGTCCGATGCGGCGGCGCGTATCTGCGCGCGGCGCGCTTCGGCGCGCGAGGCCTCGGCGGGATGATCTGGCGTGACTGACATGCTGAATCTCCGGTAGAGTGCGCATGAAGTTGAGTGATAGTCAAATCTTGCGCTTAAACAAACTCTAATATAGATTGAACGTTCATTCAAGACTGAACCTTCGATCCGTTGTGAAGATTTCGATTGATCGATCTTCCGGTCCGACCAGAACGGGAAATCGCGAACTAACGTCAAGAGGTCACCATGCCGCGCAGCAGACTGATGGACAAATCCTTTGCCCTCGCACTGGCGAGCACGCTGTTGCTTGCCGC
>JAJZRE010000047.1:0-6632 GCA_021802945.1 Pseudomonadota bacterium
CCGCTGCAGCAACATGTTGTTTGCTTTACGGAGCGAGGCTAGTTTGCGCGAACTTGCGACGTGAAGCAATGCGATGCAGCGTCGTTGTGGCAGTGCGGGTTCCTGATTGTTAAAGAACAAGGAGTTATCGAGCGCGCGAAACATCGTGGGTTGCGCCATCGATTGAGGTTCGCGCGTCATACGACGAGAGGGCCTTCGAAATCCACTGAGCGGAAGCAGCCATGCTGCTTGACGCGCAGCTCGACTGGCTCGGTGATGCGATAAAAGCGCAGGTTGTCCTGGCCTACGTCGATTTCGGCAAGAAGTTCGCGTTCGAGTTGCTCGAATTGCATTTCGGTGACGGTGCATTCGAAAACGGATTTTTGTACACGCTGGCCGACGCGTTCGCAAGCCCTGGCGACGCGACGCAAGCGCTTTCGTCCGGCGGCGGTTTCGGTGGATACGTCGTAGGTGATGATGATGAGCATGGTTATTTGGCCAGATAGGGCAGGTAGCTTTCCATTTCGCCGCGCAGAGCGCGAGCCATGAAGCGGGCCTGAATGAAGGGCAGTAGTGCGAACGGCAGTCTGGATTCCGTGAGCGAATGTGTAATTTCTTCCTGCTTGCGATCCTGCCAGGCGGTTACGACGGTGCGACGGCCCCGGTCGTTGAGCATGACTGCACCCCCCTCGCGCATGTCGAAATCCCTTTCGCCGATCTGGCCACGGTTGATGAGGGTGAGCGCCAGCCGGTCGCATAGGATGGCACGGAACTCCTCCTGCAGATCCAGAGCAAGCGCTGCGCGACCAGGGCGCACGGCATGAAGAAAACCGAGTTGCGGGTCAAGTCCGCAGGCTTCGAGCGCCGAACGGCAGTCGTTCATTAGCATGGCGTAGAGAAACGAGATCAGCGCGTTGAAGCGGTCGAGCGGCGGGCGGCGGGTGCGTCCGTCAAGCTGGAAGGCGGCGCGAAACGCGGGCTTGACGACGAGATTGAGCGCTTCGAAATAGCCGCGTGCGGCCTCGCCTTCGACGCCGCGCAGTTCGTCCAGCGTGTTGGCAATGGCTGCTGCGCGCAGCGAGGCGGCGAGGTTGTCGGCGGTACGGGTGAGACGGGCGGCCTCGGAATCGTCTTCGGTTTCGCGCGCGCCGCGCTGCAATACGCTGCGGCTGTTCTTCAGCTTGCCGGCCACGCAGGCGCGGGCGATCTCAAGCGCGGCGGAAGCGTCGCCCGCAGCGCGGTGCTGGGTTTGGCGTAGCAGGATGTTGCCGGAAACCGGGCCTTCGAGCCGCGCCTTGAAGCGGCCGTTGTCGTCCAGCAGCACCAGCGATTTGCCTTCATCGGCCAGGCGGTGCATGAGCGCCGGCGAAACCATGACGTTGCCGAAACAGACCAGCCCACCGACATGATGCAGCGGTACCTGGAGTTTCTTCTCGCGCTCGACATCGATGCGCACGGTGGCGTTTTCCAGGTGGGCGTAGGCCTGGGGCGTCATGACGTAGAGCGTGTTCTGGATGGTATGCACCTTATTTCCCCGGGTTGAATAGATCACGTTGCAGTTGTTGCTGTCGCGTGTGGTCGGCGATAGCTTGGGGCTGGCAGATATCCTTCAACGAACATTCCTTGCAGCGCGCATCGTTTACTGGCGGCGGCAACTTTCCGGATGCCAGCATGGCGCGGATCGCCGCGGCCGTTTCGACCACCAATTGCCGCAGGGCAGGCGTGATTGTCACCTCGCGCCGCCGGTGGCTGCTGGCATGAAAAATCGCACCTTTTGGCACAGGCCGGCCGAGCATGTCTTCCAGGCACATGGCTTGGGCGGCGAGCTGGAGGTCGTCATGCAGCTTTTGCCGCTTCGCGCCATGCTTGAACTCCACCGGAAACACCGTGCCGTCTGGGTGGAACTCGACCAGGTCGGCCTTGCCGATGAGGTTGAGGCGGTCGCTCCATAGCGGCAGCGCACGCTCCACCCGCACACCGGATTTGATCTCGTAGCCGGGCGTGTCGACCAGATGGTGTACCGCCTGCCCGCGCGCCGTGTGGATGTTGTCGGCGAATGCCTGCTCCAGATGGATCAGCCCGCACTGGCGCGGGCAATAGGCCCAGTGTTGTAAGGCAGAAAGAGGAATCGGGTCTGTTTCGGCCATGGGGCGAGTGCTACCATTTCAACAGGACGTTATTTCTGGAGTGCGTCATGGCAGCGTTATTGAAAGAGATTGAAGACCAGGCCTTGCAGCTTTCGCCGCAGGAGCGCGGCGAGCTCATCCATCGCCTGATCGTGAGTCTGGAAGGAACACCGGAAGATTCGCCCGAGGCCATCACCCGGGCCTGGGACGAGGAAATAGCCCGACGCGTGGCGGATATGGAAGCCGGCCGCACGGAGTGGGTTCCCGCCGAGGAAGTGTTCAAGGAAATCGACGAGATCATCGCGGCGGCCCGTGCCCGGTGAAGGCCACGTTCAACCCTGCCGCGCGGCAGGATCTGGTCGAAGCTGCGCGCTGGTACGCTGACGAGGCCGGCGCGTTGCGCGCAGACGATTTCAAGAGAGAAGCCCACCGCAGTCTCAAGCTGATCGTCGAGCATCCCGCGCTGGGTTCGCCCGCCACCAGCGGCACCCGTAGCTTGCCAATTCACCGTTATCCTTACTCCGTGATTTACCGAGTCGAAGGAGATACCCTGCGCGTACTGGCCATCGCGCACCACAGCCGCCGTCCGGGGTACTGGGCGGAGCGGCGGTAGGATTTCATATCCTGCGTAGCAGCGTCACACCATTAGGCATGGCGGTTTCATCGAACGTCACATCGTAATCGGTAAAGCTGCGCGGCACCTCGACTTTTTTCTGTGCTTTCACACGCTCGAAAAGCACATGCGCTGGGGCATTGCCGAGTTCTGACTCGTGTTTGAAAACGTAGAGCCCGCGCGTGGTCATTTCGCCGCGAGCGGCAGAGCGGTCGTGCTCGAACATCTTCTCAAGCGCCTGCCACAGCAGTTCCAGATCATCTTCCGAAAAGCCGGTTTGTTTGGCGAGGAAGCTGGAAACGAAGCCGTGCGCAACGTAAAGCCCATAAGGCACGGTATGCTTGCGGCCCATGGTGCGGTTGTCGCCATCCTGTTTTTCAGCCTCGGCTTCGGTCGCCACCGCCATGCGGGTGATCGAATGCTCCTGTGCGATGACCGGATCGACCGAGCGCGCAAAAGTCAGCTGTACCGGCCCGCGTACCTGGCCGCAGTTGACACCGGTGGACATAACCGCGCCGAAAGTGCGTACGTCGAAGAAGTTACGGCACATCCAGCTTCGAGCGTCGTCTACAGCATCACCGCCCTTCCTTTTCTTGTCGTCACCAGCTAACAGGTCCTTGCGGTCGATACCGATATAGGCGCGCTTGTGCTGGTTGTTGAGGATGGCTTTCTCCTTAACGTAAATCTCATACCTGCGGTCTGTAGCTTCCAGTTTTCCTTTGAACTCATCAGCTTGACCGTTCGGCTGGTCCTTGTTTTTGGTAAGTGCCACGAAGTTGCGCACCTTGCGTTTGAGCGAGACATCGGTCACCAGCCCGTGGCCGGTTTCGGCGTCCAGGCGCGGCAGATTGCCCGCGTCCGGGTCGCCGTTGGGGTTGCCGTCTTTCACGTCAAACAGCAGCACGAAGTCATAGCGGTTGGTCAGACTCATTTGGATTCCTCCGGGGTGGTCGTGGATTTGGTGAAGAAGGCTTGGCGTTGGTGGTAGTAGCCGAGGGCGAAACGGCCTTGGTCAGGCAGGGGGAGTTGGCGAGGAAAATCAGCAACCTCGCCGAGAATTTCGCCGATCAGTTTTTCCATCTGCGTGGCGCGACCGGGCGAGAGCTTGCCCAGGTGGTGATTTTTCAACCGCAGTAGCGTGGTGAACACCGTCACCGGCGTGCTCGAAGCCGCGCCGTAATAGCGGTCGCGGATAGTGGCGTTCAGACCGGGGCTGGCTTCTTCCTGGATTTTCTCCAGCACGGCGAACAGCCGTCCCAGCCGATAGGCTGGGTTGGGGTTGGATGGGTCGAGCATGGGGGCGAACTCCTTCTCTTGAGTGTTGCGGAAGCGAATCCAGCGGTTGAGGCTGGCTTTGATGGCGGCGGCGCGTGCGTAAGTCGGCTTTTGCTCGGCGCGGCAACGCGAAATGGCGAGGTTCAACATTGCCGCCGGGTAAGGCAGGCCTTCGAGAATGGCGCGCATGACTTCGCCGCCCAGGTTGGGCGGAATGTTGTCGGCCTTGTTGAGCATGGACAGGCCGGTGAGCAGGCGAAACAGCGAAAGATGCTCGGGCTCATAGTCGGCGTGGACAACGGCCAAATCGTCGAAGTGCATTTTGATGCGGCGTGCCAGTTCGGCGGCGGTGGCGGTTTCCCAGAAGCGGATGCTGATGCGCGCGGCGTTGGGCGCCAGCCCCAGCACATGAAAGCGCGTATCCAGCTTGCCGACCGAGAATTTGCCCGATTCGATAGCGGAATACAGGGCTTTTACAGCATCGACGTTCTTGTCAGGGTTGTCCTTGGGCGGTTCGCCGAACAGGTCGAGCATAGAAGCTTCAAGCTCGTGCGGTTCTTCTGCCCAGAACACAGTCGAGGTGTCGCCCACCTGAATGCGCTGACGCGAATCTCTGCCAAGCAAATGGTTGAGCGCCGTGGTGTAGGCGAACACGGCGGCCTTGCCCAATGGCGCATTCGCACCTTGCGCCTTGCCGTAGGAATTGAAGGCGTCGAGGTTGAACGAAACGATATTCGCGCCCGAAGTCTGTGCGCCCCAGACACCCTTGATTGCTGGGTGCAGACGTTCGATGGCGGCGGGCGCGCCGCTAACCAGGCATATGCCGTCGGGCTTTTCTTCGGTCTGGTTGGTGGTGGCCGCCACCACAGCGGCGCGCTGGCAAACTAGTTCCAGATCGCCATGCAGGCGAAAACTCATGACGGGGTTGGCCTGAATATCGGCGAGCACCGGCAAACCGTCGAGTGATTCCGGGCGAAAGGCATCGAGAAACGCCAGCACGGCGCGGATGCCTGCGTCGTCGCGTGCCGCGTCCGGTAAGGCCTCGATGCGTGCGCGGAACGTTGCGTGTTGCTCGGTCACGCGCTCGGGTTTGCCGCGTGTGCCGATGCCCAACACATATTCCGCCGTGTCCCACAGCAGGTTTGTCGCTACGCCCGAGGTCTTCTTCACACCCTGCGGCACCAGAAAACGCTGGCCGATTTTTTTCTTGCCCTCGACGCTGCGGGTGTCGGTGATATTCACCAATTTCCCGTCGGCGTCGATTTCCAGCACAAAAGGGATTTCCTTGTCTTCCAGTCCGAAGCGCGGCAAACGTTTGGCCGGGTCGGGGTCTGCCTGTTTGCGGTGGTAGTAGGCGTCGAGCGCTTGCAGAATCATCCCCGCACCTCCTCGCTGTCCCAGGCCGGAACTGTTACCGTGCCGTTTTCCATCTGTGCGCGGAAGAAGCGTGGTTGCGGGTCGGCGGACTTGGAAAAATCTAGATCGTGCAGCATGAAACCGAGATCGCGGGTCTCATCGATGGGCGCGGTTTCGTCTTCCGGCTTGGCCACCAGGCGAAAGGCGGCAGCGAATTCGCGGCAGCCGAGATAAGGCTGGTTGACGCATTGGCCTTTGCTGGCGCGGCGCTCGAACATTTCCTGGTACTTGGCAGCGTTGGCCTCAGGGTCGCGTGCCGCAAGAAATTCCAGATCGGCATACACCCGGTAGGCGACGTCGCGCAGAAAGAGGCCGGCGCGCTGGGCACGTTCTGAAGAGTCGTCCGCATAAATCGATAAATCGACTGCTGTTCCGTTCATCGCCTTCTTCACGTTTGCTACGGAGACCACGGACGACACCTCGTTGCGCCGCAGATTGATCCAGCGGATGGGTTTCAGGATTTCGATCTTGCGGACATGCCAGCGGATGGCTGGCTTCCACAGAATCGCCTCGAAGCAGGCGCGTGCGGCGGATGGCGTCATCACGTCGTAGCTCACCCGCTCGACCTTCATTTCGGGGCGGGTGAAGCAGGCGTAGGAGCCGGAGAGTTCCAGGCAGTAGGGTTTCATTTGTTCTCCGTGCTGAAGTTGGCCCTGAAGGTAAACAATGAGAATGTAGACAAGTAGGGCATACAAAGCATAAAAGCGATCCGTTTGAATTTCAGTTACGAGCTTGCTTACTTCACGAAATATTTCAGTCCAGTTCATGGTTGCCTCCAAATAACTGAAGGCAGGTTAGTGAGCTGCTTCTGCACTTGGGGATTAAAGCGCTTTAGTTATTGCACGTTCCAATTTTGCGTACTAGACAACGAGTAGCCCCTTATTGCTAGGCTGCCCGTTGGTCACCAGACCAAGCGTTGTGTCATAAAGTAGATCACCCACCTGCACGTACAGTCCTGGCATTATTTCTTCAATGTCACCCTGATTCAGCAACGGCATCGCCTCATTGCGGCGCAGGTTGACCGTATAGCGTTGAAGCTTGCGCATCAGCCAACGCTCGGGACCGTTCTTGCTCAGGGTGGCAAGCCATTTGTCGATGCTGTCGTCCTCTCCATTCGCTCCCCGGTAACGCACGACGATGGGCAGGCTGTTTTCGTCCGCGATCAGGCGGAATTTCTCGGCGGCGCTTCTGAAGTTGACGGAGAGCGTGCTGCCTTCGACTTC
>JAJZRE010000047.1:6732-16969 GCA_021802945.1 Pseudomonadota bacterium
TGCTGTCGTCCTCTCCATTCGCTCCCCGGTAACGCACGACGATGGGCAGGCTGTTTTCGTCCGCGATCAGGCGGAATTTCTCGGCGGCGCTTCTGAAGTTGACGGAGAGCGTGCTGCCTTCGACTTCCAGCAAGCCGCAAATGTCTTCCTTGTCGAGTTCGCAGCCGTAATACAGTCGCTCGAAATACGCAGCGAAGCGCGCGCGGGTCAGCGGTTGGTCGGTCACGCCGTGCAACACGTTTCTGCAGGCGTTTTCCCCGGTCAGCAACAGCCCTCGTGGGGCAGGCTTGGGGGGAATGAAAACGACGACTTCGCCTTTTTCCACCAAGCGGCCTTCGCGGTTGCAGCGCCCCGCGGCCTGGGCAATCGAGTCCAACCCGGCGAGCGCGCGGTACACCACAGGGAAATCCACATCGACACCCGCTTCGACCAATTGCGTGCTGATAACGCGCGTCGATACACCGCCCTTCAAGCGCGTTTTGATGTCGCTGATGACCTGCGAGCGGTGCGCGCCGCACATGAGGGCCGAAAGATGCAAAGTGCCTTCCGGCATCTGCTCCCACAATGCGCGGGCATCCTTGCGGGTGTTGACGATGGCGAGCACGGATTCATGCTCGGTCAGTTTCGCCGATAGATGTGGCCAGTCGGTGGGCGTGTGCCAATCGGCGGGGAGGCGCACTTTGACGCGCTCCAGTGCGGCGTAGAGCGCGTCGGGGTCGTCGATGATTTCACGCACGTTGCCGAGACCGCGCAGGTTCTGGCGGGCGTCGAAGTACTCGCGGGTGCTCAGGGCGGGCTGGGTGGCGGTGGACAGCACCACGGTCACGCCGTAATGCTGCGTCAGCAGGTTGAGCACGTCGAGGATGGGTTGCAGGAATTCCGGCGGCAGCAGTTGAGCCTCGTCGAGGATGACCACCGAGTCGACCAGGTTGTGCAGTTTGCGGCAGCGCGAAGTGCGTGCGGCAAACAGCGATTCGAAGAACTGCACATTGGTGGTGACGACGATGGGCGCGTCCCAGTTTTCACAGGCCAGGCGGCTGGCGCTGTTTTCGCGGCCGGGCTCGGATTCGGCGTTGCTGTGATGCTCGATGACCGCGTCACCGAAGATGGCGCGGAAGATGTCAGCCGTCTGCTCGATGATGCTGGTGTAGGGAATGACGTGGATGACGCGGCGTTTGCCATGCACGCGGGCGTGTTCGAGCGCGAAGGCCATCCCCGACAGCGTCTTACCGCCGCCGGTGGGCACGGTCAGCGAGAACAGGCCCGGGATGAGTGCGGCCTTGGTGCGACACTGCGCCAGGATGTCGGCGCGCAATGCGTTGACCGGGGTGGGTTGAGCGCGCGTGGCGAGCGCCTGCATGTGGGTGTCGAACAGCGGTGACAGTGTTTCCAGTGCTGGCCACTGGTTACGCTGCGTGAAGCGCTCGGGGTCCATGTAGCGCTCGGTGTCGAGAAAGTCGGCATCGACCAGCGCGGAGAACAACATGCGTACCCACAGTGCAAAACCGTTCTTGCCGCCGGGTATGGCCTGCAAATCCGGCTTGAAGTTGCCGTGGTCGAGTAGCTCGGCGTGAGGGTTCTCGGCGAGGGCTTCGTTGAGTTCATCGCGGCTGGTGGTAGCCTCCAGTCGCGCTTCCAGCCCACCGAACCAATTCGACAGCCCTGCATGGTGCCCGGCAATCAGATAAGCCAGCACGCGGCCAGCCGGCCCGAAGCGGTCGCAAGAAAGCAAGGCGCCGGCAGTTGAGTGCGGCGCCTTTCCGGCTTCGCCCTTGATGTGTGCGTCGGCTTCGAAGCCGCTGGCGAGTCGGATGTAGTTCTGGAATCGCAGGCGGTATTTGCCGAGGTCATGCCAGCGACCGGCGAGCCGTGCCCAATCTGGGCCGAATGCTTGCGCGAAATCGGCGGCCAGCGTGCCGACCTCATTCAGATGATCGGCCAGATCGTGGGGTGGGCGCCAGTTGCCATCGTGGTCCTTGGCTGCGTGTGCGATGGGGATGAATTCCATGTGAGTCATGCTAATTGCCTCCAGTCCCAGAACCTGAGCCTGTCGTTTTCCCGCGCCGATATTGGCCTGCCGCCCTTTCAAGCAAATTTTTGATTGCTTCGCGAAGTTCGGGCGGGGCAGCGATTTCGATGTCAGGCCCGTATTTGAGGACATCCATAAGGAGTTCGCGCGGATCGGAATAAGGCACGTGCAGTTCAAAACGGCCGTCATCCAGCCACTGGCTTTGCTGGTGCGGGTGCCAGCGTTCTTCAGCGACCCAGCGGGCGCGTTTGGCGCTGAAAACGAGGATGGCGGTGGCGCGGGGGCGGCCCGCGAAGATGCCATAGCTGGTGGCAAGTTCGCGGTTTAGCATGGCGTCGGAAACGGATTTGGCGGATCTGGCCAGAGGTTCGACCGTCCTGATGCATTCGACGGCGAAGATGCGCAGAGCTTTTTTGTCGTGGCACCAGGCGTCGAGATACCAGTTGTCGCGGTAATGGACGAGGCGCTGGGGGGAGATTTCGCGTTGGCTGGTTTGGTCGCGCTCGCGGTTATAGTAGTCGATACGCAGGCGGTGGCGTTGCAGGACGGCGTGGGCGACTGCCTGGAAGTGGCGCGGGTTCTTACTGCGCGCGGCGATGGCCAGTATGCGTATGCGCTGCGCGGCTGCTCCGGCACCCAAATGGCGGCTGGCGAGCAGTTGGTCGATACGGGTGTGCAGTGGTCGCAGATGGTCGTCAAGCAGGCCGGGCTCGAGGTTGGCGAGCAGTTGTTTCAGGGTGACGAGGGCGAGCAGTTCGTCTGCGGTGAACCACAGGCCGGGCATGGGGTGGCGGCCGTCGGCGGTGTCGTAACGATAGCCGCCGCGGTCCGGGTCGTGGACGAGCGGCGCGCCGAGCTTGTCGCGCAGGTCGGCGATCAGGCGGGCAAGGGTGGAACGGGCGAAACCATGCTCGCCGATGAGTACGGCGCGCGATATGCCGGTGCGCCGCCCATCCAGCAGGCGGTGCAGGCGATAGATTTCGTCGAGTTTGCTCAATCGTGCCGGTTCGCTTGTTGGTTTTTCTCCGCGTGTCCGGTGCTGCTGGTTTTTGTTATGTGGCGTTAGTGTCGTGCAATGCGCGGGGCGCCGCAAGCGCCGCGCTGTTACAGGTATCGGTATTCCGCTGAGCCGTTCGGGCTGATTCAGCCCAGTCCCAGATCCTGCGCCAGCCCGGCGTGGGTGATTTTCCCGGCGTGCACGTGCAGCCCCGCCTTCAGCCCGGCATCGGCCTCCAGCGCGGCCAGGCCCTGCGCGGCCAGCGCCTGGACATAGGGCAGGGTGGCATGGGTGAGTGCCTTGGTCGAGGTGCGGGCCACGGCGCCGGGCATGTTGGTGACGCAATAGTGGACGATGCCCTCGGCCACGAAGAAGGGATCGCTGTGGGTGGTTGGGCGCGAGGTCTCGGCGATGCCGCCCTGGTCGATGGCGACGTCCACCAGCACCGCACCGGGCGGCATCCGGTGCAGCAAGGCCAGGCTGATCAGGCGCGGCGCATGGCGGCCGGGAATCTGGGCCGCGCCGATGACGATGTCGGCATGCCCGAGGCTGTCGGCGATCGCGTCGGGCGAGGAGAAGCGCGTTTCCACCCGCGCTCCGAACTGCGCTTCGGCGTGCGCGAGCTTGTCGGTCCGGCGGTCGATCAGCGTCACGCGCGCGCCCAGCCCGACGGCCGTGCGCGCCGCGCTCATGCCCACTGCGCCGGCGCCGATGATGAGCACGCGGGCGGGAGGAACGCCCGGCAGGCCGGTGATCAGCTTGCCGCTGCCGCCGTGCGAGGTGTGCAATCCCAGCGCGCCCATCTGCGGCGCCAGCCGGCCGGCGATGTCGGACATCGGCTGCAGCAGCGGCAGGCCGCCGCCCGGCTTGCTCACGGTTTCGTAGGCGATCGCCGTCGCGCCGCGCGCCATCAGTTCGCGCGCCAGGCCCGGCGCAGCGGCCAGGTGCAGGTAGCAGAACAGCAGCTGGCCTTCGCGCAGCCGCTTCACTTCGTCCGGCTGCGGCTCCTTCACCTTCACCACCAGGTCGGCGGCATAGGCCTCGGCAGGCGTTTCCACGATTGCCGCGCCGGCGGCACGATAGGCCGCGTCGGGAAATCCCGCCGCCGCGCCGGCGCCGGCCTCGACGCTGACGGCGTGGCCCGCCTGGGCGAGAACGCGCGCCCCCTCCGGGGTGAGTGCCACCCGGTATTCGTGATTCTTGATTTCCTTGGGAATGCCGATGTGCATGGCGAGCCTCGCGCAGGTCGATACGCGCAGCATAACCAAACCCGCTGCGCGCTAGAAGTGCACCGGCTTATCTCGCCGCCATGGAACGACTACGCTGCGACGATGCGCCCCAATCGCCGGCTGCGCTTCAGGCGAGACGCTGCACGCATTCACGTACCAGGGCCGGCCCGCGGTAGATCAGACCGGAATACAGCTGCACCAGCGAAGCGCCCGCCTCGATTTTTTCACGCGCATCGCCGCCCGACAGGATGCCGCCGACGCCGATGATCGGCACTTCGTTCTTCAGGTGGCGTGCCAGTTCGCGCACCACCCGGGTGGATGCCGCGCGTACCGGGGCGCCGGACAGGCCGCCGGTTTCCTCCGCGTGCGGCAGGCCGGCGACGGCGTCGCGCGCGATGGTGGTGTTGGTGGCGATCACCGCGTCGAGGCGGTGCATCATCAGGAGCGCCGCGATGGCGGCAATCTGCGCGTCGTCGAGATCGGGCGCGATCTTCAGCGCGATCGGCACGTATTTGCCATGTTGCTGTGCCAGTTCGGACTGACGCAGCTTGATCGCGGAGAGCAGCGCGTCGAGCGCTTCGTCCTTCTGCAGTTCGCGCAGGTTCTGCGTGTTGGGGGAGGAGATGTTCACCGTCACATAGCTCGCGTGGGCGTAGACCTTGTCGAGGCAGGTCAGGTAATCGTCCACCGCACGCTCGTTGGGCGTGTCCTTGTTCTTGCCGATGTTGATGCCGAGCACGCCCTTGAATCCGCTGGCCTGGACGTTCTCGACCAGGTGGTCGACGCCGAGGTTGTTGAAGCCCATGCGGTTGATGATCGCCCTGGCCTTCGGCAGGCGGAACAGGCGCGGCTTCGGGTTGCCCGGCTGCGGGCGCGGGGTGACCGTGCCGATCTCGATGAAGCCGAAGCCGAGCGCCGCCAGCGCGCTGATGTGGGCACCGTCCTTGTCGAGGCCGGCGGCGAGGCCCACCGCGTTGGGGAAATCGATGCCCATCACGTGCACGGATCGGCCTGCGGCCCGCGGCAGCAGTGCCAGCAGCCCGAGCCGCTGCGCGAGGTCGAGGCCGGAGAGGGTCAGGCCGTGCGCGTCCTCGGGGTCAAGGCTGAACAGGGCAGGGCGCAAAAGTGAATAAAGCATGGTGCGGATGGCGGGTATTGCGTGCCTGCGAGTGTAACAGGGGAAACGGCGCCGGGCTGCCGGCCGGCGGCCGGTCGATGTTATCCTGAACCTATGCGCGTGATGCGTGTCTCTCCGCTGTAATTCGCTTTTTTCAATTTCCACTCGTAAACAGGCCCATGACTACTCCGCATTTACTGCAACGATTCGTATTGCTTTTCAGTGTGTTGATCGCGCCGGCCGCCTGGAGCGCGCCCCTCATTCCGCCGCCCCCGCAGATCGCGGCCAAATCGTACGTGCTGATGGACGCCGCCAGCGGCAACGTCCTGGCCGAGCACGACGGCGACGCGCGTCTGCCGCCCGCCAGCCTGACCAAGATGATGACGGCGTACATCGCCACCCTGGAAATGCAGCGCGGCCGGATTCACCCGAACGACATGGTCACCATCAGCGAGAAGGCCTGGCGCACCGGCGGCTCCAAGATGTTCGTCGAGGTCGGCAAGCAGGTTTCGGTCGACGATCTCTTCCACGGCATCATCATCCAGTCGGGCAACGACGCCAGCATCGCGCTGGCCGAGCATATCGCCGGCAGCGAGGAGGCGTTCACTTCGCTGATGAACGCCGAGGCGCAGCGCCTCGGCATGCGCAACACCCATTTCGCGGACGCCACCGGCCTGCCCAATCCCGGCCACTATTCGAGCGCCCACGACATGGCCATCCTGGCGAGGGCCATCATCAACGCGGATCCGGCGCACTACGCGATCTACGCGCAGAAGTACTTCCTGTGGAACGGCATCAAGCAGCCCAACCGCAACCTCCTGCTGTGGCGCGACGACGGCGTCGACGGCCTGAAGACCGGCCATACCGAGGAAGCCGGCTACTGCCTGGTGGCCTCGGCCAAGAAGGACGGCGAACGCCTGATTGCCGCCGTGTTCGGCACCGACAGCGAGGCAGCGCGCGCGGCCGAAACCGCCAAGCTGCTGGGCTACGGCTTCCGCTTCTTCGAGACCAGGGTGTTCAACAGGAAGGGCGACGTGCTGGCGGCGGCGCCCGTCTGGAAGGGCGCCGCGCGCACGGTCAGGGCCGGCCTGAACGCCGATCTTGCAGTCACCGTTGCCCGCGGCGAGGCCGGCAAGCTCAGCGCACAGACCGTGCTGAAGCCGGAGATCATCGCCCCGGTGAAGCAGGGTGACGTCATCGGCAAGGTGGAGGTCCGCCAGGGCGACAAGGTGATCAGGCAGGCCGACGTCGTCGCGATGGAAAGCGTCGAGCAGGGGGGCTTCTTCCGCCGCATGTGGGACAGCATCCGGCTGTTCTTCAAGGGGCTGTTCGGCTGAGCGTCAGAGCTTCCCGCGGCACAAGGTGCTGAAACGGCCTTCCCCTGGGGGCCGTTTTTTTTGGAAACGCGAGACGAACCCGTGCGGCCGGTTGGCGCATCTTGCCGCTGTCTTGCGGCGCGCGGCAGCGAGGACGGCCCATTCCATGCGCGGCGATGTCCATGAAATGGGCGGTGGCGCGGGAATCGGGCCATGCGGCTTATCGACGATTTCAGAACCTTCATCGCGGATAAACGAAATCTTCATGAACGCATTCGAGAATGCGTGGCAGGCACTTTGGCCGGGCTGCTGGTCTGCACAACCAAGGTCCTGAAGGGAATGCACCGCCACCCCAATCCATACCACGGTGCAATCCGGCTTGTCCTCTTTCAGCTCATTACGTTCGGGAGATCACCATGCAACAGTTGACCCTTGTTTCCGCCCTGGTCATGGCCGGTATCAGTACTGCCGCCATGGCTGATCATGACGCTGACCGCAACATCGACTTCGGCCAGTATCGCGACCATGTCCTGTCTGCGCATAGCCAGCAGCTTTTCGGCTTCCACCAGCCGCTTGCGGCCGCCTCGACCATCAGCATCGATGCCGACGCCGCCAACGCCAACCCGGCCGCCCTGGTGACGCTGGCCAAAGGCCTGAAGGCGCAGGTCGTGTCCGCCAAGGCCGAACTGGGCGCCAACATCGACATGATGGCCCTGTGGCCCAATGACGCGCACCCCACCCACCTGATCGTCTGCAACGAGCAGGGTACCGACAAGCCCGGCGTGCAACGCGTCAGCCTGGCCGACGGCAGCGTCGAGACGATCCTGTCCGGCACCAAGTCCTGCGATCCGGCGCATGTGACGCCCTGGGGCACCATCGTGGTCGCCGAAGAGGCCGGCAGCAGCGGCAGCATGCTCGAGATCATCGATCCGCTGCACACCACCGGCGTGAAATTTGACCGTGCCAGCCACACCCTGTCCGGCGCCGATGCCGGCAATGTCGCCTACCGTCCCGCCGTGGGCCATCTCTCCTTCGAAGGCGTCGGCATCTATCCCAGCGGCGTGATGTACTACGGCGACGAGAACCGTCCCTCCAAGGGAACGGGCGGCGGCGCCTACTTCAAGTTCGTGCCCAGCGTGCCCTGGACCGGCGACGCCCCCATCGGCAGCCTCAGCGAGTCGCCCCTGGTGGACGGACAGGTCTACGGTCTGCGCCTCGGCAAGAATGGCGCGGCGCCCGGCACCGACTACGGACAGGGCACCGAGACCGGCAAGGGAACCTGGGTCGCGATCAGCGGTTCCTACGATGCCGACCTGCGCGCCGCCGCCGCCGATAACATGCTGACCGGCTTCTACCGTCCGGAAGACCTCAGCGCCGACCTGAAGGCCCTGGCCGACGGCAAGGTGCGCTTCTGCGGCAACAACACCGGCAATGAAGAAGCCGACCGCAGCTGGGGCAACACCATCTGCGTGACCGACGGCACCGTGGAGGAGGCAACGGCCAACACGGCTACTCCCGAGGTCCAGCTGTTCGTCACCGGCTCGCGCGATATCGCCATGATGGACAACATCGCCTACCAGCCCGGCCGCGGCAACTGGGTGATCCACGAGGACCGCGACGCGGTTGGCATGGAGGGCGAGGGCTATCCGTTCAACGACAGCATCCATATCTGCCTGGAGGATGGCGCCGATGTGGACGACCTGTCCGACGGCTGCGTGCGCTGGGCGACGTTGAACGATTTGCATGCCGAATCCACCGGCGGTCTGTTCGACGCCTCCGGCAAGAACTACTACTTCAGCGTGCAGCATAATGTCACGGGCCACGGTGTGATCCTGAAAGTGACCGGCTGGAAGTGAGCAGCCCGTGCTGAAGCGATAGCGACCCCCATCGTATTCGGCCGTTGATCAAGCCGCATCGGGACAGCCCCATGCGGCTTTTTTTCGCGCGAATGCCCTTCGAATCGATGGCATCCGGTACACGTCTGTAAACGGACCTCGATGAAGCGCGACATCAACTCCGGTCGCCGGAAATCGATCGTCACCGGGGCACCAGTCCCGGCTGTCCGGTGAAGACCGGCATCCCGTGCGGCCAGGGGGTTTCCCTTCCCCATCGGCGAATGCCGATGCAGTACGCATCCCTGCGGCGCCGCAAAGGGCACTACCCTGCAACTGGCCCATCCCGTTTGTAATCGAGGGAATGGGCGCTGCTCAGGACGAGAAACCGCGAACCATTTTTCTGGCGTGCCGGACCCGCGGCCATGGCACCGGAATGCCGGGCGGCCGCCCGAAAGTGCGGCCGCTTTCTTATGGCCGGCAGTGTTCCTGTCCGTTGATGTCGTAAACAGGGTCCGTCGATTCGGATTCCAGCGCGCCCTTCGTTCGGCACGATGGACTGTTCAGCGTGCATTCCGGGCTTCCGATCCCCGGTCGCGTCCATTACGGCGCCACCACGCGTCTTGCATGACGCACCAGCAGCGGCAGCGCCATGCGGTGAATCATTCCAGGCAGGCGCAACGGCTTGAGCAGCATTTTCACCGTCATTTCGTAAGGATAGTCGGCGCGGGCCCAGTGTCCCGCTGTGTGCTGGAACCGCTGAAAATCCCGTGGACTGAATGTCTGCCCGGGGTGATGCACTTCAAATGCGTTTTTCAACGCCAGGTAGGCATCCTCCTGGCCGATTGCCCCGAGTCGTTTCCGAATCACGCGGGCCACTTGCCAGGATGAGGGTCGTTCGGACTCGCGATAACGCAGGAAATAATGATAGAAGTGTTTGTAGTGCCACACTTCGTCGCTACGGATATGTCCCACCAGCGTTGTGAGCACCGGCTCCGGACTGATCTGCTGCAGCAGGCCGTACAGGCCCGAGGTCCCGGTTTCCACGACACAACGCGCAACCATCTCCAGTGCGCGCGTGGGCTCCAGCAGTTCGGGTCTGCAATACGGGCGATAGTCCGTGCAAAACCCGTCAAACGCCGTCTTCCAATCAAACGCCGGCCACACCGTCTCCACATAGCGACGCAGGGCGCGCCCGTGCTGGAGTTCCTCCGGTTCCCAGCGCTCGCGCAGCCACAGGCTGACTTGGGGGTCGTCCGCCATGCGGTCGAGCAGGTTGTGTGTATACACATCAGCCAGACTCTCCACAAACGATGCTGCGGCAAGCACATGGAACCACGTGTCTTCGTTGACGATGCGCTCATGCGCTATGCGGTCAAACGCAATCTGCTCAATCAACCAGGGATGCGGCGCGATGATCGATAGGTGTGTATCCGGGACGGGCATATCAGGTCACCTGTTTGCGTGCATAGTCAGACTGGCCAGCGTGCCGGGAGTTCTATTGATCGCCTATCGAACGGAGCCGCTGCCGGCGTGCGTGCCGTGGGGCCTCGTGCAGTTTGTCATCCTGATTGTTCTGACGGGCCGGCTGGCCGATCCCGGCGCGAAGCGCATGAGCACTCCGCGGCCTTTGCCTGGCCCTCGTATCCGGCTCGTGAGTGTTGCCGCCCTGGTTTCGCTGGCTCTGCCGGCCCATGCGGACGGTGTCCCATCGCCG
>JAJZRE010000047.1:17069-20945 GCA_021802945.1 Pseudomonadota bacterium
GGCCGATCCCGGCGCGAAGCGCATGAGCACTCCGCGGCCTTTGCCTGGCCCTCGTATCCGGCTCGTGAGTGTTGCCGCCCTGGTTTCGCTGGCTCTGCCGGCCCATGCGGACGGTGTCCCATCGCCGAGCCCAATGTCACCCGCCTTATCGGCATCGGTCTCCTGCTGTCGTGTCGCAGGCAGCGCAAGCCGTCTTGTCAAACCAGGCTTGCCACACGTGACAAGGGCCGCGCACGCGGCCCTTGTCATTCCCGGGATCGCGATTATTTCTTCGCGGTACGTCGCAGGCGGTTGAGCAGCCGCCGCGCCAGCTCGCCGAACAGTTCGGTCTGCGTCGGGTGCGGGAAAATGGCCTTGGCGACCTGGGTCAGCGTCATCTCGCCCGCCACCATCATCACGCCGATGCCGATCAGGGTGTCGGTGTGGTCGGCCAGATAGTGCACGCCGATGATGCGGCCGGTGGCCTTGTCGGCCACCAGCTTGATCATGCCCTCGGTCTCGCCGGTGATCATCGCCTTGGCGTCGATGCTCATCGGCATCTTGGCTTCCACCGCGTCAATGCCTTTTGCTTTCGCCTGGGCGACGCTCAGGCCGACGAAGCCGGCCTGCGGACGAGAGAAGGTCACGCCGCAGTCGCGGTCCTGGTCGTACTCGCCGCCGTGGCCGAGCAGGTTGTCGGCGGCGACGCGGCCCTGCGTGGCGGCGGTATGCGCGAGCATGTAGCCGCCGATGACGTCGCCGACCGCGTAGATGTGCGGCGCGCTGGTCTGGCAGCGCGCGTTGACCTTGATCGCCGCGCCGTCGAGTTCGACGCCGACCTTGCCGAGGTTGAGCCTGCTGGTGTCGGGACGCTTGCCGGTGGCCATCAGGACGACGTCGCAGTCGAACACCGATTCGACGCCTTCCTTGTTCGCATAGCGCAGCTTCATCGCGCCGGGCTTGCCGGAAACCTCGTTGATGGACGCGCCGGTGACGACGCTGATTTCCTTCTCCAGCGCGGCGATCAGGACCTTGCCGATTTCCTCTTCGACTTCGGCGAGGATGCGGTCGTGGCGTTCCAGCATCAGCACCTCGGTGCCGAAGTCGCGGAAGATCTGCGCCATCTCGACGCCGATCACGCCGCCGCCGACGATGCCGAGCTTCTTCGGCGGAGCGGCGAGGTTCCAGATGGTGTCGGAGGTGACCACGCCGCCCGTCGCCAGGTTCTCGCGCGCGCCGGGGATCGGCGGCACGAAGGCGGGGGCGCCGGTGGCGATGACCGCGGCGCCGAAGCTGACCGTGTAGGGTTCGCCCTCGACCGGGGTGATCTTCAGCGTGTGGGCGTCGACGAACTCGCCGTAGCCTTCACGCACGTCGATCTTCATGCCGCGGTCGGCCTTCAGCGCCATGTCGCCGCGGCTCGTCTGCACCCAGCGGCGGTGCTTCTCGACCTGATCCCAGTTGAGCTTCGGCGTGTTGGTACCGTCGACGCCCATCTCGGCGTCGTGCGCGCGGTTGCGGATGACATCCGCCGCGGCGCGCCAGGCCTTGGACGGGATGCAGCCGCGCCACAGGCACTCGCCGCCGGGGAAGGGTTCGTTGTTGACCATCATGACCTTGACGCCGTGGTCGGCGAGGTCGCGCGCGCAGTCCTCGCCGCCGGGGCCGCCGCCGACGACGACGACCGGGAAGTCCCAGCTGCCTTCGGGGATGGGCGAAACGGGGGCGCTGACGGTCGCGGCCTGGCCGGCGACGGCTTCAGCGGCCGCCGCGCCGCCCGCCATCCAGGCGTCGGGCGCCTCGATGGTCTGCTTCAGCGTGGCCAGATACAGCGCGACGTCGGCGCCATTGAGCACGCGGTGGTCGCCGGTGATGGTGAACGGCGTGCCCTGGGGGCCATTCGCGGCGATCGCCAGGATCGCGGAAATGCCGGGGGTGGGGATCGCGGTGAAGTGCGACACCCCCAGCATGCCCATGTTGGAGATGGTGAAGGTGGGATTGGAATACTCGGCCGGCGCCAGTTTCCTGACCCGCGCGCGCTCGACCAGGCCGGTCCAGTCGCTCTGCAGCGCCTCCAGCGAACGCTTCTCGATGCCGTGCAGGATCGGCACCACCAGGCCGCCGTCGTTCGACATCACGGCCACGCCGAAGTCGTGGTTGCTGCGCTCGACCAGTTTGTCGACCGGCTGGTAGGCCCAGTTCATGCGCGGGAATTTCGCCATCGCCACCGAGCAGGCCTTGGCGATCGCCACCGTCACCGAGACCTTGTTCGCCTTGGCGGCGGCGGTGAGCCTGGCGGTGTCGATGTTCACCGTGACGTTGAAGGTCGGCAGCGTGAGCGAGGCGGTCATCGCGTGGCTGACGGCCTTTTCCATCGAGGTCATCGGGCGGCCCTGGCCAGGCACGTCGACCTGCGGCAGCGCGTGGGCGACTTCCTGCATCGACGGCCGCGCACGCGCGACGTCGGCCGCGACGATCACGCCGGCCGGCCCGCTGCCTGCGAGGCCGGCGATGTTCACGCCGAGCTGCGCCGCGACCTTGCGGGCGTAAGGCGAAGCCGAGCGGCCCGCCACGCGCGGGACCGGCGGAACGTTGCCGGCTGCGACCACCTGCGCGGGTGCGGTCTTGGGCATCGGGATGTTCATCGGCTTGTCGGCCGCCGGGGGCGCGACCTTGTGGGTGTCCCTGACCTTGTGGTCGGCGGAGAGGGTCACGCCGGTATCGTTGGCCTTGGACGCGTCGTCGACGATGAAGGCCATCGGGTGGCCGACCTCGACCACGCTGCCGACGTCGGCGATCGGGCCGGAGAGGAAGCCTTCCTGGAACACCTCGACGTCCATGATGGCCTTGTCGGTCTCGACCGTGGCGACGATGTCGCCGCGCTTGATGGCGTCGCCGGGCTGCTTCTCCCAGGTCACCACCACGCCTTCGGTCATGGTGTCCGACAGCTGCGGCATCACGATCGGCGTGCCGGCGTGGTGCGGAATCATCTCGGTCTGCGCCTGCTCTTCCACCACTTCGTCGGCGGCGATCGCCACGTCGCCCGCGGTGTCGGTGATGTAGCCGAGCGCGGCGCCGACCGCGATGGTCGCGCCGACGTCGGCCAGCGGGCCGGCCAGATAACCGGCCTTGAACACTTCGACGTCCATGATGGCCTTGTCGGTTTCGACCGTGGCGACGATATCACCGCGCTCGACCTTGTCGCCGGGCTGCTTTTCCCAGGTGACGACCACGCCCTCGGTCATGGTGTCCGAGAGCTGCGGCATCGTGATGGCGTAATGATTCATAGGAGTTAGGGGCTAGGAGTTAGGGGCTAGGGAAGGGGGGGTCAGCTTGCTTTGCAAGGATTTGCGCAGGCCTTGGAGCATTCTTCCCAGTTGATCCGCTATTGCGAGCAATTCGCCCAATTTTGGTTGATCGATATAGTCCAGTCTTGCTGACAGTTCCAACTGTGTTTCAAGCTCGGCAAGTGAGCCCATGGCAATGGAGATGAAACGCAAATAGTCCTTGGTCGAGCTTCGAGCATGTCCTTCAGCAATGTTCGACGGTACTGAAACAGCCGCCCTTTGAAGTTGATTGGCCAGTGCATAGGTCTCTTTGTTAGGGAAGGTGCCGGTGGCACGATAGACATGCTCAGTCAATTGCATCGCCAGTTGCCAAGCCAGCAAGTCGCGATAGCTGTTGACCTTCACCCCTAGCCCCTAACTCCTAGATCCTAGCCCCTACCAAAAATCTTCAGAACAGCCTTCACCACATCCTCGTGATCCGGGATCGCCGCTTTTTCCAGCGTGTGGTTGTACGGTTGCGGCACCAGCGCCGAGTGCACGCGCACCGGGGCGGCGTCCAGTTCGAAGAAGCACTCTTCATTGATGATGGCGATGACTTCGGAGCCGACGC
>JAJZRE010000083.1 GCA_021802945.1 Pseudomonadota bacterium
ATTGTGATTCCTGTTGTCGTGGGTTCGAGTCCCATCATCCACCCCACCGTTTTAGCTGGAAGCAGACACAAGGCCCGCGCAAGCGGGCTTTGTCCGTTTCATCCCCGGATGTCGCCGTCGACATACAGCCAGCGGCCGTCCACCCGCTCGAAACGGCTGGTTTCGTGCAGCCTGTAGGCGCGTCCATTGAGCTTGTAGCGCGCGACGAATTCGACCGTCGCATGGGTTTCATCCAGCGGGGTGTGCGAGTTTACCGCCAGCCCCAGCCACTGCGGGCACGGCACGGCGTCGAGTCCCAGCGCTGCGGGGCGGGTCGCGGGATGCCATGTCGCCCGCAGATAATCCTCCAGCCCCAGCACGTAGGCGCTGTAGCGCGAGCGCATCAGGCTTGCGGCGTCCGGCGCCGGGTCGCCGGCATGAAAGCGCCCGCAACAGGCGGCAAGCGCGCGCCCCGAGCCGCACGGACAGGCCGCGCCGCTCATGGCCTCTTCGCCGGGCAACGCAGTTTCGGCTTGATGTAGGGCCACACGGCATCGAGCACCCAGCCTTGGGCTTTCTCGTTCGGATGGATGCCGTCGGCCTGCATCATGCCCGGCACGACCCCCACCCCGCAGACAAAGCACGGCACGCGAACAATCTTCTCCTCGCGGGCCACGTCGACATACTGCTTCGCCACCGCCTCGGCATACGGTTTGCCGTAGTTGGGCAGCACCGGCGCCTCCAGCAGGACCACCCAGGCGCCCGACGCTTTCGCCTGACGGATCATCGTGACCAGGTTCTGCCGGATGACCCCGGGCGGCGTGCCGCGCAGGGCGTCGTTGCCACCGAGCTCGATCAGCACGCCTTGCGGATGATGCCGAACCAGCGCAGGCTGCAGGCGCTGCAGGCCGTTCTGCGTGGTGTCGCCGCTGACGCTGGCGTTGACCACGTGCCAGTCGGGTGTCCGCTTCTCCAGCCGCGCGCCGAGCCGGTCCACCCAGCTCGCGCCGGTGGCCAGGCCGAAACCGGAACTCAGGCTGTCGCCGACGATCAACAGGGAACAGGGACTGGCCGCCGCCCAAGCCGGCAGCCACCACAACACCAGCATCCACACGCGATAATTCATTCGTTTACCTTGATCCGGTTCCATTCCTAATGACGCCACCCGACAGCGCCCGGTTCCCTGACCCAGTCGTCCTGGCCCGCGCCCTGTCGCAGCGCGTGCCCACCGCCGACGGCGAACTCGCCATACTCGGCGAAGTCGATCTTGCCGTCAAAGCGGGCGAGACGCTCGCCATCACAGGCGCCTCCGGTTCCGGAAAATCGACCCTGCTGGGCCTGCTGGCGGGACTCGACCAGCCCACCGAGGGCGAAATCTTCCTGCTCGGCCAGCGCCTCCGCGATCTGGACGAAGACGCCCGCGCCCGCCTGCGTGCGGGACGCATCGGCTTCGTGTTCCAGTCGTTCCAGCTGCTGCCCGCGCTGAGCGCGCTGGAGAACATCCTGCTGCCGCTGGAACTGGGCGATCACCCTGATGCGCGCGAACGCGCTGCCCAATGGCTCGACCGCGTCGGCCTTGCCGCGCGCGCCGCGCACACCCCGCGCCAGTTGTCCGGCGGCGAGCAGCAGCGCGTCGCCATCGCGCGCGCCTTCGCCACCGACCCCGAAATCGTGTTCGCCGACGAACCCACGGGCAACCTCGACGCCGACACCGGCGCGCGCATCATCGACCTGCTGTTCGAACTCAATGCCTCCGCCCGCACGACGCTGATCCTGGTCACCCACGACGAGGCGCTGGCGGCACGCTGCCGGCGCCGGCTGCATCTGGTCGCGGGTCACATCGCATGAATTTTCTGCGGAAGGGTCGCGGCGCAGCAGCGGGGTCCCCACCGGCGCACCCTTTACGGGTGATCCGGCTCGGCCTGTGGCTGCTGCAGCGCGAACGTTCGAGCGGCGAATGGCGCGTGCTGCTGCTGGCGCTGATCATCGGCGTCGGCAGTGTCGCCACCACGGGCTTTCTCGGCGACCGCCTGAAGCGCGCCCTGAGCGCACAGGGCGCGAGCTTTCTCGGCGCCGACCTGCTGGTCACCAGCCCGCACCCGATCGACAGCTGGCCCACCCCCTCGACTAAGGACGGCGCGCTCAGGACCAGCCAGGCGCTCGAATTTCCCAGCATGCTCGCGAAGGGCGACACCTTCCAGCTTGCCACGCTGCGCGCCGTCGATGCCGACTACCCGCTGCGCGGCAGCGTACGCATCGCCGATCGCCCCTTCGACACGGGCACGCCGCGTCCGGCGCAGCCGCCACCGGGCGCGATTTATGTCGCGCCCGGCCTGCTGCCGCTGCTGTCGGCCAGGGTGGGCGACCGGGTGAAGATCGGCGAAGCGCGCTTCACCATCGCCGGGGTGGTGACCGAGGAACCGGGCCGGCTCGGCGGCGTGTTCGGACTCGCGCCACGCGTATTCATGCGTGCCGACGAGGTCGAACGAACGCGCGTACTGCAGCCCGGCAGCCGCGTCACCTACCTTTACCAGTTTGCCGGCGAACCCGCTCGACTCGCGGCTTTCAGCGCGGCACTGAAACCGCGGCTCGACAGCACCCAGCGCCTCATCGGCTCGCGCGAAGGCGTGGAAACCCTGCGCGGGGCCTTCGCCAATGCCGACCGCTACATCCAGCTCACTGCGCTGATCAGCCTGCTGCTGTCGGTGGCCGCCATCGCCATCGCCGCCCGCCGCCACGCGCTGCGCCATTACGACCAGGCGGCGCTGCTGCGCTGCTTCGGCGCCACCACGGCGCAGCTGCGCACCCTGTATGCCGTGCAGCTGCTGGCGCTGGGACTGCTGGGCAGCCTGCTCGGCGTGGCGATCGGCGCGCTGATGCAGCAGGCGCTGGCGCTGCTGGTCCTGCCCGGCGCCGCCACCCGCCTGCCGGCACTCGGCCTGGCGCCGGTGGGCGTCGCCATCGTCAGCGGCCTGCTGGCGCTGGCGGGCGCCAGCCTGCCCGCCCTCATGCGCTTGATCCGCGTGCCGCCGCTGCGCGTGCTGCGGCGCGACCTGCCGCCATTGCCGGTTGCCGCGTGGCTCGGCGCGGCGGTCAGCGGGTCTGCATTGCTGATCCTGATTGGCTGGTATGCGGGCGACGCCAAACTGGTCGGCCTCTTCATCGGCGCACTGGCCGGACTGGGCGCCGTGCTGGCCCTGTTGGCCCGCCTGGCGCTGGCGGCCGGCCGCGGCGTCCAGAAAATGAGCCACGGCCCGCTGCGCTTCGGCCTCGCGCAATTGCTCCGCCACCGCTTCGACAGCACCCTGCAGCTCGGCGCCTTCACCCTGGCGCTGTTCCTGGTGGCGCTGCTGGCGCTGGTACGCAGCGATCTCGTCGCCGACTGGCGCCAGCAACTGCCGCCACAGGCCCCCAACTACTTTCTGGTGAACATCGCGCCGTTTCAGCAGCAGGCCGTTGCCGCCTACCTGTCGCAGCATCACCTCAAGGCCTCCACGCTCTACCCCATGGTGCGCGGCCGCCTCGTCACCAAGAATGGTGAACCCATCGCCTCCACCCTGCCGCCGGAAGCACGCGACAACAACAGCCTGCGGCGCGAGCTCAACCTCACATGGACCGCCACCCTGCCGCCCAATAACGCGATTGTGGCCGGGCGCTGGCATTCAGCCCCTTCAGGGGGCGGCGATCGCCGCGCTGCAGCACCCGTGAAGGGCACGCCGGCGGGGACCCCGCTGCT
>JAJZRE010000048.1 GCA_021802945.1 Pseudomonadota bacterium
GGCATGCAGCTCGCCGTGGTCGAGTTCGCGCGTGACGTCGCCGGCATGGCCGACGCCCATTCGACCGAATTCGAGCCGGCCACCACGCATCCGGTGATCGGCCTCATCACCGAATGGCTGGACCGCACCGGCCAGCTCGAGAAGCGCAGCGAGCAGTCCGACCTCGGCGGCACCATGCGCCTCGGCGGCCAGCCCTGCGAACTGAAGGACGGCACGCTGGCGCGCGAGATTTATGGCGCGGCCAGTATCGTCGAACGTCATCGCCATCGCTACGAAGTCAACAACACGCTGCTGGCCGGGCTCGAGGCCAGGGGTCTGGTGGTGGCCGGGCGCGCGCCGGGCACCGACCTGTGCGAGGTGGTCGAGCTGCCGAACTCGGTTCACCCGTGGTTCGTCGCCTGCCAGTTCCATCCCGAATTCACCAGCAACCCGCGCAACGGTCATCCGCTGTTCATTTCGTTCGTGAAGGCCGCGCTGGCGCAGCAACAGGAGCACGCCAAATGAAGCTGTGTCATTTCGAAGCCGGTCTGGACCAGCCGCTGTTCCTGATTTCCGGTCCCTGCGTGATCGAATCCGAGCAGCTGGCAATGGACACGGCCGGCCAGCTGAAGGATCTGTGCGCGTCGCTGAACATTCCGTTCATCTACAAATCCTCGTTCGACAAGGCCAACCGCTCGTCGACCCGGTCCTTTCGCGGACTGGGGCTGGACGAGGGCCTGCGCATCCTGTCCGAGGTGAAGAAGCAGATCGGCGTGCCGGTGCTGACCGACGTGCACGAGGACACCCCGCTCAACGAGGTGGCGGCGGTGGTCGACGTGCTGCAGACGCCGGCCTTCCTGTGCCGCCAGACCAACTTCATCCAGAACGTCGCGCGCGCCGGGCGTCCGGTCAACATCAAGAAGGGCCAGTTCCTGGCGCCGTGGGACATGCGGAACGTGGTCGACAAGGCACGCGCGGTGGGCAACGAGCAGATCATGGTGTGCGAGCGCGGCGTCAGCTTCGGCTACAACACGCTGGTGTCCGACATGCGCGGCCTGGCGATCATGCGCGGCACCGGCTGCCCGGTGGTGTTCGATGCCACCCATTCGGTGCAGCAGCCGGGCGGGCAGGGCGCGACCAGCGGCGGCCAGCGCGAGTTCGTGCCGGTGCTGGCGCGCGCGGCCGTGGCGACGGGCGTGGCGGGCGTGTTCGCCGAGACCCACCCGAACCCGGAAGTCGCGCTGTCCGACGGCCCCAACGCATGGCCGCTCGGCATGATGAAGGAGCTGCTGGAAACGCTGAAGGAAATCGACGCGCTGGTGAAGCAGCGCGGGTTTATTGAACATAAGTTGATGAAAATCTGATCCGCGAAGGACGCGAAGAGACGCGAAGTTTTTCTTCGCGCACCTTCGCGTCCTTTATGCCCTTCGGGTATTCGCGGACAAAATCGAATTGAAGGAATAGAAATTGAGCGCCATTATTGATGTCATCGCCCGGGAAATCCTCGACTCCCGCGGCAATCCCACTGTTGAAGTCGACGTGCTGCTGGAGTCCGGCGTGCTGGGCCGTGCCGCCGTGCCGTCCGGCGCGTCCACCGGCAGCCGCGAGGCGATCGAACTACGCGACGGCGACAAGTCGCGCTACCTCGGCAGGGGCGTGCTGAAGGCCGTCGAGCACGTCAACACCGAAATCTGCGAAGCCATCATCGGGCTTGACGTCGAAGACCAGGCCTTCATCGACCAGACCATGATCGACCTCGACGGCACCGAGAACAAGTCGAGGCTCGGCGCCAACGCGCTGCTGGCGGTGTCGATGGCGTGCGCGCGTGCCGCCGCCGAGCAGGCCGGGCTGCCGCTGTACCGCTATCTTGGTGGCGCCGCGCCGATGGCGCTGCCGGTGCCGATGATGAACATCATCAACGGCGGCGCGCACGCCAACAACAACATCGACATGCAGGAATTCATGATCATTCCGGTCGGCGCGCCGAGCTTCCGCGAAGCCCTGCGCTACGGCGCCGAGGTGTTCCACGCGCTGAAGAAGCTGCTGGACGACGCCGGCATGGCGACGACCGTGGGCGACGAAGGCGGCTTCGCGCCCAACCTGGAGTCGCACGAAGCGGCATTGAAGCTGATCGTGCAGGCGATCGAGAAAGCCGGCCTGCAGCCCGGCATCGATGTCGCCATCGGCGTGGATTGCGCCAGTTCCGAGTTCCACAAGGACGGCCGCTACCACCTCGAATCCGAGGACCTGAAGCTGACTTCCGCCGAACTCGCCGATTACCTGGCGGCTTGGTGCGACAACTATCCCATCATCAGCATCGAGGACGGCATGGCCGAAGGCGACTGGGACGGCTGGAAAATCCTGACCGACAAGCTCGGCCGCCGCGTGCAGCTGGTGGGCGACGATCTCTTCGTGACCAATACCAGGATCCTGAAGGAAGGGATCGACAAGGGCATCGCCAACTCCATCCTGATCAAGGTCAACCAGATCGGCACGCTGTCGGAAACCTTCCAGGCGATCGAGATGGCCAAGCAGGCCGGCTACACCTCGGTGATCTCGCACCGCTCGGGCGAAACCGAGGACACCACGATCGCCGACCTGGCGGTCGCCACCAACGCGCGCCAGATCAAGACCGGCTCGCTGTCGCGTTCCGACCGCATGGCCAAGTACAACCAGCTGCTGCGCATCGAGGAAGAGCTCGGCGACACGGCAAGCTACCCCGGACGCGATGCGTTCCGCCAGCGCGGCTGATTTCAACGCGGGCAGATTGCTCGCGCGCATCCGCAGCCACGGGCTGACCTGGATGCTGGCCTTCGCGATCGTGCTGCTGCAATATCCGCTCTGGCTGGGCGCGGGCGGCTGGTTGAAGGTGCGGGAGGGCGCGCAGAAAATCGACATCCAGGAGGCGCTGAACCAGCGCCTGGAAACCCGCAACGCCAGCCTGCTGGCCGAGATCAACGATCTCAAGCAGGGGCGCGACGCGATCGAGGAGCGCGCGCGCAATGATCTGGGCATGGTGGCGCCGGATGAATGGTTCGTCCGGGTGGTGCCCGCCCAATCCGTTCAGTCGGGAAAAACGAATGAGTGATTTGCAAATCGGCTTGTTGATCGTCGGCGCGGCCGTCGTGGTGGCCGTGCTGGTATTCAACTGGATACAGGAGCGTCGCTTTCGCAGGCAGGCAGATGCGGCCTTTCGGGCGCCGGTGCCGGACGCGCTGATGCAGGACAGCGCGGCATCGCGCGAAGCGACGGAGCGGGTGGAGCCTTCCTTGCATGCGTCGCTTTCCGGTGACGACACGGGGCCCGATGTGCATATCGATATCGCGCGGCCGACGATGGCGGCGGCCCGCATGGACGAGGTTCCCGCGACGCGTCCCGTACCCGCCGCCGAGCAGCGCCCGGCCAGCGCGCCTGCGGCCGTGGCGGCGCCCTACGACGAACTGATCGAATACCGCGCCCGTATCGGCTGCGATGGCGCAATGGCGAATGTGTTCACCGATGCCTTCAACCAGACGCGGTCGCTCGGCAGGACGATACGCTGGCTCGGTCTGCCGGTCGGGTCAACGGCATGGGAAGACGTCCAGCCATGGTGCGACACGCGCTACCAGCAGGTGGTGGTCACCATGCAGCTGGCCGATCGCAACGGGGCGGTGCAGGAAGAGCAGCTCGTCGCCCTGTGCGACCTGCTGCAGGCCACGGCGCAGACGCATGGCCTGCGCCTTGCCTGTGACGACATGGTCGATGCGCTCGAACGTGCGCAGGCCATCGACCGTTTCTGCGTCGATGTCGATGTGCTCATCGGGCTCAACGTGGTGGCGCGGGGCGAGGGTGCGGTGAACCTGGCGCGCATCGTGCACGAGGCGGAAAGCAGCGGCATGGTGCTGGGCGGGGATGGCGTGTTCCAGTTGCTCGACAGCCGCGGCGAACCGCTTTTTGCGCTGTGCAACCACGACGCCGAACCGTTTGCCCTCGAGGCGGTGGAGGGACAGACCTCGCAGGGCGTCACGCTGCAGTTCGACGTGCCGCGCGTGCCGGATGGCCTCAAGGTGTTCGACGGCATGGTGGCCTTCGGCCGCAAGCTCGCCAGTGAAACCGGCGGCATCCTGGTGGACGACAACCTGCGCCCGCTGACCGATACCGGGATCGAAAAAATCCGCAGCCAGCTCGTGCAGATCTACGAGCGCATGGAAGCGCGCGGCGTGCCATCCGGATCGAGACGGTCGCTGCGCCTGTTCTCCTGATGGGCGCCCCCATAAATCTACTGCGCGTGCGTGATCCGGGCGCGTCCAGTGCTCGGAATCCTCATGTACTTTCAAGTACATTCCGGTTCCTGTGCTCCGGGCGCACCCGGCTGACGCCCGCTCGCTACGATTTCTAGGGGCGCCCCAATGCCTGTTGACTTGGCACGCGCGGCTGCGCTGCGCCGGGAAATCGAGCGTCACAACTACGCCTACTACGTCCTCGATCAGCCAACGATTCCTGATGCGGAATACGACCGGCTGTTCCGAGAACTGCAGGCGCTCGAAGCCGAGCATCCCGAACTCGCGACGCCCGATTCGCCCACCCGGCGCGTCGGCGGCAAGCCGCTCGACGGCTTTGCGCCGGTGCGCCACGTGGTGCCGATGCTGTCGATCCGCACCGAAACCGACACCGAGGCCAGCGGCGCGCAGGCTTTCGACGCGCGGGTGCGCAAGGAACTTGGACTGGGGGAATCCGATCCGCCAGTCGATTATGCGGCCGAGCTGAAATTCGACGGCCTGGCGATCAACCTGCGCTACGAGCTCGGCGTGCTGGTGCAGGCAGCCACCCGAGGCGACGGCGAAACCGGCGAGGATGTCACCCAGAATATCCGCACCGTCCATGCCATTCCGCTGCGCCTGCATGCGGACAAGCCCCCAGTGGTGCTCGAGGTGCGCGGCGAGGTGTTCATGCGACGCGACGATTTCGAGCGCTACAACGCGAAGCAGCGCGAGGCCGGCAAGCCCACCCTGGTCAATCCCCGCAACGGCGCGGCGGGCAGCATCCGCCAGCTCGACCCGGCGATTGCCGCGCAGCGCCCGTTGTCGTTCTATGCCTACGGCCTGGGCGAGGTGCAGGGCTGGACCCCGCCGCCCACCCACAGCGCCACCCTCGACGCGCTGGAAAAGCTGGGCGTGCCGGTGTGCGCCGAGCGCATCACCGGGCGGGGCGCGGCGGCGCTGATCGCCTTCCACGACGACATCGCCGCGCGCCGTGACAGCCTGCCCTTCGACATCGACGGCGTGGTGTACAAGGTCAACCGGCTGGACCTTCAGCGCGAACTCGGCTTCGTCACGCGCGAGCCGCGCTGGGCGGTGGCGCACAAGTTCCCCGCGCAGGAACAGCTCACGACGGTACTCGGCATCGACGTCCAGGTCGGCCGCACCGGCGCGCTGACGCCGGTGGCGCGCCTGGCGCCGGTATTCGTCGGCGGCGTGACGGTGACCAATGCCACCCTGCACAACCAGGACGAGATCGACCGCAAGGACGTGCGCGTGGGCGACACCGTCATCGTGCGGCGCGCGGGGGACGTCATCCCCGAAGTCGTCGCGGCGGTGATCGAGCGGCGGCCTGTCCCGGAGCCGCCGCGTTTCAACATTCTGCAAAGTTATCCCGTCTGCCCCGAGTGCGGCTCGCACGTGGTGCGGCTGGAAGGCGAAGCGGCGGTGCGCTGTACCGGCGGCCTGTACTGCCCGGCGCAGCGCAAGCAGGCACTGCTGCATTTTGCGGGCCGGCGCGCGATGGATATCGAAGGGCTGGGGGACAAGCTGGTCGATCAGCTGGTCGAGCGCGGCCTCGTGCATTCGCCTGCCGATGTATACGGCCTGGGCCTCGACACGCTCGCCGGGCTGGAGCGCATGGCCGAGAAATCGGCGGCCAATCTGCTCGCGGCGATCGAGGCCAGCAAGGCCACCACGCTGGCACGATTCATTTTCGCGCTGGGCATCCGCAACGTCGGCGAGACGACGGCCAAGGATCTGGCACGGCATTTCGGCTCGCTGGCCGCGCTGATCACGGCGGACGAAGCCGGGCTGCTGGCGGTACGCGATGTCGGCCCCGTCGTGGCGCAGTCGATCCGCCAGTTTTTTGCGGAACCGCACAACCTCGAGGTGGTCAACAAGCTACGCGCCGCCGGCGTGCACTGGCCGGAATCCACCGGCGTGCAACAATCGGCGGGTATCCTGGCTGGAAAGACGCTGGTGCTGACCGGCACGCTGCCGATGCTGACGCGCGAGGCCGCGAAGGAAATGATCGAGGCCGCAGGCGGCAAGGTGGCAGGGTCGGTGTCGAAAAAAACCGATTACGTGGTGGCCGGCGAGGAAGCCGGCAGCAAGCTGACCAGGGCGCAGGAACTCGGCGTGACCATCCTCGACGAGGCCGGTCTGCTGGCGCTGCTGGAATCGCAAGAACAATAAGCGCGCGCAGGACCGTTTTAATCTCTGAACCAGGAGCGAGTAGGGAACAGACATGCAAAAAGCCAGAAAAGCCGTATCGGGTCTCGGCCGCCCGCTTCGCGGCCTCAACCCGAAAAGCGGGTTAGCCCCCACCGAAAACCGCCTTGCGGGAGGTGTGCCATGCAAAAAGTGAAGAAGGCGGTTTTTCCGGTGGCCGGCCTCGGCACCCGCTTTCTGCCGGCCACCAAGGCCAGCCCCAAGGAAATGCTCCCCATCGTCGACAAGCCGCTGATCCAGTACGCGGTCGAGGAGGCGATGGACGCCGGCATCACCGACATCATCTTCATCAGCAGCCGCACCAAGCGCACGGTCGAAGACCACTTCGACAAGGCCTACGAGCTGGAAACCGAGCTGGCCGCGCGCGGCAAGAATCGCGATCTTGAACTGGTGCAGTCGATCCGCCCGGCCGGCGTCAACTTCATCTACATCCGCCAGGCCGAGGCCCTCGGTTTGGGCCATGCCGTGCTGTGCGCGCAGCCGGTGATCGGCAACGAGCCCTTCGCCGTCATCCTTGCCGACGACCTGATCGACGGCAGCCCGGCGGTGATGAAGCAGATGGTCGATCAATACGACTACTACCAGTGCTCGGTGCTCGGCGTGCAGCAGGTCGCGCCCGAGGAAACCGCATCCTACGGCATCGTCGACGCCAGCACGATGGCCGAGCGCGTGTCGCGGGTGAACGCCATCGTCGAGAAACCCAGGCCCGAAGAGGCGCCGTCCAACCTTGGCGTGGTCGGACGCTACATCCTTACCCCGCGCATCTTCCATCATATCCAGCACCTGAAACCCGGCGCAGGCGGTGAACTGCAACTCACCGACGCCATTGCCGCGCTGCTGAAGGAGCAGCAGGTGCTGGCCTATGCCTTCGACGGCACGCGCTACGACTGCGGCAGCAAGCTCGGCTACCTGCAAGCCACCGTCGAATATGCACTCAAGCATGGCGAGGTCAGCGACGAGTTCGCGGCCTACTTGAAGCGTCGCGTTTGCTGAGTCCCGGAACAGGGAAATTCCCTGCGGGGCGGTTTTACATGCGACTAAAGCGCAAGTTGCGCGCCTTCCGCCACGGTGTGCCAGTCCGACTCCAGCAGCCATGTCTCCAGCCTGTCCGCGGCGATCGGTCGGCACATGAAATAGCCCTGTGAGCAATCGCAGCCGAGCTTTCCGAGCGTGTCCCACGCAGACAGGGTCTCCACGCCTTCCGCGGTCACTTTCAGCCCCAGGTTGTGCGCGAGCTCGATGGTGGAACGAACGATCACGGCATCGTTTTCATTGTCTTCCATATCCATCACGAAGGATTTGTCGATTTTCAGTTCATCGACCGGCAGGCGTTTGAGATAGGCGAGCGATGAATAGCCGGTGCCAAAGTCGTCGATACTGAGTTTCACGCCCATGCGATCCAGCTCGGAAAGTATGGCCAGCGCATCGCTGGAATTGGCCATGACCGCGGTCTCGGTGATTTCAAGCGTGAGCTTCTCGGGAACGATGCCGCTCTCCGCAAGCAGGGTGAGGATGCTGGCGGGCAACGTCACGTCGTGCAGGCTGCGCGCCGAGAGATTGACCGCCATGTGCAGGTCGTGCCCATGCCGGTGCAGGGTTGCCAGTTGATCCAGCGCGGTCTTGAGAACCCACCGCGTGAGCGATCGGATCAGTCCCGCTTCTTCCGCCATGGGAATGAACGTGTCCGGCGCGAGAAAACCGCGCTGGGGATGGTTCCAGCGTACCAATGCCTCAAGGCCCACGACGTACTGGGTGCGATGGTCGATTTGCGGCTGATAGTAAAGGCTCAACTGGTTCGAGAGGATGGCCTCGCGCAACTCGCTCTTGAGCGAGAGATCGCTGCGGCTGGTGTGCGCCTGATCCGGAGAATACAGCGCGTAGCCCTGGCCTGAGTGTTTCGCGACATACATGGCGATGTCGGCGCAACGAATCAGTTCACTGGCATCGATGCTCTGCGAGGGATATAGCGATATGCCGAGGCTCGCGCCGAGGTCGATGCTCTGGTTCTGCCAGTGAAAGGGTTTTTCCAGGGCTGCCAGCAGCTTGTTCGCGACGGCCGGAACGCCTTCCGGCTCCAGATCATGGATCAACACGACATACTCGTCGCCGCCGAGTCGCGCCACGGTGTCATCGGCGCGAACGGTCTCCTTCAGTCGCCGCCCGACTTCCTGCAGCAGTTCGTCGCCCACGTTATGGCCGAGCGTGTCGTTGACTTCCTTGAACCTGTCCAGGTCCATCAGGGCTATCCCAAACGGCGTGGGGGTGTGCCTGAAGCGTCCGATTTCGAATTCGAGCCGTTCATGCAGCAGCGCGCGGTTGGCCAGGCCGGTCAGCGGGTCGTACATGGCCTGCGTGGCGAGTTGCCTGGCCTGGAGGGCCACCCGCCGGCTCACGACAAAGGCGATTGTCATCCCCACCAGCAGCGCCGTCGCACCCAGCCCCAGCATCAGGTTGCGCACGTGTTCGTACGAGATTTCCGCATTCCGCACAGCGGCCGCTGTTTGCCTGCGCTGCAGCTCGAGCAGGTTGCCGACCTGGTTCGCGATGGCGCGTTGCCTGGGCATCGCCACGTTGCGTATCCGGTCGAAGATGGCTGCCTGCTTGTCGTTGAAAATGGCCATGTCCACGACGGCTTGCACTTCGGGTTGTGCCTTGCGGGTCAGTGCGCGTATCTGGTCAAGGGTCTTTCTTTCATCCAGGCTGAGGGGCATCCTCTCGAGCTGATCCCGCGCCTTGATGTAGACCGCGCCCTGCGAATTGAATCGCTGGATCTCCGCGTCCTTGTCGAACGGATCGGTGAGGATGGGCAGGACATGCATGCATAGCGCACGTTCGCGCAGCGCGCTCTGCATCAGGGTTGCGAGTTCGGTCTTGACGTTGTTGTTCTGGGCGATGTCCTTCAGGTGCTGGTTGGCTTCGGCCACGTAGCGCAAGCCAACCGCGCCGAGCGTAACCATCAGCGCGAGCACCACGACAAAGCCAATCCCGATCCGGATGCCGATACCCAGGTGTTGTGCGTGCCGCATGGTTTATTCAGCCGCTGTCTGTCGTGCACGGGTTGAGATTGATGAGGCAATAACGGTACGGCGTGTGTGACCTTTAATCACTAATCACGCCCTGCCTGCGATGCGGGAGAACCGAAGGCCAGGTGCTGGGCATGATGCCCGTGGAGCCAGACCGCGGCCTCGAGCGCCTCGGTGGCGGCCATTCCCTGGCCCAGCAGCGCGGCCACCATGCCGGTGAGGCGATCTCCGGAACCGGCCTGGGCGAGCCAGGGGCCGCCCGTGGTGTTGATGGCGTAGCGGCCGTCGGGGCGGGCGATGACGGTGCCCGCGCCTTTCAGGGCAACCTCGGCGCGATATGTCCTGCTCAGCGTGCGCGCCGTCTCGATGCGGGTCGCCTGGATCACCGCTACGCTTGTGCCAAGCAGGCGCGCGGCTTCGCCGGGATGCGGCGTGAGCAGGCTGGGGGCGCTTCGGCGGGCGGCCTTGCGGGCCAGTGCGGGATCGCCGGCCAGCAGGGTGAGCGCATCGGCATCCAGCACCAGCGGGCAGGGCGCCTCCAGGGCCGCTTCCAGCAAGGCATGCGCCTGCGTGCTCTGGCCCAGACCGGGTCCGACTGCCAGCACGCTCAGCCGCGTGCTCGCCAGATGTCCAGGCATGGAAAACATCAGCCGCGGCTCGACGAAATCGACCGCGATGCGCGGATCCAGCACGCCCAGCGTGACGCTTCCCGCGCCGGCCTGCAGCGCGGCGCGTCCGGCGATGAGGCTGGCACCCACCATGCCGGTGTCGCCGCCGATGATGCCGACGTGGCCGTACAGGCCCTTGTGGCTGTTGCGCGCCCGCGTGGGCGGCCGATGACGCCTTTCCAGTTTCGTGAGGGCAAAGCCCGGTGTGGCGGGCAGCGTCGCCGGATCGATGCCGAGCGTATCGAGATGCACTTCGCCGGCATAATCCGGCCCGTCGGCGGTGAGGAGACCGGGCTTGAGGCCGAGAAAAGTGAGCGTGTGATCGGCGCGCAGGGCGCATCCCCGGACCTGTCCGCTGTCGCTGTCGAGCCCGCTCGGCACGTCGAGCGCCAGCCTGGGACAGGGCAGGTCATTGGCTTGACCGATCCAGCGTGCGTCCTCGCCGATGACGTCGCGTTTCAGCCCCACCCCGAACAGGCCGTCGATGACCAGGCTGAAACGCCGCGAAGCCGGGAGGTCCGCCAGGATCGTGCCGCCGCTTTCCCGCCAGGCTGTCCAGGCACGCGCGGCATCGGGCGGCAGGCGGGCAGGATCGGCGCGGCTGACGACGGCGACGCGCGCACCCTGCGCCAGGAGATGCCGGGCGGCCACCAGCGCGTCGCCGCCGTTGTTGCCCGGGCCGGCCAGGATCAGGATCGGTTCGCCCGATTCGCTGGCCAGCGTGCCCGCCAGATCGGCCGCGGCTGCGCCTGCCCGCTCCATCAGCGGGCTGTCGGGATGGCTGGATGCCCACAGTCGGTCGATTTCGCGGATGTCGGCGGCAGCGAACAGCGGCGGCGAGACGAGCGAAAGCGGTGCGATCGGCATGCGGTGAACCCTGAATGGGAAGGTGGCGTGCATCTTACCCCCTGCGGATAGCCGCAGGGGGCCTTGCAAGCGCAGCGAAACAGCCTACACTTCGAAGCATCCGCGACGTTTGCAGGACTGTGCCATGGATATCCGTCATCGCAATCCTGCGGGCGCGTTGGTGGCGGGTTGCACCGACGAAGACGCCTGCACGGTTATCAGCTGCGAAGTCTGCTTGAAGGAAATTCCCGCCGATGCGGTCAAGGTGGCGGATGCGCAGGACTATGTCCACCATTTCTGTGGCCTGGCATGCCTCGAAATCTGGCAAAAGCAGGCCGCCGATCGCCAACAGGCCCGTCCGGCGAGGCGCTCCGATCGGCTAAAATAGCGTCTTTGCCCTGTTCGCAAAGACGCACATGTCTTCCATCGTATCGCTCCCCGGCAGTGCCGCGCTGTCTTCCTTTCGACTCGACAAAATCCGCCAGGAGGCGGCCCGCCTCGGGGTTGCGCTGGGCGCGTTGACGGCCCGCTACTGGCATTTCCTCGAACTGGATGCCGAGCTGGATGCGGCGGCCGCGCAGCAACTGGCCGTGACGCTGGATTACGGCATGCCGGCCGACAGCCCATCGGCCGGCGAGGTGCGGGTGCTGGTCACGCCGCGTCCAGGCACGATTTCGCCCTGGTCGTCGAAGGCGACGGATATCCTCAGAAACAGCGGCCTCACCCAGTTGCGCCGCATCGAGCGCGGCGTCGCCTATCGCCTGAGCGATCCGCGGGGCGCCGCGCTGTCGACGCAGGCGCTGTCGACATTGCTGCCGTTGCTGCACGATCGCATGACGGAAGCGGTGATGGATTCGCTGGATGCCGCGCATGGGCTGTTCCAGCACGTGCCGCCGCGCGAACTGGCCTCGGTGGATGTCATGACGGGGGGGCGCGCCGCGCTGGAGGCCGCCAACCGCGAACTGGGCCTGGCCCTGTCGGACGACGAGGTCGAGTACCTGGTCGACAATTTCACCCGCATCGGGCGCAACCCCACCGACGTCGAGCTGATGATGTTCGCGCAGGCCAATTCCGAGCACTGCCGCCACAAGATTTTCAACGCCGCCTGGGTGATCGACGGCGAAGCGCGGGCGAAGTCGCTGTTCGGCATGATCCGCGACACCCACGCCGCCCATCCCGCGGGCACGGTGGTGGCGTATTCGGACAACTCCTCCGTCATCGAGGGCGCGCGGATCGACCGCTTCTACCCGCGCGCCGACGGCAGCTACGGCTACAGCAGCGAACTGACCCACGTGCTGATGAAGGTGGAGACGCACAACCACCCGACCGCGATCTCGCCGTTTCCCGGCGCGGCCACCGGCAGCGGCGGCGAAATCCGCGACGAGGGCGCGACCGGCATCGGCTCCAAGCCCAAGGCCGGCCTGTGCGGATTCTCGGTGTCGAACCTCAACATTCCCGGCTACGAACAACCGTGGGAGGCGGGCGCCTACGGCAAGCCCGAGCGCATCGTCACCCCGCTCGCGATCATGCTCGAAGGCCCGATCGGCGCGGCGGCGTTCAACAACGAATTCGGCCGCCCCAACCTGGCCGGCTATTTCCGCACCTTCGAAGAGACGGTCGCCGGGCAGCGGCGCGGCTACCACAAGCCGATCATGCTGGCGGGCGGCGTCGGCAGCATTCGCGCCGATCACGTGCACAAGAAGATGCTGCCTGTCGGGACGCTCCTCATTCAGCTCGGCGGTCCCGGCATGCTGATCGGGCTGGGCGGCGGCGCGGCGTCGTCGATGGACACCGGCGCCAACATCGCCGATCTCGACTTCGACTCGGTGCAGCGCGGCAATCCCGAGATGGAGCGGCGCGCGCAGGAGGTCATCGACCGCTGCTGGCAGCTCGGCGACGACAACCCCATCCTGTCGATCCACGATGTCGGCGCCGGCGGCCTGTCGAACGCGCTGCCCGAGCTGGTGCACGGCGGCGGCCGCGGCGGGCGCTTCGAACTGCGGGCCGCGCCGTCGGAAGAGAGCGGGATGTCGCCGCGCGAGATCTGGTGCAACGAGGCGCAGGAGCGCTACGTGCTGGCGATCCCGCCGGCGCGTCTGGACGAATTCCGCGCCATCTGCGAGCGCGAGCGCTGTCCGTTTGCCGTGCTGGGCGAGGCTACCCAAGACAACCACCTGCTGGTGACCGACAGCCATTTCCACAATGCGCCGGTGGACGTGAGCCTCGACGTGATCCTCGGCAAACCGCCGAAGATGACGCGCGAGGTGGCGCACCAGCCGGCCCTGCCGGCGCCGCTGGCGCTCGACGGCATCGACCTGAAGGACGCGGTCTACCGCGTGCTGGCGCTGCCGGGCGTGGCTTCGAAGATGTTCCTGATTTCCATCGGTGACCGCAGCGTCGGCGGCCTCACCGCGCGCGACCAGTGCGTAGGGCCGTGGCAGGTTCCGGTGGCCGACTGCGCGATCACGCTGGCAGGTTACCAGACCACGCAGGGCGAGGTGTTTTCCATCGGCGAGAAGGCCCCGCTGGCGCTGATCGACGCGCCGGCGTCGGGACGCATGGCGATCGTCGAGGCGATCACCAATCTGGCCGCCGCGCGCGTCGAGGGGCTGGGCAGCGTGAAGCTGTCGGCCAACTGGATGGCGCCGGCCGGCCACCCGGGCGAGGACGCAGCGTTGTTCGACACCGTCGCCGCTGTCTCGAATTATTGCCAGGCGCTCGGAGTGAGCATCCCGGTCGGCAAGGATTCGATGAGCATGAAGACGGTGTGGCAGGCCGACGGCGAGAAGAAATCGGTGACCGCGCCGATCTCGCTGGTGGTTTCGGCCTTCGCCACCACGCCCGATGCGACGCAGCATCTGACGCCGCAGCTGCGCACCGACGCCGGCGACACCGATCTCGTGCTGATCGACCTGGGGCTGGGCAGGAACCGGCTCGGCGGATCCAGTCTTGCGCAGGTCTGCAAGCAGGTGGGCGACTGCTGCCCGGATGCGCCGGAGTCCGCCGCGCTGAAGGCCTTCTTCGACACCGTGCAGGCGCTGAATGCCGCCGGCAGGCTGCTGGCCTATCACGACCGTTCCGATGGCGGCCTCTTTGCCACGCTCGCGGAAATGGCATTCGCCGGCCACTGCGGGGTGGATGTGGACGTGGACGAACTGTGTCTCGACCAGATTCGCCACGAAGTCGAGGACGAAGGCCGGCCGGAACCGGCGTCGCTGGACGAGGCCTGCTACTCGGCGCGCATTTTCAATGTGCTGTTCAACGAGGAGGCCGGCGCGGTCCTGCAGGTCCGCCGCGCCGACACGCAGGCGGTGATGCAGGCCTTCATCGACGCCGACCTGCGCGGCGAGTTCTATGTCATCGGCCAGCCCAATGCGCTCGACCGCGTGCGCCTGCTGCGTGGAGACAAACTGGTCCTGGACGAGGCGCGCACCGATCTGCAGAGCGCCTGGGCGCGCACCAGCTACGAAATGGCGAAGCTGCGCGACAATCCGGCGTGCGCCGAGCAGGAATTCGCGCGCAATGCCGACGCCGCCGACCCGGGCCTGCGCTATGCGCCGAGTTTCGATGCGGGCGACGACATCGCCGCGCCGTTCATCGCCAGCGGCAGGCGCCCGCGGGTGGCGGTGCTGCGCGAGCAGGGCGTCAACGGCCAGGTCGAAATGGCGGCCGCGTTCGACGCCGCCGGCTTTGCCGCCGTCGACGTCCACATGAGCGACATCCTGTCGGGCCGGGTGAGCCTGGGCGATTTCAGCGGGATCGCGGCCTGCGGCGGCTTCAGCTACGGCGACGTGCTCGGGGCGGGCGGCGGCTGGGCCAAGTCCATCCTGTTCAATCCGCGCGCGCGTGACCAGTTTGCGGCGTTCTTCGATCGTGCGGACACCTTCGCGCTGGGCGTGTGCAACGGCTGCCAGATGATGAGCCAGCTGCACGACCTGATTCCCGGCGCGGCCGCCTGGCCGCGCTTCGAGCGCAATCTGTCGGAACAGTTCGAGGCGCGCTTCGCGCTGGTCGAGGTGCTGGTTTCGCCGTCGATTTTCTTCGCCGACATGGCG
Source organism: Pseudomonadota bacterium (assembly GCA_021802945.1). Classification (GTDB taxonomy): domain Bacteria; phylum Pseudomonadota; class Gammaproteobacteria; order Burkholderiales; family Thiobacillaceae; genus Thiobacillus. The sequence goes on from JAJZRE010000048.1 coordinate 15,042, forward strand.
GGTTCGATGATGCCGATCGCGGTGTCGCACGGCGAAGGCCGGGTTGTGTTCCGCGATCCGGCGCATGCCGCGCAGGCCCTGTCGACGCTGCGCTACGTCGATCATCGCGGCGCAGCCACCGAGACCTATCCGCTCAATCCCAATGGTTCGGCAGGGGGACTCACCGGGTTCACCACGGCCGATGGCCGCTTCAGCATCCTGATGCCGCACCCGGAGCGCGTATGCCGCGCCGCACAGCTGTCATGGCGGCCTGACGGCATGACCGGCGCGAGCCCGTGGCTGCGCTTGTTCCGCAACGCGCGGCGCGCGGTTGGGTGATAGGCGCCGACTATGCGAAAATAGCGGGCTTTGTCGTCTTCAATCCCGCTGTGCCGGGCATTAATTTCCTGCCATGAATGCACCCGAAACCCTCCTGACGGATGACCACCTGCGTGCGCAGGTCAAGCTGCTGGGCACCCTGCTGGGCCAGGTGTTGCTGCAGTTCGCCGGCGAAGACGTGTTCGAGGCGGTGGAGACCCTGCGTCGCGGCTTTGCCGAACTGCAGCAGCAGGAAGACCAGCAGCGCCGCACCGAACTGATGACGATGATCGACGCCATGCCGGCGGCCAAGGTCGAGCTGGTGGTGCGCGCCTTCTCCAGCTATTTCAAGCTGGTCAACGTGGCGGAGGAAAGCTTTGCCCACCGCAACCGCCGCCGCCTGCTGTCGCACGGCCTCGCGCTGTGGGAGGGCTCGTTCGATCACACCCTGTCCGCCCTCAAGGCGCAGGGCGTTTCGTCAAATACGCTGCAGGGCATGGTCAACCGCATGCACTACGCACCGGTGTTCACCGCCCACCCGACCGAAGCGCGCCGCCGCGCGGTCATGGAGGGCATGCGCCGGGTATTCCTGATCTGCGACCAGCTCTACAGCCCCACGCTGGGGGTGAACGACCAGCGCGAACTGGAAGCGCAGCTGGCCGCCGAGATCCAGGTGATGTGGCGCACCGACGAGCTGCGCACCGCCAAGCTCGAAGTGCGCGACGAAGTGCGCAACGGCCTGTATTACGTGCGGGAAAGCCTGTTCGAGGCGGTGCCGAAGGCCTACTACTATTTCGAGAAGGCGCTGCGCAAGCATTACGGCGTGAACGCCGACGGTGTCGCCACGGTCAGCGTGCCGAGCTTCATCCGTTTCGGCTCGTGGATCGGCGGCGACCGCGACGGCAACCCCTTCGTCACGGCTGACGTGACCGAATGGACGGTGCACACGCAGATGCAGACGGCGCTCAGCGAATACCGCGCGCGGGTACTGGAACTGCGGCAGACCCTCACCCACAGCATCGGCTGGTGCACGCCTTCGGCCGCCTTCCTGGAACGGCTGGGCGAATACGAGGCCGAGTTCGGCGAGCAGGTGTTCCGCGGCACCGCGGTGCAGATATACAGCCGCGAGCCTTATCGCCGAATGGCGGCGATGATGCTGGCGCGTCTCGATGCGAACCTGTCGTATGTCCACCAGTGCCTGGCCGACGTGCCGAGCTTCACTTCGCACCTGGCGTACGAGAACGCGACGGCCTTCCTCGATGATCTCTATCTGGTGCGCGATTCGCTGATCAGCCACGGCGACCGCATCGTCGCCATGCAGGACCTGCAGGCGCTGATCCGGCTGGTCGAGAGCTTCGGCTTCCACCTGCTTCAGCTCGACATCCGCCAGGAGTCGACCGTGCACTCGCGCACGGTCGTGGCGGTTCTGGCGCAGATCGATCCCGATTTCGATTACAAGGCGGCGGGCGAAGCCGAGCGCCTGCAGCGTCTGGCCGCCTGGATCGGCCATATCGACCTGATCGGGATCAACGACGGCGCGCTCGACGACGAGGCGCGCGAGGCGCTCGCGGTGTTCCGCCGCATGGCCAAGCTGCAGGCCGAGGTGGGCGACGAAGTGTTCGGCACCTATGTGATCTCGATGACCCATAGCGCGTCGCACGTGATGGAGGTGATGCTGCTGGCGCGGCTGGTCGGCCTGTGCGGCCACACCGGCCGCGACTGGTTCTGCCGCATCCAGGTCGCGCCGCTGTTCGAGACGGTCGACGACCTGCAGCGCAGCGAGTCCATCCTCGACCAGTTGCTGTCGAACAAGGTCTACCGCGCATTGGTGGCGGCGAACGGCAACCACCAGGAAGTCATGCTCGGCTATTCCGATTCGTGCAAGGACGGCGGCATCCTGGCGTCGAACTGGAATCTCTACCAGGCGCAGCTCTCCATCATCGCGCTGACCCAGCATTACGGCGTCGAATGCCGTTTGTTCCACGGTCGCGGCGGCACGGTGGGACGCGGCGGCGGACCGACCCACGATGCGATCCTGTCGCAGCCGCCGGGCACCGTGAACGGCGAGATCAAGTTCACCGAGCAGGGCGAGATGCTGTACTACAAGTACGGCAATCCCGAAACCGCCAGTTACGAAATCGGCATGGGGGTCACCGGCCTCCTGAAGGCCAGCGCGACCGCGCTCGCCCAGAGCGACGTGCGCTACCCGCAGGAGTATCTCGACTGGATGCGTGATATCGCCGCGGCCGGCGAGGCAAGCTACCGTGCATTGATCGGCATGCCGGGCTTCATCGATTATTTCTACGAAAGCACGCCCGTCACCGAGATCGGCCTGCTCAACATCGGCAGCCGTCCATCGCACCGCAAGAAGGCGGATCGCTCGCTCGGGTCGATTCGTGCCATTCCGTGGGTGTTCGGCTGGGCCCAGTCGCGCCACACGCTGCCGGCCTGGTACGGGATCGGCACCGCGCTGAAAGGCTTTATCGAGGCCGACCCGGCGGGGCTCGAGCGCCTGCGGACAATGTGCCGCGAGTGGCCGTTCTTCCGCGGCCTGCTGTCCAACGTGCAGATGTCGCTGGCCAAGGCCGACATGGAAATTTCCGAGGAATACGCGCGCCTGTGCGACCACCCGGGCACCATGACGATCTATCGCGCGATTGCGGACGAATTTGCGCTGGCGGTGGCGGGTGTCAAGCAGGTCGCGCAGATCGAGTCCCTGCTGGAAGACAACCAGACCCTCGCCTTGTCGCTTTCGCGCCGTCGCCCCTACATCGATCCCATCAACCACATCCAGGTTCGCCTGCTGAAGCGGTATCGCTGCGAGAGCGTGTGGGATGCCGAACAGGAATCGTGGCTGACGCCGCTGATGCGCTCGATCAACGCCATCGCATCCGGGATGCGCAACACCGGCTGACATGGACCAGGACAAGGGCGCATCCTCTCCCGTTCAGCCGAGGCGGCGCGGCCTGCTCGTCTCGATCGTCCTGAACGTCGTGCTGCTTTTTCTGGCATTCGGCCTGACGCTGTATGCCTTCATGCTCAACGTCGATCTGGGCGACGTCAAGCGGCACCTGTCCAAGGAAGTCGAGGCGCGCCAGCAGACCGAGCGCTACCTGATCGAGACGCGCAACCAGCTGACCGAGAGCCTGCGCGAAATCGAGCAGATGAAAGCGCAGCTGGCCTACAAGGAAACCGATGTCCAGGCGGCGACGGCGGCCGCCAAGCCGGCCCTGCCGGTGGTCGTCGGCTTCCGGTCGTCGATACTGGGCAAGGGACTGGTGGCGGAGATCGAAAACACCAGCGACCGCTATCTCACCGTGATCCTGGCGGTGCGCAACCCCACCTTGTCGAGCGCGCGCCGTTTCAAGCTCGATCTCGAGCCCAGATCCACCACCGAGTTCGGCCATCTGGAAGGCTGGCAGTTTGCTTCGGGCGACGAGGTGGGGCTGTTCAACGACGATTTCGGCGCCCTCAAGATCACGGTGCCTTGACGGCGATCGGGCGGGCTGGATTTCGTGTCCGCGTTGTGATAAAAAGACATCGTTATCCGATGTGAGGCGCTCCGATGTCCTCGACCACCCTGGACCTGCTCCAGAAATACAGCGTACCCGGTCCACGCTACACGTCCTATCCCACCGCGCCCTATTTCAGCCCGGCGTTCAGCGAGGCGGACTGGCTCGACGCGCTGAACGCGCCGGCGCCGGGCCGCGCGCTCTCGCTGTATGCCCACATTCCGTTCTGCGACTCGCTCTGCTACTACTGCGGCTGCAACATGGTGGCGACGCGCGACTACAGCAAGACCCAGCCCTATCTGGACACGCTCGGGCGGGAAATGGCGCGCACGGCGCAGCAGGTCGATCCGTCACGCGTGGTGCGCCAGCTGCACTGGGGCGGCGGCACGCCCACCTACCTGAACCCCGACGACATCCGCCGCCTGATGGCGATGATGCGGCAGCATTTCACCCTGGCCGATGATGCGGAGATCAGCTGCGAGGTCGATCCGCGCGAACTGACGCGTGCGCACCTGGAGGCGCTGCGCGAATCCGGCTTCAACCGCCTGTCGTTCGGCGTGCAGGACATGGACCCGGACGTGCAGCAGGCGGTCAACCGCATCCAGTCGGAATTCCTGATCCAGCAGGTGCTCGACTGGTCGCGCGAGCTGGGGTTTTCCAGCATCAACCTGGATCTCATCGTGGGACTGCCGAAGCAGACGGTCGCCAGCTTTCGCCGCACGCTGGAGCGGGTCACCGAATGGTCGCCCGATCGCCTGGCGGTGTTTGCCTATGCGCATGTGCCGTGGCTGAAAAAGCATCAGAACCTGATCCGCGAGGCGGATCTGCCCGACGCGGCGACCCGCCTCGGCCTGCAGCAGGCGGTGAACGAGGTGCTGGGGGCGGTGGGCTACGTCAACATCGGCCTCGATCACTTCGCCCGCCCCGACGACGAACTGGTGCGCGCGCAGCAGAACAAGACGCTGTGGCGCAACTTCCAGGGCTACACCACGCACAAGGACTGCGACATCCTGGCGTTTGGCGTGTCCAGCATCAGCCAGACGGCCGATGTGTACATGCAGAACGACAAGAATCTCAAGCGCTACCAGGATCGCGTGGGCAAGACCGGCCTCGCCGTCGAGCGCGGCTTGCGGCTGACCCGCGACGACCAGATCCGGCGTGACGCCATTACCCGCGTGATGTGCGATCTGGAGCTCGACTTCGCGGCCTTCGGCCGGGAATGGTGCATCGCCTTCACCGACTATTTCGCCGATGCGCTGACCGATCTGCGCCCGCTCGCCGACGACGGGCTGGTCACGATCGCGCCGGACCGGATCAGCGTCACCCCGCGTGGCCGGCTGTTCCTGCGCAACATCGGCATGTGCTTCGACCGCTACCTGAAGGTGGCCGCGAGCGAGCGGCCCCGCTATTCGAAGACGGCCTAG
>JAJZRE010000049.1 GCA_021802945.1 Pseudomonadota bacterium
TCGCGCCAGCGCTACTGGGGCTGCCCGATCCCGATCGTCCATTGCGACCACTGCGGCGACGTGCCGGTGCCGGCCGACCAGCTGCCGGTGGTGCTGCCGGAGGACGTGGTGCCCGACGGCGCCGGCAACCCCTTGAACCGCCGCGCCGACTTCGTCAACTGCGCCTGCCCCAAGTGCGGCGGCGCGGCGCGGCGCGAGACCGACACCATGGACACCTTCGTCGAATCGTCGTGGTACTACGCGCGCTACGCCTGCCCCGATTTCGCCGGCGGCATGCTCGACGGCCGCGCCAACCAGTGGCTGCCGGTCGACCAGTACATCGGCGGCATCGAGCATGCGATCCTGCACCTCTTGTACGCGCGCTTCTTCCACAAGCTGATGCGCGACGAGGGCCTGGTCGCGAGCGACGAGCCGTTCGCGAATCTCTTGACGCAGGGCATGGTCGTCGCCGACACCTACTACCGCGAGGACGCATCCGGCAAAAAGACCTGGTTCAACCCGGCCGACGTCGAAATGAAGGATGGCGTCGCGACACTGAAAACGGATGGCCGGCCGGTCGTTGTCGGCGGCACCGAGAAGATGTCGAAGTCGAAGAACAACGGCGTCGACCCGCAGGCGCTGATCGACCAGTACGGCGCCGACACCGCGCGGCTGTTCACCCTATTCGCCGCGCCGCCGGAGCAGAGCCTGGAATGGTCGGACGCCGGCGTCGAGGGGGCGCACCGCTTCCTGAAAAGGCTGTGGAAGCTGGCCTACGAGCACGTGCAGGGCGGCGCGGTCGCGGCTTACGCCGGCGGCGAACTGCCGGAGGCGGCCAAGGCTTTGCGCCGCCAGCTGCACCAGACCATCCAGAAAGTCGGCGACGATATCGAGCGCCGCAAGCAGTTCAACACCGCGATCGCCGCGGTGATGGAGCTGATGAACGCGCTGGCGAAGCTGGAAGGCGACGACGCCGTCACCCGCAGCGTGCGGCAGGAAGTGCTGGAAGCGGCGGTGGCGCTGCTCGCGCCCATCGTGCCGCATATCAGCGAGGCGCTCTACGCCGAACTCAGGCCGGGCGCCGCGCTGGCATGGCCGGCGGTGGACGCGTCCGCGCTGGTGCAGGACGAGATCGAGCTGATGCTGCAGGTCAACGGCAAGCTGCGCGGGCAGATTCGCGTGCCTGCGGCCGCCGGAAAGGCCGCGATCGAGGCCGCCGCGCTGGCGAGCGAAGCCGCGCAGAAATACCTGGAAGGCCGGCCGCCGAAAAAAGTGGTGGTGGTGCCCGGGCGTTTGGTTAATATCGTCGTATGAACCGCCGATTCTTCCTTGCCGCCCTGCCTGCCGCGCTTGCGGCGGGGTGCGGTTTCCAGCTGCGACGCGTGAGCGGCATCCCGTTTGCCAGCCTGTATATCGACACCCCGCCCGGCAGCGCGGTGGGACAGCGCATTCGGGACAGCCTGTCCACGAACAGGAAAACCCGCCTGGTCCCGACTGCCGGTGAGGCCGAGGCGGTGCTCAAGCTGACTCAGGAAACGCGCACCAAGGTCATCCTCTCGCTATCCGGCTCCGGACGTGTCACCGAATACCGGCTCGGATTGCAGTTGAGCTATTCGATCGATGGCAAGGACGGGCGCAGTCTGGCTGCGCCCGAGGTCATCGAGCTTACCCGCGACATCACCTACGACAACACGAAGGTGCTCGCCAAGGGTGAGGAGGAGGCGTTGCTGTATCGCGATATGGAAGACAACGCCGCCCAGCGGATCGTGCGCCGCCTGCAGGCGCTCAAGCCCGGCATCGCAGTTGATGAACATCCCGGCTGAGCGCCTGCCCGACCAGCTCGCGCGCGGCCTGGCCGCGCTTTACGTGGTGGTGGGCGACGAGCCGCTGGCGGCGCAGGAGGCGGGCGATGCCATACGCGCGGCGGCACGCGCGGCAGGCCACAGCGAACGCAGCGTGTTTACCGTGCAGGGACGCTACAACTGGCAAGGCATTTTTGCCAGCGGCGACAATTTCTCGCTGTTCGGTGAGCGTCGCCTGACCGAGATCCGCATTCCCTCCGGCAAGCCCGGGGTCGAGGGGGCCCGGGCCCTGGAGACTTACGCCGCCCGGCTGCCGGCCGACACGCTTACCCTCGTCAGCCTGCCGGGACTGGACTGGAAAACCATGCAGAGCCGCTGGTTTGCCGCGCTCGCCAAAAGTGGCGTGGTGGTCGAGGCGAAGCCGGTCGAGCGCGCCGCGCTGCCCAGCTGGATCGAGCGTCGGCTGGCCCGGCAGGGGTTGCGGGCCGACCGCGCCGCGCTGGAATTTCTGGCCGACCAGGTCGAGGGCAATCTGTTGGCCGCGCAGCAGGAGATCGACAAGCTCGCGCTGCTGCTGCCGCCGGGAACCGTGACGCTGGCCGACGTCGAGCATGCGGTGGCCGACGTCAGCCGGCTGGAGGCCGATGCGCTGCAGGATGCGCTGTATGCGGGCGATGGCGCGCGCTTTGCGCAGGCGGTGATCGATCTCAGGGATGCCGGCGAAGCCGTGCCGGCGATCCTGTGGCAGGTGTCGTCGGCGGTGCAGCTGCTGCTCAGGCTAAAATTGGCGTTGAATCAGGGCGACAGCCTGCCCGGCCTGATGCGCACGCTGTGGGGGCGCGACAAGCTGCGCGCGCCGCAGATCGAGCGGGCGCTCAAGCGACTGGGCCTGGAGAAAATCGAAAGCGCGCTGGCCGACCTGGCCCTGATCGATCGCCAGGCCAAGGGGCTGGAGCGGGTGGGCGATCCCTGGGACACGCTGCTGCGCATGGGCATGGCACTGTCTGAACCCGCAGGCGGGCCGCCGCACAACAGGACAAGATGATGGACGTGAAAAACTACATGCAGACGGTGGGCAAACAGGCGCGCGAAGCCTCGCGCGCGATCGCCCGCGCCGACACCAACCAGAAGAACCGCGCGCTCGCGGCGATGGCGGCGGCGATCCGGCGCGATGCCGCGAAGCTGCTGGAAGCCAATGCGCGCGACATGGAACACGCGCGCGCCGGCGGGCTCGACGCCGCGCTGCTCGACCGCCTGCAGCTCACCGACAAGACCGTCGCCGGCATGGCCGAAGGGCTGGAGCAGATCGCCGCGCTGCCCGATCCGGTCGGCGAGATCGACGGCCTGAAATTCCGCCCCTCCGGCATCCAGGTCGGCAAGATGCGGGTGCCGCTCGGCGTCATCGGCATCATCTACGAGGCGCGCCCGAACGTGACCGCGGACGCCGCCGGGCTGTGCCTGAAATCGGGCAACGCGGCCATTCTGCGCGGCGGCTCCGAAGCGCTGCATTCCAACCAGGCGGTCGCCGCCTGCGTGCGCGAGGGGCTGGAGGCCGCCGGGCTGCCGGCCACGGTGGTGCAGGTGATCGCGACCACCGACCGCGCCGCGGTGGGCGAGCTCATCACCATGAAGGACTACGTCGACGTCATCGTGCCGCGCGGCGGCAAGGGGCTGATCGAGCGCATCACCGGCGAGGCGCGGGTGCCGGTGATCAAGCACCTGCACGGCAACTGCCATGTCTACGTCGACGACCGCGCCGACCTGGCCAAGGCGGTCAAGATCGTCGAGAACGCCAAGACCCAGCGCTACGGCACCTGCAACACCGCCGAGTCGCTGCTGGTGGCGCGCGCAATCGCCGCCGCCGTCCTGCCCGAGATCGGCCGCATGCTCGCCGGCAAGGGCGTGGAAATGCGCGGCTGCCCGGAGGCGCTGGCGATCCTGAAAAACGCCGGAATCGCCGCCGACAAGCTGAAAGCCGCGGTGGAAACCGACTGGACCGAGGAATATCTCGGCCCCATCATCGCGGTCAAGGTGGTCGACGACATCGACGCCGCGATGACCCACATCAACACCCACGGTTCGCAGCACACCGACGCCATCGTCACCGAGGACTACGGCCGGGCGCGGCGCTTCCTGCGCGAGGTCGATTCGGCCAGCGTGGTCGTCAATGCCTCCACCCGTTTTGCCGACGGCTTCGAATACGGCCTCGGCGCCGAGATCGGCATTTCCACCGACAAGATCCACGCGCGCGGCCCGGTCGGGCTGGAAGGGCTGACCAGCCAGAAATGGGTGGTGCTGGGAGATGGGCACGTCCGCGGATAAGGCCGGGCCGCCCATCGGCGTGATGGGCGGCACCTTCGACCCCATCCACTTCGGCCACCTGCGTCTGGCCGAGGAAATGGCCGATGCGATCGGGCTCGAACGGGTGCGGTTCATTCCCGCCGGCCGGCCGCCACACCGCTTGGCCCCGCATACCCCGGCGGCCCACCGGCTGGAGATGGTGCGCCGCGCCCTGGCCGGCAACCCGCGCTTCGAGGCGGATGCGCGCGAGGTGAACAGCCCGCGCCCGAGCTACACGGTCGACACGCTGACCGCGCTGCGAGCCGAACGGGGCAACGCACAACCGCTGTGGCTGCTGCTGGGGGCGGATGCGTTTCTGGAACTGCCGACCTGGCACCAATGGCGGCAGCTGTTCGGGCTGGCGAACATTGCGGTCGCCGCGCGTCCCGGTGCGCGGCTGCTGCAGCCCGACGCCATGCCGGCGCCGCTGAATGGCGAAGTGTCGAAACGCCTGGTGGCCGACGGGTCGGCCGCCGGACCTGCGGGATCGGTGCTGCTGCGCGCGACGACGCCGCTGGACATTTCGGCCACCGCCATCCGCAACCTCCTCGCTCGGCACGGCAGCGCACGTTATCTGCTGCCCGACGCCGTGCTCGGCTACATTCACGAACATCATTTATATACACAGCCATGAACATTGAAGACAAAATCAAACTGATCGTCGACGCCCTCGAGGATGTCAAGGCGCAAGACGTCACCGTGCTCGATACCGGCAAGCTCACCTCGCTGTTCGAGCGCATGGTGATCGCCAGCGGCTCGTCCAACCGGCAGACGCGCTCGCTCGCCGACAATGTGCGCGTCAAGATGAAGGAAGCCGGTGAATACGTCGGCAACACGGAGGGCGAGGATACCGGCGACTGGGTGCTGATCGATCTCGGCGACGTGATCGTCCACGTGATGCTGCCTGCCGTGCGCGCGCACTACAATCTGGAAGAGTTGTGGGGTGCGGGCGAGGCAGCGCGCGCCCGGCATGTGCAAGCCGATCATTGAAGCTGCACCTGATCGCCGTCGGCCACAAGATGCCCGGCTGGATCAATGCGGGGTTCGATGACTATGCGCGCAGGATGCCGCCCGACCTGCCGCTGCTGCTGACCGAGCTCAAGCCGGGGCATCGCGTGGCAGGAGAAGACGGTGCGCGGGCGCGCCAGGGCGAAGCCGAACGCATCCTGGCGGCCCTGCCTGCAGGCTGCGTGCCGGTGGTGCTTGACGAGCGGGGTGCGCAAATCGCCACGCGCGAGCTGGCGACGTGGCTGCGGGGCTGGATGGCGGAGGGGGTGTCGCCCGCCTTTGTCATCGGCGGAGCGGACGGCCTCGACGACAGCGTGAAGGCGCGTGCGGGCAAGCTGCTGGGCCTGTCCAGGCTGACCCTGCCGCATGCGCTGGCGCGGGTGATGCTGGCCGAGCAGCTGTATCGTGCCGTATGCATCATCAAGGGACATCCCTACCATCGGGATTGAGGGGGAATAACGAAAATCATGTTGGTTGATAAACGCATCTATCTGGCCTCGCAATCGCCGCGGCGGCGCGAACTCCTGAAGCAGATCGGGGTGGCCTACGATGTGCTGGCGCTTCGTGCAGTGGCCGGCCGCATGGACGTTGTCGAGGTGCCTCATGCCGGCGAGGCGGCGCCCGATTTCGCGCAGCGCATGGCCGCCGAGAAGGCCGCCTGTGGCTGGCGTGCCGTGGACGCGCGGCACCTGCTGCGGTTCCCGGTGCTGGGCGCGGACACCGTGGTCGAACTGGACGGGGCGATCCTCGGGAAGCCGGCCGACCGCACCGAGGCCGAGGCCATGCTGAAGCGCCTGTCCGGCTCCGCGCATCAGGTGCATACCGCCGTGGCGGTGCAGCACGAGGCCCGGCTGGAAGTGCGCCTGTCCTCCAGTCGCGTCAGACTGGCTGCGCTCGATGCAGCCACCATCGCGCGCTACCTGGAGACCGGCGAATACCTCGGCAAGGCCGGCGCGTACGGTATCCAGGGGCGCGCCGGCGCGTTCGTCGAGCATATCGATGGCAGCTACAGCGGCATCATGGGCCTGCCGTTATATGACACAGCCGTTTTACTGAGGGCCTTCGGTTTCGTCGTCTGATGCCTTTCCTAAATCAAAACTGAATGCGCCGATCTTGCCCGGGCGGGTAGCCCGTGCCGCAGCGATCCGCTTCGATGCCCGCGGGCATTCGCGTCAGTTTTGATTTAGAAATGGATCAAGTATCTGCCATGAGCGAAGAAATCCTCGTCAACGTCACGCCGCAGGAAACCCGTGTCGCCGTGCTGCATCTGGGGGCCGTGCAGGAATTGCACATCGAGCGTGCGCAGTGCCGTGGCCTGGTGAGCAACATCTACATGGGGCGCGTGGTGCGCGTGCTGCCGGGGATGCAGTCGGCCTTCATCGACATCGGCCTCGAGCGCGCGGCCTTCCTGCACGTCGCCGACATCTGGGAGGAACGCCACAACGGCGACCCGGAGCGGCCGATCGAGCAGGTCCTGCACGAAGGCCAGAGCCTGATGGTGCAGGTGATCAAGGACCCGATCGGCACCAAGGGCGCGCGGCTGTCCACGCAGATCAGTTTCGCCGGCCGCTATCTGGTGTACCTGCCGCAGGAAACCCACATCGGCATCTCGCAGAAGATCGAGGGCGAGGAGGAGCGCGAGCACCTGCGCCAGAAGCTGCACCAGCTGATGCCTCCCGACGCGACCGGCGGCTTCATCGTGCGTACCATGGCCGAAACCGCGGAAGACGCCGAAATGCAGGCCGACATCGACTACCTGCGGCGGCTATGGAGCAGCATCCAGTCGCGCGGCAACTGCGTCGTACCGTGCCTGCTGTACCAGGACCTCGACCTCTCGCTGCGCGTGCTGCGCGACTTCGTCAACCGCGACACCAGCCGCATCCTGATCGATTCGCGCGAGACCTATCAGCGCATGGCCGAGTTCGCGCAGAACTACACCCATGCCGTGCTTGAGAAGCTGCATCACTACGGCGCCGACCGGCCGCTGTTCGACCTGCACGCGATCGAGGACGAGATCGCCAAGGCGCTGGGGCGGCGCGTCGACCTGAAGTCCGGCGGCTACCTCATCATCGACCAGACCGAGGCCCTGACCACGGTCGACGTCAACACCGGGGGCTTCGTCGGCGCGCGCAATTTCGACGACACCATCTTCAAGACCAACCTCGAAGCGGCGCAGGCCATCGCGCGCCAGCTGCGGCTGAGGAACCTCGGCGGCATCATCATCATCGACTTCATCGACATGGACAACGCCGAGCATCAGGAAGCGGTGCTCACCGAACTGAAGAAGGCGCTTGCGCGCGACCCCACCCGCACCACCGTCAGCGGTTTTTCCGCGCTGGGACTGGTCGAGATGACCCGCAAGCGCACCCGCGAATCGCTGGCGCACGTGCTGTGCGAGCCGTGTCCCACCTGCGCCGGGCGCGGCGAGATCAAGACGGCGCAGACCGTGTGCTACGACGTGCTGCGCGAGATCCTGCGCGAGGCGCGCCAGTTCGACGCGCGCGAATACCGCATCGTCGCCGCGCAGAGCGTGATCGACCTGTTTCTCGACGAGGAATCCGGCAGTCTCGCCCAGCTCATCGATTTCATCGGCAAGCCGGTGTCGCTGCAGGTCGAGACCACCTATCCGCAGGAACAGTACGACATCATTTTGCTGTGAAAGCGCCCGCTTACTGGGACACAGCCTGCGCCGAACTGGCCTCGGCCGACCCGGTGATGGCCGCGCTCATCGCGCGCTATCCCGATGCCATCCTCGCCGATCGCGGCGATCCGTTCCAGACCCTCGCACGCGCCATCGTCAGCCAGCAGATCTCGGTGAAAGCCGCGGACAGCATCTGGGCGCGCTTCGCGGCGCTGGCCGAGGCTGTTGCCCCCGAACGAGTGGCCGCGCTCGATCCGGATGCGCTTGCGGCCTGCGGCCTGTCGCGCCGCAAGGCCGGATATCTGGTCGACCTGGCCGGCCATTTCGTCGATGAACGCATCCAGCCCGCGCGCTGGAAAGGCATGGAAGACGAGGCAGTGATCGCCGAACTCATCGACGTGCGCGGCATCGGCCGCTGGACCGCGGAGATGTTCCTCATCTTCAACCTGCGCCGCCCCGACGTCTGGCCGGTCGACGACATCGGCCTGCAGAAGGCCGTCGCCCTGCATTATCTGGGTGGCGAGCGTCCCACGCCCAAGGCGCTGCGCCAGCACGGCGAGCGCCACGCGCCCTGGCGCACCGTGGCCACCTGGTACTTGTGGCGCAGCCTCGATCCGGTGGTGGTGCAGTACTGATTGCCGCGTCCGCTGCGGCACTCAGGCGTACACCTTGATGGCGTAGGCGACCGTGAGCAGGCTGCCGAGCCCGATCACCGTGCCTTCGAGCCAGCTTTGCGGAATCCGGCGCGCCAGGCGCCCGCCCAGCACGCCCCCGAATACCGCCCCGAGCAGCGTCATCCCCGCCGGGATCCAGGCGATCACACCGCTGGCCACCAGCAGGATCAGCGACACCGTGGTGATGCCCGTGGCCAGCAGGTTCTTCACGCCGTTCAGTTCGTGCGCGTCCTCGATGCCCGACAGGGTCAGGGTCGCCAGCAGCATGATGCCGAGCCCTGCGTTGAAATAGCCGCCGTAGACGCCGAGCGCGAACGTGAGGACGAGGGCGAGCGGTCCTTTGCCGTGGCGCGCGGAGAAAAGGCGGCGGCTGAAGGACAGCATCCGCCGCTTGAAGGCGAAGGCGAGGGTGGCGAACAGCAAAAGCCAGGGAACGGCCTGCATGAAATGGCGGTCCGTACTGTGCACCATCAGCCAGCCGCCGATCGCGCCGCCCCCCACGGCCGCGGCCATCAGGCGAGGCAGTCCCGCGCGCTGCCGTCCGAGTTCCTCGCCGTAGCTCAGCAGGGCCAGGGCATGGCCGGGCCAGATGGCCAGGGAATTCGAGGCGTTGGCGGCCACCGGGGGGACCCCCGCCGCCAGCAGGGCGGGGAAGGTGAAGAAGGTTCCGCCCCCCGCGATGGCATTCGCGGCGCCCCCGAGGGCGCCCGCCCCCGCCAGCAGGAGGCCGTGCCAGATATCCATCAGGACCGGGCCGGGATGCGCCGGGATTCGGCTTCGGCGTCCAGACGGTCAGCCCAGATAGGCGGCGAGCACCCGTTCATCCTCGGCGAGATGGGCGGGTGTCCCCTCGATGGCGATGCGCCCCCGGTCCATCACGTAGGCGTAGTCCGCCACCTCCAGTGCGCTTTTCGCGAACTGTTCCACCAGAAGCAGCGTGATGCCGGCCTCCTTGAGGCGGCGGATGGTGTTGAACACTTCCTGCACGATGACGGGGGCGAGCCCCATGGAGGGTTCGTCCAGCAGCATGACCTTGGGTTTGGCCATCAGGGCACGGCCGATGGCGAGCATCTGCTGCTCCCCGCCCGACAGGGTGCCGGCCGCCTGCAGGCGGCGCTCCTGAAGACGGGGGAACAGTTCATAGACGCCCGCCAGGTCGGCGGCGGCGCGGGTACGAAAACCGAAAAACCGGGGCAGGCGGCCAAAGGCGCCCAGCAGCAGGTTGTCCTCCACCGTCAGGGGGCCGAATACCTTCCGCCCCTCCGGTGAGTGGGCCAGGCCGAGACGGGCGATGCGGGACGCGTCGAATTGCTGGACCGGCTTGCCGTCCAGCAGCACGCGTCCCTCGTTCGGCCTGAGCATCCCGGAAATGGCCCGCATGGTGGTGGTCTTGCCCGCGCCGTTGGCGCCGATCAGGGCCACCACCGAGCCCGCTTTCACTTCCAGGGAGACGCCGACGAGCACTTCGCTCGTCCCGTATCCCGCATGCAGATTGTCGATCGTCAGCACGGATTCATCCTTCCCTTCAACCGGCCAGGGCGGGCGCAGCGGCGCCCGCCGAATCGTCGGTCATGCCCAGATAGGCTTCGATTACCTTGGGATTGCGCTTGACCTCGTCGGCCGTGCCGGCCGCGATGATCCTGCCGCCATCCAGCACCGTCACCACGCTGCACAGCTCGCTGATCACGTCCATGTGGTGCTCGATCAGGATGATGCTGATACCGCGCTCGTGGATGCGCTTGATGATCTCGATCAGCTTGTTCACGTCCGGGTGGGCCAGGCCCGCGGCCGGTTCGTCCAGGATCAGCAACTCGGGCCTGCGCGCCAGCGCGCGGGCGATTTCCAGGAAGCGCTGGTCGCCATAGGTCAGGTCCCTGGCCCGGGTGCGCGCCTGCGCCTGCAGGCCCACCAGTTCCAGCAGGGCCAGCGCGGCGGCGCGGGCGCGCTGTTCCTCGCCCATGGCGAGTCCCAGCAGCACCAAGGGTATGGGGGTGCGGTACACGCCCCTGAGCGCCACCATGACGTTGTCCACCGCGCTAAGATCGCTGAACAACTGCAGGTTCTGGAAGGTGCGCGCCACGCCCGTTCGCGCGACCTTGAACAGGCTGCCAACGGGCAGGGCCTTGCCGCGCAGCAGCATGTCGCCGCCGGTGGGAACATAGAGGCCGGAAATGACATTGACCGCGGTGCTCTTGCCGGAGCCGTTGGGGCCGATCAGGCCGTGGATCTCGCCCGCCCGCACCGTCAACGACACGCCATCCACGGCCTTGACGCCGCCGAAATAGCGTTTCAGGTCACGCAATTCCAGGAGTGCGCTGCCATCCGCCGCCTGTCTCGGCAGGACCACGTCCAGCGCGGCCGCCGCCGGCAAAGGCGGCGGCGCGATGCGGAACAGCTTGGTCAGGAAATGCGCGGCGAAGCCCATCAGGCCCTCCGGCAAGCCCACCACCACGGCAAACAGCATCAGGGCAAAAATGGCCTTGCGCCAATCTTCGGTGTTCTCCACGATCAGGCTGCCTGCCATCAGGATGCCCATCGCCACGATGGGGGCCAAGGCCTGGAACGGCCGGGTGGTTTTCCTGAGCAGGCCCCGCGCGCCTGCCACGGCAGCCACGAGCAGGCCGACCGCGGAAATGGCCTGGAACAGTTCCCGGTTGGACAGGAGGTTGGGCAGCAGGGCGATCAGCGTCGCGCCCACCAGCGCGCCCCACAGGCTCTTGCGTCCCCCGAGGACCACGCCCAGGAGCAGGATCACCATCAGGTCGTAGCCGAAGCTCTGGGGCTGGAGATACTGGAAGTTGAAGGCATACAGCCCGCCGGCCAGCCCGCCCAGGGCGGAGGCCAGGGCAAAGCCCGCCACCTTGTGGCGGTAGGTGCCGACGCCCATGGCATCGGTGGCGATGGGGCTGTCGCGCAGGGCCTCGAAGGCCCGCCCCCACTGCGACGACAGCAGGTTGCGCATGGCCAGCCAGACCAGGGCGAGCAGCAGCAGGCACAGCCAGAAGAAACCCGGCGCATCCAGCGTCATGCCCAGCACGGGGGGCCGGCTGACCTGGAGACCCTGGGCGCCGAGTGTCAATCCCTCCCACTCGTTCAGCGTGGTCGCGCTGAGGGCCGAGAAGCTCAGGGTCGCCAGGGCGAACTGGGGGCCTTCCAGGCGCAGCGCGGGAAAGGCCAGCAAGGTGCCGAACAGAAGCCCCACCCCGAGGGCCATCGCCAGCGCGGCCAGCATGCCGAAGTCGAAATGGGCCACGCCGAGACCGGCTGCGTAGGCCCCCAGGCCGAGAAACGCGGCCTGGGCCAGATTGACCTGGCCGAGATAACCCACGGTAACGTCGAGGCCGATCAGGAGAATCCCGTAGATCGCCAACAGCGTCAGCAATCCCAGCACGTAGCTGTTGTCCACCAGAAGGGGAATCGCGCCAAGCAGCGCCAGGACCGCCAGTTCGGCGCCGCGAATCAGGAGCAGGCGTTTCCACATGTCCGTCACACCTTCCGGATGCTGGCCTTGCCGAACACCCCGTTGGGGCGCACGGCCAGCGCAAGAATGAGCAGAACCAGGCCGGGCGCCTCGCGCCAGCCGCTGCCGAGATAGAAACTCGTGAGGCTTTCCAGGGCCCCGAGGAAGAGCCCGATCAGCACCACCCCGAAACCGGAATCGAGCCCCGCCACGACGGCCACCGAGAAGGCCTTGAGGATCAGCACCGACGCCATGGTCGGTCCCACCGTGGTGATCGGTGCGACCAGGATGCCCGCCAGCGCCGCCACCAGGCCCGACAGGCCATAGGACAGCTGAATCGTGCGGGTCGCCGAGATGCCCATCAACTGGGCGGCATCGCGATCCGCGGAGACCGCCTCGAAAGCCTTGCCCAGCAGCGTCTTGCGCTTGAACAGTTCCACCAGCCCCATCACGGCCAGCACGCCGATGGCCACGGAGAGTTCGAGCGGGGTGACATCGATCCCGAAAATATGCACCGGATCGGAGGGAATGGGGGTGGGGAAGGGCCGGTCGTCGCGACCCCAGATGTTTTCCGCGGCAGAGAAGCCCAGCAGGCCCAGGATGATGGTGAGCAGGATCCAGCCCTCGCTTTTCTGCTCCAGGGCCAGCCGCACGCCCGCCCGCTCGACGAACAGGCCCAGCACGACGCCGAACAGCATGCCGCCCGGCACCACCAGCCAGTAGGGCAGACCGGTATCGATGAGGGTCAGGCTGAACAGGGCGGACAGCATCACCAGCTCGCCCTGGCCGAAATTGATGCTCTTGCTGGTGGCGAAGGTCAGCTGAAAGCCGTAGGCGATCAGGGCGTAGACCATGCCCATCAATGCCCCGCTCACGGCAAGTTGAACGATCAGAAGGGTATACATGTTGTTTTTCTACTGGCTGAATGCAGCCGGGGAGGGACGTCCCTCCCCCTGAGCTTATTTTATTTGCCTGCGCTCTTCATCAGGCGCTGGCGGTCGGTCTTGTTGGCGAACACCACGCGGCCGTCCTGGACCATGCCCATCACGGCTTGGGCGCGGCGGAAGGCCTCATGCGTCTGTTCGTTGGCCGGATCCCACTTGGAATAGGGATGCTTCCAGGTGGCGATCACGCCCTTCACCGGCTCCTTCAGGTCCTCCAGGGCGTCCTTGATCTTGTGGGTGTCCGTGCTCTTCGCCTGCTTGACCGCGGCGGCAAAGACGTACACGGCATCGTAGCCCTGGGCCGCGGACATCGGCGAAGGAATCCGCGTCACGCCGTAGGCCTTGTGGTAGCTGTCGATGAAGCTCCTGGCCTTGGGCGTGATGGGGTCTTCGATGAAGGTCTGCGGCATCATCGTGCCGTTGCCGTTCTTGCCGGCGTTGTCGATGTAGTTGGACATCGAGAGCGTCCACCCGCCGATCAGCGGCACCTTCATGCTGAGCTTCGCCATGCCGTTGGAAACAGCGGCCATTTCCGGACCGATGCCCCAGATCAGGATCGCCTGGGCACCGCTGAGCTTGGCTTTCAGCAACTGGGCGGTCATGTCCTTGTCGCCGATGTTGAACTTCTCGGTGGCCACCACCTGCAGCTTGTTGCCCTGCGACTTGATCTGGTTGAGCAGGTCGTCGCGGCCGGATACCCCGTAGTTGGTCGAGTCATGAAGGATCGCCACCTTGTTGAGGCGGCGGTTGATGGCTTCCTCGACCACCATGGACGCCTGGATGCCGTCATCGGCGGAGAAGCGGAAGATGGACAGGTCCTTCACCCCCGCCTTGCTCCACTGGGTCATGGAGGCCGAACCCGCGGCCGGCGTGATGATCTTGGTGAGGCCTTTTTCCTGGAAGTATTTGTCGCCAGCCAGTACGACGCCGGTGTTCACCGTGCCGATCACGCCCGACAGGTCGTCCATCGAGGCCAGTTCCTGGGCGATCAGGGCGCCGCGCTCGTTCTTCGCCTCGTCGTCCCGCTCGATCACCTCGATTTTCATTTTCCTGGCGCCCACCTGGATGCCGCCGGCGCGGTTGATTTCGTCGATCGCCAGTTTGGCGCCGTCGCGCATGGAAACCCCCATCGGCGCCGAGCCGCCGGTAAAGGGTCCGGTCAGGGCAATCTTGACGGTGTCCGCAGCGTACGCCTGCAGGCTGAACAATCCCATCGTAAGAGCGGCCAATATCGTTTTATTCATGATCAGAATCTCCGTCGAAAGATAAACACATCGCTCAAGTGTCCGGTCTGCGCCGCGACTGGTGGGATTATAGGTCGAACATTCAATGAAAGTGGGAAGAAACCAGATCAAAATGGCCGGGCATCCCGTTCCTGCTTTCCGACAGCGGGTATTTGTAAACCCGGACGTGGTTTTTCATGGTGCGGCCCAGGCGTCCGGGTCGAGCTCGGCCACCACCGGCGCGTGATCCGACGGCCGCTCCAGTTTCCGCATGTCGCGGTCGATCGTGCTGGAGGTGCAGGCGGCGGCGAGCGGTTCGGACAGCAGGATGTGATCGATTCTGAGGCCATGGTTCCGGCGGAAGCCCATCATGCGGTAGTCCCACCAGGAAAAACTCTTTTCGGGCTGCTCGAACAGGCGGAAGCTGTCCTTCAGGCCCAGCGCCAACAGATTCCTGAAGCGTTCGCGTTCGGGTTCCGACACCAGCACGCTGCCTTGCCAGGCCGCAGGGTCGTGCACGTCGCGGTCTTCCGGCGCGACGTTGTAATCGCCGAGCATGGCGAGTTTGGGGTATCGGGCAAGTTCGTCCTTCAGCCAGGTGGCCAGCGCGTCGAACCAGGCGAGCTTGTAGGGATACTTGTCGGAATCGAGGCTCTGCCCGTTGGGGCAGTACACGCACACCAGGCGCACGCCGTCGATGGTGGCGGCGATGACGCGCTTCTGTTCGTCCTCGAATTCCGGGATGCCGATATTCACCTCCGCCGGTTCGCCTCGGCTGACGATCGCGACGCCGTTGTAGGTTTTCTGTCCGGCGAACACGACGCGATAGCCGGCGGCTTCAAGTTCGGCCACCGGAAAGGCGTCGTCGGTCAGCTTGGTTTCCTGCAGGCATACCGCGTCGGGCTGGCGGGTGGCGAGAAAGTCCAGCAGCTGGGGCAGGCGGACCTTGAGGGAGTTGACGTTCCAGGCGGCGAGCTTCATGCCGCGGAGTGTACCCCAGGCTCAGGCGGCCGAGGCACGCAGCGGTTTGAGTCTGCTAGGGGAGGGGCGCAGGCGAGGCTGCCGTGGCGGGCACGGGCGCCGGGGCAGGCACCGGTGCGGCTGGCGGCACCGGCTTGCTGCCGGGTGGCGCAGACCTGGGATAGCCGGCGCGATCCAGCGCGGCCTGCCACTGGCCGGCTTCGAAGCCCTCGAGCTTGTCGCTGCCAACCATCAGCACCGGCACGTTGAGCTTGCCGGTCAGTTTCTGCACTTCGTTGCGCGCTTCCTCGCTGGCTTGCAGGTCCTTGCTGCTGAAAGGGACCCCCCGCTGGATGAGCAACTGCCGCGCCAGATCGCACGGGGCGCCGCAGGCACTGGTGTAGAGCGTTATCGGATGCTTCTCGCGCGCGATCCTGACGGCATACGATTCGTTACCTTCGATGACGCTGCCCTTGAACGCTCTCTGCTGGGCGTTGTGGATATTCGGGGGCGGCGGCTGGTCGCTGTAAACCGTGCGGCCCTGTGCGTCTTTCCATTGATAGAGCGAGGCGGCCGCCAGCGACGTGCTTGCCGCCGCCAGCCACATAGCCACCATGATGCGTCCTGCTTTCATGCCGCGCTCCCGGAAATCGTAATCATCCTTTTAACGGAAGGGCTCCCCGCGAACTTTAAGCCATGCCGTTGTGCCGCAGCAGGGCGTCGATGGTCGGCGCGCGGCCGCGGAAGGCCTTGAACGATTCGAGCGCCGGGCGGGCGCCGCCCTGGGCCAGGATCTCGCTCCAGAAGCGGTGGCCAACTTCCGGATTCAGCACGCCGCCGTAGCCTTCGGCCTCGTCCTCGAACAGCGCGTAGGCGTCGGCGGAGAGCACTTCCGCCCACTTGTAGCTGTAGTAGCCGGCCGCGTAGCCGCCGGCGAAGATGTGCGAGAAGCTGTTGGGGAAGCGGTTGTAAGTTGGCGGAATGATGACCGCGACCTGCTTGCGGATGTCGTCGATCAGGTCCTGCGCGGTGCGGCTGCCGTTGGGATCGAAGTCGTCGTGCAGGTGCATGTCGAAGCTGGCGAACTCGATCTGGCGCAGCGTCTGCAGGCCGGACTGGAAGTTCTTCGCCGCCAGCATCCTGTCGAACAGCGCGCGCGGCAGCGGCTCGCCGGTTTCCACATGCGCGGTCATGTGCTTCAGCACGTCCCATTCCCAGCAGAAGTTTTCCATGAACTGGCTCGGCAGTTCGACCGCGTCCCACTCGACGCCGTTGATGCCGGAGACGCCGAGCTCCTCGATCCGCGTCAGCAGGTGGTGCAGGCCGTGGCCGGTCTCGTGGAACAGGGTGATGACCTCGTCGTGGGTGAAGAGGGCAGGCTTGCCGCCCACCGGCCCGGAGAAATTGCAGTTCAGGTAGGCCACCGGGGTCTGGATGCCGTCGGCCGTCCTGCGGCGGGTGATGACGTCGTCCATCCAGGCGCCGCCGCGCTTGGAGGCGCGGGCGTAGAGGTCGAGGTAGAACTGGCCGACGCGCTGGCCGCCGTGGTCGGTGAGCGTGTAGAACTTGACGTCCGGATGCCACACCGGCGCGCGGTCTTCGCGCACATGCAGGCCGTAGAGCGTTTCGATCAGCCTGAACAGGCCGGCCAGCACGCGTGGTTCGGGGAAATACTGCTTCACTTCCTGGTCGGAAAAGCTGTAGCGGGCGACGCTCAGCTTTTCCGACGCGTAGGCCGTGTCCCAGGCCTGCAGGTCGCTCAAGCCCAGCTCGTCGCGGGCGAAGGCCTTGAGTTCGGCGTAGTCCTTTTCGGCGTAGGGGCGGGCACGGACGCCGAGTTCGTCGAGGAACTTCAGCACCTCGGCCGGCGTGTCGGCCATCTTGGCCGCCAGCGATACCTCGGCGTAGCTCTTGAATCCGAGCAGTTCGGCGGCTTCGCGGCGCAGCCTGAGGATGCTCGCGATCAGCGGGGTGTTGTCCCAGAGCGCGGTTGTTGATGCTTCAGCGTCTTTACAACCGCGGCCTGCCCCTTGCGGGCGCTTTACTTCGCCCTTGTCCCCGGATGCCGTGGCCGGGGGGAATTCGGAAGCGCGGGTGACGTAGGCGCGATACACCTGCTCGCGCAGGCCGCGGTTGTCGGCGTATTGCATCACCGGCAGGTAGGACGGCATGTGCAGGGTGATCTTGTACCCTGTCTTGCCGTCGGCTTCGGCGGCGGCCTTCATCATCGCCTGCACGTCGTCCGGGATGCCGGCAAGTTGCGCGGCGTCGTCGATGTAGAGCGCGAAGGCGTTGGTGGCGTCGAGCAGGTTTTCCTCGAACCTGGCGGAAAGCTGCGCCAGTTCCTCCTGCACCTGCATGAAGCGCGCTTTCCTGTCGGCCGGCAGTTCGGCGCCGCCCAGGCGGAAGTCGCGCAGCTCGTTGTCCACGATCTTCTTGCGCGCGGCCGACAGCGCGGCGTAGCCGGGGCTCGCCTTCAGCGCCTTGAACTTGGCGAACAGCGCCTCGTTCTGTCCCAGCTCCGCGTAGAAGATGGTGATCTTCGGCAGGTTGGCGTTGTAGACCTCGCGCAGTTCGGGCGAATCCATCACCGAATGCAGGTGCGACACCTGGCCCCAGGCGCGGCCCAGCTTCTCGTTGGCGTCGTCGAGCGGGGCGACGAAGGCGTCCCACTCGGCCGGCGTGTCGGCGGCTTCCGCGCGCCGGACCGCCGCGCGCGCGTCGGCCAGCAGCTGGTCGATGGCGGGCGTGACGAATTCGGGCTTGAATTCGGCGAAACGGGGCAGGCCGGAAAAATCGAGCAGGGGGTTGGTGCCCAATGGGGTATTCATGGCAAATCTTTCAGAAAGTGGTCGCAGGACATGCGGGGAAAAAGCAGCAACGTACAGCGATTATAATTTGAGCCCGGTTCTGCTGCGTTTCAACCCCTGGACAACCATGGCTTTAGACTCCCTCGCCCCCTACCGGGGCATCCACCCGCAACTTGCCCCGGGCGCCTGGGTGCACCCGCGCGCCACGGTGATCGGCGAAGTCAGCCTGGGCCGCGACGCCTCGGTGTGGCCGGGCGCGGCGATCCGCGGCGACGTCAATTCGATCGCCGTCGGCGAGGCCACCAACATCCAGGACAACAGCGTGCTGCACGTGTCGCACAGGACGCCGGCCAATCCCGCGGGCGGACCGCTGGTCATCGGCGCACGGGTGACGGTGGGCCACTCGGTCATCCTGCACGCCTGCACGATCGAGGACGAATGCCTGATCGGCATGGGTTCGATCATCCTCGACCGCGCGGTGATCCGGAAACAGGTGCTGCTGGGCGCCGGTTCGCTGGTGCCGGAGGGCAAGGTGCTCGAATCCGGCCACCTCTATCTGGGCCGCCCCGCCAAGCCGGTGCGCCGGCTCACTGATGAGGAAATCGCCTATTTCAGCTATTCCGCGCAGCACTATGTGGCGCTGGCGCGGTCGTATCAGAACGTTTAACCCCATGGAATCCGCATGAAACTCGCCAAACCCCTCCTGATTGCCGCGGCCGTGCTCGCCATTGCGGGTGCGCTGGTGTATGCCCTGACGGAAAAACCCGCTGCGCCCGCATCCACGTTCACCACGCTGGAGGGCAAGCCCATCGCCCTCAACCAACTGCGCGGCAAGATCGTGCTGGTCAACTTCTGGGCGACCTCCTGTCCCGGCTGCGTCAAGGAAATGCCCGATCTCGTCGAGACCTACAAGCAGTACAAGGACCGCGGCTTCGAAATCGTCGCGGTGGCGATGAGCTACGACCCGCCGAACTACGTCGCCAATTTCGCGAAGACGCGCCAGCTGCCGTTCCCGGTGGCGCTCGACGTCAACGGCGAGCACGCGCGCGCCTTCGGCAACGTGCAGCTCACGCCCACCAGCTTCATCATCGGCAAGGACGGCCGCATCCTCGAAGAGAAGCTGGGCGATCTCGACTTTGCCAAGCTGAGGGCCCTGCTCGACAAGGAATTGTCATGACCAGGGCGCTCGCCGCCGTTGCCGTGCTGCTGACGCTGGCTGCGTGCGGCGCGAGCCCTGTCCACCCTGACGGGCACAAGAAGCCTTCTCCGGCAGGGCCGCCCCCGCCGCCGATGGCCGACATCCCGCTGGTCTGTCCGGCCGAAACCAGACGCTGTCCCGACGGCCGGGCCGTCGGCCGCAACCCGGCGAACGAATGCGAGTTCGACGCCTGTTCCGGCAGCATTTCCCAATAAAATTTCCCGGGTTTTTCTTTCATGGCGCAATACGTTTACTCCCTCAACCGTGTCGGCAAGATCGTTCCGCCGAAGCGGCAGATTCTCAAGGACATTTCCCTCAGCTTCTTTCCCGGCGCCAAGATCGGCCTGCTGGGCCTGAACGGCTC